>NZ_DASWTF010000028.1:0-145988 GCF_036402275.1 Steroidobacter sp. | reverse complement strand
CACCGAGCATGCGCGGCTGTATTTTGATCTCATTCATCATCACCTCAGCGAGGCCGCCCGCCGGGCGTTACGCGATATGATGCCAGCGAATTACGAATATCAGAGTGACTTTGCCAGGAAGTACTACGGCCAGGGCAAGGCTGAAGGGAAAGCTGAAGGCATCGCGGATATAGTTGGCAAGCAACTCACCCTGCGTTTCGGTCCACTCGATGAAGCCACTCGCTCACGAATCGCTGCCGCGTCCAGCACCGAGTTGGAAGAGATCGCAAAACGTTTGCTGACAGCGCCCACACTCGACGCCGCCCTAGACCCTGCCGAAGACAGTGCTCACGCCAACACATAAGACTCATCGAAACGAATCGTTCTCGGTTTACCAGGACGACGCCCCGTTCCCGTGGTGACCGAACGAGTGTCCCGAGATGTCCGCCTCCCGTCGCAATTTAACACTCGGCATTTCCGTGGAAACGTCAACTGTTAAATTCGGGCGTAAGTTCTCGATCGAATCAATGCGGCCTTCCGCCGCCGGATGTTCGCCACTCCTGAATAGCGCGCATCGCTTTTTCGCCGAGCGCCTTGGTCAGGTCACGGGCCGAGTATTCATCGGCGAAGTTGTGGATGCGCGCTGCGAGATAGGAAAGATACAGCCGACCGATTGCGTGGTACTCGCGATATTCCTGCGGAGTCAATTCCACAAGAATGCTCCATTCAGCCGCCGAGCGCGTGACACGGGCGTCGATGTAATACCGGCCTGACTCCTCCAGGAGAAACCAGGTGTGGGGCTCGTGGTCAGAGACCTTCATGCTACGTGACTACATCCCGACTGAGATTGCGTGGAACGAGGGTACTACGCGAAGAACGCTGCATCTACTTACATCTTATCCGCGTCGATGATCGCTTTAGCGAACGCCTGCGGCGCTTCCTGCGGCAGGTTGTGGCCGACGCCGCCGGTGATGTTGCGGTGTTCGTACTTCCCCGAGAACTTCTTGGCGTAAGCCGCCGGATCCGCATGCGGAGCGCCGTTGGCGTCGCCTTCCATCGTGATCGTCGGCACGCCGATGGTCGGGAACGCCGACAGCTTCTGCTCGTACTGGTCGTACTGGGATTCGCCCTCGCCCAGGCTCAAACGCCAGCGATAGTTGTGGATGGCGATCGCCACGTGATCGGGATTATCGAAGGCAGCCGCGGATCGCGCAAAGGTCTCGTCGTCGAACTTCCACTGAGGCGAAGCAGACGTCCAGATCAAACGAGCAAACTCACGCGTGTACTTCCGGTAGCCAGCTTCGCCGCGCTCGGTCGTGAAATAGTATTGGTACCACCATTGCAACTCGGCTTGCGGCGGCAACGGATTGCGATTCAACGCCTGGCTGCCGATGAGATAGCCGCTCACCGCGACGAGCGCCTTGCAGCGCTCGGGCCAGAGCGCCGCGACGATGTCGGCGCTGCGCGCGCCCCAATCGCAGCCGCCGATAACGGCCTGTTTGATCTTCAGCGCATCCATCAGCGCGATGACATCGAGCGCGAGCGCCGCTTGCTGGCCATTGCGGAACGCATTCTGCGAGAGGAATCGTGTCGTGCCATACCCGCGCAGGTGTGGAACGATGACTCGATAGCCTGCAGCAGTGAGCAGCGGCACGACATCGAAGTACGTGTGAATGTCATAGGGCCAGCCATGCAACAGGACGACCGGCTTGCCGCGCGGATCGCCCGCGTCGACGTAACCGATATTTAAGACGCCGGCGTCGATCTGTTTCACCGAGGTAAACGATTTCAAGGGACCACCCTTCTGTGTGGGAGAGTTGCCCGAGCCACCAGTGTTGGCCCGAGCCGTCAAAGGCAGTTGCGACGCGAGCAACGAAAGCGTGGCCGCGCCGAGCAGATCGCGGCGATTGCGGTTCAGTGGGTCAGACATGAAATGCGCTCCTCTTTATCATGCGCACTGAGTGTCGATCGCAGCCGGCACCGCGAACGTTTCGTTAGAATCGGCGGGCGCGTCGATGCGTAACGCCCTCGCCATGTTCACCAGATCAGCCAGGGACTCCGCCTGCATCTTCCGCATCACCTGCCCGCGATGAACCTTCACCGTGATCTCGGAAATGCCGAGTTCGACGGCGATGTTCTTATTCATATGCCCGCGTACGACGTACGTCATGACTTCGCGCTCGCGAGGGCTGAGTCGCTCATACTTTTCCTGCAGCAGCAGCCGCTCTGACTCCCGCTCGCGCTGTGTGGTGCTGAGTTGCAGCGCCTGCCGAACCGCATCGAGCAGCAGCGCTTCGTCGACGGGCTTGGTCAGCACTTCGACCGCTCCTGCCTTCATCGCGCGAACGATGGTTCGCGCGCTCGGATTGTCGGCGATGAAGATGACAGGAACGCCGCGGCGATCGGCGAGCAGCGACTGCAGCTCCAGCTCATCGACGTCGGAGCGCGGCAGATCGAGGATGAGGCACGCAGGCCCGGCGGCCAGCTGCGGCGAAGGTAACGTTTTCGCGTTCGCTGACATACGATGGCCGCCTCAAGCGAGCTCGATGCTGACCGCGATGTTGTTGCGAGTCGCCCGCGCATACGGGCAAGTCTCGTGAGCCGCCGCCAGCAGTCGCTGCGCGACTTCGCGATCGACGCCAGGCAGCGACACGGTGAGGCGTGCAGCGAGCTCATACGCATCGCCGCGCATGCCGAGATCGACTTCGGCATCGACCGCCGGCGAGGTAGGCAGCGAAATTTTCATCTTGCTCGCGGCAATCTTGATCGCGCCCATGAAGCACGCAGACCAGCCCGCGGCAAACAGTTGCTCCGGATTCGTGCCATCGCCCGTGCTGCCGGGCTGAGTCAGGCGGACATCGAGACGACCATCGGAGCTGCGCGCCGAACCGTCGCGCCCTCCCTGGGTGTGGGTCCGAGCAGTGTATAGAACTTTATCGAGCGGCTGCATGGTCCGATCTCTGCAAAAGGTGACGATTGCATCCTCTCGCAGGCGGCCTCGCAAAGCCCGTTAGCTGTTGTTAAACGTTGTGAGGCGTCAAACTTCCAGCAGTGTTCGCCCCCGCGTCTCCGGCAGCACGACTGCGGCGGCTAACACGAAGCCATAGGCGCACGCGACATACAGGCCAATGGCCGGGCCGACGCCAAGGCGCTCGATATTTCCGCCGACCAGCACGGGCGTCACACCCGCGACGCCTCGACCCAGGTTGTAGCAGAAGCCGAGCCCGGAGCCGCGCAGCTCCGTGGGGAACAGTTCAGTAAGAATCGGACCGACGACAGAGAACATGCCGGTCGCGACGAAGCCGAGCGGGGCGCTGAACAGCAACAGCGACATCCCCGTCAGTGGAAACTCGGCGTATGTCAGCGCGAGCACGATGCCGCTCACGGCGAAACCCATCAGCGTCACTCGACGGCCCGCCTGGTCGCTGAGCCACGAACCGCCGACGTAACCGAAGAACGAGCCCAGGATCAACGCCGCCAGATACGGACTGCTGCCAGTGAGCGACAACCCTCGTTCGGCGCGAAGCATGGCCGGCCACCACGTCGCAATCGCCCAGTAGCCGCCGTGCATGCCCGACGCCAGGATGCTGCCTCGAAGGGTCGCACCCACGATCGGGCCGGAGAAGATAGCGCGCCATGACGAGCGACGCGTCGAGCTGCGAAATACCTCCGACTCCTTGAGCCGTCTACGGAACAGATACACGGCGAACGCCGGCAGAACTCCGAAGATGAAAGTCGCTCGCCATCCCAATTCCGGCGGCAACACCGACAACGCCACCGCCGCGATCGCGGCCGCCAATCCCCAGCCGACGGCCCAGCCGCTTTGGACCATTCCCACCATGCGGCCCCGGATGTCCGGCCGGGCCACCTCACCGACGAACACGACGCCCACCGCCAGCTCGCCGCCGAAGCCGAGTCCCTGCAAGGCGCGCGCGATCAATAACTGCTCGAAATTATCCGCGAGCGCGCACAGACAGGTGGCGATCGCGAACCATAACACGGTGATCTTCAGCAGGCGCACGCGACCGAACCGGTCGGCGAGCAAGCCCGCGATCCAGCCGCCGGCCGCCGACGATGTCAAAGCAACGGTGGCCAGCCATCCCGCTTCCGCATGACTCAGGCCCCAGACCGCGAGCAGCGCCGGCAACACGAACGAATACAGCTGGATGTCCATCGCATCCAGGCTGAAGCCCGAGAACGAGGTCCAGAAGGCCCGGCGAGCGTCGCCGTCCAAGGTGCGATACCATTTTGGTCTCATGCAGATCACATTCGGACCCTTCAGCCTCATCCCGGGCGAGCGCTTGTTAAAAAAAGACGGTGTCGCCGTGGAGATCGGCGGACGTTCGCTCGAGCTGCTGATGGTGCTGGTGGAACAGCCCGGTCGAGTGGTCCTCAAACATGAATTGCTGAAACGAGTCTGGCCCGGCGTGGTCGTCGAAGAAGGCAGCCTGCGCTTTCACATGGCGAGCCTGCGCAAAATTCTCGGCGACGGCGAAGACGGCGCGCGCTACATCGCCACCCAGACCGGCGTCGGTTACGCATTCGTCGCGCCTGTTGTCAAAGTGTCGCCGTCGCACACACCAAGAAGGAGCGCTGCTCCCACGACGGTCGGCAGTCTACCGGTGCGCCCGGCGCGCGTCATCGGCCGCAAGCACGAGATCGAAACGCTCAGCGACCGGATCACCGGGACGCAGTTGTTCACAATCGTGGGCCCTGCTGGAGTTGGCAAGACCACGCTCGCGGTCGAGATCGCGCATGCATCGTCGTCGCACTTCGCGGACGGCACCAGCTTCGTTGATCTGGCCACACTGCAGGATCCAGCGCTCATTCCCTCGGCGATCGCGGGCGTGCTCGGCATTCCGGTGCAGGGCGCGGATCCGCTGACGGTGATCCTCAACCACATCCGCTCGCGACAGTTGCTGCTCGTGCTGGACAATTGCGAGCACTTGATCGAAGCGGTGGCGAACATCGTCGAGCAGATCAAGGATGCGGCTCCCAAGACGAGCATTCTCGCGACCAGTCGCGAAACGCTGCGCGTTCGCGGCGAGCACGTGCATTGGCTGAATCCTCTCGACTATCCGGGCGATGCGACGGGGATGTCGCTCGACGAGTTGCTCTCGTATCCCGCCGTGGAGTTGTTCATCGAACGCGCGTCTGCCGGCAACAGCGCTCTCACGGTCGACTCGGAAGCCGCGCGAATGATTGCGGATATGTGTCGTCGCCTCGACGGCATGGCGCTGCCGATCGAGCTCACGGCGGGCAGAGTCGCGACTCACGGATTGCGCGCGACATCGAAGCTGCTGGGTGAATGGTTCAGTCTCGGCTGGACGGGACGACGCACGGCGGTGCCCCGTCAGCAAACGCTGCAAGCCACGCTCGACTGGAGCTACGACCTGCTCTCCGAATCGCAGCGGCGCACCTTCGAAAGACTCTCGGTGTTCCTGGGCCCCTTCACATTCGATGCAGCCCTGCACGTAGTGAGCGACGATCTCGTGACGACCGAAACCGCGGTCGCTTGCCTCGACGAGCTCACTGCGAAATCGCTCATCGTCCCGGACCGCTCGGGCGACGGCAGCTCCTATCGATTGCTGGAGATGACGCGCGCTTACGCGAAGAAACTGTTGCTTGCCCGCGGTAGCGATGAGCATCAGGCGGTCGCGCGCCGACATGCGGACTTCTTCACCGAAGTGCTCGATGCGATTCATCTGGCCGACATGAATCTCGAACAGGAAGCGCCACTGTTCTCGCACATGTTAGGAAACATTCGCAGCGCGCTGGAATGGAGCTTCGGTCCCGAGGGAGATGCGTTGCTCGCGGTGCGGCTGGCTGCGGTGAGCACACGCGCTTTCAACGCACTCTCGCTGCTGGTCGAGTGCCGAACGTGGTGCGAGCGTGCGCTCCGTCAACTCGACGAGCGGCATGTGGGCACCGTCACCGAGCTCGAGCTTCAAACGGCCCATGGCCTGTCGATGATGTTCACGCGTGGCAACACCGAAGCGGTCGATGCCGCTTTACGACGAGCGTTGGAAATCGCGACCGCGCTCGACGATCACTGGAGCCGCCTGCGACTGCTCGGACGGCTGCATATCTTCCATGAGCGTATTGGCGATTTCGAAAGCGCCCGCGCCTGGGCCGAAACCGCGATCCGGGTCGCCGATGTGATCGGCGAACCCGAAGCCACCGCCATCGCCGCGTCGCTTGCAGGAATATCGCACCATCTCGCGGGCGACCAGACGCGCGCACGTCGCGACCTCGAATTGTCCTTGCGACGGAGTCTGCCTTCCCTCCGGGGGCGCACCATTTGCTACGGCTTCGACCACCGCAATCGGTCGACGATCGCCCTTGCGCGCACGCTCTGGCTACAAGGCTACGCGGATCAGGCGAAACGGGTTGCTGAGCAGGCCGTGCAGGAAGCGTCGGGACTCGATCATCCGATTACCCATTGCATCGCGCTGATCTGGTCGCATTCGGTGCATCTGTGGCGCGGCGATCTGCCGCACGCGCAGGCAGGTCTCGAAACATTCTCGAACTACGCGGAAGTAAATGCGTTCGGCCCATACATCGCTGCCTCGGACGGTTTCCGAGGGCAACTGAGCATTCAGCGCGGGGAACCCGACAATGCACTCGACTTGATCGAGGACAGCCTCACTCGATTACACGCCGCCCGATATGACTTGCTGACGAGCACATTCGAGATCGCGCGCGCCGAAGGCTTGATCCTGCTCGGCCGATATCAGGAGGCGATCGAGCGAGTGAGCGCGACCATCGAACGGTGCCGCGCCAATGGTGAGCTGTATCAGCTGCCAGAGCTTCTTAGAGCTAAAGCGAACGCGCTCCGATGCATCGGCCCCGATCACGCCGACGAAGCCGAGAGAGATCTGCAAGAGGCGCTCGAATGCAGCCGCAACCAAGGCGCGCGAGGCTGGGAGCTGAGAGCTGCCATGGATCTCGCGCGACTCTGGAAGGACCGCGACCGTGTTGCCGACGCCACGGGCCTGCTGCGATCGGTGCGCGAATCCTTCACTGAAGGATTCGACACCGAAGATCTGCGCGCGGCGGATCGACTTCTGCAGACCCTGTCCGCGCGCCACTAGCATCAAACCGGCGTCGGATTGCGCCCGGCGAACGCGCGCTGATGCCAGTAGGGATAGGGAAGCTGTCGCTTGCTCGCGCTCGCGGCATCCAGCTTCGTCATCTGCTCGGCGGTCAACTTCCAACCCACCGCGCCGAGGTTTTGTTTCAGCTGCTCCTCATCGCGGGCGCCAATGATGACGCTGGCGATCGTCGGCCGCTGCAACAGCCAGTTCAATGCAATCTGCGTGACCGTCTTGCCGGTCTCGACCGCGACTTCGTCGATGGCATCGATGATGGTGTACAGGTGTTCGTCCTCGACCTGCGGGCCGTAGTCGCGATTGACCTTCGCATCGAGTCGCGAGCTCTGCGTCGAAGCCTGACCGCGCCGGAACTTGCCCGTCAACCGTCCCCAGGCAAGCGGACTCCAAACGATGGCGGCGACCTCCTGATCCAGGCCGAGCGGTAGCAACTCCAGTTCGTAATCGCGATTGGCGAGCGAATAGAACGCCTGATGCGCGACGTATCGAGCCCACCCGTGACGCTCCGAAGTGGCCAGCGATTTCATCAAGTGCCAGCCCGAATAGTTGGACGCGCCGATGTAGCGGACCTTGCCTGCCCACACGAGATCGTTGAGCGTGCCCAAGGTCTCTTCCATGGGCGTGATGGCGTCGAACTCGTGGAGTTGCAAGAGGTCGATGTAGTCAGTGCCGAGCCGGCGCAGCGATCCCTCCACTGCTTGCAGCAGTGCGTGCCGGGAAGCCCCGGCGTCGTTGGCGCCCGGTCCCGTGCGCATGCCGACTTTGGTGGAGACGATCACTTGACGCCGTCGGCCACGAATCGCCGCACCCAGAATCTCCTCGGCGACGCCGTCGGAGTACACGTTGGCCGAGTCGAACATGTTCAAGCCTGCGTCCAGGCAGATGTCGACGAGGCGGGTCGTCTGGCTCACGTCGGTCGTGCCCCAGGTCTTCATCATTTCATGCGCGCCGCCAAAAGTGGCGGTGCCGAAGCTCAATGCCGGCACGCTGAAGCCTGACCTGCCGAGTTTCCTGTATTCCACTGCCATGACTCACGTCGCGGATGGAGGGTCTTTGTATAGCCATTCGCGCCGTGCCGTCAGTTACACATAGGTATAGAGCGCGACTCATACCATTGTGTAATCGTCGGATGTTCCAGCCCCTGGTGTGATCGCGCTTCCCTCCCCTCAAGGAAGTCATCATGAAGAAAACTGCTATCGCGCTCGCATTGAGCGCTTGCCTCGTCGGCTCGATCGCCAACGCCGCCGATCGTCCGACTATCGTGCTCGTGCACGGCGCCTTCGCCGACGCGTCGAGCTGGAACGGCGTCATCAAGATTCTCGAGTCCGACGGCTATCCGGTCGTCGCCGCGGCGAATCCGCTCCGTTCGGTGCAAGGCGACGCGCAGTACGTCTCCAGCATCGTCGAGAGCATCCAGGCGCCGATCGTCCTCGTCGGTCACTCGTATGGTGGTCTCGTCATCAGCGCGGCAGCCAACGGTCACGAGAATGTCAAATCGCTCGTGTATGTCGCTGCGTTCGCGCCTGAAGTAGGTGAGACTGCGTTGGCACTGTCTGGAAAGTTCCCCGGCAGCACGCTCGGCCCCACGCTCGCGCCGCCGGTCGCGTTGTCCGATGGCGGCAAGGATCTGTACATCCAGCAGGATAAATTTCCAGATCAGTTCGCCGCCGATGTCGCCAAGAAAGACGCCCAGCTGATGGCCGCCACGCAGCGCCCGATCACCGAAGCCGCATTGAGCGAGCCGGCTGGCGAACCGGCCTGGAAGACGACGCCCGCGTGGTTCGTCTACGGCGACAAGGACAAGAACATTCCTCCGCAGGCGCTCGGGTTCATGGCCGAGCGAGCTCAGTCCAAGCAGACCGTCGTCGTGAAGGGCGCCTCACATGTCGTGATGGTTTCCCATCCGCGCGAGGTCGCTCAGCTCATCGAGAAGGCCGCGACTGCCGGCGAATAGTCGGCTCCGGAAACATGTAACTGCACGCGGCGCGGGGTCTCATCTCACATAAGACCCCGCGTTGATGTCGATCGACGTGCCGGTGGCGTGATCCGCCAGGCCGCTGAGCAGGAAGACGACGGTGGGCGCGATGTCCGCGGGTTCGGTCAACTTGCGAAGCGCGATGTCGCTCGACGCGAACTCCTCGCCGTACGTATCGATGAACGCCTGAGCCATATCGGTTCGGGTAAAGCCCGGCGCCACCACGAACGCCTTGATTTCCGATTTACCGAAGCCGCGCGCGATCGAGCGAGTGAGGGCCACCATGCCTGCTTTGGAGGCAGCGTAGGCCAGATAGTCTGGAGTGTCGCCGCGAAAGGCGGCGCGTGATGCGATGTTGATGATGCGTCCGCCGCCGATCGTCTGAAAATGCGCGATGGCGGAACGACACAGCAGCCCCGTGGCGGTGAGATTGATCGCCATCGTGGTCTCCCAAGCCGCGTGCCACTGCTCAGTGGTCTGATCGAGTGGCGACTCCAACGCGACGCCGGCGTTATTCACCAACGCGTGCACAGTCCCGCAGCGACGCTGCACCTCCTCCCATAGCGCAGAGCAGGAGTCTCGCTCCGCCAGGTTGGCGCCGACAGCGAACGCGCCGCCGCCGATCTCCGCAGCGAGCGCTTCAGCGGCGTCCTTCTGACTCCCGTAGTGAATACAAACGCGTGCGCCAGACGCAGCAAGCTGGCGCGCGATGGCGGCGCCGATGCCGCGACTCGCGCCCGTCACCAAAACGGATTGTCCGGTCAGGTCGATGTGCAAAACGCTATCTCCAACGGCTGGAGTCAGAACGCTCAGCGCGAATCATGCGGCGGCGAAGGCGCGATAGCCATCCCACCACGGAGGGATCTCGACCCTCGACATTGTATCCAACGTTAATCGAGCGCGAGCGACCGGTATTTGCGTGCTCGGTGAAGGTGTCTTCACTGAGTGACGTCGCACGACTGCGACGCGCGAGACACGCGCGCCCTGCTCGTACGATGCAATGGCAGTCGTACTGCACAGCTCATATCGAAAGGAAATCTCGTGTATAGGAACTCACTCATCGGAATCGCGATGGCAACGCTCTTGGTTGCCTGCGGTGGCGGGGGTGGCGGGTCATCGGACCCCACTTCGCCCCCACCGACCTCGACGAACCCACCGCCTACCAACCAGCCGCCCACTGAACAGCCGCCGACCACCGAGCCACCTCCGACTCAGCAGCCCATGCCCGAGCCGGATCTCGAAGCGCCGCCCGTGCCTACGATTCCGGACATGCCGAGCGGCAGCGCGCCGACAATGCCGCCACCGCCGCCCACCATGCAACTGCCTTCGGGCGTCGACGTGAGTAATCCGGGCGCAGTGGTGAAACCGGTCGCCGCGACTTCCTCTTCGGACCAGGGTGGCAACACCGCGGCCAAGGCCATCGACGGCGTTGCGACCTCACGCTGGGAAAGCGCCCAGGTGGACGAGTCGTGGATTCAGTTCGACTTCGGCGCCAAGACTCAGCTCGGCTCCATGAAGCTGACCTGGGAAAACGCATACGGCAAGGAGTATTCGGTGCTGGTCTCCGACGACGGCCAGACGTGGTACCAGCTGCGTTACGTCGCGAGCGGCAAGGGCGGTATGGAGGAGTTCATGAACCTGACCTCCAACGTCCGCTATGTGCGCATCAACGGCGTGAAGCGCGCGACCCAATACGGCTATTCGTTGTTCGAAGTGGAGTTCAAATCTCCCGGCAGCGATAACACGCTCGGCTCGCGAGTGACGGCCTCGGTCACGCCCTTCCCCGCCAACGGCGACCAACTCGCACCGCCACCAGCGGAGAAGCCGCCTCTCGAAGGCATTCAGTTCACGCTGCCCGATGGCACGCTGGTCACACGCTTCGGCGTGATCGGCCGCTCCCGCCATGCGCGTGAGCGTGGCGAAGACTGGAACGAAATCGGCGAAGGCCCGAACGAAACGGTCGATGCCGCGGGCAATCCCGTCGACAAGGGACCGGGCGCTCACCTCAACTTCGTCGCGAACTATTTCAAGAACCGCACGTGGGGTTTCGAGATCATCGACAACAGCCGTGTGGCCGGCGTGACCAAGCCGACCCTGCGCGTGAATCAATATTTCCAGCAGGCGCAGAAGGCGGGCGGTCACTCGTTCTTCCGTGCGTTCGACCGGCCCGGCGTGACGGGTTTCGGTTGGATGGCCCCGGGTCGGCTGGCCGATCCTTCGTTGTATGGAACCGATCTCGCAAGCTGCGCGGTCGTACCCAAACCGCCGGAAGGCCAGCTGGCCAACGCCAGCGGCCTCAACGACGGTTGCAGCGTGACGGTCGACAACTATCCCGGCCATGCCGAGCTCAGCCCCAACGCTAACGGCGTGCTCGTTCCCAACGGCAGAACCGTGCCCGCTCGTGCGCTGAAGGTGGGCGATGTCGTCGAAGTGTCGACGTCGTTCTTCTCGACTCGCGAGGCGATGGCCGCCGTGAACGACACGGGCGGTCTACGCTACTACACCAACGAGTGGACCTACGTGGTGGGCACGGGCCTGCGCCCGTGGTACGGCGTGCAGCCGCGACTCATGAACGCGCCGTTGCCGGAAGAGACGCTGCAAGGCGGTCTCGGCTCGGTGTCCTATGACTATGCCGATAACTCGACCTTCATCTTCCAGCAGCCGTTCAACAACGTGGGCATGCAGAACATGCAGCGCTTCGTCGAAGGTCGCCGCTGGTTCCACACCAACATGCGCACCGGCGACCACAACGAGACCGGCAACGACCGGAACACGGAGGCCGTGGGTCTGCAAGGAATGTTCTATAACCAGTCGACCTGCTTCGGCTGTCACATCAACAACGGCCGCGGATTGGCTCCGACCGTCGTCAACCAGAAACTGGATACGATGGTCGTGCGCACCGCCGAGACCGATGGCAACGGCCGCCAGCTGCCGCACTCGGTGTATGGCTCGGCCGCGCAGATGAACTCGCAACCCTCCACCAACGGCGTCCGCACTGACTGGGGCACCGCGGTTCGAGTGGCGAGCTTCGAGTCCAGGAATGTAACGCTGCCGGATGGCACGGTTGTCGAGCTCCGCAAGCCGAAGCTGTCCTTCGACGGTCCTACACCGAGCGTCTATTCGCTTCGTAGCGCGCAGCCTGTCATCGGCATGGGCCTGCTCGAAGCGATCCCCGATGCCACCATCCTCGCGCGTGCTCGCGTCGCTCCCGACGCCGACGGCGTGAAAGGCACGGCGAACTACGTGTTCGATCCGGAAACGAACGCCGTGCGTCTCGGCCGTTTCGGATGGAAAGCGTCGAAGGCCAGCTTGCGTCATCAGGTCGCAATCGCAGCCCTGCAGGATATGTCGGTGACCTCGCCGATCTATCCCAACCGCGATTGTTTGTTCGGACCCGCCAAGTGCAACACCAGCAAGGTGGAACCCGGCATCTCCGAAGACGTCCTCAAGCTGATGACTCGTTACGTCGGGCTGCTGGGCGTGCCTGCACAGCGCAGCGTGGTCAGCGGCTTCCCGAAAGGCGTGGCGCCGCTGTCGTATCTTGACGCCAACCCGGCGCAGATCGCCGCCGGCGCGCAGGTCTTCGAAGCCACCAAGTGCGCGGCTTGCCATGTGAAGGAAATGAGAACCGGCACGGGGACCGAGCTGGCCGAAACCCGCAATCAAACCATCAGGCCGTACACCGACCTGCTGTTGCACGACATGGGCCCCGATCTGGCCGACAATCTGGTCGAAGGCCAGGCCACGGGCAGCATGTGGCGCACCTCGGCGCTGTGGGGCATCGGCTACACCGAAAAGGTGGCCGGCACTGGCGTCAAAGTCGGCTACTTGCACGACAGCCGCGCGCGCACGTTGACAGAGGCGATCCTCTGGCACGGTGGCGAGGCGACGACGAGCAGGCAGCTGTTCGAGCAGCTGAACACACAAGATCGCACAGCTCTGCTGACCTTCTTGGGTTCGCTGTGATCTTCGGCTAACTCGGAAGCGCGCCACAAAGTGATGATGGCGGATCGCTTCAATGTGAAGTGACCTCGCGCCTGAGGGCCAGCGGCAACGCTGGCCCTCTTCCAATGCAGTTCATCCCATCGAATAAAAGAACTGCTCGCGCACGATCTTATCGTTCGCAACCTCGTACACACAGATCTCACGAAGCGCCCGACGCCCACCTTCCTTGAACGTGGCATCGAACCCCATCACGAGGCTGAAGAACGGCTCCGCGATCAAGGGTTCGCTGACCTCGATCGCATGCACCTCGGTCAAGGAAGCGTTGAACTGCCGCCCTTTCTCCTTGATCGCCTCGAGACCTTCGACGGAGCCCAACGGCCCAGTCCATGACACCTGCCGTCCAGCCCCGCCACCTCACCGACAAGTCGCTGTAACCCCGCGAGATATAGAACCACTATAGAACCACTTGGCAATCACTGCGTATTGGTACTATATTGGCCCTAGCGTGGTCCTAGCCACTCGGTAACGGCAATGGACCGCCGGGTAGGAATCGACATGGAACGGTTTGTTCGCCAAGGAAGCCCCTCTCCTCGTTTTTTCGTGCAGCCGGTGTTCCCACCGGCAACCAGGCGACGTGAGAGCGCCGGTCATTGCACCCCTTCTTCCGGGATCTCGATGGCGTCTCCGGCCGCGCCGGCCCGTTCGCCAGACCAGCACTTTATTTAAGGAGGAATTCCCAGTGACAGCATCAATTGCACGTGTCCCGTTGGGCATCGTGGCAGTGTTCGTATGGCTGCTGTATTCGTCGGCCAGCCTGGCTCAGACACAGCCTTGTCCGTATCCCGCCTGGAGCAGCACCGCTGTTTACGTCGGCGGCAATCGCGTGACCTATCAAACCGCGGCGTACGAAGCGAAATGGTGGACGCAGAACGAAATACCGACTCAGTCCGGTGAGTGGGGCGTGTGGCGCAAGCTGCACGATTGCAGCGGCGGCGGAGCGAATCAATCGCCGACGGCGAACGCAGGAGCGGATCGTTCGATCGTCGAAGGAACCGCGACAAGCTTGCCCGGTTCCGGCACGGACGCGGATGGAACGATCGCCACTTATCAGTGGACGCAGACCGCCGGACCGGCAGTGACGCTGAGCGGAGCAAACACCGCGACCGCAAGCTTCACAGCGCCGCAAGTTTCGGCGAGCACGGCGCTGACGTTCCGTCTCACAGTGACGGACAACCAAGGCGCAACCGGCAGCGACGATGTCACGATCACGGTGACGAACACCGGCGGCGGTGGTGGCGGCGGTAAACAGGTCGGCGCGTACTTCACGCAGTGGGGCGTCTACGGTCGCAACTACCATGTGAGAAACATCGACCGCAGCGGCGCGGCCGCGAATCTGACGTTCATCAACTATGCCTTCGGCAACGTTTATGACAATGGTCGCTGCGGCCTCATCAACCGCGCCGAGAGCGGCAACGGCGACGGTGGCGATGCTTACGCGGACTACCAGAAGTCGTACGACGCCGCCTCCTCGGTGGACGGCGTGGGCGATACGTGGGATCAGCCGCTGAAGGGCAACTTCAATCAGCTGAAGAAGCTCAAGGCGCGTCACCCGCAGATCAAGTTGTTCATTTCCCTGGGCGGCTGGACCTGGTCGAAGAACTTCAGCCGTTTCTCGCTGACGGCCGCGGATCGCCAGACGATGGTGTCCTCGTGCATCGACATCTATCTCAAGGGTAATCTGCCGGTGGCGGACGGCGCGGGCGGTCCGGCCGCAGCGGCCGGCGTGTTCGACGGCATCGACATCGATTGGGAATTTCCGGGCGGCGGCGGTCAGCCGTACAACACGGTCAGCCCTGACGACAAACGCAATTTCACGTTGCTGTTGGCCGAGTTCCGTCGTCAGTTGAACGAGCTCACGTCGCAGACCGGTCGCCAGTACTACCTCACAGTCGCCATCGGTGCGGGCGCTGACAAGATCGACAACACCGAGCCTGCTCAGTACTCGCAGTCGCTCGATTGGATCAACCTGATGAGCTACGACTATCACGGCGGATTCGAGCCGCAGGGCCCGACGAACTTCCAGTCGAACCTGCACATGGATCCAAACAATCCGGCGACGGGCGTCGCCAGGACGTATGCAACCGAGACGGCCGTGAACAAGCTGCTCGCGGCAGGAGTGCCTGCGCAGAAGCTCGTCATCGGCATCCCCTTCTACGGACGCGGCTGGACTGGCGTCGCTAACGGCGGCACCAATGGTTTGTATCAGCGCGCGACCGGTCCGGCGTTCGGCACGTATGAAGCGGGCATCGAAGACTACAAAGTGCTCGCACCACGCAACGCGCCGAAGTTCTATCACCCGGTAACCAAACAACTCTGGACCTACAACGGCACGGAGTTCTGGAGCTTCGACGATCCGGTGGTGATCGCGACCAAGGCCGCCTACGTCAACAGCCTGGGATTGGGAGGTTTGTTCTCCTGGTCCCTGGACGGCGATGACGCCAACGCCACGTTGGTGAAAGAGACCGCCAAGGTCCGCCAGTAATCGCACGATAGCAGGCACAAACGCGGCGTCGGGGAATCATCCCTGGCGCCGCTTTTTTTTCGCCCGGAACAACACCGCAGACACCGCGTTTTTTGTAAACAGCGGTGCTGACCTTATCCCGTGGAGTCATTATGATTACGCGTGATGTTGTGACCGGAGTGGCAGGTGTGATGTTGACGGCTTGGGTTGGAACGCCAACCTCTGCTGCTGAGCCGGCTCCGGCGGCATTCAATAATCATTGCCGCACCTGTCATTCGGTGAAGGAAGGCGATCATCGGGTGGGCCCGTCGCTGCACAACATCTTTGGCGCCAAGGCCGGTTCGTCGAACTATGCTGCTTACTCGCAGGGCTTGAAGAGCTCCGGATTGACGTGGGACGAGGCGACGCTCGACAAGTTCATCGAGAATCCGGATCAAGTGATCGCGAACAACAACATGAAACCCTACAAGGGCATCGGCGATCAGGGGCTGCGCAAGGAAATCGTCGATTACCTCAAGTCGCAGGGTTCGAGTCCCTGAGCGGCGCAGCTCGTTTCGACGCATTCGTTTCCATACACGCACGCCTACGCAAGCAGCCTTCGCCGGGCCGCTTGTTTCGTAGGCTCGCACTCTACTCCGCGCTTGACGGAACATGCAAGGAAATGATCGTATTTGCAACCTCCAGCACCGACGGCTGAAACATCAGGGGAACGATTTCCATGGAACATTGGGCCCGTGCTTTCGCGATGGCCAGCTCTGTTTGCGTGCTGATAATTTTCGGCGCGGTAAATCCGGCGATAGCTCAGTCGACGCCCACTCAAATTCACACCTCGCCCCAAGCCGATCCCGGCGTGTACTCCGGGCGATTGAAACCGGACTATCCCACTGCGTACGAACCCGCGTCCGCTCAGAGCATTCAAGTCACGCTCGAACGTATTCACTCGTATCTCGAACAAGCCAGCCCGCTGCGCGTGGTGGATGGCAATACCGGCGCTGTGGCGAGCGACTTGAAGAAACTCCCGGCGCTCGTGGCGTTCGATCGCACGGATCTGCTGATTCTCACCTATGAGTGGGGCGTCACTTACTCGGGCATGCTGCTCGCGGCCGAGATCACCGGCGATACTCGCTACCGAAAATACACGCATGACAGGCTCGCCGGAATTGAAGCCGTCGCCACGCATGCGAAGAAACATCTCGCCGCCGATGGCTCGGTCCCCACCGTCGCCCACGGCACGAGCCTGCGGTCCATCTTAAAGCCGCGCTCACTGGACGATTCTGGCTCCATGTGCGCCGCCATGATCAAGGCGCATCGCGCCGGCCTGGGCAACAATCTGCGGCCGTGGATCGATAACTACGTGCAGTATGTTTCCACCAAGCAGATGCGACTCGCCGACGGCACCCTGGCCCGCAATCGCCCGCTGCCCGCGTCGTTGTGGCTCGACGACTTATATATGAGCGTTCCCTGCCTCGCGCAGGCGGGCAAGCTGACCGGCGAGACCCGCTACTTCGACGACGCCGCGAAACAGATCCTGCAGTTCGCCGAACGCATGTTCCTAAAGGAGCGCAGCCTGTTCATGCACGGATGGGTTCAAGACATGCAACACCATCCGGTGTTCCCATGGGCGCGCGCCAATGGCTGGGCCATCTTGGCCATGGTTGAGCTGCTGGAAGTATTGCCCGAGAGTCATCCACAGCGCGCGAAGATTCTGGAGCTCTATCGAGCCCATGCCGCCGGTCTCACCGCGACGCAAGGTCACACGGGCTTGTGGCACCAGCTTTTGGATCGCCGTGAGTCGTATCAAGAGACATCGGCGAGCGCCATGTTCGTCTATGCAATCGCGCGCGGAATCAACCGCGGCTGGCTCGATGCGCGAGCTTTCGGCCCGGCAGTGTCGCTCGGCTGGAACGCCGTCGCGACGAATGTGAACGCCAAGGGTCAGGTGGAAGGCACCTGCGTGGGCCCCGGCATGGGCTGGGATCCGATGTTTTATATGTATCGCCCGGTACACGTGCTGGCCGCGCACGGCTACGGACCGATGTTCCTGGCGGGCGCGGAGATGATCGCCCTGCTCCGTTCACAGCCCGATGTGACGATGAACGGCGGCCTGCAGTTCGGCAAGGCCATTCCTGAGTGAGCGCTTTGAGCAGGCGCCCGGGTACGGGCGCCTGCAACGTCGAGCGTGCGATCAGTTCCGCACGACCCCGTGATTGTTGAGATGCAAGCGCGCGAACTGACCGTAGGTGTTCTTCGTCTCGACGACGAGCGGACCTGTGGTCTTGCTCGATGCGCTGCCGACCTCCGCCACGCTGTATTCGAAGCCTTCCGGTAACACAATCTGCGCTCGCGATTCCGCGCCAGTCACCTTATTGCGGATGGGCTCGCCCCGAGTCTCGATATAGTCCTTGACGAAGATGCGACCCTTGCGGCCGTCGATGTCCAGTTCGAGCTCGATCGCGGTAAACACCGGAGCATTCATTTTGGTGACCGTGGAGGCGTACACCGCGAACATGGTCGCGAAGGGATCGGTGTCCTGCCCGGTCATGATCTTCAACAATGCCTCGCGCTGTTGCGCGCTGGCGTTCTCGTCGACGAAGGCGATGGCTTCACCGTTACCTTCGTGGATGGGGCCGGGCCATTTGAAAATGGCTGCGATTCGCAGGCCGTCGAGGCGGGTATCGCCGTGGTGGCCTTCGTCGATCTGGATGCCGGCCACCGCATGACAATGCCCTTTGTCCGGCAGCGCATTGAACTGGCAATTACAGCCGTACTCGCAAGTGCAATTGACGAGCTCGCGTCCCTTGATTTCCCAGGATGTCATGGCGCTCTCCTGTCGCTAGGGGTACGAGCGCCACTCTATTCCTTCATCGAGCGGCAGACCAGCTCAGGCACGAATTTCGGCCTGCCGCTGCTTGCGCAGCCATGCATCCGTCGCCCGTAACTTCTTAGCGATCGCCGAGCCCGGTTCGATGACGCGCCAGAACGGCGTTATTTCCTGCACGTCCTTGCCGGCGTGAAGGTCGTCCCACGCGGCCTCCGCGAGAATGCGCAGAAAAATGGAGGTTGAAACGGGACACATTGCCGCGCAGCGATTGGCCCGGGCGATGTCCCGACGCAGACGTTGCAGGGTTCGTGTCTCGCCACTGGGAATCTTGCGAATGTAGGTCTGCAGAATCTTGGGCGTGCCGACGAACAGAGTGGAGCCGGCGGGAATTCCCGCAAAATCGGCTTCGAGCGTCACACGCTTGGGATAGCGCTTCGCCGCGAAGCGGTTGCTCCAGGTCTTCGGGACGGCGATCTTGGCTGACTTGGCTCGCATGGGCGCGCATCATAGTCCGTGCCTGGCCGGGGCCGAATAAGGGCGGATTTATTCACGCCTCATCAAAGGGTTACCGGCGCCGACAGGCGATAGCCAACACCCGCCTCGGTAATGAGATATCGAGGTCGCGACGGGTCGGGCTCGATCTTCTGTCGAATGTTCTTGATGAACACGCGCAGGCTGCGCGTGTCGCCGTCCCGGTCCGGGCCCCAGACCTCGCGCACCAGCTGACGTTGCGTAACGATCCGGCCCGTCTCGCGCGCGAGGCATTCCAACACCCGAAATTCCAGGGGCGTGAAGTGCATTTCGCCGCGCGGCGTGCTTGCCGTGCGCTGTCCCAGATCGATAGTGAGATCGCCGATCTTCAGCACAGAGGTCTGCTCGCTGCCCCGAGCATTCCGGCGTAACGCCGCGCGCGCACGCGCCAGTAACTCGGGTGCGCTAAACGGCTTGGTTACATAGTCGTCCGCCCCGGCATCGAGCGCGGAGATCTTCTGTTCCTCCATGGTGCGCGCGGACAAAACGAGGATAGGCACTGGCGACCATTTCCGCACGTTACGAATGACCACCTCACCATCACCGTCGGGCAGTCCGAGGTCGACGATCAGCAAATCTGGTTTGTGACTTCGCGCCTCGATCTCGGCGCGCGCCGCCGTGTCGGCTTCGACGACGCGGTAGTTCGCCGTTTGCAGCAGCGTGCGAAGCACGTCGCGGATGCTCGGTTCGTCCTCCACGATCAGCACACGGTATTGCGCCTGGGTCATGCGGCCTCTTTCACGGGCAGGGTGAATGTGAATCGAGCGCCGCCGCCCGGCCGCTCGCCCGGACTGATCTCACCGCCGTGCGCGCGCAGAATCGCGCGACAGATCGACAGGCCCAACCCGGCGCCGATGGTAGCCCCCTCCTCGGTGCCACGCTGGAACTTATCGAACAACCTCGCACGATTCCGCAACGGAAGCCCCGGACCGTCGTCGTCGAATGTGACTTCGACCCTGTCGCCGTTCGCGGTCGCAGAGATGACAACGTGCGTACCTGGCTCGGTGTACTTGGCCACGTTGTCGAGCAGATTCGCGAACACTTGCACGATGAGGTTTGCATCCACGTGCACCGGCGGCAAATCGTCAGGCAGCCGCAACTCGACACTGCGTGGCTCCAGGCGTCCTTGCATGCGGCTCAACGCCATGCCGATCAAGTCATCGAGCGTTTGCCAATCTCGATGCAGGGCGAGCCGACCTGACTCGAAGTGCATCAGGTCGAGCACGTTGGAGACCAGCTCCGTCATATCGTGCGCCTTGCGTTCGACCGAACGCGCGAGACGCTCGCGCTCCGCAGGCTCGAGGCTTTCGGAGCGCTCGGCGAGCGTGCTTGCAGCACCGGCGATCACTGCTAGCGGGGTGCGCAGATCGTGCGAGATCGAAGCCAGCAACGTATTGCGCAGACTTTCCGTCTCGGCCTCGACGCGAGAGGCCTCAGCAGATTCCGCCAGCCTGGCGCGCTCGACCGCGAGGCCGATCTGGCCAGCGAATGTTTCCAGGAGGTGACGCTGCTCCGGCAACAGCACACGTCGCGGATTCGTTGGCAACACGCCCAGTACACCCAGGCGATGATCTTCACTGCCCAACGGAAGATACAAGGCCGGCGCGGCCGGCAAAGTATCGGAGCCGAGACCCGCGCGACGTCCATGATCCAAGACCCATTGCGCGATAGACAAATCGGACCCGACGAAAGAGCCCGGCTCGGGCCGCTCGCCCGGCAGATGCAGCTTGCCCGCGCCGTCCGGCAACAGCACGACAGCTTTGCACTGGAACACTTCCGCCACGTGGCGCACGGCCACTCGCGCCATTGCATCGGTGCCTCGCGTGGCCGCCAATTCGCGACTCATCGCGTACAGCAGAAACGTGCGTCGCTCGCGAGCGCCGGCAACGCGAGTCTGCTGCCGCACGCTAGCCATCAAGTTTGCGATCACCAACGTCACGATGAGCATCACGGTGAAGGTCACCAGATACTGCGCATCCATCACCGAGAATGCGAACCGCGGCGGAACGAAACAAAAATCGAACGCCGCCACGTTCACGACGGCGGACAGCACCGCGGGACCGCGCCCGAATCGAATGCCCGCGATCGTCGAGCCCAACAGGTACACCATGACCAGGTTGGTGGGCTCGAAGTACTCATACATCGCGAATGCGATCAGAGTGCAGACCGCGTTGATGATCAAAGCCCAACCATAGCGATCCCAATGGATGGGGCGTGCGCTATCGATGTCCTCGCGGCGCCCCGATCGGGGAGCGTCGGCGCGTTGTTCCATCTCGCCGACCGTGATGACGTCGAAGCCGCGAGCTCGACGTGCAAGCTCGGTGGTCGTCGATCGCCTGAGCCAAGCTCGCCAACCGCTACGCTTCGGCGCGCCGACGACGATCTTCGTAGCGTTGCGAGTGCCTGCATATTCGAGCAACGCGCTTGCGGCCGTCGGCCCGTCCAGCGTCACCGTCTCGGCGCCCAGCGATTCTCCGAGCCTCAACAGATCGATGCGCCGGTTGCGCTCTTGTTGAGAGAGCTTCAGCAGCTCCGGCGTCTCCACATAAACAACGGACCATGGCGCATCGAGAGCATCGGCCAACCGCTTACCGGCGCGCACGACCTGCTCCGCCTGCTCATCGGGGCCGATGGCAACGAGCACTCGATCTCGCGCCATCCAGGCGCGCGAGGCACGATCAACGACCGCCGCTGCACGCGCCGAGGCATCGACGCGATCGGCCATGCGTCGCAACGCCATCTCACGAAGCGCGATCAGATTGGATTTGCGGAAGAACCGATCGATCGCGGTCCTCGCGTGCTCCTCGATATAAATCTTGCCGGCTTTCAGACGCTGCAGCAGGTCGTCCGGCGGCAGGTCGATCAGCTCGATTTCGTCGGCTTCGTCGAATATTCGATCAGGGATGGTTTCCCGCTGGCGCACGCCGGTGATCTGCGCCACCAGGTCGTTGAGACTTTCCAGATGTTGGACATTGACCGTAGTCCATACGTCAATGCCAGTATCCAGCAGTTCCTCGATGTCCTGCCAGCGTTTCGCGTGACGCGGTGGAGGATCACCTTCGATGATGTTGGAGTGCGCCAGCTCGTCGACCACCATGATGGTGGGACGTCGACGCAAGGCTGCGTCGAGATCGAACTCACGTCGCGTGATGCCCCGATATCGCACCGGAAGCGTGGGCAACTGTTCGAGCCCTTCCAGCAGGCGCTCCGTCTCGATGCGTCCATGCGGCTCGACGTAACCGACGACGAGGTCGACGCCCGAAGCCTGCGTGTTGCGCGCCGCTTCGAGCATCGAGTAGGTCTTGCCGACGCCGGCCGCCCCGCCGAAAAATATCCTCAGTTTGCCGCGGCGAGCCCTGGCCTCCGCCGCTTGCACGGAAGCCAGCAACTCATCGGGATCGGGCCGCGACTCAACCACTATGCGTCACCTCAACTCACCTTCTTGCCGTCCAGCGCCAGGTTCAACAGCAGCACGTTGACGCGAGGCTCGCCGAGAATTCCGAGCGTGCGACCTTCCGTTGCATCTTCGACCAGAGCACGGATCTCAGCTTCGGGACGATTACGCATCCGAGCCACTCGCGCAATCTGATATTCCGCCGCAGCCGGAGAGATGTGCGGATCGAGCCCGCTTGCCGACGCGGTCACCAGATCGATCGGCACTGGCGCTTTGTTCTCGGGGTCCAGGGCACGAAGCGCCGCTACTCGATCGCCGATCGCGGCGGCCAGCGCCGGATTGGTCGGCCCTTGGTTGGAACCGCTCGACGCCGCGCCATTGTACGGCTGCGGCGCGGTCGCGGAGGGTCGGCCGAAGAAATATTTAGGATCGGAGAACGGCTGGCCGATGAGGCGCGAACCGATCGATTTGTTCCCCTCGCGAATCAGGCTGCCATTCGCCGCCTCGGAGAACACAGCCTGGCCGATGCCGGTGACGACCAGCGGATAGGCCACGCCGGTGACTACGGTGAGTAACAGGAAAGACACCAATGCAGGACGAAGCTCGCTCATTTCTATAAGCCTCAAACCAGGCCGAAGCCCACGAGTAACAGATCGATGATCTTGATGCCGATGAACGGCACGATCAGACCGCCGACGCCGTAGATCAAAAGATTCCGCTGCAACAACTGCGCCGCGGACGCCGCGCGAGTCTTCACGCCGCGCAAAGCCAGTGGCACGAGGAACACGATGACGATGGCGTTGAAGATCACCGCCGACAGGATCGCGCTTTCAGGACTCTCCAGCTGCATGATGTTCAGCGCATTCAGCGCCGGATAGGTCGCCGCGAACGCCGCCGGAATGATGGCGAAGTACTTCGCCACGTCGTTGGCGATGGAGAACGTAGTCAGCGCGCCGCGGGTCACGAGCATCTGCTTGCCCACGTCGACGATCTCGATCAGCTTGGTCGGATTCGAGTCGAGATCGACCATGTTGCCCGCCTCCTTCGCCGCCTGCGTGCCGGTGTTCATCGCGACGGCCACGTCGGCTTGCGCTAATGCCGGGGCGTCGTTGGTGCCGTCACCGCACATCGCAACCAGCCGGCCTTCGCTCTGATTGCTACGAATCAGCGCGAGTTTTTTCTCCGGCGTGGCTTCCGCAAGGAAGTCGTCGACGCCCGCCTCGGCCGCAATCGCGGCGGCAGTGAGTCGATTGTCGCCGGTCACCATGATGGTCTTGATGCCCATCTGCCGAAGTTCGGCGAAGCGTTCGCGAATGCCGCCCTTCACCACGTCACGCAGCTCGATGACGCCGAGTACGCGGCGGCCGTCGGCCACCACGATTGGAGTGGCGCCGCGACGGGCAATCGTATCCACCGACTCGCTCAATTTGCCCGGCCACACGCCGCCCTGCTCTTCGACGAACTTGCGGATCGCATCGGCTGCGCCTTTGCGTAGGTTGCGTCCATCAAGATCGACGCCGCTCATCCGCGACTGCGCCGAGAACTTGTGGAACGTATGCTGAACCGTTGCCAGGTCACGCGCACGCAGCTGGAACTTCTGCTTTGCCAAAATCACGATGGAGCGACCTTCAGGCGTCTCATCGGCAAGCGAAGCGAGTTGCGCCACGTCGGCGAGCTCCTGCTCGGTGACGCCGGGCGCGGGCACGAACGCCGATGCCTGACGATCGCCCAACGTGATCGTACCGGTCTTGTCCAACAGCAGCACATCGACGTCGCCTGCCGCTTCCACTGCACGGCCCGATGTCGCAATGACGTTGGCGCGCACCATGCGATCCATGCCCGCGATGCCGATTGCCGACAACAGCGCGCCGATGGTCGTCGGGATCAAACACACCAGCAACGCGACCAGCACGGTGAGTGTCACCACCGAGCCCTGCCCCGCCGCGTCCACCGCAAACTGCGAGAACGGCGCGAGGGTGCCGGTGGCGAGGAGGAACACCAGCGTGAGCATCGCGAGCAGGATCGACAACGCGATCTCGTTGGGTGTTTTGCCGCGCTTCGCGCCTTCCACCATGGCGATCATCCGATCCAGGAAGCCTTCGCCTTCTCGGGCAGTGACGCGCACGACGATCCAGTCGGATAGTACGCGCGTGCCACCCGTCACTGATGAGAAATCGCCGCCTGCTTCGCGAAGCACCGGCGCGGATTCGCCAGTGACGGCGCTTTCGTTCACCGACGCGACACCTTCGACGATCTCGCCGTCGGCGGGAATGGTATCTCCGGTTTCCACCAGTACCAGATCACCACGGCGCAAGGTGCTCGCCTCGACCGACTTGTAGTCGGTGCGATTGTTCGCCGTGATCTTCTTGGCGTAGGTGTTCCGGCGCATCGACCGCAAAGTCGCGGCCTGAGCCTTGCCGCGTCCTTCGGCCAGCGCTTCTGCGAAGTTTGCAAACAGCACGGTCAGCCACAGCCAGGCCGCAATCGCCAGCACGAATCCCGGACGACCGGACCCTTCGAGTTGGCCCACGGCCGCGCCGATGCCGATGACCGTCGTGAAGATGCTGCCAACGAAGACCACGAACATCACGGGGTTTCGTAGCTGAACTCGCGGATCGAGCTTCCGAAACGAGTCGATGATGGCCGAGCGGAGAATCGCCCCCGTTACATACTTCACCGCGGGACGCGGTACTGCACCGACCCCACCCGCCGCTGCGGGGGCGACCTGATCAGGCTTTTTCTCAGCAACGTTTGCTTGCGTAACCATGAAGCTCAACCTTTGCCAATCATCTGCAGGTGCTCGACGATGGGGCCGAGCGCCAGCGAGGGCAGGAATGTCAATGCGCCAACCATCAAGACGACGCCGATGAGCATCGCGATGAACAGCGGGGTGTGCGTCGGCAACGTGCCGGCAGTAATTGCCACGCTGCGCTTGGCCGCGAGACTGCCGGCGATGGCGAGCACCGGGATCATCAGCCAGAAGCGCGAGATCCACATCGCCACGCCGAGCGCGATGTTGTAGAAGGGCGTGTTCGCCGAGAGACCGCCGAACACGCTACCGTTGTTGTTACCAGCCGAGGCGAACGCATAGAGAATCTCGGAGAAGCCGTGCGCGCCCGGATTCGCGACGCTGCCAGTACCAGCGGGAATCGAGCTTGCCAGCGCCGTGCCGATGAGCACGACCATACAAGGCAGCAGCAACACCAGCGATGCCATCTTCACTTCGTACGCTTCGATCTTCTTGCCGAGATATTCCGGCGTGCGCCCCACCATCAAACCGGCGATGAACACCGCGACGATGGCGAACATCAGCATGCCGTAGAGGCCGCTGCCCGCGCCGCCGAAGACGACTTCGCCCAATTGCATGAGCCACATCGGCACTAAGCCACCGAGCGGCATGTACGAGTCATGCATCGAGTTCACGGAGCCGTTCGACGCCGCCGTCGTGGCGGCGGCCCACAACGCGGAGTTGGCGATGCCAAACCGCACTTCCTTGCCTTCCATGTTGCCGCCGGCGTGCGAGGCCGAGCTCACTTGATCCACGCCCAATGTTTCAAAGCGCGGATTACCGGACTGCTCGGCGCTGAACACACCAAATGTGAGTGGCAGGAAGATGATCATCATGGCTGCGTACACCGCCCAGCCCTGGCGGGTGTCATTCACCAGGCGACCGAACGTGTAGCACAGCGCCGCCGGGATCAGCAGGATGGCGAGCACTTCGAGGAGGTTCGACAGCGGCGTGGGATTCTCGAACGGGTGCGCGGAGTTCACATTGAAGAAGCCGCCGCCGTTGGTGCCCAGTTGTTTGATTGCGATCTGACTTGCGGCGGGACCCAGCGGAATGGTTTGCTGCGTGATCTGCTCTGCCTGAGTCACCGCATTGCCGGCCGCATCCACCACCGGCTGACCCGACGCATCTTTCACCGCCGTCTGGATCGTGACAGGCTCGACCAGGTCCACGGTCTGGTAGGCGGAGAAGTTTTGCACTACGCCTTGCGACACGAGTACGAGCGCCAGGATCAGCGACAACGGCAACAGCACATACAGGGTGCTGCGAGTCATATCGACGTAAAAGTTGCCGATCTGCTGCGCCTGGCGACGCGCGAAACCGCGAATGAGTGCGACTAGCACCGCCATGCCGGACGCCGCAGAAACGAAGTTCTGCACGTTCAGCGCGAGCATCTGCGTGAAGTAGCTCATCGTCGATTCGCCGCCGTAACCCTGCCAGTTGGTGTTGCTGGCAAAGCTGACCGCGGTGTTGAACGCCGACTTGGCTTCCACTCCAGCGAATCCTTGCGGGTTCAGCGGCAGCGCTCCCTGCATGAGCTGAATCACATACACGGCGAGAAAGCCGATGAGATTGAACAACAGCACCGCGACCGCATAGCGCTTCCACGACGACTCGGCGTTGGCGTCGATCCCGCAGAGACGGTAGATGCCGCGTTCCACTGGCCCAAGAACGGGCGTGAGCCAGGTGCGCTCGCCTTGATAGATCTTCGCCATGAAATTGCCCAACGGCTTGACCAGCGCCGTGAGCACGATCGCGAAGATCGCGATCTGCATCAAACCCAGCATGTTCATTCGAATTTCTCCGGAAACAACAAGGCCACCACCAGGTACACGCCCAGCGCGACGGCCAGTAGCAGACCGATCCAATTCATGACGCTCACTTGCGCAACCTCTGGTGAATGGGCTTGCGGCCGGTCGTGCCCACACTCGGCGGGGCGGAATCGCCGCCCGTATCGACGTCCTGCGGACCCGACGGCGGCTTCTCGCCGCGTGGCTCCAGCATCGCGGTGAGTTTGTAAAGCAGCCAGGTCAGGCCGACGAGCAGCAGCACGGAAAGGACGATAGCTCTGTCCATAGGTGTCTCCAGGTCAAACGGCAAACACCGACGCTGGCAAGCTTAGTCAGCGCGGTGTGAGCAAGCTGTTAAGATTTCAGCCGTCAATCGGCGCGCCATGGAAAGGTAGTGGCCACGGTCAGTACGGCTCGCGCCTCGGAGCTGAACACGTCGTCGGGCGTGCCGTCAGAGCGCCGAAAAGTTCGCCGGCAATGGCGCCGTGACGTTGGCGTCGAGGTAGTAAGCGGGCGTATCGCCCGCCGTCGCGTCGCCGCCGAAATCGTTCGAATACCGTACCAGCCGCTGTCGTACGCATAGTCGAGGCTGGCCTGCACCGCCGGATCTTGCGCCGATTGGGTAATTCCTCGGAAATCGTAGTCGCTAACCAGCGTCCAGGTGGAACTCACGCCTGCATTCGCGGCGGCGCTCAGCGTCAACAAACTCATAGCCGCCAGCTGCTGCCCCTTGCTCACAAACCGCTCCTCAAAATGTGCCCAACAATCGAGGACAGCATGGTGCTCGTGCCGAAGCCGCGCGGGCAGACCGAATCCTGTGAAGATTTGCGTGGTAGGCAACGGCGTGCGCGGCGCGTACGATGCGCGCCGGCCCGACTCAGAGGTCCCGATGCTGATCAATTGCGCTGCTTATCGAAACGGCGAAAAGCTCGCCGACATCGAACCGCACGAGATCCACAACTACATCGTCAAGCCCGACTGTTTCGTCTGGGTGGCGCTGCTCGAACCCGACAGCCGCGCGCTCGAGCTCATGCAGGCCGAATTCGATCTGCATCCGCTCGCGGTGGAAGACGCGCGTCACGGCCATCAGCGGCCGAAGATCGAGGAGTACGGCGACTCGCTGTTCGCAGTGCTGCACATGATCGAGGTCGTCGAAGGCGAGTTGCGCGTCGGCGAGGTCGACCTGTTCGTGGGCCGCAACTACATCCTCTCGGTGCGCAGTCATGCCGAACGGGGCTTCGCCGACGTCCGCGCCCGCAGCGAGAACGAGCCGCAGTTGCTCAAGCACGGCCCGGGATATGTTTTGTACGCCATTCTGGACGCCGTCGTCGACCGCTACTTCCCGGTGCTTCACGAAGTGGAAAGCGAGCTGGAACGCATCGAGGAGCAGATCTTCGCGGATGTTTCGCCTCGCGCCAACATCGAAGCGCTGTACGCACTGAAACAAAAGCTGATGATCTGTCGTCACGCGGTCGCTCCGTTACAGGAAGCATTGAGCAACATCACCGGCGCTCGCTCGCCGGTCGTCTGCTCCGGCATGCAGGAGTACTTTCGGGACGTTTCCGACCACTTGCTACGACTGAGTCAAACGATCGAGTCGGTGCGCGAGACGATCGCCACGGCCATTTCCGTCAACCTTTCCATGATCACCCTGCGCGAGAGCGAGACCATGAAGCGGCTCGCCGCCTACGCGGCGCTGATCGCCGTACCCACCTTGATTGCCGGTATCTACGGCATGAACTTCGATCACATGCCGGAGCTAAGATGGCGTTACGGCTACGCCGCCGCTGTCGGAGTGATGGCCGCGGTGGACAGTTACTTGTTCTATCGCTTGCGCAAGGCGAAATGGCTGTGAGCTCGTGAGGGATTCACGCGAGTCTGCCGAACTCGATCGACTGAAGAAATGAGCGCGCCGACATCGCGGCTGAAAGCTTCGCGCGCGTCCGCATCCATGTACATGGCGTGGCCGCCGCTGTAGCACTTGAAGATCGCGGCTTCGCGCAGCGACACTGGAAGCTGACGCGACTGTTCGACTCCGGCCGCGCAGGGCAGGAACGAGTCATAGAGTCCGCCAGCTACCAGAATTTTCACGCGCGGATTGAGCTTCAGCACCGCATCAGTTCCGGGCAGCGGCGGACCGAGGCGCGGTGGGCCGTCGCCGCGTTTCGCGGCTGCTGCGATTTCCGTCTGCACTTCTTCGGGAGTGAGAGGAACGGTTGCGTAGTTCCACCGCTCGCCGACCGACCGAGGATATTTCCCGGAAGGCGCGTATCCCTGCTTCATATCTTCCAACCCAATGTATGGAACATCCGTGCGATAGCCCAGCGTCTCACGCAGGTAGTCCAGCATCGCGCGATCGTCGGCCGCCGAACTCTCATCGGCCTCCCCGCTCATGCGTCGCATATCGAAGATGTACGGCACCTTGCCACTGCCCTTCAGCAACTCCATGCGAAACTGGCGCGGCGTAATGACGAGCGTCTTGGCATCGATCTGAGCGCCGGGCAGACCAGTAAACCGAGTGAGCTCGCGGATGACGGCATCCCGCTCCGCCTGCGTCAGCTTGTCGACGCGAGCAAGCGCGGGAGCATAGGTCTCACGCACCCACTTCTCCGCTCGGCGTTGCACAGCGCTCAGATCCTTGCCCAACTCCGGCGCCGTCTTGCCGTGATAGAGAGCGGTGGCAGCCATGTCGACCACGTTCAGCGCCTGGCGCAACGTGGGCGAGCCGTATTCCTGCGTCAAACCCCATCCGCCCGAGATCAGCACCAGACCGCTCACCTCGATGCCGCGGTTCTGCAGCTCATAACCAACATTCGCTGCCCGCCGCGCGCCCCAGCTCTCGCCTGCCAGGAACAACGGCGCATGCTCGGCTCGATGCAGGATGCGCCAGGCTCGGATGAACTCGGTGACCGAAGTCACATCGCCCACCGTGCCATAAAACTCTTGAGCATATTCCGGCCTGGCAGGCCGGCTGAACCCCGTGCCGATGGGATCGACGAGCACGAGATCGCTATGAGTGAGCCACGTGTCGGGATTGTCCGTGAGCCGACCTTTCTCGACGAGCTTGGGCCCGACGACAGAAAAATGCAGCAGTGTCGAAGCGGCGCCTGGACCGCCATTCCACACGAACGTCACCGGCCTCGGCTTGCCGGTCGAAGGCATCCGATAGGCCGTATAGAACATGAAGCCGTGCGGCTCGCCGGTCTCGACATCACGGATGGGCACCCGCCCGACCTCCGCCGTATAGCTCACCGGCTTGCCACCGATCTGCGCCTGCTGCTGAGTCACGATCGGCGACTCGTCCTGAGCCGCGTGCGCGAATGAGGACTGCAGACTCAACCAGACGCTGCAAAGAAAAACGACGGTGCGTGTAGCCATACTCGCTATTTTCCAGGCGCGGATCCGGATTTTCTTGTCGTTGTGGGCGGCAATCGGAGCGATGCCTGAATTGTTAATGCGTTTAAGATAGCGCCAATCGGCGTTTCCGGGCAGAGATAGTCAATGAGTACCGTATTCGACCAGTGGCGGTGGCAACCGCCGGCGCGTTTTCGGAAGATCACCACGGTGGAAATGCATACGGGGGGCGAGCCGCTACGCGTGTTCACTTCGGGCTTGCCGGATTTGCCGGGCAAGACGGTGCTCGATAAACGCCGCTATTTCCGCGACCACTACGACCGACTCCGCACGGCCACCATGTGGGAACCGCGAGGGCATGCGGACATGTATGGCGCGGTGATCACTTCTTCGCTCGACGCCGACCTCGACGTGTTCTTCCTCCACAACGAGGGTTACAGCACCATGTGCGGCCACGCCATGATCGCCATCACTACGCTGGCGTTCGAAACCGGCCTGATCGAGCGCACGGGTGACCGGCGTGACCTGACCATCAACGTGCCCGCTGGGCGCATCCACTGCACAGCGACGATGTCAGGCGAGCGCGTCGAACGAGTGTCGTTTCGGAACGTCCCCTCCTTTGCCTATCTGCGCGATCAGCAAATCGATATCGCCGGTCTCGGCAACGTGCGCTTCGATATCGCGTACGGCGGCGCGTTCTATGCGATCGTTGAGGCGCAGCCACTCGGCCTCGCGTTGGAGCCGCGCGAATTCAATCGTCTCATCGATTACGGCCGACGCATCAAGCACGCAATCATGGCAGCCACGTCCATCGAGCATCCGTTCGAAGCCGATCTCAGCTTCCTGTACGGCACGATTTTCACTGGGCCTGCACTGCAAGCGGGACATCACAGTCGCAACGTTTGTATTTTCGCGGACGGCGAAGTCGATCGATCTCCCACGGGTTCCGGCGTCAGCGCGCGGGCGGCCTTGCATCACGCCAGGGGCGAACTGTCGCTCGATACTCCCATCACCATCGAAAGCATTCTCGGCAGCACGATGACGGTGCGCGCAGTCGAAGCCACACAGTTCGGCCCGCACGCAGCTATCATTCCAGAGGTGAGCGGCACGGCGCATATCACCGGCCGCAACGAGCTGTATCTCGACCCGGACGATCCGTTGGGAGACGGCTTCAACTTCCGCTGACCGGAACGAGGGGGACATGGCTCACAGGGATCATTTCGGCGACTACCAGTTGGACATCTACCGCGCCGGACTGCGCGGCGTGCTGCCAGCGCTGCCAGTGGATTTCGCCACGTTGGAAGCAAGGGCGACGGCGGCGATGCCACCTCACGTGCTTTCATACGTTCAGGGCGGTTGCGGCGACGAGTTCACGCAACGTGAGAACGCCGACGCCTTCAGGCACTGGGGCATGATTCCGCGCATGATGGTGGACTGCTCGAGTCGCGATTTGTCGATCGAGCTGTTCGGAATCAGATTCCCCTCGCCCATTTTCATGAGTCCCATCGGCGTGCTCGGCATCTGCACGCAGGATGCGCACGGCGATGTCGCTGCCGCGCAAGCCTCGGTCATGACGCAAGTTCCGTTGATGGCTTCCACGTTGTCGAACGATCCTTTGGAAACCGTCGCGACAACGCTCGCGGGAACGCCAGGGTTCTTCCAACTCTACACGCCAAAGGACAAAGACCTCGCAGCGAGTCTCGTGCAACGCGCGGAAGCTGCAGGTTACAAAGGCATCGTCGTCACGCTCGACACCTGGGTCACAGGCTGGCGCCCGCGTGATCTGAACGCGGCCAACTTTCCTCAACTGCGCGGCCACGTGCTGACGAATTATTTTTCCGACCCCGTCTTCAGGAGGCTGCTCGACAAGCCACCCGAGCAGGACCTGGCCGCCGCGGTGAGCAAATGGGGCAGCCTGTTTGGCAAAGTGCTGACGTGGGCGGATCTGCCCTGGCTGCGTTCGCTCACCAAGCTGCCGCTGATATTGAAAGGCATCTGCCATCCCGACGATGCGAAGCGCGCCATCGATGGCGGCGTCGATGCGATCTTCTGCTCCAATCACGGCGGCCGGCAGGCCAACGGCGGCATCGCCGCGATCGATATGTTGCCCGACGTCGTAGCGGCGTCTGGTTCGACGCCCGTGTTATTCGATTCGGGGATCCGCTCTGGAACGGATGTTGTCAAAGCGCTGGCGCTCGGCGCGCGCGCAGTCGGAATCGGACGCCCGTATGCCTATGGCCTCGCACTCGGCGGAGCAGCCGGCGCGGCGCACGTGTTGAAATCGATCCTGGCCGAGGCCGACCTGCTCATGGCGGTCAACGGCTATCCGACCATTCGTGACGTCCGCGCTGCCGGGGCCACGCGTCGTTGAAATCGCGATCCAGTTCTTCCAAATCTGGTCGGAACGTTCTGCTACACTTGCGCGCGGGTGTCGCCGAATCCGGTCGCGCGACAGGTTGATGCGCTGGTCGGGCCGCCACGCGGCTTGGCCGTGCCCATGAACATCGAAACCGACCCGCTCCTGCAGAAGATCGCCGCGGTACTCTTTGCCCTGGCCCTGCTTCACACTTTTTCTGTCAAACACTTCGAACGCCTGGCGGCGCGCTCGCCTCGGCATGCCGGGTTGTTTCATTTGCTCGGCGAAGTGGAAGTCGTGTTCGGCTTTTGGGCCATCCTGCTGATCGCATGCATGGCACTGGCCGCGGGCAGCGACGATGCGATCGCTTACGCCGAGTCGCGTAACTACACCGAGCCGCTGTTCGTCTTCGTGGTCATGGTGATCGCGGCCTCGCGCCCCATCCTGTACGCAGTGGAGGCGACGCTGCGAGCGACGGCGCACCTATTGCCTCTGCCGACGCCTGCAATGATCACTTGGCTGAGTCTCGCGATCGTGCCGCTGTTCGGCTCGCTCATTACCGAGCCCGCCGCGATGACCATCGCAGCCTTGATGCTGGCGCCACAGGTGTTTCAACGGAACGTGCCCGAGCGCGCCAAGTACGTGGCGTTGGGCGCGTTGTTCGTGAATGTTTCCATCGGCGGCACCCTGACCTCTTATGCCGCGCCACCGGTGTTGATGGTTGCATCCACCTGGCAGTGGGACAGCACGTTCATGCTGGTCAACTTCGGCTGGAAAGCCGCTTTGGTGGTTTTGATCAACGCGACCGTCGCAACCGTCGTACTGCGTAAGCATCTGCACTCGGTCGCGGCGGACAAAGCCGCCTCGCGCCCTACGATTCCGCTGCTGGTAGTGCTCGTGCACGCTCTGTTCCTGACCGGCGTCGTCATGTTTGCGCATCATCCCATCGTCTTTCTCGGCTTGTTCCTGATGTTCCTGGGCTTCACGCAGGCCTACGAAGCGCACCAAAGCCCGCTGATCGTCAGAGAAGCGCTGCTGGTCAGCTTCTTTCTCGCAGGCCTCGTGCTGTTGGGCGGCATGCAGCGCTGGTGGCTCCAGCCAATCGTTTCCGGCCTCGAACCGCTCGCGCTGTTTGGCGGCGCGGTGGCGCTCACCGCGATCACAGACAACGCCGCGCTGACTTATCTCGGCTCCTTGATCCCAGACATCAGCGACCAGTCGAAGTACATGCTCGTCGCTGGCGCAGTTGCGGGTGGCGGACTGACGGTCATCGCCAACGCCCCCAATCCCGCGGGCGTGGCGTTGCTCAAACATGGTTTTGCGGACGAGACCATAGGCGCGGGCGGACTTTTCCTTGGCGCCCTCGGGCCAACGCTGCTGGCGGCCGCGGCGTTCGTTCTGCTGTGATAACGACCTCCGCACATTTCTGACGTCGCCTTCGAGCGACCCGCGGAGGCTGCCCCTGTCGCCGCAAGGGTGCAGGTAAAGGAACCACCGGACTGCGCGTAGACTGCCCCCTCGTTCAGGGCTTCTCCGATGGGATCGAAGCGCCCGGACTTGTAACGTCCGCCGTTGACCCCGGCCTCCGGGAACGGCCCATGCGAGTGCATCCCGCCAACGCGGGACTCACGCAGAAGTATGAGGAAACCAAATCATGACCGAGATCCGTCGATGATTAATTTCAACCGCATTTCCGCAGCCGGCGCCGCGCGTCGTTGCCTGCTCGCCGCGGTTGCCGTCGCGTCCGGCGTTGCTCCGCTGGCCGCAGGCGCTGTTTCTGTAATTCCTGGTGCGTCCACCCATGGCATCACCACGCCGGCGGGGCGCGGTGGCGCCGTCCATCGTGTGACCAATCTCAACGACTCCGGCGCCGGCTCGCTCAGAGCTTGCGTGGACGCGAGCGGTCCGCGCACGTGCGTATTCGAAACATCGGGCACTATTCGTTTGTCTGGCGACCTCGTGCTGCGCAATCCATACATCACGATCGCGGGCCAGACTGCGCCGTCGCCAGGCATCCTGCTGCGGAATGGCGGCTTGTTCGTGCGCACGTCCAACGTGCTCGTCCAACACATTCACGTGCGTCCCGGTGACGATCCCGGCGGCGAGCCGGCAGGCAACCGCGACGGCTTGAAAATTTCGGGCGCGCCCGGCACCACCATCAGCAACATCGTCATCGATCACTGCTCCTTCAGCTGGTCGATCGACGAAATCGCGAGCGCGTGGCAGAACTGGAACAACGTCAGCCTGACGAACAACATTTTCGCCGAGCCGCTGCACGACTCCATCCATCCCGAAGGCGAGCACGGCTACGGCGTGATCTTCGGGCCGGTCGACGGCAACATCACGCTCGCCGGCAATATCATGAGCGGCGCGAAGTCGCGCAATCCGCTCACCAACGCAAGGCGGACCGTGATCGTCAACAACGTCATCTACAACTGGGTGAACAAAGCTACCGAGTTGCAGAGCCAGAGCGGCGAGGCGACCAACAACTCGATCGTCGGCAACGTGTATATCAAGGGGCCCAACTATCAGCAGGATGGCCCGATCTCGATCCGCGCCGACTCGACGCGGCTGCCCTCCGGCAGCAGAGTGTTCGTTTCCGGCAACGATGCCGAAGGTGTGACCGCCGATCCATGGTCGATCGTCGGATCGGTCTACGGTACCGTGACCGTGACGAACTTCAGGTCCACGTCGCCCGTGGCCTGGCCGGCGGGCTTCACGACACTGCCGACGGCGAACGATGTGGCGCTGAACAGCGTGCTCAAGTTCGCAGGCGCGCGGCCGGCGGATCGCGATTCGGTCGACACGCGCGTCGTACAGCAAGTGCGCAGTCGCACCGGCTCCTTCATCAACTGCGTGTCGCCGAACGGCACCGCACGTTGTAACAGGAACGCCGGCGGTTGGCCGAGCTATCCGGAAAACCGGCGCGCGCTCGAACTGCCGGCCAATCCGGACACGGTGACCGCCAGCGGTTACACCAATCTGGAACTGTGGCTGCACGGCATGGCAGCCGACGTCGAAGGCCGCTCGCGCCGCTCGCCCGAAGCGCCGGTGCTCAGCAGCCGATAACTTTCTACCTCCTGGGATAGGAATCCCGCAGCGTCTGCACGCCTCGTGCTCGAGGTGCGCAGACGCTTTTTTTTGCCGTCAGTTACAGCTCGAAAGCGAGTTGATCCATTCGCGGATCAACGCGACACCCGCCGTATCGACCCGCGCGCCGAGACCATTCGGCGGCATCGCATTGGGATCGTCCCGCAGATTCATGCGTGCCGGTATCACAGAACGATCGGCCGCACCGGGCGCGATGAGCCGCGCGTTGGCGATGCCGAGGTCGCCGAGTCCGGGCAGGGCGTCGCAGGCATTGGTATTTGCAAGCGCCGTCGAGTAACGCAGATCCATGTTGGCCGTCGTCGGGCCGCCGGGCCGATGACACTGCGCGCAGTTGGTGTGCAGGTACGAGCGTGCTCGTTCGCTGAGCGTGCCGCCCGTTCCGGTCGGATCGGGATACGGCGTCTCGGCCGCGGGATTGGCGATCGGCGGCGACAGCGTATTGATCGAATTCAGCGTGAACAGCTGATGCCCCGTGCGGCCCGTCTGTGGATATGTGATGTTGGACGCGAGTTGTTTCGTCTCCAGTCCGAGTGAGCGCCCCGCGGTCTCGGTGTGACACTGCAAACATTGCGCTTCGCTGGGATAGATCCAGGTCTGAGCGCCCACCGTCACCCGCTTACCGCCACGAACCAACGTGGCATCCGTGCCCTGCGCGTTCCATTCGTAGGTATACCCTGCCCAGACGCCGTCGGGATGCCGCATGAACAGCCGCGTCTCGATCAAGCGATCGTCGAGACGGAAGTTCTTCATCAGCACCGTGCCGTTGGGGAAATCCCAATCGCCCTCGGCGCCGACGACGATGTTTTGACCGTCCGGCAATCCGATCCAGCGCTCTTTCGCAGCGCCGTCGGACCAGAATGGCGCCGTGGGCGTGTAGGGAATGAGCCCGCTCGCCGGGGCTGTGTGATCAGTCGCACTCACGCAGCCGGTGGCGGAGAGTTGCTCGGGAACGCCCGGGCCACCTCCGGTTCCTGTGGCAACGATCCTGTGGATGTCGCCTCGCATGTTCACGACATACAACTCACCGTCGGGGTCTTCAGCGAACGACGAAGGGTTCAGGCCCGAGTCGTATCCTTCGGTCACCGTCACCGTGGGCGCGGTGTCGTTGGGAAGGCTCCAGATCCGTCCGCTCACGAAATCGGCGAAGAAATAGCGACCGATCAGGCTCGGGAATGCGCTACCCCGATAGACATAGCCCCCCGTGACCGCCTGGCCGAGCTCGTGGGTGTACTGGGCGATCGGCGGCAGCATCGTACCCACCGGCGTGCCGCAGGTCCGGCCCGTGTTCTGCGTACCCTCGAAGCAACGCCAGCCATAGTTGCCGCTGCGGACCACGCGATCCACTTCCTCGATCTCTCTTTCGCCGACATCGCCCACCCACATGTCGCCGGTCTGACGATCGAAACTCCAGCGCCAGGGATTACGAAGCCCCCAGGCCCAGACCTCGGGACAGTTCTGCGGGCCCGTACCGTTGACGTTGCAGAGCGCGGTGCTGGCGGCGAACGGATTGTCAGAGGGGATGCGATAGAGCGCCGAGCCTGTCGTACCACGGATGTCGATGCGCAGGACTTTGCCCAACAACGTTCTCAGGTCCTGGGCGTTGTTCCCCGTGTTGCCGTCGCCGGTGACGAAATACAGATAACCGTCGCGGCCGAAAATGATATTGCCGCCGTGGTGATGCACCGAACCCTTATAGATCGTCATGACGATGCGCTCGGAGGCGGGATTCAGCGTGAGTCCGCCGTCGGGCGAGGTGAATTCGGAAAGATGAGTGTCCGGTCCGCCGCCATTGCGATCCAGGCTCGTGTACACCAGGTACGCGCGCGGAGTCGTAGGGAAATCGGGGTGGAACGCCATGCCGAGCAGACCGCATTCGGCGCAGGTGGAATCGACTCGTGCGCCGATATCCAGGAACATGGACGAAGTCGCGACCGCCGGATTGTTTTCGAACACTTTCACCGTGCCGTAGCGCTCCACCACGAACCAGCGGCTTCTGTCGTTGGGCGCCTGGATCATCAGCAGAGGATTTCTGCTGACACCGGCGGCGTCCCGGAATCTCAGGTTTGGAAACACTCGTTCCGTCGCGATGCTGGCGCTGCCCGTCGCGCGCGCTGGTGCGATACAAGTCGTGTTACTCGGTCGCGCGTCCAGCCCGGAGGTCGGCGCGGGTGGATTCGGATCGGGCGGATTCGGCGGATTGGGAGTCGGCGGATTCGGAGCCGGCGGATTGGGCGGCCCTGGCGAGGTCGGCGGCGGCTCCCGCGTACCCTGCCCGTCGCCATCTCCGCTGCTACCGCAACCGGCGATCAGCAAAGCCAACGACAACACGAGACCCGCTGAGTATCGAGCCTGAGCCATGGGCGCTGCCTCGTTATGCGACCTAGTTATATTGGGGTCACCCGCGTTCAGTACTGCTACGCCTGACGAATCGAGTTCGTTCCGCAGCAGCAATTCGAATGTTTCCAGACGCTGTGGCTCGAGCAGCGCAGGTTTCGCCAGGCAGGCAGATGTTTAATAAAAGTTTGTTATAAAAATTATAAGCGCCTCGAACGCCGTCTGTTGCCCGGAAGCTACGTCGAATTTCTTGTCAACTTTGTCGACAGCCGGCGCGATGAAGTGTCGCGCCGGTCGTCGCTCGCGGCTTAGAACTGGTAGCCGATGCCGAACGTCGTCTCGAACGTGTTCAAGGAATCGTCGAAGCGATCGACGACCTTGTCCAAGTAGCGATAGCGCGCATCCAGCCGCAGCGAGACGCTGTCGGTCACGAAATACTTCGCGCCTACGCCCGCGTTCACAGTGAAGCCGTTGTCGTCATCGATTCGCACCGGACCCACGCCGCTCACCGTTCCAGCGATCGGCCGATCGAGATCGGCGCTCGCATAACCGAGGCCCGCGAGCACGTAGGGCACGAACCGTCCGCCCGGATTGAAGTGATAGACCGCATCGACATCGAACGTGGTGAGATCGAGGTCGGTATCGCGGCCAGGCAGACCCGTGACCGCGGTATTGGTCTGTCCCAATGACAATTCAAGGCCCCACGCATCGGTAAAGTTATATCCGTAGCGCAAGCCATAAGTGACGTCGTCGTCGAGCTCCGGCGTGCGCCCGCCGATTCTGCGATCGGTCACGTCGTCACCGAACGCCTCGCCGACATACGCATGAACTTCCTGGCTGCCCGCAGTCACCTGCGCCATCGCCGGCACGGCGTTCAGAGCAAGCGCGCTCAGTGCAGCCACTCCAAGAAGACTTTTCTTCGTCAACATCGTTCTACTCCTAAAGATTCTTTCACCATCGCATCGCTGCGACGTGCAGTGAGAGTGCGCTCGCAAGCCACTGCGATAAATCCGTCGGCGCAGAAGAACGTGTTGCTCTGGATTCAACAATGCCTGGGGAACTTGCTACGAGCCACGCAACTGTGGTCCTAGACAAGTTCCCATGAGTTGTGATGGGTCTCGCGCTTAGAGATAGTTCAAACGGCGCAGCCTGGGCACCAGGAACTGATCCAGTTTCGATGCATGCGTCTTCAACGCGCTCGCGCCGCTCGTCAGCTGCGTTTTCTCGCGTGCGATAGCGCCACTCTCGTCTTGTTGGAACGTGCGGAGGAAACGCGGCGCGCGATGCACATCCGCAGCCGCTTCGAATCCGGACGCTACACGTATCAGCGTTGGCTCGCTCCAAGCGGACGCCATGAACGTGATGCCGACCGGCAGCCCGAACACGTAGCCTGCGGTGACGCTCACGAGCGGATAACCTGCCACGGCCGCGAAGCCCGAGCTGCCGAAGAGGAATGCATCGCCATTAATGAGATCCGTCGGCCAGGCTGGTGAGTTGGTCGGCGCAACTATCGCATCGAGATCGTGCGCGGCCAGCACGGCGTCGATGCCCCGCTCCGCTGCGAGTTGCGGACCACGCACCAGCGCCTGTTGATATTCCGACTCGCTGAAGACGTCAGACTCCGCGAGCTCCATCAACTCCTGGCCGAAGAACTTGAGCTCGCGATCCGCATGCTCGATGTTGAACTGAATTACATCGGCCAGCGTGCTCACTGGCACGCCAGAACGCGTCGAGAGGTACGCGTTGAGATCGCGCTTGAACTCGTAGATCAGCACGATGAGCTCCGACTGATCGGCGTTGAACTCGTCGAACGACGGAAACTCCACGGGATCGATGACCACTGCGCCCGTATCGCGCATGACCTGCACTGCCTGCTCGAATACTTCGTCCGTTTCAGTCGTCGCGCCGGTGAACTGGCGCGCGATGCCGATGCGGGCTCCCTCGAGTCCGTCTGATTTCACAAACTGCGTGTAGTTGCGGGAGAAATTGCCCGCGCTGGCTGCGGTCTTCGCGTCTCTCGGGTCAACGCCAGTCAGTGCGCCGAGCACTGTGGCAGCGTCAGCGACGCTGCGGCCGTGCACGCCTACTGTGTCTTGAGTATCGGAGATCGGTACAACACCCGCCCGGCTGGTGAGCCCGACCGTTGGTTTGATGCCGGCCACGCCGCACTGTCCTGAAGGACACACCACCGAGCCATCCGTCTCTGTGCCCAACGCCACGGTCGCGAGCGCCGCCGCCACGGCAGCCGCCGAACCCGAACTGGAGCCGCATGGATTGCGATCTAACACATGCGGATTGCGACACTGCCCGCGCACGCCGCTCCACCCGCTCGAGCTCTGAAAGCCGCGGAAGTTTGCCCACTCACTGAGATTGGCCTTGCCAAGAATCACCGCGCCCGCATCTCGCAGCCTCTTCGTCACCGTTGCATCCCGCAACGCCGCCGCTCCCGCAAGCGCGAGCGAGCCCGCGGTCGTCTGCATGCGATCGGCCGTATCGATGTTGTCTTTCAGAAGAATGGGAATTCCATGCAAAGGACCTCGCGGTCCCTTCCGATGCCGCTCCTGATCCAGCTGCATGGCGATTCGCCTCGCCTCCGGATTGAGCTGCACGATACTTCGCAGATCGAGCCCTTTGTCGATCGCCGCGATCCGCCGCAAGTAAATTTCGACCAGCTCGGCCGAGCTCAAACGACCCGCCGCCATTTTCGATTGCAGCTGTGAGATCGATGCGCCGGCGATATCCCGATCCCCATCGGGATCGCCCCCGCGCTCTTGGCCTTCCGTGCTCGTTCCCGCGGCGCTGCTATTGGACCATCCCGTCAACGCCGCTCCGCCCGCCAGCGCGCCTGCCTGTAAAAACGAACGCCGGCTTACCGCGCCGGTCTGATCAGCTCCCTGATCTTGCGTAGGAGATTCCGACTCGCTCGGACGCTGGTCCGCATGCACATCGCGCTTTTGCATGTCCGTCTCCTGCTGTCGTGTTAGGAGCGGCTCTTATATCTCGCGCGGCGCTGGGAAAATATCCGGAACCGATGGACACGCCGGGCATTGCTGCCGTTTTGTCACTTCCCGCTCAGTCTTCCCCGCGGCATCCCGATTCCAAGGATGCTTCTATCTTCATGAGGCAGGTCTGATAGATCCCTCTGAGTCGTTCGTCCTGCGTAGTCCCGATTAGCCGCTTGAGCCACCACCGACCGCGCAGTGCTATCGGCTCATCGTCTCGTGCGCATAACTCGATGAGGTCCGCGCAGAAGCCACTCTCCTCCGGGGCGCCGTGCTCGAGGTAGTAGAAGTACATGGCGACGCCGAGCTTGACGGCGGCACGACATCTCTCATCGATATCCTTATTCCCAGCCTGCAACTCAACCCGGTGCGTTCCACCCGCCCCTAGCTGAAACAGCAGTTCGAGAGCCCATGGCCGAGCCGATTCGGTACAGTCTGACAACACCGAGAGAACGCATGGAACGGTGTGCTCCGCGGCCTCGTAGAGCGCACCCTGGACTATGACGGTGTTATCGATTCGCCAGTACGCGCGCGTCGCCTCTTCAGAGGTTTTCGCATCTCGAAGACGCTCAATCGCCGCGGGCACTCCTTCAGCACTTCCTGCCGCGCGTAGCGACTTCCAGTCGAACCTGAGACTCTCTGTCAACGGCATGGCAGAAGCTCCCTGCGCACTCACAAACTTCTTCCAAGATGTTCTGAACTGGTGCACTCGACTCTTCGAACCGATCCGCCACTCGGATCCGATCCGAGGCGCTGTCAGCGAGGTCCGTTACGGGCTTCCCAGTTCCGGATAGACGGAATAAACGACGCGCTCGATATCATCCGCAGGGACGCCGATCGCGGCCATCCGGGCGACGGGCTCGACATCCGTGGCGGATGGATCGTAAATAACTTCCATGGCGCAGCGATCCCCGGAAGCAGCTGCCTCCGGGGATCTTTTAGTATTAGTTCGAGTTCTCGACAATGAACGCCTTGGTCGTCTCCCCGAACTTGCCCATCGAGCCCGGGTGCACGTACATCATGTGTCCGGCTTCGTAATATTCGATGTGCACGTTACGACGCAGCTCGGGCGTGATGTTGAGATGGTCGATGGCCGACTTTACCGTGCCGTACGGGCAGGCGAGATCGAAGTAGCCCTGCTGCACCAGAACCTTCATCTTCGGATTCATGGTCATCGCGTAAGAGATATCGGGCAGCACGTTCGCGTACGGAATCTTGCGGCCGTTCGAATCCGGCTGCACGTGGCCGATGTCCCAATCTTTGTAGAGGCCGGCTGAGAGCTCGTACTTCAGCTCGGACACCACACCGAGTTCGCGGCGAGCATAGTCGTTGAATGTAGCGACGATCGCCGGAGCCACGGCGCTCGCATAAGGATCGAACGCGGTGGTTTCAGCGAGGCGGCTCGGCATGCCGGCGGCGAAGCGCGAATCGATGCGGCCGATGGTCTTGCCTTGAGCGCGCATCAACTCTTGCAGGAAATGATTTTCGTCCAGGCGCAGGTTGGCCGCATCCCAGTATTCAGCGCTCACGCCGGTGTAACGAGCGAGACCTTCGAGCGCTGCACGTCGCTCCTCGGCCGTCGCGCGTGCGCCCTTGTACAGCACGGGGTGATAAACAGTATCGATCCACTGCTCCACCTCGCGCAGGAAAGGTACGAGCTCAGGCGGCTGCGGATTGAGCGCCTTGTGATACCAAGCCGTTGCGGCATACGTAGAAAAGAAATTCGCGTCGCCCGCGTCGCTGTTCAGGCCCGCCGTGCCGGTGACGAAGTCCAGATAAGGCGACACCAGGATGATGCCGTTCAAGGCCACGTTGTGCCGGGTCAACAGATCGTAGGTCACGCCGCCGGTGCGGATACCGCCGTAGCTTTCGCCGAGAATGAACTTGGGACTGCCCCAGCGCTGGAACTCGCCGAGGTATTGCACGATGAAATCGGAGACCGACTTGATGTCGTTGTCCACGCCCCAGAACTGCTTGCCCTCGGCCTTGCCGACCGGGCGCGAGAAGCCCGTGCCGACCGGATCGATCAGCACCAGGTCGGCGCGATCGAGGAAAGTGTATTCATTGTCCACCAGTTTGAAGGGGCCGCGCGTATTGCTCGCGAGATCTTCGAGCACGGCGCGACGCGGGCCGAGGATGCCCATGTGCAACCAGGCCGAGGCCGAGCCGGGGCCGCCATTGTATGCAAACACAATGGGCCGCGTGCGCGCGTCCTGGCCCTGACGGACATAAGAGGTGAAACCGAACAGCGCGATGGGCTCGCCCTTCTCATCTTTCATGAGCAGCGTGCCGGTCTTGGCTTCATAGTCGACCGCCTTGCCGGCGATTTTGATCTGGTGGCGCTTGGTCCACACCTTGGGTTCGGGGACCGGCTTCTCCTGCTTGTCTTCCTGCTGTTTTTCCTGCTCCACCGGCAGCGTGGTCTGGGCCGCGCCGGCGACCACCGGCGCCGCTAGCGAAAAGAATGCAGCGAGTGCGGCGATGAGGCGATAATTTTTCATCAGGCGTCCACCAGTCGTGATTCAGGGGGACGCAAGTATATTGCGAGTCATCTTGGGGCACATGACAGATATGTCAGGCCCGGTTCAATCATTTCTTGCGGCTCGCCTCCTCGCGACGCGCCGGGCCGACTTCTCGCACGTCGGTATCCGATTTTCCCTCCGCCAGATCGCGCCTCGCACGCCGCGCCAGCTTCCGGTAATCGTCGCGGATCCGGTCCAGGTCTTTTTCATCCAGCTCTTCCAGATCCAGCAGCGCCAGATGCGCGCCGTCGATGGAGCGGAGCAGTTCGTCGAGCTTGATCTGCAGCGCCTCGGAGTCGCGGTTCTGGGTGTTTTGAATCAGAAACACCATGAGAAAGGTCACGATGGTCGTGCCGGTATTGATCACCAGCTGCCACGTATCGCTGAAGCCGAACAACGGCCCGCTCACAGCCCAACCGACGATGATCGCCACGGCGGCGATGAACGCACTGGGCCGCCCCGCCGCCCGTGACGCCGCCTGGGCGAATCTGGCAAATCCGGATCTCTTCTTATCTGCACGTTTGCGCATGGCTCACTCCTTCAGAAAATTCGTCACCTCCCGTATGAACTCCTCGGGCTGCTCAATGTTCGACAGGTGCACCACGGGCAGCACCACCAGACGCGCGCCAGGAATGGTCGCAGCAATCGCCTCGCCATGGCTGGCTGCCGTGACCGTGTCATGCCGCCCCGCGATCACCAACGTCGGACGACTGATGAGCGCAATCGTGCGTCGCAGATCGGCATCGCGCACCGCCGCCCATGCGCCGGCGAGCCCGTGACGATCGGTTGACAACAACATCGAGCGGAATTCCTTCACGACTGGCGCATCCGACTCCAGCCACGCCGCCGGAAACCAATTGCGAAGAAACATTTCCGCGGTGTCCTTCATATCGGGCGCTCGCTCGACCGCGCTGATCGCCGCGTCCCACTGCCGGGCCGGCCCGAGATACGAGGCGGTGTTGGCGACCACGAGCTTGTCGATGCGCTCGGGCGCGTGAATGCCCAACCACTGCCCCACAAAACCACCGAGCGACAGCCCCAGAAAGTGGGCTTTGTCGATGTGCAGTTCGTCCATCAGCTCGAGCACGTCACGCCCCAGACGATCCAGCGAATACGCGCCGGCCGGGACGCCCGATGCGCCATGCCCCCGCATGTCGTACCGAACCACGCGATAGTGACGGGCGAGCGCGTCGACTTGACCATCCCACATGTGCAGCGAAGTGCCGATCGAGTTCGACAATATGAGCACCGGCCGATCCTGTGGACCGTCGATGCGATAAGCGGTACGTACGCCATCGCCCGTGGTGAAGAAAGATTCGGCGCGTGCAGACGAGTTCGTGGCGAGATTCATCGGAAGATCTCCTGGTTGGCTATAAGCGAAATCGTAGCCACTCACCCGTTCAGTGGATATTATTAAGTTCGGACAGACTCTGTAACGATCTCTGACAATGATCCAGTTCACTCTGAACGAGCTGCAGTGCTTCGACGCCGTGGTGCAGGCGGGCGCATTTCAAGCGGCGGCGACTCGGCTGCATCGATCCCACCCAGCAGTATTCGCGGCCGTCGCGAAGCTCGAACAGCAGCTCGGCGTGCAGTTGCTCGATCGCAGTGGCTATCGAGTGCAGCCCACTGAGGCGGGCCGTTCGTTCCACCGGCGCGTACAGGCGCTGTTGCAGTTGGCGGAGGACGTCGGCACGCACGCCAAACAGCTGGCGATGGGCGAAGAAACTCAGCTGCGCGTGGTGCTCGGCGACCTATGCCCCCGCCCTGCTCTGCTAGGTCTGTTGAGCACTTTCTTCGCTCGCTTCCGTCAAACACGGCTGCACGTGCACTTCGAGGCGGTCACCGGTCCGTGGGAGCGCTTGTTCGACGATCAGGCGGATCTGATCGTCCACCGCGTCGACAAAACCGATTCGCGTCTGGAATGGATCGACCTCGGCAAAGTGACACTGACGCCAGTGGCGGCGCCGGGGTTCTTGCCCTTCCCTGTTTCCTCCACGATTTCACCCACGCAGATGCGCGATCTCACTCAATGCGTGATCCGCGACACCACGCAGCGTGGGCCGGGAGAAAGTCATTACATCGTCGCCGGCGCTCACCAGTGCACCGTGGCGGATCACAACATGAAAAAGGAGCTCATCATGCAGGGCATGGCTTGGGGCCATCTGCCGCGATTCCTGATTGAAGATGAGCTGCGCGACGGCCGCCTGCTTTCTCTCGCTGGCCGGCATTACCCCGGTATCACGGAAGACCTGGTTGTCGCACGCCGATTCGATCGGCCACATGGGCCTATCGCAACACGGCTCTGGTCGTACCTGCAGGAGCAAGCAGCCGTAGTTCGCGATCAACTCGCACCGGGTTCCACTCGCCGTACAGTGCGTGCCAAACGTAAGAGCCGACGCCGATAACTACTGCGGTCGGGTCGCCCGGGCCCTCCGTGGCCCGGTGTGAGCTGACGCTCGATCGAAATCAGAACCTGAAGACTCCGTTCGCTGTAATCATGTTGAAGTCGCCGTCTTCGATAGAGATGGCTTCGTACTCGGCACGCAGTTCGAACGAAGCGCCGACGTTGATCGAGGCGCCCACCGCATAAGAGACATCGTCCTCGCTGAGGCTGTCCGTGGCGAACGTGTCGCCGTTCACCCGGCCCTTGAAATCGACGTCGTACGAAGCGAGGCCGAGTTTGCCGTAGAGGGAGAACGCATCGTTGAGCGGCAGGCGGCCGAGCGCCGAAACGATCAGGCCGCTCAGGCCGATCTCGAGCGTGGCCCGTGCGCCAGGGACGGCGACGATGGTTTCTTCCGGCGCACCGCCATCGAAGTAAGCGGCTTCAACCGCGAAGTACTGGTTGAAGTTATAACCGCCGAACACCTTGAACGCGGTGTCGTCCGAATCGAATGTGAAATCGCCAAGGTCCTCGTCCGTTATCGTGTCCTGCTCGACCTTCGCCGTGCCGACGCCCGCGCCCACGTAGAAGCCGGGTTGAACCTCGGCAAGAACGGTCGTGCTGGCCAGCAGGCCAAGCAGAGCCAGTCCGTTCAAAGCCATTCGCTTATGCATTGAGAAACTCTCCCTTGAGTGCGCCCTCGGCGTGAGCACCCCGCTCCCGCCTTCCGAGGGCAGCGCGGAGTATGCCGTTTACAATTGCTTACAACCGCATGGCAGGGCTGTCAGGGCTTTCGAATTGAGAGGCGCATCACGAGTTGCAGAGCGCGCGGGATTCGATTAGGCGAGCTATATCGGCAGGCTCTACGGATGAGCAATCACCACTAGCGTTGGTGCGCGAGAAAGCGCGCATCGCAAGCACCGATCCAGCGTGTCTGGATCGAGCGCTGCGAAACTCTCGTCGAGAACGACTAGTTCGGCGCGCTGTAAGAGAGCGCGGGCCAGATACAGTCGGCTGCGCTCGCCGTGCGAGAGTTGCCATCCGGTTTCGCCGATCATTTGCATGACGCCCGAGGGCATTCGTTCGAGCAACTCGCCCAGGCCCAGCTCACGACAAAGCTCGGTTGCTTCGTCGAGGTCGGCCTGTTCGGGAGGCCAGCGGCGGCCCATGAGTAAGTTGAATGCGAGCGTGCCGCTCAGTACGTGATTCTCATGAAATTGCGGGGCGGCGGTGCTCAGCCGCCGCCATGTGTCGCCCCAGGTGTGGCGGTCCAGGCCATCCAGCAGTAGCAAACCCGATTCGGGTTTGCGTAAGCCGACCAGCAGTGAGGCGAGCGTCGACTTGCCGCCGCCCGAGGGGCCTTCGAGCAGAATGCGATCTTTGCGATGGATGGTGAAGTTACATCCGTCGATGACCGGCGCCGATTGGGGTCGTTGGCGGAAGACCAGATCGCGTGCCTGCACGAGCACTCTGGCTGATTCAGCGGGCGGCGGATTCGTTTCGGTAGCGAATGAAATTGTGCCGGGAGAAGGGCTCTCCTCGCTTGCAGCGGCGAATAACGGTGCAACCTCCTTCGCCGCAACTGCCGCGCGTAGCAATGATGAGAGGCCGACGGCGATTGAGCTCAGCGCGCGATGTGCGAGCAACACGCCACCGAGGGCGATTGCGAGACCGGCTGTCTCAGCACTGCCAGCGACGAACGCCGGCGCGAGGCCAGCTAAGCCAACGACGAGCCAACCGCGCGGGACACCTGCGGCGAGAGGAACATACGCGCGGTCGAAATCCTTCGAGGACGTGAGATAACGGTCGAGCTCGTGATCTTCGTCTTCGTGTCTGTGCTCGGACGCTTGTTGGACCATGCGAGTGCGATGGCCCACCATTCGCTCGATGAGGTCATGAGTCAAGCCTAACCGCGCTTGGCTCCAGCTTTGCAGCCGACAATAGTAGCGTCTCGCGAACATGGCTGTGACAATCAGCCAGCCGAGTAGCAACAAAACATGCCACGCGCCCCCGGCTCCCATCGCGAGAATCCAAGCGGCCAGACACAGCTCGACCGTCGCGATCAGCACGGCGAAACCGCCGCTCAATGCCAACGACTCCAGAGCTTCCGACTCGATCACACGGCTGAGCCACTGGCCCGCGCCACGCCGGCGCGCTTCCTCCATGCTCATCTTCAGGGCGCCAGTCAGTAGGCGCTGCTTCAGCAGGACGGCCGCAGCGATAGCTAACGTTCCCTGCAGCCAACCACCGGCCAGACGCAGCGGCACCGTGCCCAATAACAACAACACCCAGGCAAGTAGCCATCCGGCATCGAGCTGGCCGGCCAACGCGCTGCGCCCGATGAGCGACCAGCCAGCGATCTCCAAGGCAAACAGCGCACCGAAAATCGCCAGCATCGCGATCGATCGGCTCGGCAGCCGTTGGTGCTGCAGTTGTTTCCAGAAACTGGCCGTCGGTGGAATTCGCAGCAACCAGCAGCCCGGCACGCGCTGGCCGGCCATGCGTTCCTGCACCAGCAACCGTTTGATCTTTTCTCTACGCCGGGTCGCGATGTTTGTTTGATCCAGCAGCGCATCGACATCCGCGATCACCGGCCGCTCCTGCTCGGCGCAAAGCGAAGCCTTCACTCGGTCGAGCGGGAACTCGACGATGCGCTGATCGGGGCTCACAAGTAAGGTCATGCGCCCGCGCGAACGAAGCAGCAGCAGGACCGATGGCTCACCCGACTCTCGCCCATCGATCTCGCGATATCGCAGCAGCGCGGGTCCTGCTCCTTGAAGCAACGCTTCGACCTCCGCACCGCTCGCTTCGACGGGCTCGACTTCTATGCCTTGTGTCGCACCGATGTGTTGAAGCCAGCGATCGAAGTCTTCATCTTCTGGCGTTTCACGGAATGTTGGCAACGCCGAAGCAGCGACGTGCCAAGGTTTCATGCCCGCACAGCGCGCCAGCGAGGCTACCGCTTCAGGCATACGGCCCAGGGGCCATGCGAGCGCGGCGAGCTCACTCATGGCCAGCGTTGCTCCGTGCAGTCAGAAAGACGCGACTCGATTCGTGCAGTCGTCCGCCGTCCAGCCGAATCCTTCGCCACAGCGTCGCGTTCCAAATGCCTTGACGAAGCGACTCCTCCACGTCCAGCAAGTTTCGATATCGCGAGCCCACGGCGGCGGCAAGCTCTTCGGGCCGTCCATCTTCCACGATGCGTCCGTTCTCGACGACCAGCACACGAGGGAACACCCGTGTTTCCCCAACGTCGTGAGTCACGCAGATCATCGTCGAGTCCTGCCAGAAGCGGCGGATCTCGGTCAAATGGCGATGCCGCTGTTCGCGATCGAGCCCTCTGAAAGGCTCATCCAGCAACGCGAGCCGCACATTCCGCTGCCACATCGCTCGGGCGAGTCGCAATCGCTGCCCCTCGCCTCCCGATACAGATGCCCCACCTTCAGCCAACACCGTCTGCAATCCGTGCGGCTGGCCGATCAGCATTCGAACCAGATCGGCGCTCTCGAGAATTTGTGTCAATGCCGAATGGGAACCGGCGTTCGCGCTGTATCGCAGGTTGTCCAGCAGCGAGCGATTCCAGAGTTGTACAGCGGGATCGAGCCACGCGGTCTCGCCACGTAGTTGTAACAGCCGCGCAGCGGTGAGAGCCACACCATCGATGAATACAGAACCCGCAGCGGCTTGATGCCAGCCCAGCAGCAATCCCAACAGGCTCGACTTGCCCGCGCCAGAAGGCCCGACGATTGCGACGTGCTCGCCAGGCCGGATGGTCAAACAAACATTCTGCAGGATCACGTGGCCCGCCGCGACGACCTCGACGTCCTTCATTTCGATTGCGACGGCGGCGGGTCGCTCGACCGGATGGGGTCCTGGCTTGCGCGTCGTTGCGGCCTGAGGCTGTTCCGGCGCCTTGATCGGTTCAAGCAGACGCAAGGCGACGTTGCGTTGCGCCGGATACTGAGCCACCAACGTTGCCAGGCCCTCAGCCAGCGTTGGCAACTTCACCACCCAGTAAACCAGCAGCAGCAAACTGCCAGTGACTCCCACCGACTCGACGTGTCTCAGCAGCAGCCAACCCGCCAGCGAAATACAAACCAAAGACTGCAGCGCCTTCACCAGCAATGTCGGACGGAGCACACTTCGCGCTGCGCGGGCCCACTCTGCTAGCAAACCTTCGTGCTCGCGTCGTACCGAGAGCTCAGCCGAGTGAGTACGAATCGGCACGATGCCCAGCAAGGCATCCAGATAGAAGCCATGTAACGCGCCCGCATGACTGCGGGCGCGCATGTCGCGCTCACTCAACATCGGCTGAGCGGCGATCAACGATCCGATGGCGAGAATGGCGATCGCAGCCGCAAGCGGCAGACTCTGCACGTCGATGAATGCGATGCCGAGCAACGTAAACATCAGCTCCCAACCCAATCTCACCATGCGGGCAGCGAGATCGGGCAGCTGCCGTGATAAGTAGATGCTGTGCGCGCGTTCCGCCACATCGGAGATCGGCCTGCTCTGAAAATAGCGGTCGCTGAGCCGCGGCAGCTTCTCGAGCAGCAGTAAACGCAAGCGCGTTTCCAGCCGCCGACCAAGTCGCAATGACTCTTCCACGATGGGGAACTCGAAGATCCATAGCAGCGTCGTGAAGCACAGCAAGGCGGCGAACGCCACGGCCCGCTGGCTCGCGACACTCAGATCCCGCGCGACCTCGAACAAGCCGCGAAACAACAACGCTTCTATGACTAGAGCGCCGACAGCAAGACCGAGCGCCGCGAGCAACGCCGCAGGAGTGAGCACTCCATCGGCTCGTATCATGTTCCATAGCTCCCGCATCGGATGCACGGCGCGCTCGGTCAACGCGGCGCGCAGTTCAGGAGCCAGTGCCTCCTCGGTCTCGGTGGTTGATTCCAATCGGCCACGAACCCGCAGCAGCACCGCTCCGCGAAGCGTCAACTCCTCGCCATTGCTCTCCTCAACCGGCAACACCGCCCAATAAAGAAGCGGAATCGCTCGGCACGTGCCAGGAGCTTCCTCCGCAGTGCGCGCCACCAATGTTTCCAACAACTGGATCGCTTGCCCTCCGCGCCGGATTCCATCGCCAGCAACGAGCGCGCCGAGCAAACGCACGGCAGCGTCCAACGTGGCCATGGCATACCAATGATTCCGTTGCGTGGCGCGCGCAACGATCTCGTCGGCTGCTGCCGGCGACGCACCGAGCGCCCGCAACCGACCGACCATGATTCGCAAGGTTTCGCTGGAAACAGCCCATTCGTGCCAATCGACCGCCGGCACGCGCATACGGTGAGGAAACAACTCTCCGGTGAGCCGACGACAGGTGGTCCATCGCCGCCCCACGGCTGGATCCATGACCTGCAACCAACGACCGAATCGCCGCCACACGATGACGAAGTGAGTCATGCCGTTGGGCTGTTTGATCGTGACCATCGCCGGCAACGCATTCGCCTCGGGCACCCACAGGTAATCCCTGGGCAGCATGACTTGCTCGACGTCGAGACCCAGCTGGCGCGCCACCGTCTCGATCATGTCGATGGAGGTCCCGTCGATGGACGTCTGGCATGCCTCGCGCAGGCGTCCATAGCTGGCGGGAATGTGAAATCCTTCGAGCAGACATTTCAGAGCGGCAGGCCCGCAGTCCATGGCCGAAGTCTGGACGACTTCTGCGGCCCACCATCGCCGGTGGCCGTCGGACACGTGTTCCTTGAAGGAGGACCAGAGGCTCACGTGTTAGACCCGCGCCCCTGACCTGACTGCGCTAATCGCTGTCCTGCCGCTCGCAAAGCCAGCACCAGCGGAGTCGTGCGCTCGACGGCCACTTCCACCGAACCGGGCAACCCGTGTTGTAACATTCGCGGATCCTGACCTGGCTCCGGAACCAGCTCGACTCGAATGCGGCCGTTGCGAATTTCACTGGCCATCCGTTCGACCCTGAGAGCCAGCGTGCCGAACTGCGCCCACGGAAAACCATCGAGCCGCATGCGTGCGGATTGTCCTGGCGTAACCCGCCCCATGACCTGCTCGGGCACGAATTCGGCAACCACTCGCAAATTGCCGGACGGCACGACGCTGCCGAGCACCCCACCTTCGTCGACGAATGCGCCGACGTCCAACTGTGGCGCCTCTCCGATCACGCCGGCGACGGGCGCGCGGATGATATGTTTCTCGATATCCTGGCGCAGCCGCGCGATGGTCGCCGTCGCCAGCTCGCTTTCACCCTTCAACTCGGCTACTTCGCGTCGCAATCCTTCGAGAGAGGCGCTTCGTTCACTGGCCTTCCCATACGCATCCGCTTCGAGCCGTTTGATCTCGAATGACAGTGCGTCGGCGGCCGAGCGTGCCTTCACGGCTTCCGAGCGTGCGCGCAGAACTTCGATTTCAGCCACGCGTCCCGAAGCGCTCAGCTGCGACAGACGACGAGAGTTTTCATCGGCAAAGCTCGCAGTCGCGAGCGCCTCCTGATACCTCGCACGCGCGTGCTCCACCGCACTGGACGTAACCCGCTGTGCTTGCGCGGCCGCATTCTCTTCGTCTGCAAGCTGCTTCTCCAGCGCCTGTAGTTGCGGCGGAATGGATCTGAGCCGCGCCTCCTCTTCTTCGAGCCGCAGCCGTTCGCTGCTGGCGTCGAACTCCACCAGAACTTCACCCGCCTCGACGCGCTTGCCGAGCCGCACCGAGGTCGAAAGAATCTTTGCCGGCAACAGCGCCGAAATCGGGTGCGCGGCCTGCGCCACTTCGAGCCGCGCCGACATCGACAGCTCGTAAGTCGTCACATTGGCAAGCGACAGCCAGCACAGCCAGGCCACGAGCAGCGCCGCCGCCAGTCCCCAGATGAGAAGGGCGTATCGCGAGCTGTCATTCGAAAGGGAACGGCAGGTGCGTGAAAAAGAAGTGGCCATGACTGCAAGATCGCACTGACTGTGGAAAGCCGTCGCCACGACCCGCTGCCGGCGTGCGAACAGTGGCGACGGTCCCGTTCCCTCGGAATCCGTTAGGAGCAACCTTGCTCCGGATACGTTCTATTTAGCGCTTACACTCCGCAGCGTGCCCCGCCGCTGCCCGGCGGAAGGATACCTGCGCGCACTTGAGTCTTGACCTTCATGGTCGTCTCCTGTCATGGCAGTCCGTGCCCATCGCACGTGGATTGGCCAGCCCCATGCCGGCCGGTTAGAAAATCCGGATCAGGCGCCGCAACGGCCGCCGCCCGGAGGCGGAGCGATGATCGCGCCCGCACGCACCGTGGTTTTGACTTTCATGGTCTCTCTCCTGTCATCATCCGTGCCCATCGCACGTAGATCCGGCCAACCCCACGTTGGCCATATTCCGTGAGCGCCGCGGCTAGATTCGCGGCGAAATGTCGATCGCTTCGCCGGTGACGACGATGCGCAGCTGCAACTGGTCCTCGAGCTCATCCACCAGATAAGGCAAGCGGCCACCTGCGCTCGCGAGGTGCTCCGCCGTGTACACGGATTCGAGCAATCGATAATGAATAGCGAGATCCGAACCGGTGAGCGCTCGCGACGGCCGCTCGCGGCCGAGCAATCGATTGATGTGCTGCTGAATCTCGTCGCTGGCGCGGACGATCGCCTGCTCCCGGCGAAAATAGTCCATCAGCACGGCGGTCATACGTGCGATCGCGGCGTCATCGGCGCCTTCGATGCCGAGAAAACGTTCCTTCAACAACGTTTCCAGACGAGCACCGACCTCAACATCGTTCCCGACTGGAACGGCGGCAATGCGGTCCTCGAGCGTCTCCTGATGAAACGACGATCCCGCTGTATGCAGCGCATTTGCCGACCGCGCATACATCTCGGTATAGACCTGCTCGCGCTTGAGCCGCCGCTCCTCGGTGTTCTGCCGCGTGAGCGTGCGCAGGAATACGAGACTGCGCTCGAGTCTCGCCTGGAACGGCCGTACCCCATCCGCAGTGGGTCCGGTCCATTCCGCAACGATGGGCACGAGCTGCTCGTAGGTCCGAGTCATCGCCGGCCACCGCGAGAACACCACCGAGTACGCCTGCAGCCCATGCAAAACGTATTCAAAGACTTTGTCGATATCGCCCAGCGCCGCTTCGACGGGCTCCGGGAGAACCACCGATGCGGCGTCTTCGATGGCCTGCCCATCCATGATCACTCGCAGAAACTCTTCGATCATGGCCCGCGGGCCGGCGCAGACGCCGTGGTCCGAGATGAAAATGTTATTGCGCTCCGCGTACGCGTAGAGCTCGGCGCTCGTCATCGGCGCATGCAACGGCAGCGTCGGCTCGAGGTCTTCCGAGAACAACATGTGATGCATGACCATCCGGACGCCGTCGGTGACGCGGTACATCGATGAGAGCACCGGATGCAGCTGGCCGTTCTCAACCCGATCTCGAGTACGCAGCATGAGATAAGAAGGTATCGACAACACCAATGCCGACAGGCAATGCAGGTCTCCCACAGTCCATCCGTGTCGAGCGTGTGGAAACTTCTGCAGATACACTTCACGGACACGCAGCAATGCCACCATCATCTGTTTCCAATGCGCTCGCATGGACTTCAGCGCCGATACGTTCATCGGCAGCTCATGTTGGTAGCGACTGCCGGCGTGCGGACAGGCGCGCCACTCCGTCGGCACCTCCACACGCAATGCCTTTGGAAACACATTGCCCTCGCCGACCTGACGTCCTTCCGCATCCATGGCCACGTGCGGAATGCGATACAGCGGCAGCACCAGCTCGAGATATCCAAGCTCCAGAGCGCGGCCGGTCAGCTCTGGAATGAGAGTTTCAGCTTCGAGCCAGGTGCGCGGGACTGCGCATGGCGCAGGAGGCAGTGGCGAGGGTCGCGACAGCTCGCGTGATGGGGGCAAGTCCAGCTCATCTTCAGAAGTCGCATGCCGCAGCACGCCCTCCTCGACGAGCTGTTCGAGCAGCTCCTGGATGCGAGGCCATTCGTAATGCGGGCCCCACGTTGTCGCCGCGCCAGCAATGAAGCGCGGCTGCTTCGCCAGTCCTTCGCCGAACTCGAATAACTCCGGCTCGTCGAACGAAATTTCCTTGTCGCCGTAGTAAAGACGCAGCTCCGTGCCGCCGCCCTCGCCCGTCATGTATTGCACGAAGACGCGCTTGTGCTTCGGAAAGATCAGCTCGTCATCGGCCTTGAGCCAGCCCGCTCCACGCTCCTGGCCCACACTGTCCCGCACTGAACAGCTTTCGCGCGATTCCATCTGCGTGCATCTCCTTTGCGTGTGAGCGGTCCGGCTCCTGGTCCTTCGCTATTGCGCCGGCGTACATTCTCCGAGCGGCGTGAAGATCGCGTCGTTCGGATCCAGCTCCAGGAACGGCTGCAACGGCTGCCACGATCCAAGCGCCCCCACGGCTTCGATGTGACGCGTGCCGGTGGTGTCGAATCCGTCTTCGGCAAGCCGCAGTTCGGGATGATCGAACGGCGCCATCCGATGTTTGACCCGCCAGTCGGTCAGCGACGTGAGGAAAGCCACGAGTTGAGTCTCCTGCTCGGCGCTCAGACCCAGCGGCACAATGCTCTTGTCCAGATCCCGGGCGTTCAAGCGACAGAAGTTTCCGCCGCGGTTATAGAACTGCACCACCTGGCGCAGCGTGGCGACGCCGCCATTGTGAAAGTAAGGCCCGGTGAGCTCGACATTGCGCAGGCCCGGCGTCTTGAAAGCGCCATCCACCGCGACGCGCTGGAATGCCGGCTCGATGGGGTCGCTCGGCTCGCAGATGCCGTTGGCATTGGCGTCCTGACAAACGGCGCTGCCGAGATCCTCGTCCTTTGCGGGCAGACCATCATTGCCGATGATCGGGAAACGCATCGGCAACAACTCCAGCCGCTCGTACAACGCCTGGCGCGAGTAGGCCAAGGGATAGCCATTCAGATCGTTGCCGCCGCGACCGACATCATCCGTGGTCGGCGTCACGCCAATGTTGTAGAAGCCGGCGTCATACACCGCCGTTCCTTGTCCCAGCGCCATCGCGCTGATCGCAGTCTTGCCGCCTTGCGTATGTCGCACCGAAGCCTTGGTCAGCTCCGGGCCCGCGTGACAGTCGAGACACTTGCCCTCGTTGACGAACAGATTCAGCCCCGCGAGCTCCTTCTTGCCGAAGCCATAGTTGTAAATGCCCGTCTCCATCCACAGATCGAACGGCGTGATGTCGGCGACCAGCGTCGACTCGTACAGTGCGATCGCAAGGCCGAAGAACAACGGGAAGTTCGCCTCCATCTGAGTGAAGGACTGGACACTGGGCGTCGACAACGGAATCATTTGCGTCGAGTTCCAGTAGCGATCGTGGAACGCGCGCTTGACCAGCGCTTCGTACGATGTCGACAAGCCACGCGCCGGCGCGTTCGACAACGAGCCCAGCACGGAATCGAGACGATGCACCTTCTGCAAGCCGAGCGGAACGAGTCGCTTGCCTTCCGGTGAAAAGCGCAGCAGCTTCACGCCGATTTCGGCGAGGGTGCGACCGTTGCGCTGCGCCGGGTTGCCATAGGACATCTCGACGAAACTCACCGGCGCGTCCATGGCCTGCGAAGCGAGGCTGGCGTTGTCGAGTGCGATGGTCTCGCTCACCATGCCCTGTCCGGGACGGTTCACATACACCCTCGCAGCCAGATCCTGCGCGCCGAACGCACTCGCGCCATTGAAGTGCGGATTGGCGCGGCCGTCCCAGAAATTGGCCAGGTTGAATACAGCGTTGATGACCGAAGGGGCGTTGCGCGGCTCGACGCGTCGGACGTTGCGCCCGCCGACGTGCCACGTCGGATCGGTCATCAAGGCGCCAGCGTCGAAGGGCGAGCCGGGCCGCACGCCCTCGAAGAACGTAAACAGCGTGCCCATCGAAGAAATGATGTCGTTGCTGTTGTTATTGCCGGGAAGCACTCGCCCGTCCGGCGCGCGGTAGTATTCTTCGATGGATTTGACGAGCGGAAAATCCTCACGCGTCACCGTCTCGTTCGGTTGCCGCGTTTCGAAGTTCACATCCGGGAGAGGTTGACCGAAGTAGTAACCGATCACGTCGTCCACGCGCTCGTCCGGAATCGTGAGCCGATCCGGATTGAATTGATTCCTGGTGCGATTGTCGGCGCCGGCGTGATAGTGACAGCTGGCGCACGCCATGACGCCGTCGCTGCCCACTTGCATGTCCCAAAACAAGGCCTTGCCCAGCTGCACGGCCGCCTTGCGATTCTTCACGAACTCATCGAGCTGCGTCGGCAACGGCACACCTTTGTCGAGGCGCACCGCCCGACGCAGCGAATCCAGCCCGAGCGCCCGCGCCTGCTGTGGCGTCTTGATCGGTTTAGTAGCGCCAGGCGAGCTCCCGCTCGTTTGCGCCGTCACCGCCGCCGACCAGAGCAAAGCGACGCCACCCGCGCCGATCAATACGAACGACGCGTGCCGCAGAATCCGGAAAAAAATAGTCGAGGAAGACGGCGCAGAAATGACGCCAGCCGAGCGATCCATGCTGATTTCTCCACGAGTTGGTTTTTATCGAAGTGAATATTTGTTGTCTAATATCGCCGGATATTCAAACCCCAGAACAAACGTCTCGTTGCCTCGTCAAGTCGTCGAAGGCGGCACTCTACAGCGAGCCGAAAGCAGAATCCACGCCCCCGTCGTTCGTCACAATGGTACTTCAGTACCGAAAACGAACGACTACGGCAAGCGTCGAAGCGATTTGTATACAGCAGGCGAGGCGGGGAAGAAACATTTCGGGCAGAAGGCCCGGGACGGGACGGATGGCGGCTAACTCAGCGCGGCGACCTCGGCGATCCTGGTTGGAGCAACCAGTACGAGGTCGGGAGAACGATCAGGTGAGCCATGCAGGTCTGGCTAGAACTGCATGAGCTCCGCGGACACGACTTCCACCTTCGAGGCGCAGCCGAGCGCGCGGGACGCGCCCGGCGCCAGGATGAACTCTTCCTGCATCTCCTTGGCGCCGACGGCGGACCACCGCACCACCACCTTGACGCTGAGATAGGTATGTTGACTGGTCACTACCCAGGAGTGATTGAACTCGTCGCACTGCCGATCGGACATCGGCTTGACCAGATCGGTGGCCGCGGGCGTCTGAGCCGCGCAGATTCCTGGCAGCATGGCGGCGAATGCCAGCACTACGGCCGTCAACAGCCGCGTGCCCCCCTGAGTTTTTTGCATAGTGCGTCCTTTTCTGCGCGCTCGGCGCAAATGAGACAGCTCGTTATCCGAATTATTGAGTGTGCAGGATGGTCCGCGGCGGGCCCTCCTGCCTGCTACTTTCCTCACAATTATTGAAATCCGCAAGAGCTCGTTGCCCGATAACTGTGAAAGCCGTCAAAGAGCTGTCACACGAGCCGCCCGAACCACCGCCCCCCGGCTAGAGCATGCGCTCGTCGCGCTCGACTTTCCCGCGCGGCGCGGCCGGGTCGCAACTACAAACAACGTAATTGATCGCCACGAAGCACGCAGTTGTCCGGCGGCCCATACTGCCGCCAGTAGCCGAACAATCCGAGCCGTGAGAGCAGTTGCTGGAAACGCGAAGAATCGCGGAATGGGGCCATGTCCTTCAGCCACAAAGCGCCCCACCCACTGCCGATCATCCCCGAGGACGCGAGGCGCTCGACGGCGCGTTGCGCCACATCGTGTGCGATATCGATGGCGCCGAGCGTCGTGAACCAGACCATCAGCCGTTGCGCCGTGGACAGATCCAGTTCCTCCGGCTGCAGTTTCTCCTCCCACGCTTGCAGCGCCATGATCGCGCGAGCGCCGCGCGACTCATCGGACTTGGCCCGGAAGAAAGCATGGATCGCTTCGAACCCTCCGGCGGCGCGCGACGCGGGCGACAAGGTTTCGGTCAGTTCCCGTGCGGCCTCTTTGAAACGACCGTCGCAGGTGGCGATCTGCGCACGGACTTCATGAACTTCGGCGAGGCTTTTGGGATAGCCGTTCGCGACGGCGATGTCGATCCACTTGCCCGCTTCCGTGCTCTCGCCGTTGATCAACTTTTGCGCACCGAGCTGAAGCGCCAGCAGCGGCGACGCGGGCGCCAGCGCATACGCGTGTTGAATTTCCGCTAATGCCTGACGCTCGTGGCCAACCTGACGGGCGACATACACCGCATGGAATGCAAGCGAGTCGGGATTTCCACCCACGGGCGCCAACGCCCTGCGCAGCAGCGCCTCCGCTTCGATCCATCGGCCATAACATGCGTTAATCAACCCGAGCACGCCATGCGCCCTGGAAATCGACGGATCGAGTGTGAGCGCGTGACGAGCATCGCGTTCTGCATCACACAGCAGATTGGGTGTGCGACAGCCATCCGCCGCTCGATGCGCCCGCGCTTCCGAGCCCGCATACCATGCGCGCGCGAAGTTCGGGTCGCGCGTCACAGCAAGATCGAGAAGTTGAATGGCGGTTTCGAGGTTGTCTTCGGTCGGCTGAGCACGCAGCGCCATCGCTTCAAGATAAAGGTGATAAGCCTCGAGATCCTGCGTCGGCGCCTTGCGTCTCGCGCTTCCCATGGTGAAATGACCTACGACTGCGTCGACGATCGCCACGGTGAGCTCGTCCTCGACCCCGGATAGACCGTCGCCGCCGCGCTCGTAACTCTCGGACCAGAGATGATGACCGGTGCGGCCATCCACGAGTTGCGCCGTCACCCGGATGCGCTCGCCGGCGCGACGAATGCTCCCCTCCAGGACCGCGTCCACGCCGAGATCGCGAGCGATCTGACGCACATCCACATTTCTGTCTTTGTACACGAAGGTCGAGGTGCGCGAGGCCACCTCCAACCAGCGCACGCGTGCGGACGTGTTGATCAACTCCTCCGCGAGCGTCTCTCCCAGATAGGCACGGGCGGGATCGCCGGTCAGATTCGAAAAAGGAAGAATGGCGATCGAGATCCGCGCCGCCGGGATCGTTGGCGATACGCTACGCGATTCCTCCGTGGATTCATCGACTAGGCGCACTTCCGCGACGAAGCGATAACCCCGACCGGGCACGGTGACGATATAGCGATACTCGCCCGGCCGTTCGCCGAGCACCCGCCGCAGCACGGAGATGTTCTGGTTGAGACTATTTTCCTCGACCACCACGTGGGGCCAGATGGCCTTCATCAACGTGGCTTTGTTGAGCAACTCGCCGGGGTGCTGCACGAGATACAGCAGCGTGTCGAAGGCCCGGGAGGTCAGCGGCATGACTCGAGCGCTGCTCTTGAGCAACAGCAACCGCTGCGCCGCGTCGAGACGAAAGTCGCCAAACTCGTAGACCACGCGTTCGGACGCCATGACGGACCGGAATCGGAAGAGCTCGGAATCTTCGAAAAGCCTGGCGTCCGTACCCACGCGAATTCTAACGCCGCGTCACTCGTGATCAACCTGTTCTGAAGAGCGCCAGCGCTCTCTGACGGTCTTAGCCCACTTGACACGCGGCAGCGGGAGCAACCGACGCTCCCTTATATCATTTGTCGCGACCGAGAATTCACAAACCTTCATCGTGTTTACAAAGCGGTTTCACGGCGCGCGCTGCAAGTTATGGCCCGAATCCGTCGCCCATACCGCCGGCGGAAATGGGGTTTTCATCCAGGAGAAATCATATGCACGCTCTCGTCAAATCGGCTCTGGCTCTATCCGTGGGCGCGACGCTCCTCGGGCATTCGCTTCTGGCGCAGGCCGACCATCGCATCGAAACCGTCATCGCCGTTCCCAGCATCAAGGTCAGCTACAGCGATCTGGATATTTCTAAATCTTCGGGTCTCGAACTGCTCTATTCGCGCATCCAGCATGCAGCAAGATCTGTTTGCTCTTTCGACGATCAGGCGCCGATGGAACTGGCGAAAGGGCAAGCGGTGAGAACGTGTTATCGGAGCGCGGTCGATAACGCAGTCAGTCAGATCAACCGACCGATGCTCACCGCGTTACACCGTGTGAAGAGCAGGCAGGCGTTGGGTTGAACGGACGATGCAATCGCAAAACGGGCGGATGACGAACGGCGTCATCCGCCCCAGCTTCCTCGAACAATCACTCCTTCCCAGCCACCGCCCGTTCAATCAGCTCCGCGACCGGCGCGGGATGGGATGTCATCACCACGTGTGAGGCGTCCTTCACGACGACGGTATCGCGTGAACCGCCCCGCTTGGCCATGAATTCCAGAGCCGCGGCGGGAATGTTTTTATCGGCGGTGCCGTAGACGAAGTAGGACGGCAACTGCTTCCACAACGCGTGCTTGCTCGCTTCATTCAACGCTGCCTCGGCGATCGGGCGCTGACCGATGGCCATGAGACGCGCGTCGGATTCAGAAACGTCGGCCGCGAACTGTTTCCAGAACTTGTTCTGGTCGATGTACAAATCTTTTCCTCCATCAGGCGTCGGCACCGGCGGGGCAAGCGCACCGCCTAAGGTTCCGCCGGGGAACTTGCCGGCCAGCTGCGCGGCGCTCTCGCCGACTTCGGGAGCGAAGGCGGCGACATAAACCAGCGCCTTCACCTTCTGATCGCGAGCCGTCACGTTGCTGATGACCGAGCCGCCGTAGGAATGACCGACCAGCACGACTGGGCCAGGGATGGCGTCCACGATGCTAGACACATAGCGAGCATCTTCCGCCACGCCGCGCAGTGGGTTGGCGGCGGCGACGACGTTTATGCCATCGGCTTTGAGTCGCGCGGCCACGCCGTTCCAGCTAGACGAATCGGCAAAGGCGCCGTGGACGAGTACGACGGTCGGCGATTGCGCCGGTTCAGCGGCCTGGGCCTGCGCGCCTGAAATTGCGATAGCGGCAGTGAGAGCGGCCGCGAGGTTCTTGATCTTCATCGTTTGCTCCTTGAGTTGGTTTGCGATGCGCCGTTTGGCTGGGAAGCACTGTAGTGGTTCGCGCCCTTCGCAAAGTCACTGGGAGTCCTGAAGACTTGATCGGGAGTCTGGATCCACCTCAATCGCGTTCAAAGGCGCTCGTTGTTCTTCAAGAAGCGGGGCGTCGCCGCTTGCGAGGATGCCGTCTCCACTCACCCCCGGAGCGATCCAAGATGCAACGCGTGAACTATGTGCAACAGTCTCCCGAGCTGTTCAAGCAATTCGCCGAGATCGGCAAGACCCTGAAGAGCAGCTCCATCGAGCAACCGATTCGCGATCTGGTGTCCATCCGGGCTTCGCAGCTGAACGGCTGCAGCTTCTGTCTCGACATGCACGTGAAGGAAGCGAAGATTCACGGCGAGCGCGAGCTGCGCCTCTATCACATCGCGGCGTGGCGCGAGTCCACCCTGTTCGCGCCCCGCGAGCGTGCTGCCCTCGCCTGGACCGAGGTGGTGACCAAGCTCCCCGAGCAAGGCGTGCCGGATGACATTTACGAGCGCGTGCGCGGCCAGCTGTCTGAAAAGGAAATCACCGATCTCACTTTCGCCATATGACCATCAATTCGTTCAATCGCCTGGCGATTGCCTTCAAGACCGTGCCGGGCTCCGCCGACGCCGCGTTCGGCCTGGACAAGGCCGGCTTGAAATAATGACTGGCGGGGGTCAGCGGGAAGCTCTCGCTGCCCCCGTCGGGCCGCTCAGTATGTGATAGACGCCCTATTTCGGAGACCGGCCGCTCACTAGAGTGCGACTTGCCATAAGAAACACGGACAGGCAGGCACACGCATGAGCGTTCGATCGACGGGGTTGATTTCCTGGACGATGGGGTTGTGGCTGGCGGCGCTGGCCGGAGCGGCGCCGGCCGCCGGCGACGTTTCCCCTTCCATCTGGGTTCAGCAGGAACAACGACGGTTCGGTGAGTTGCTGGCGAAGCAACCGGCCGATGTGCTCGTCGTTCCCTTCCAGGTGCAGGGCCATGGCCTGGACCCGGCGGAGCGCACATTGCTAGCCACCACCGTGGCGGACCACATTTCCGCCACGACGGCGCTGACGGTCGCCGACCCGGTGCTGCTTGGCCGCGCGTTGGGAGAAGGCAGCCGCACATTAGCGACGCAAGACATTCTCGCCGTCGGCGACCAGGCGCGCGCCCGATACATTCTCATCGGCAGCGCCGGCCACGACGGCCAGGGCAAGCTGCGGATCCAGCTCAAGCTGCTGAGCAAAGACGGCACTTGGAAAGAAACGTCGCAACGCGACTGGCCGAATCTCGCGCTGAGCGACGAGACCCCGCCCTATCAGACCATCACTAAACTGTTCGCCGACATCGACTCGATGCTCGGCGCGCAATCTCGGCCCGCCGCCAGCCCAAAGATCTCGGTTGCTCCAGTCACGACACTTCCGACGCTCGCGAGCGTGATCGCCGCCAAAGGACCCGCCGCGCAGAACCTGCACGTCGCTCAGCTGCTAGCCAGTCTATATCCTCGCTTTCCGGAGGCAGGACAGGAGCGCGCGTGGGTCCAAACGTTACGTCTCGCGCACACCGTCACGAACACCGATGGCAAGCAACTGGCGATCGCCCGCGCGTTGTTCCATCTTGGCCGCAGGCCTGCCGCTCTTGCCGCACTTGGCGAGCCTCGCAACAGCGCCGAGCACGCCTTACGAGAAGCGCTTAACGGCAACCTGCCCGCGGCGACTCAGCATGCGCAGCGAATCAAAGATCCCGTGCAGCGCTTGATCGCCCAGATCGAGTTGCGTGATCTCCGCCTCGCCTATGGCGCGGCCAATGCGGAAATAGAAGTCGAATCGCTCTCGAAGTTGGTGCCGGTAAACACTGAGTGGCACGACCTCGTGTACCCACGAATCCAAGGCGAAGGCAGTGTCTGGGGCGTGGAATCCACCATTCAAGCGTATTCGCGCTTCTCCGCCCTCTTTGATCCAGGAGCCGCCCCTGTCGAGACCGTGCGACGCGTGATCGAAAAGTTCAAAAAGGATCCCGCGGCCGCGGAGCTCGAGCTAGGACAGATCGCGTTCGGCCAGTACGACACTCTGGTCCGCGCACAGAATGTTCCCGCTCGTGGCATCGAACCGCTGATGCGATGGCTGATGATGGACCTCTATCACGCACAGGTGCTCACCGATCTGCTCGGGAACATCTATGTCACATTGGATGCGCGCGTCTCGCTCGATGATGCCAATGCCGAGCTCGCCCGATACGACGGCGTACTGCGCGGACATCCCGATTTCACCGCGGCCCGGGCACGCCTGGCGTGGCGCGAATACGCGCGTTGGCGCGGGCAGCAGCGGGCCCAGTGGCAAACGCATGCGCTACGTCATTCCCTCGATGCGTTCCATCATTCGAATCGCCTGAGTCGCGCGCTCGAATATACCGAACGGCAAGCCGCTTCCACGCCTGAGATTGCCGCCATCCTGGATCCGGTGCGCACGGAATATTTCTGGGATTGGCCGATCTCCAGAACCTGGGTGCCCGCGAACGTTCGCGAAGACCGCCAGGCCATGCAGCGCTACGCCGACGCTCTCGCGAAGTACGCGGTCACCGAGTACTCGACATTCTCGTGGGTCGCGCAACGTCCAGTCCTCGCGGACCGACAGAAGATGCTGTGGCAAGCGACCGAGAATCGCTTCGATGGCGCGCCGGACCTGGTACAGGATCGCGCCGGGAATTTCCTGAGTCGATTCGATTTCAGCAGCGCGGAGCAAGTGCTGCGCCGGTACGTCGACACACGTTCGCTGAGTATCGGACCTTATCAAGGCTACGCCCAACTCCTGGTCGCGCAGGGACGCCACAAGGAGGCGTCGCAAATGTTGAGCACGTATCCCGGATTTGCGGAGGACTCGGGCGAGAATCGAGTGATGTTGTCGAACACGGCCGGTGACCTGGCCTGGTTGTGGTGGCCCATCGGCCAGTTCGAGTACGCCATGCCGATGTTTCAGCGCTCGGCGAAATACAACACCGGCTCCGCTTACTCGCTCACGTCCGCCGCCATCCTGACGTTGGATGCCGGCGATCCCAATGGCGCCGCCAATCGTTATATGCAACAGGCCCGCCGCTACTCCGACCTGAATGCGCTCGATCAATACTTTCAGCTGATCTTCGCGCTGGGGCGCCCGGAAGAAGCGTGGCGCATCTACGACGAAGTCTATCGTGACGGCAATGGCGGCCGCGTGATTGCCTCGATCGTCAGTGGCGTGCGGGTGCTGGGCTGGAGCGATCGCCGGGTGCTCGATTGGTTGCTGTTCGAGAAAAACCGGGTGCTGGCTGACGGCACCTTCTTTTACGCGCCGCCTGCCGCTGTGGCGGCAAGCATCATCGACCGCGATCCGCAGGATCTACCCGCGGTGGTGGATGCGTTCAAGGCGCCTTCTCCGTACGAGATCGATGCCCAGGCGGGCAAGATCGTCGGACGCGGCGATCCGGCCGTCGCCAATCGGGGCCAACGCCCGATCTGCGGCCCGTCGCGTTACGCGGGAACCGTGGACACCGGCTTAGGTAGTCGCACAAACATCGACTCGCACCTCGTGTATTTCGCGAAGGGCTATCAAGCTCTCCATCGCGGGCAGTCGGCCGAGGCGTTCAATGCCTTCGACGAAGCCGCGCGTTTGTTCGAAATGTATGGACACCGTTGCGAAGACGTCCGGTACCTCCTGCCCTACCTGGCGCTGACGGCGGCGACGGTCAAGAACAGCGCCGCGCTGGAGGCATACCTGAAGAACGTCGCCTATGTGGACCGCAGCTTCAACTACCAGCTGGCGCTTGGCGTTCTGGCCGCGGTCAATTCGCAGCCTGCGGAAGCGGAGCGTTACTTCGAAGCCGCCCTGAATCGCTGGACCTTCGATCGTTACGCGCCGCTGCCGCCCGACTATGTCTACGCGGATGTGCTCGAGCGGCTGTACAAACAAACGAAGGTGGAGACCTATCGCGAGCGCCTGGTGCGCTGGGCCAAGATCCGCCAGCGTGTCGCTCCCGCGGACGCGTGGCCGTATGCAAAAGAATATCGCTACACCCGCGTGGCTGCCGATCAGGAGCGCGCCTTGGGCATGGCGCTGTATCTCGACAAGCAATCGGTCACTCTAACCGGAGTGTCCGTCCAGGAAGCCGCCAGTGCGCAAACTGCCCTCGCCCCGAACAATCAGTTCCTGGCGTGGCGCAAGCAGGGGCAAGGCCAGAAAAAGGCTCAGTCGGCGCCACGCTAACGCGTGGCGACCGCGCCGATGTTTATTTCCAGACTTCCCGACGCGCGAACTCTCGCTCCAGTTCGGCTTCGTCCTCCCAGCGTCGCGTCGGGCCTTCGTATCCCTTCGCCGTAGCCATGGCGATGATGCGGCCCTGACCGAGGCGAAGCGTGTCGGGCTCCACCGCTGCGATGGGATCGGCGAACGCCTCCTCGGGAGCGATGATTTTCCAGCCCTTGCCGCGCAGCCTGGCGACCAGGTCGCCGAGATAGAGCGCGGCAAGATCGTTTTCATGCATCAACAACACGTGTCGGGGCGAGCGTCCGAGCTCGCTGCGCGCGACGCCGTCGTAGAACTCGATGCTGTCGGTGAGCAGGTCCACATAGGCTGTGCGCAGACGATCGAAGTCGATCTTCTTGTCCGCGGCGACGGCGGCTTGAAACATCCGGTCCATGTGCCAGTCGTAGGTATCGACAGTCACATAGGCCGATCGATGATCCATCTTTCGTAACTCGCTGCGCATCCGATCGCGCACGTCGACGGTCAGCCCTTCGCGCAAATACGGAAACCGGAACCAGCGACGGTAGTTGGGGAACTTCTCCAGTATCTGGGTCGCCGTGCGAATATCGGCCAGGAACGGCTCGACGCCCACCTTGTGCAGATCCGCGTGCGAATGCGAATGGTTGGCGAGCAAATGTCCTGCCTGGACATATGCCTCGATGCGTTCGGCGCCGGCGGCATCCATGCGCGCCGAATTACAGAAGAACATCACCTGCTCGACCCGAGCCTTGGCGAGCGTGTCGATCAATTTAGCGGTCCGCGTGCGACCGTCGAAGTAACTCGAGTCCGGCAGGGGCGCATCGTCGATGGTGATGGCGATGGAACGCGCTTCGTCGCCAGCCGCCGACGCCGCCATCGCGGCGAGCACGAGAAACAGAAACAACCGTTGGATCACTTGCCGGAACTCCGTGGACACCGCGCGCGTAAGTCTCGCCGCTTTTCCGCCGATTGACCATCCCTGTCATCGTGGTATTGCCACATGCGCCTTGGGTTGTCAGTATCCGGCGCTCGAACGGATCGCCCCTCACTGGAACAGGGTACCTATGACTGCCGTAGCACCGTCGACCACCTCGAGCATGGACCAGTATCGCTGGGCGCACGCGGCATGACCCTGCTGAGCATCGCCGCGGCAGTCGGCCTTCTCATTTTTCTGATCGCAGCCGGGCGTGTTCCGCCTTTCGTGGCATTCATCATCTCCTCGATCGCCGCGGCGCTGATGCTGGGCATGCCGCTGGAACAAATTCCCAAGAGCATCGAGCGCGGCATCGGCGACATGCTCGGGCCGCTGTCCATCATCATTTGTCTCGGCGCGATGTTCGGCAAGCTGATCGCGGACAGCGGCGCGGCCGAGCGCATTTCTCAGTCGCTGATCGGGCTGTTCGGCGAGCGGCGGATCCCGATGGCCATGGCGCTGACCGGTTTCATCGTCGGCATCCCGCTATTCTATAACGTCGGCTTCGTGCTCATGGTGCCGCTGATTTTCTCGGTGGTTTACCGCTCGAAACTGCCGGCGCTGTACGCGGGCGTTCCCATGCTCGCGGGCCTGTCGATCTCGCATGGATTTTTGCCGCCTCATCCTTCCCCCGCGGCGCTGGTGAATCAGTTCGGCGCCGACATGGGCGTGACGCTGATCTACGGTTTGCTGGTGGGCGTGCCCACGCTGCTGGTCGCAGGGCCGCTATTCGCTCTGTCACTGCGCAAGGTCGTCGTGACCCTCCCCGACTTTTTCAAGCCGACAGAAATGAACGAGGCCAATCTGCCGGGCATCTTCAACAGTTTCGCGTGCGCGCTGTTGCCGGTCGCGCTCATCGCCAGCGCGACGGCTCTTTCGTATGCAGACCTCAGCGAGCAGACGCGCACGGTCGTGAGATTCATCGGCGATCCGATGATCGGATTGTTGCTGTCGCTGGCCATCGGCACCTGGACGCTGGGCCTCGCACGCAATCTGCCATTGCGCAAGTTGATGACCGGTTATGGCGAAGCGGTGCGCGACATCGCCGCTATCCTGCTGATCATCGCCGGCGCCGGCGCTCTGAAGCAGATCTTCGTGGACAGCGGCGCGAACACCGATCTGGGCGCATTGCTGGCGAACCTGCCCATCCATCCGCTGGTGTTGGGCTGGCTGGTCGCGCTGGTGATCCGCATCGCGCTGGGTTCCGCGACGGTGGCTGGCCTCACCGCCGCCGGCATCGTGGGCCCGCTCGTTCAGACCACCGGAGTGGATCCGAACTGGATGGTGCTTGCGATCGGCGCGGGCAGCCTCATGTGCTCGCACATCAACGACTCCGGCTTCTGGATGTGCAAGGAATACTTCAACCTGAGCCTGAAGGACACGTTCCGCTCCTGGTCGTTGATGGAGACCATCGTCGGCACGGTCGGACTGATCCTGATCCTGTTGTTCAGCGCCTGGCTGTAAGCCGGGGTATGATCGTCTACGGTATTCCATCCGAGCCTCATTTATTCGAGCCAAGCGGCTCCCCATCGCCATGAGCATCGTCGTCCGTACGCTGTCCGATCGCGTGTTCGAAGTCGTCCGGGAACAGATCCTCAACGGTAAGTTGCCCAACGGCGAGCCCATCCGGCAGGACGCCCTGGCCACCGAGCTGGGCATCAGCAAAATCCCGTTGCGCGAGGCGCTGGCGCGCCTCGAACAAGAAGGCCTGCTGATCAATCACCCCAATCGCGGCTACTTCGTGCAGGCGATGTCGCGCGAGCAGGTGGATGAGATCTATGCGCTGCGCCTTTCCATCGAGCCACCCGCCGCGGCCTACGCTTCGCAGGTCGCGACCGACGATGACCGGGCCCACGCGACGCAAGCGTTCACCGCCCTCGACACCGCCGCTCACAGCAACCTCGCGGATGTCGCCGTCCGTAATCGCGAGTTTCACATCGCACTGGTGGAGCCGGGCCGCAAAGTCCTCACCACGCAGCTGGTCGAACGCCTGGCCGTCCTGGCCGAACGTTATGTGATCGCGCATCTCGCACCGGCCGGCCGCGATGCTCGGGCTCACATCGAGCATCGGGCGCTGTTCAACGCCTGGCTGGAACGCGACAAGCGCAAGGTGGAAAAGCTGCTCAAGGAACATATCCAGGGCACGCTCAAGGACCTGCGTGCCCAGCTCAAAAACGGCGACTGATCAGAACTCCACCGTCATGCCGAAGTACACCAGGCGCCCCATCGGATCGTAAACGCCCGGATAGGTGTTGCCGTTGCCGAAGGAGCTGAGCAGGCCGGCCGCGATCATCGGCGGATCCCGATCGAACACGTTGTTGATGCCGGCGCGGAACTCCACCGAATCCACGAACCGCCAGGTCGCGGCGAGATCCATGTAGCTGTAGCCCGCGATGCGACGGTTGACGGATACCGGATCGCCCTGCAGGAACTCGTTGCTGGAGTTCGACGACAACAAGGCCGAGCCGAAGTAGCGCCAGTTGGCCGACACGGTGGTCGAACGCTGCGGTGAGGTCCAGGTCAGGCGCACATTGTGCCGCCACTTCGGCGTGGGCTGACCGCAGGTAGGACCGAACAAGCCCACGCAGTTGTAACTGCCGAGGCCCGGCAACTGCTCGATGCGGCGGCTGTTCAACGAGGTGCCGACGAAGGCGACATTGAACGAGCCCAGGTCGGGCGCGCCCGGCAGCAGGCTGCCCAGGTCGAAGTCATACGTGGAAGTGAAATCGATGCCGGAGGTCTGCAAGTAGCCGGTGTTCTGATTGGTGGCTTCGATATAACCGTTCGTGCCGAACAACACGCCCGACGCCGGATCGCGATGGAACAGATCGCAGAAGAATTGCGACCCGGTCTGGATACATTGATTGATGACGGTCGGCGCGTCCACCGCACCGATATAACCATCCACGAAGATGTCGAAGTAGTCCGCCGAGAACGCGAAGCCAGGCAGGAAGGTCGGCGTGAACACGAAACCGCCCGTTATCGTATCGGCGATCTCCGGCTGCAGGGCCAGGTTACCGCCACCGAGCGTTACGCAAGTATCCGCCGGGCATTCCGGGATCAAGCCGTACTGCGCCTGAGTGACGCCGCTGCGCATGCAATCCTCGAGGCTCGCCGAGGGATCTGCTCCGGAGCAGGGATCCTGAGCGGAGACATTGCCGAGCGCCTGCGCGGCGAACAGCTCTGAGATATTCGGAGCGCGCACGGCGCGGTTATAACTTCCGCGCAGCTTGAAGGAAGGCGCCGGGGCATAACGCAGCTCGAACTTGTAAGTGTCGGCCGTGAAGCTGGTGCCGCCGGCGATCGAGTAATCGGAATAGCGGTAGCCGAGAGCGATGGCCAACTCATCGACGCCCGGCTTGTCCGAGACCAGCGGCACATCGGCTTCGATGAAGAGCTCTCTGACATCGAAGTCGCCCGCGTTTTCCTGGGTGCCCTTCAACTGCGCGAGCGCGTCGGCCTCGAACGTCAGCTCTTCGGTTCGGTACTCCGCGCCGGTGGCGATAGCGATACCGCCAGCGGCAAACGGGCTGCGCAGGCCATACTGCTCCAGATCGCCGTTCACATACACGTTGGCGACGCGCTGGGTCTGTACGCCGTGAGTAAACGTCGGCGACAACATGTAGCCATAAGCCTCATCGCTGATGCCGAACGCCGTGAACACATTCGCGGGCACGCAGCTCGGATCCGTACCATCCACCACCGAGCGACAAGTGGGAACACCGTCGACGTTCACGACCTGCAACGCGCGAGCGCCCTTCACGAGGTCGAGATCGTTCTTGTAGCTCTCGTCGTAGACGACCGTGGAATACAGGAAGCTTGCGTCGTAGCTCCAGCCCGAGGCGATCTCGCCCCTGGAACCGACATTCAACCGGTAGTCGGTGTGACGCAAATCGTCACGGCGTGCACCGCCGGCGCCAGCAAAGCGATAACCGATGAAGGTATTGACGTTGGTCGGCGTGCCCGCGGCCGCGCCACACAGGATCGAGGCCTGCTGCGCCGACATCAACGGGTTGTCGCAGTTGATCGGATAGACATTCCCTTGGAAATAAGCGCTGGGCGCGGCCTGCGAGAATGTATGGTCGTCCATGAACATGAGGCTGCCATACAAATTCATGTGCTCGTTGTAGTCGTAGTGCGCGAAGCCTCCGGCAGTGATGCGCTTGTCCGAGCGCTGGATGTAGTTGGTCGGCGCGTAGTTGTAGAGGAACGAGCTGTCGTACGGCACCCAGGTGGCCGCGCCGTCCTTGGTGTTGTTGAACGTGCGGCCGTTGTTCGGACCGCCCAACATCACGAAGCTGCCCCACTGGTTGTTGCTCGATCCGCCGCACACCAGCGCGTCGTTCGCCTCACCGCCGAGATTCAGGCCGCAGGCCGAATAATCGCGCGCGTCCTGAGTCACGGGATCGAGCTTGCGGTAGCCGAAATACAGGGTCGCATTGCCCTTGCCGTCCGCGCTGTTCAGGCCCATCGCGACGTTGAAATCGGCACGGCCGCCGTCCCACACCGACGAATCCGCCAACTCATAGTTCGCGTTCTCGACGACCTCGCGCGCATATTTGTTGTCGTTGCGATGCCAGGCCGAGCCGTATTGCGCGGAAATCCGCACTCCATCGAGATTCTTGTTCAGGATGAAGTTGACGACGCCAGCCACCGCATCGGAGCCGTAGACCGCCGAAGCGCCCCCCGTCACGACGTCGACGCGCTCCACCAGCGCGCTGGGAATGAAATTCACGTCCGCGGTCTCGACCGGCAACATGCGCTGGCCGTCGATGAGCACCAGCACGCGTGACGAGCCGAGATTGCGGAGGTTCACGCGCGCCGTGCCGTCAGAACCGTTCGAGCCGTTCTCGTTCGAGTCCGCGGTGAACTGCGGCATGCGATTCAGCACCGACTCGACGGTCGAGGTGCCTTGATATTTGAATTCTTCGGCCGGTAGCGCCGCAATCGGGCTGGCCGTTTCGTAGTTCGCGCGCTTGATGCGCGAGCCGGTGATGACGACTTCTTCGAGCGGGACGGCCTGATCCTGAGCCTGCTGCGCCAGAGCACTCGGCGCCCACACTCCGACTGCGCATGCAGTCATCAATACCAGTTGCAAACGACCTGCCAGCGTTGGCGGTCCCGAGTTCTTGTTGCCCATATGAGCCCCCAAAAATGTCGTTCTGAAAGCCAGTCGAAGCCTGGGCGCATTTAAGACATGTCTGAGTTAATAAATCAAATACGTTATACGATATAACCTAGAAATATTTACAACTCTTTGTTTTTCCACTGGGAGACAAGTGTCAGCCGTGTGACAAACGACGCGAAATGGAGACAACGTCGCGGTGGCGTCACGTTGGGGGTGTGGGCGCTCGGGTCCGAGCCCCAGGTATATCGTATACAGTTCGCGTCCGACCAGTGTAATCTGCGGGTCCTGGGTTTAGTTTTGCGCTACTGATTTGTCTGATTTGTCGCTGTGAGCGATGGAAAGGAGCACCGATGACTCGATCCTCCCTGTTCACCGATCGCCGCGCGCTGCTCAAAGGTGCGGCGGCCGGTGCGATCGTCGCCGGGCTGCCGTGGTCTGGCAGCTGGGCAGACAAGGGCGTGCTGCCGACGAGCGCCAGGCCGCTGCCACTCGGCGATGTGCGCCTGTTGCCATCGCCATTCGCGGATGCCGTCGAAGCGAATCGCAAATATCTGCTGCAGCTGGAACCGGATCGGTTGCTGCATAACTTCCGCAAATTCGCCGGCCTCACGCCCAAAGGCGAAGCCTATGGCGGGTGGGAAGCCGACACGATCGCCGGCCACAGCCTGGGCCACTACCTCTCCGCGTTGGCGCTGATCCATGCGCAAACCGGCGAGCCGGAAGCGAAACGGCGCGCGGAATATATCGTCGCGGAGCTGGCGGAGGTTCAGGCCAAACAGGGCGATGGCTACGTCGCCGGATTCACGCGTAAGCGCAAGGACGGCACGATCATCGACGGCAAGGAAATCTTCCCCGAGATCGTGCGGGGCGAGATCCGCTCGGCCGGCTTCGATCTGAACGGCTGCTGGGTGCCGCTCTATAACTGGCACAAGTTGTTCGCCGGTTTGTTCGACGTGGACACCTACTGCGGCGGCAATGCGCGCGCCATCGGCGTCGCCGTCGGCCTGGGTGGTTACATCGAGAAAGTCGTGGCTGCACTGAATGAGGAGCAGCTGCAGACCGTGCTCGACTGCGAGCACGGCGGCATCAATGAGAGCTTTGCGGAGCTCTATGCCCGCACCAAAGATGGTCGCTGGCTGCAGCTTGCGGAACGGATTTATCACAAGCGCGTGCTCGATCCGCTGGCCGCTCAGCGCGATGAGCTGGCGCAACGCCACGCCAATACCCAGATTCCAAAGTTGATCGGCCTGGCGCGCCTGCACGAGATCACCGGCAAGCAGGAGCAAGCCGTGGCGCCCCGCTTCTTCTGGAAGACGGTGACGACCGATCACAGTTACGTGATCGGCGGCAATTCCGATCGCGAGTATTTCTCCGAGCCGCGCACGGTCGCCGGGCACATCACCGAACAGACCTGCGAGGCTTGCAACACCTACAACATGTTGAAGCTGACGCGTCACTTGTTTTCGTGGCAGCCCTCGGGAGCGCTGTTCGACTACTACGAGCGAGCGCACCTCAATCACATCCTCGCGCATCAGGATCCGGCGACGGGCATGTTCACTTACATGACGCCGCTGATGTCGGGCGCCAGGCGCGAGTTCTCCTCGCCCACCGACAGCTTCTGGTGTTGCGTCGGCTCGGGCATGGAAAGCCATTCCAAGCACGGCGATTCGATCTGGTGGCAAGCCGACGACATGCTGCTGGTCAACCTGTTCATTCCGTCTCGCGCCACATGGCAAGCGCGCGGCGCGCAGTTCGAGATGACCACGCGGTATCCGTATGAAGGCACGGTCGACGTGAAGGTGGCCGCCTTGAAGAAAGCGCAGAAATTTGCCGTCGCGCTACGCGTTCCCGGCTGGGCTAAAGACGCTCAACTCACCGTCAACGGCAAGCCGGTCGAAACGACCAAAGACGCGGGTTATCTCATCGTTCGCCGGCGCTGGCGCGAAGGCGATGCGCTCGCGTTCACTCTGCCTCTGGAACTGCGGCTCGAAGCGACGCCGGGCGATGAAAATACCATCGCCGTATTGCATGGCCCGATGGTGCTCGCGGCCGACCTCGGTCCCGCGGACAAACCGTTCGAGGCCGCGGCGCCTGCGCTCGTCGGCGCCGATCTGCTTGCGGACTTCAAAGCGGTCGAGCCGCAACAAGCGATTTATCGAGCCGGAACGATTGCGCGGCCCACCGCCCTCACCTTCTCACCGTTCTATAAGAACTACCATCGACGCAGCGCTGTTTACTTCCGCCGCTTCACGGACGCGGAATGGGCCAATGAAGAGCGTGCATTCATCGCCGAACAGGCGCGTCAAAAAGAGCTTGCTGCCCGCTCGGTCGACGTGATGCATCTGGGCGAGATGCAGCCGGAACGCGATCACGAGCTCACGTCCGAGATCTCCTATCCCGTGACCTACCGTGGCCGCAACGGCCGTGACGCGCGCACCGGTGGCTTCTTCGCGTTTCGCATGAAGGTTCGGCCGGGCCCGCTGATCCTGCAGGCCACCTACTGGGCCGACGAGCGCGCGCGGAAATTCCACATTCTGGTCGAGGGTCAACGCATCGCTACGCAGTCCTTGCGTCCGGACAAACCGGTGTTCTTCGACGTCGACTATGAGATTCCGGAGGCGCTCACCCGTGGCAAACAAAGCGTGCTGGTGCGGTTCGAGCCCGAACCCGGCAACACCGCGGGCCCGGTGTTCGGCTGCCGCATCTACACCAAGAATGCGAATGTGACGGCGGCGCTGATCTGATCGATGCTCCGGCGCGCTGAGAAATTAACGCGCCGGACTCAGTTGGACCGATACTTCGTTCTTGCCCAGCGGAATCACATAGCGGCCGCGCTGTTCGCTGGCCGCTGCGCTGATTCCATAAGAAGCGCCTGGCTTCGTGCTTTCAACTCGAAGATGCCCTCGCGGCGTGAACGCATCGGCGGCATCTAAATGAACATTCACGCCGCCACTGCTCCGGTCGTACTCGACACGCGCGAACTTGCCCGCTTCCAACGTGAGCCATAGACCCGGCTCGGCAAGAAACACTCGTGAGCGAAAGCCATCGCGCGGCATGAAACGAACGATCGAGCCCTGCTCCTGAACCGCGCCACCGAAGCCCACGTTGCCGAACACCGGATGACGTGCGAGATAGCTGCCGATACCGTACGCGTAACCGTAAAAGGCGGTGCCATAGTCGCCGTTGTAGCCGTCGAACCTCATCAGGTCCGGATTGGAGTGAAACGCCGCGGAGCCAAAGCCTTCCTGATCGATATTTGTCAGCGTCCCCATAAGCCCGCCGTATGCGACACGGAGCAAATGAAGGTCACTCGGATCTCGCCGAAACGAATCGAGCAGCGGCAGCGCGTTGTTCGCCGAGCCATAGTGATGGATCTGTCTCTCGAGCTGAGCGGTCTTACCGGCGTACATGAAATCCCAGTAGCGCCGGGCATTGCCGTTATAGCCCCAGCTGGGAACGGTCGGGTCATACCCCAGAATGACTTCCCGGGTCAGCTCGGCCTTGGCGGCGTTTCCGAAGTAACGCATCCACGCATACACCTCGGGCTGTCCGGTCGAGTCCCACGGCATTTCGCTGCCGAATGGATATTCCTCCGCGGCCCAAGCATCGGCCCGCTTGCGCATGGCCCGTTCGAGTTGCCCCGCTTCGGCCTTCATGCCTTCATCCTGAAGATCGCGCAGGATCTCGACGAACACCTCGCCTTCCATCTGGCCAAACTTCGCATACTCGGGCGCGAGCCGCGGCATCGCCAACGCCGTTCGATAAGCGCGATCGAGATACCAACGCCAATCGTGCGCCTTCACCAGACCTTCGTGATAACGCGCCAGCCGGTACAACACCCAGTGCGCGGCCGCGACGTGAACGTAATTGAACGAGCGGACGACGGAGTCCGCCTGTGACTTCCGCCACGCCGACCAGACAGTCCAATTCACGGCTGGGTCGTAGCTTGCTCCCTGCAGAGCTTTTGGTTCGTAGTAGAACAAGCTCTTGCGTACGCCGAACTTCTCGGGATCTTGATTGACTTGCAAGCGTCCGTCCAAAGTCTGCGTGACGAATCGCTCGAACTTCTCGACCTCGGCGGCGCTCGGTGCGCCGAGTTGTTTCATGATCAGCGCAAGCCACGCGCCAGCGCCGCCTTCGTCGCTCAGCCCCGCCATCCACACGCGCTGGTCCTGGAGTACGACGGAGTTGCGCTCGCGATCGAAGGTCATGATCGACGGCCCACGCTTGAACGGATCGCTAGGATCGTCGTACCAGTGCCTGGTCGCAAGAAACCGTCCCAGATCCTCGAGCACGACGGCACTGGGTTTGGTCACGAAGTAATGAACAGCCTGCCGCGTCCCGTCCTGATACGTAACGGTCAGACGAGAGCGTCCCCACTGCCGCCCCGTTACCCGATATCTCGACCAGCCTTGCACACCTTCGGCGGCAGTGATGTCGAGTGCACCGGCCGGATGCGAAGCAATCGAACGAACCGACTGACGCGAGGAAATCCAAAGATCGCCGGCCAGGTCGGTCGGCAGCACGTAACCCGGGATTCCCACGGCCACCGGACGAGCGTTCGCGGCGAGCGTGCTCTCGATATCTCGAATCGATTTCGAAATCAGAAACTGCACACCGAAGCGGCGGGTCTCGCCCCGACGAAGCGTGACCGCCGTCGGCTCATTCCATTGCTCGGCGCCACGCCACTCCCGCTCCGCAAATCCCCGGCTTGCGGCCATCCAGGTATAGAAGCCCTCGAACGTCTGACCGCGTGGAGTCGCGTCATTCAGCAGCAGCGCCTTACCCTGCTCATCTTTCTTGTCGGCGATGGGGCGATAGGCTTCGAACGGCGTTCCCTGTTCGCCGGTGACAATCAGCGCCGGACCTTGGCCATTGAGGCGGGTGACTTGCAGATATCCTGCATCCAGCCCGATGTAGGGATCCGCGAAGCTCGCCTCCGTATGCGCCTCGGCAAGCGATCGCTTGGCAAGCACATTGTCGAACACCATCGCGAGCCCGACACCGCCGAGCTCGATGTCTCGCTGACCTTCGTTGGTGAGCTCGAAGCGCAATGACAACTGGCCGCCCTCGTCGATCCGCCAACGCCGGACGACCCGCAAGCCGAGCTCCGTCGGCAGAGACAACGGGAGCTCAGCCGCCGCCAGCGTCGTTCCATCGCGTGGTAATTGCTTCGTAGCTTGGCGTCGATACGCCGTCGAATAGTCGCGCCACTCGGCTTCCCCGGCAGCGCGCAGGCGCAGGTCCAGATCTCCCAAATGGTAGTAGCCGTCGCCAGTGCGGGTGAAACGGGCTTTCGACGGCGCAAAGTCGAAGCCATCGCCTTGCTTGGGCTTCAGCGACAAGAGTGTCTGCGACGACGAGTCGAGCACGATGTCGAAGTCGCGAGTCTGCAACTCGAGCGTGTCTGCCGTGCTCCCGAACGAAGGCTGGACGAACAACCACGCTCCGGCCATCGCAAGGATCCAGCGCATGTCGATCGCTCCGTTGCAGCATTTAGTATACTAAATACTATGCAGTGCGAAGCGGCCTGGCAAGCGCGCCGCAGGTCTGGTCCATTTCCGCTACCCTGCGATGTGCCCCGGACCCGCCCTCACGGATGGAGTGAAATGGCCATCAAGCTGCTCACGTTGAACATCGAGAACAGTCGCCATCTGGCACGCGTTTGCGAGGTCATCGCGGAACATCTGCCGGATATCGTGTGCCTGCAGGAAGTCATCGAAACGGACTGTGAGCGCCTGGCGTCGAGCGGCTACGATGTCAAATATGCGCTGTCGGGTCGCGTGCTCACGGAATCGGGGGCGGCGCGAAATTGGGGCGTGGCGACGTTGTCGCGAGTGCCAGTGAAGCGACAGCTCGTCAGCTACTACGCTGACGACCCGCGCATTCGAGTGCTTCGCGTGCCGAACGACGCTTGTCGAGTACTGATCGTGACCGAGCTCGAGCACGAAGGACGGCCCTATCGAATCGCCACGACTCATTTCACGTGGTCGCCGGACGGACGTATCAACGATCAGCAGACTGCCGATTTCGCTCGCCTCGATCGAGTGCTGTCCGAATATCCGCACTATGTGTTGTGCGGCGATTTCAACGCGCCGCGCGGCGGCGAGATGTTCGGCAAGTTCACCGGCCGGCTAGGTCTTACAGATCACTTGCCCGCGAGCGTGACCTCCACGCTCGATCCGAAACTGCATCGCGTCGGGACCTTGAACCTGGCGGTCGATACGATCTTCTCGACCGCGCACTATCGAGTGACGCGGACCCGAGTGCTGGAAGGAATCAGCGACCACAAGGCGATTCTCGGGCTGGTCGAGCGCTAGATGAGCGGCCGTCCCTGGCCACTCGCTGACAACGGAAGATTCAACAACGATCAGTTGCAGGTGCCCGAATAGCCGGCCCAGAAAGTCGGTTCGGAGAAGCCGAACGCGAACGACGATGCTGGCAGCAGGCCAGCGTTGTCCGTGCAGGCGTACTGCACCGAATTGAAGTCACTGGGCGTGACCGCCGACTGGTTGCTGGGATACGCCGGGTTGCCGAAGCAGACGCCGGTGTACTCGCTACCGATGACGACGTCGGTGAAGGTGGCGTCGGTGCCCTCCATCAAGCGCAGCGGTACGCCCACCGACGGCGTTGTATCGGCATAAGCGACCGTCACGCCGAACACGCTGCCGTTGGAGACCGGTGTGGCCGCGTAGTTCGAAGGGTTGTTCGACAGTTCGAAGGCATTGCTCGATCCGTCCTTTTGCAGAGCGTAGACAAAGGACAGATCGCCGCGGAAGCCCTGATCCCAATCGACCGAGTCATCGCCAGCGCACGTCAGCCACACACGCTCGACGTTCACATCGCCGCCCTGCAGCCGGAGAGCGTCGCCCTTGCTCTTGTGAACTTGAACGTCGGCGATATAAGTTTCGCGGCTCACGCCATACAGCGCCAGGCCACTCAGAGGGTCGCCCTGATAGGACTGCTTCGCGCCGGCCTCGGCGATCACCACATATTCCAGCGAGCCGCTGGAAAGATTGTCCCAGCTGCCGGTGCTCACTTCATCGACATAACCGCCGTAATAGTACGGCTGCTGATATCCGCCGCCGGCCACGGCCGCCTCGGACTGGCCGTACAGATGCTTGCGTACATCCGGCATGACACATTCGGCGCCGACGCTGCTGTTGCAGGCATTGCTGCCATCCCAGCTCGACAGGATCACGCCGCCCCACTCGCCCGTGCCAGTGAGATTGCTGTCCAGCGACGAGAACACGACGGGTTCGACATCGGTGCCCGAGGCGCGCAGCTGAGCGCCGCGAGTGATCACCAGCGCCGATTGAGGCGCGCCCGCCACTTGGGCGCCGGCCAGGATTTCGAGCACGGTCGGCACAGCAGTGGCCGGCGTCTTGCCCGCTTTGTGACCGTCGCCGACCGTCACCAGCGAAGGCAGCGCCCACAGAATCTTGGTGCCGGACACAGTCGCCGGCAGCGTCACGGTTCCCGCAACCTTGATGTTCGCCGGCAGGTCGCAGCGACGATACGAGTCGCCATTCCAGCTCACGGAGCCACGGTTGAATCCGTTGCCATTGCACTTCGCATCCAGTCCCAGGTCCACGGCCCAGGCGCTGGAGGCAGTCAGGCTGACCGCCGCTGCGGCCAATAATTCGAGTCTCATCATTTTCTCCTGAATGTTTGTAGCTCTCGAGAACCGCCCGGCCACGAGGCCGGGCGGTGCGGAGATCCGCCGATTGTTATGAAGGGTCGGTTAGCAACGATCAGTTGCAAGTGCCCGGATAGGCCGTCCAGAACGTGCTGTTGGTGAATCCGGCTTGCGGCGTCGAAGCCGGGAGGTGGCCCCGGTTGTTGACGCAGGAATACTCGATGTTGTTATAGGAGTTGGCGCTCGCGACGCCCGCGGACGAGCAGTTCGCGGTGTACGCGCTGCCGATCTCGATGTTGGTGAAGACACCACCGCTGCCTTCCTTGAGATCGAACGGCGTGTCGACATTCGGGCTCGCGTCGGTGAACGCCAGAGTCACGTTCGAAACGCTCGCGTTGGCCACCGGCGAGGCGGTGAAGTTGGTCGGGTTGTTGGCCAGCTCGAACGCGTGATCGGCGCCGTCCTGCTGCAGAATGTAGACGTTGTTGAGCAGGCCGTTGTAGCCGAAGTCCCAGTCCACGCTGTCGTCGGTCGCGCAGGTCACCCACAGGTTGTCGATGTCCACGTCGCCACCGAAGAACTCGATGCCGTCGTCGAAGTTGTTGTGGATGTGCACGTTGGAGAGGTTGGTCTCGCTGCTGACGCCGTAGAGCGTCAAGCCGTTGATCTCGTCGCCGGTGTTGGAGTTCGGATCCGGGTCGCCGTCGATATCGACGTTGACGGCATGGCCGCCTTCGGCGATCGCGACGAAGCGCACGGTGCCGCTGGAAATATTGTCCCAGCTGGCGGTCGTGCTCTCGTTGACATAGCCGCCGTAGAAGAACTGGCCCTGGCTGATGCCTTCCATGGTGCACTCGCCGCCCGTGTTGCAGTTGTTGGTGTTATCCCAGCTCGACAGGATCACGCCGCCCCATTCGCCCCGGCCGGTGTAGTTGCTGTCCAGCGACGAGAACACGATCGGGTTGGTGGCGGTGCCGAGCGCATTGAGGCGCGCGCCACGCGTGATCACCAGCGCCGAGTTCGCAATGCCGCCGGCGAGACGGGCGCCCGCGTTGATCTGCAACACCGTGGCAGCGGCCGTGCTCGGCGTGCGGCCGGCCTGATGACCGTTGCCCACCGTCACGACGGTCGGCATGACCCAGAGGATGGCGCGGGTGACGCTGTTATAGGTGTGGGAAGCCGGCAGTGTCACCGTCGTGTCGCTGGGCGACGGATTGACGATATCCGCCGGCAGATTGCACTGGTGACGGGTGCCTTCGGGGGTAGAAACCGTGCCGACATAGTCGCCGTTGAAGGCGCATTCCGGGTCCAATCCCAGATTGAAGGCCCAGGTGCTGGAAGAAACAGAGCCGAGCGCAACGGCCACAGCCGCCGCTAACAGATTCAATTTCATACAAACACTCCTTGATAGTCCATCCATTGACGATCGGATCCGGATCTCGCAGCCCGATGTCCGGGATCCGATTGGCGTGCCTACAGATGAGGCAGATTCAGAGTGCGCGCGCAGCATGACGCTGCGATAACAGGAACGTTAAACCTTGAGAAATACCGATATCCGTTGACCGCGCAACACGCACGCGCGCAAACACTCCCGCGGCGTCGGCACGCGAGAGTGCGGATAGGGAATGAGCATGAGCGCCCTTCTCTTGTTAGACGTTCGAGGGCGCGATCCGATCCAATTCAAACCAGTGAGCGTGAAAACATTCCGAGATGTTTTCTATCCGCGATGTTTGCTAATTGTTGCGAACTGTTTCAAACGAAAACGCCGCCCGGTCTTGCGACGGGGCGGCGTCGGGTGACATCTGCATCGTCGCGCGCTTTACCAGGGCCGTATCCAGTAGTCGACCGCGCCCAGGTAGTCGCTCACTTGTAGGAACTCGGTATCGGCCGTCGGCGATGCAGAGAAATCGGGCGCCACGTGACCGTACTCATCGACCGCCTGTTGCACTGGGTAGTAACGGTTGTACTCGTGATTCACGGCCATCGCGTCCGGACCGAAGTCATCCACATAGTTGCGCTCCGAAGCCATCGCGAACACCGCCATCGAGCCGGCGTAGGTGTTGTTCACACCCGGCATCGCACCGAGCTCGACCGCGCTGTTGTCGCTAAGCGTCTGGCAGGTCGTGGCGAGATGATTCACGACCAGCTCGCCGGCCGTCAGCCGTTCCGCGGCGCCGTCATCCAGCTTGAAACAGTAGTCGCTGATTCTGCTATCGCCCTCGGTCGCCCCGATCACGCTGTGATACAGATACAGGCCGCTGCCCCGGGTCAGCTCGATCAGGCTGGAATCGACCGCCCCGGTCATCTGGCCGCCAGCGTCAGTCTCGTAGCTGCGCAACGAGAGATTGGCGATGGTCGGCATCGAGCGCGGCAGATCGTTTTCATGACCTGTATCGCCGTTCGCACCGCGCAGCAGCGGGATGAAGTAATCGCGACCGTTCGCCTGCAGCACGCTTTGCGCACCGTCGGCAACTTGCGCTGAAGCGCCGTAGATGTATTGCATGCTGCCCTGATAGCCATGGTTCCAGCCGATCAGCGTTCCCGGCTTGCGGCTGCCCTCGATCCCGGTGAGATCGATCAGCACTTCGCGCAGATTGACGACGCCGCCGTCCAGCTCGATGACCGCCGCCTCACCGACCTGTTCGTCCGTGAACTGACTGGGCCAATAGTTCAACCCCTCGATCTGGCCGGCCACGCTGTTGAGCTGCAGCTCGCCGCCGATCATGTAAAGGTTGTTGATTTCCAGGTTGGCGTAGTTGTCGTCATAGCCGCCGTGATAGCCGAGCTCGCCACTGATGTTACAAACCCGGCTGTTAGGCTCCGCCGTCGCAGCTTCCTCGCACCGATTGTTCCGTGCGAACCCATCTACGGTGATGCCGCGCCAGGAAGAGGCGAACTGGCGGTAATGCTCGCCGTTGAAGAAATCGTACATGTTGGTTCCGAGCGGCGCATACGGCGCGTAGCCGCCGAACACGTTGCCGGCATTGACATCGATCGAGCCGTCGCTGGAATACGTGATATCGATGTATGGCAACGCCACGCCGTCGATTTCCCCGAATATGCTGACGGGACCGGCGGTTGGGAACTCGAGACAGGCGATCCCAATCAACTGGTATTCGCAGTACTGGTCCTCGAGCATGACTTCGCCGTTCACCTGCAGGCGACCGCCGCGCGTGACGTGCAGTCCGCCCTCCTCGGTGGCCATCACCCAGGTGCCGGGCTGCAGAGTCAGCTCGACGGGATTGGATTTGAGCGCCGTGGCTTCTTCAACGGTGGCGAGCTCCGCGCCATTGCCGACAGTCACCATGCTGTCGAGCAACCAGATGGTCGGCACCGGAACACGCGTCCAAGTGACATCGCCGACGATGCCATAGCGAGTGCCGGATTCCGTGACCTCGGCGAAGCCGTCAGCATTGATCAAAGCGTCCGTGCCGGTGTAGCGAGTCAGCTCCAGATCCGCGGACACGGTGCTCGGCAGTCTGCAAACTTTGTAATTGAGCTCGACGAACAAGCCGCTGCCGTAGCCCAGGAACGGCTGCCCGGAAGAGAACCGGTATCGATAGTCGTCCAGCAACGTGCCTTTGCCATCGCATTCGGGCGACAACAGCACACCCAGACCGCTCCAGCCGAGATACCAGCCGTCATTGGCGCCACCGACGGCGCCCCAATAGCCCGCGCCCGGTGCGGGCAGCGCTGGATTCGAAGCAACGAAATGTTCGTCGAGCTGCGGATCCATTTGATGGACGCTGCTCGAGCTCGCGACCAGATGGCCGTAATCCGAGCCGCCGTCTTCGGCTTCAAGGACCAGCGCGGCTGCACAGCTCAGCACCACATGGGTCATCGCGATTTCCTGCGGCGTGCTGGACTGAAGCGCGGCGGTCGCGGCATCGTCGATGTCGAGACAGAATTCGAAGTCGACGGCGATACTGTTCTGAAGGAGCAGCCCCGAACCTTGTTCGAGCCGAATGGCCGTGCCGCTGCCCTCCCCGATCAGGGTGACATTCGCCAGCGTCGGTCGCGAGCGCGGGCTGGCGTCGTGGTTGACGCTGTCGTTACGACCATGCAACGCCTGGCCGCCGTTGCCGTTACGGGTTGTAAACAAACCGTATCGGATCGTGCCGCGATAACCTTGTTCCCAGAGCAGCTGATCGCCCGCGCTGTTGCTCAGGACCACGTGCTCCAGATCCGCGCGGCCACCGTGCAAAGCGAGCGCGGTACTGGCGGAGTTGACGACCTCCAGGTAATCGATGCTGGCTCCCGATCCAACCTCATAGAGTTGTAACGCCGGCTGCCCATCGCCGGCTTGCATCAGACGCAGATACTCGATGCTCAGCTGACGAGCTGCAGCGTATGCACAGACACCGGCGGTCGAGCCGTTCTGACATTCGGCGCGATCGACACCGAGGATGCGCACGCCGCCCCAACGTGTGGCGGCGTTGCCGGGCAGCGCAGTGATCTCTACTGGATCGTTGGCATTGCCATCGACGAACCACTGGGTGTTCGGCTGCACCGTCAGGCTCGCGCCGGCGCGACCATACACGACCGTGCCCGCCGGCACGAAGAGATAGCCAGGCGATGTCAGCGACGCCAACTGCTCGGCCGCGCCGAGTTGAGCGAAATCGGCTCCCAAGCTCACGGCGCCGTTGAGCACCCAGGCGAAGGAGCCGCCGTTGAAGCTGCTGTACAGACGCCCACTCGCCTCGATCGTGCCGCTGAGCTGGCAGATTCGATAGGTCGTGCGCCCCACCACTACGGTCTGGTCCTCCGGCAACAGCGTGCCGACGCCCATGCAATCCGGATAGGTCAGGCGCAGGTCGTGGCCTGCGTGATCCTGGATGTTTCCTACGATGTTCCTGCCCCCTGGACTATTCGCCCAGGCGGTATAAGACAGCTCGGTGTTGCCGACTCGCAGGTCTGCGGTCAGCGCTGGGTCGGATTCGTAGTAGGAACTATCGCTGTTCGCAAGCGCCGCTGCGGTCACGGTCGCGGCGTAGTCCGTGCCGTCATCTGCGGCCACGGTCGGCGTCAGGCAGCCGAAGGCCACGCCAGTCAGCGTTGCGCCAGCGCCGGCGTCGAGTTGCAGACAACCGCGGAAGTTCTGCACCAGCACGTTGGTGAGATCCACTCGACCGCCTCGCACGCTGATCGCCGTGCCACCGGTGAAATCGCGGTCGATCAGCGTGACGCCATTCAAATCGACATCGCCGCCGTCGCCTCGAAATGCAGCGTGCTCCGACTGATTCTTATAAAAGATGCCCGTCAAACCGCCGCTGAAGCCGTGATGCCAGTGGACGGCGGAGCCTCGCGTGTTCTGAGCTATCAGCCGCAGGTTTGCAACGTAACCGCCGTTGATCTCGAAGCCCGAGCCGGCGCTATCGAAAACGTTGATGAGCCGCGGATTGCTCTGACTTTGTGGCGCGTTGAACAGGATGGCGGCGCCCAGCGGCGCCGCTCCGGCGACAGCGCCGCCGGCTTCGCTGACCGAACCCTCGAAACCCAGCCTGGTCGAGCCGGCATTATTGGGCGGAAGAATGGTGCCGCCGATGACGTGCGTCCGGGCGTCGGCAACGGACAGACCGCCATAGTAACCGTGAGGTCCCGAGATATTACAGAAGGCGCTCGCGCTGGTGCTCGCCGGACAATCGGGATGCGAGCCGATGCCATTGACGACCATGCCGGCCCATTCGCCGCCGCCCTCGAGATTCTCATCCGAAGAAACAACGTCACCTTCGAAATAGCCGTTACGATGCACGACGATCGTCGATCCGGCAGTGGCGCGCAAAACGCCGGCACCGACGCCCAACCGCGCGAAGCCGCCCTTGACGAATTCATCGAGCGTGGCGTACGTCTTGCTCTCGCCAATTTCCAGCTTGCCGTCCAGCACCCAGGCCAGCGGCTTATACTGGTGGCTCCATTTCAAATCGACCCGCGAGCCGCCGCGGATATGCCCGGCGCTGATGCGGCAAGCCTGGGTCGCGACGCCATCGATCATGATGGGATCGGTCGGCGCGCCGAGCACCGTGCCGTCGACCAGCTCGCACTGCTGGAGCCCGAGGTCGTTCGGAGCGCGCTGCGCTGGCTCCGAGCCGTCGCTGCCGCACGCGCTCAGCAACGCCGCCAGCAACATTACAAACATCGTCCGTCCCGCGGCGAGGACGGAAAAACCGTGACCGCACAACATGCGAAATATTCCCTTTACGTAAAGCGGTGATCGAATGCGTTCGACAGCGTTGGCGGTCAATCAGAACGTGTAGCTCACTTTGAGCTTGGCGCGCCGGCCCGGGTCGTACTTCAAGTAGGGCAGACCGTAGCCCTCGTACTCGAGGTTGCGCTCCGACCCCAGGACGTTTTCCATGCTCAGCAGCACACTCCAGCTGGCGCCGAAGTTTTTCTGATAAATCAGCTTCAGGTCCTCGTAAGGCTGCTCGTAGACATTGGTTCTGATGGCCGCGGCGCTTTCCGCCGCAGTGACGACGGCGAGTTCCTCGCCCCGGCGGCTGTAGACCACCGTGAACTGTTGCTGAGTGGCGATATGGTCGTAGCCGAGCTGCAGGTTGACGAGATAGTCCGGCTGACCCTGCAGCGGGCGATTCGGATCGTATTCCAGCGTATCGGCGGGCAGATTGACCTCGGAATTGATGTCGGTGTAGCTCGCCTGCACGAACAGCTCGTGATTGTCGCCGAACGCAAAGGTCTGACGCAGATCGAGCTCCCAGCCGTCGACGGTGGCGGACGCCACGTTGTCGAAGGTGTAGTAGAGATATTCTTCACCTTCGCCGAGGAAGGTGTTTTCGATCGCGTTGGTGAGGTCCTTGGTGTAGTACGCCAGCGTGACCGATCGATCCTCGCCCGGATACCACTCCAATCTCACGTCGTAATTTTCGATCTCGGCCGGTTCCAGGTTCGGATTGCCGCGGTACTGTTCCAGGGTGTCGTAGTCGGTGAAGGTGCGCGGCACGATTTCGAATGCTTCCGGCCAGCTGACGGTATCGCCGTAGCCGAGGCGCAGCTGCCATTGCTCGTTGAACCGATAGGTCAACGCCACCGAGTACAGATCGAATTTTTCATCCAGCAGATTCACCAGCGGCTCGGGCGTGTATTCGTACATGTCGGCGCCGATGGCAAACGTCTCGCGGCGCGCGCCGAAGCTGGCGCGGATCTTCTCGCGAAAATCCACGTCCGCGAGCAGGTAATACGCGTCCGTGTTCTGCTCGACACGATAGCTGTCGCCCCGCCAGCCGATATCTTCACCCGGCGGAATCCCGGGCGTTTCCATCACGATACAGGTCTGCGAGCCGTCGCCGGCGCAGATGTTTTCCTCGCTGAACAGACCGCCCGGCTGCCGGCTTTCGAGCTCCTGCTGGCTCAAGGCGCCTGAATAATCCTGCGACTGCCAGTTGTAGTACCAGGAATATTCATAGCCGTCGCGCTCGCGATCGAGCAGGTACAGTCCCGCGCTCAACTGCGCGGACAGCGACGAGTTCTCGATCAACGGCAGGCTCAGATCGGCGCGGTAGCCGGTGCTGTCCTCCTCCATGACCTCCCATTCGAAGCGGTTGTTGTTGTCGCCGCCGCGCAATTGCGCCGAAGAGAACTGATCGTTGGCCGCCCAGGTGTAGCGCTTGGAGTCCGGCCGGTCGAACTTGCCCTTGGCCTGCATCGCCAACCAGTCGAGAGTCAGGCCGTTGAGGCCCTCGAAGCGATGTTTGCCCCACAGCTGGCTGCTCCACAACTGTTCTTCGATCCAGTCGATGCCATGCGTGAACGCGTAGTCGTCGCCGGGGTTGAAGACGACCTCGCCGCTGTTCTCGTCCAGCGTCAGCTCGGAATCGTAGGTGCGTTCGGCGGAGTTGAGCGTGTGGCGCAGTAACAGATTGTTCAGGCCCACTTCGTGCGCTTCGCTCGGCTGCCAGACGAAGTTCAACATGCCGCTCACGTCGACGATGTTGTTGCTGTCCCAGGTGTCGTTGTAGCTCGACAGCTCCGAGCCCCTGAACACCTGCTGCCCGTTCTCGATCTCGACGATGCGGCTGAACCGATAGTTCTCGATGTCGCGATTGGTCCACCTGTTCGAATAGCGCAGCGCGCCGATGAATCCCGCCGATTGCTCGCCGAAGTACCAGCGGTAACCGCCGGAGAGATCGAGCGTGCCGTTGAGGTTCGATTCGCCGACGTTGATGTCGGGATGACGGATCGAGTTGGCCGCGGCGATCTGCTGCTCATCGCTGATGGCGTCTGCCGCCGAGCCGTCGTTTTGATAGTAAATGTCTTTGATCGCAGCCAGCGCGTCCGGCAGATCCCGCGTGCCGTCGTCGTAGCCGAGCGCGTCGTTGTCGCCGCCTTCGACGCGCAGGACGTCGTCGTCGACATCGTCCCAGACATCGAGCGAGGTCGAGAGCTTCAGGAACGGCTCGTCCGGCACAGCCTTGGTGCGCATGTCGATATGGCCGGCCGTGGCGGTGGCGGGCACGTCGGGGCTCGCCGTCTTCTGCAGCGCCAGCGCCTCCATGATCGAGGTCGGGAAGATGTCCATCGCCAGATCGCGGCGTCCCGGATCCGTGTTCGGCAGAATCGCGTCGTTGAAATACACCGACTGATAGCGGCTCTTCATGCCGCGCACGATGGCGTAGCGGCCTTCTTCGAGACTGACGCCGACGATGCGAGTCAGCGCGGTGCTGATGGTGCTGTCGTCGAAGCGCGCGATCTGGGCGAAGTCGATCGTGTCGATCACGCCGGCAGCGGTGCGTTCGAGATCGATGGCACGCTCGGTGTAGCGTGCCGCAGTGACTTGCACGTGCTCGATCACAGCGGGCGCTTCGGTGGCTGTCGCCGCCGCAACCGTTGGCTGCAGCTTCAGATCGAGCTCCAATGCCAGGTCCGCGGCTACTTTGACTCCCTGCACGGACTGACTGCCGTACTCGGGATGTTCCAATCGTAGCTGATATTCGCCGGCCGGCACGTTCAGCTCGAAGCGGCCGAAACGATCGGTGCTGGTGCTGAATTCAGTACCGGGAACGCTGACCTGCGCATTGCGCACGGGGATCTGGTCGTCGGCTCGCAGCACCTGGCCTTTCACCGTACCGAGAATGCCGGCCGCCTGTTCCTGATCGATGATCAGCGCGCCGTTTTGTTCGCGTGCCTGCAGACCGGTGCCTTTCAACAAAGCAGCGATCGCCTCCACCGGCGTCGCACTACCCGTGAATCCTGGCGACTGCTTACCTTCGGTCAACCGCCCCGATGCGGTGACCGTCATGTCCGCCTGCCGTGCAAACTCCTCGAGCGCGCTGGCGAGCGGTTGCGCGTTCACTGAAAAACTCATCGCCCTCTGCTGCTGCGCCTGCGCGGGCGCGACGAACATCACAGCGAGCAACGACAGCCGGGCGACCATTGCGGTCGCCTTCAACAGTATGGATCTCATTCCCCAATAGCCCTGCGTTCCAAACAAATATCGAGCCGCACACGGGCGTCAGCGACATCCGTGCGCGGATTACTTGGTCTTCCGAGGGAACACGATCCAGCCGCGCGCCTATTCCAGGCTGGCGCGAGATTTCATATAAATTTCACAAAGTCGCTAATGCTGCTCGCGCCGGCGAATCACGATCACCGAGGGCGAGCGGACCACGGTCACCGGCTCGGTGGCTTCGATGCCCGCCAGCATCTGGTCGACATTTTCGGCGCGGAACATGGTGGTGATGCGTAAGTCGGCGAGCGCTGGGTCCTCGATGACGATCTTCTGCGTCCGATACCGGTTGATGTCGGCGACGATGTCCTCCAACCGCGCGTTCAGATAGCTGAACCTGCCATCGCGCCAGCCCAGCACGCGCTGCGTATCGAATTCGACGATGGCTCCGAACGAGCCATCCTCTGTCACGGTGAGCTGCTGTCCGCCGGTGAGCTCCACGCTGTGTGCCGCGTGATCCGAAACGGTGACATGGCCATGCGTCACCGATACGGTGACCGAGCTCGGGCCTTTCAATACATCGAACGCCGTGCCGTGGACTCGAACGTCGACGCCGCCCGCCGACACGACGAACGGGCGAGCTTTATCTTTGGAAACATCGAAATACGCCCCGCCGCGCTGAATAGTGACAGCGCGTTCGTCGCTGGACATGGCCGTGACGATCTCGGTGTCGGCGCGCAAGACGAGCTGCGAACCGTCGGTGAGGCCCAGGGCGCGAACCTCTCCGAGATCGGTGGCGAAGCGATGTCCATCGGCCTGATGTTTCATCTGCGACGTGGCCAGGGCGACGACCGCCGCCACTGCGACAACCAACGTCGCCGCAACTCTAAAGTTCGCAACTTGCAGGACAGCCCGCCAGCCACTTGGCCTGGTGACATTCGCCGCTTCTCGCGGGGCTTCGACCAGCTGGTTCTCGATGTGCGGAACGCGGTCGAGGGACGTCCACAGGTCGTTCAGTCTCCGGAACGCCGCCCGATGGTCCGAGCTCTCGGCGAGCCAGGCATGGAATCCCGCCTGCTCCTGTTCGGTGATGTCGCCGGAATGCAAATGGCTCATCCATTCCCGAGCCTTGGCGTCGATGTCGTCCCGGCGCGCCGGCGTGAGGCCCTCATTCATGGCCCAGGTACTCCCGCATGGCGGATTGGAGTACACCAAGCGCAGCCTGAAGCGTGCGACTGATGTCGGCCTTGCTCCACCCGCACGCGTCCTGAATCTGCTCAAACGTTTCACCTCTGAGCCGGCTCCTGATCAGCACCTCACGCTGTTTGGGCGTGAGCGTGGCAATCGCCTGTTCCGTCACGGCGATGCATTCCCTTGTCTCATACACGTTCGAGGGCGTGATCCGATCCACCGGCTCGATGTCTTCGGAGCTGAACTGCGCTTCGATGAGGGCGTTGGCCCGCACGATGTGTCGCCGGCGATCCCGGCCGGCGTTGATGGCGATGCGGAACAGAAACGAGGCCGGATCGTTCAGCCTCGCCGTGTCGGTGTACTCGATCAATTTGGTGAACGCGGTCTGCGCCAGGTCCTCGGGCTCGGGCGGACCGTTGCCGAACACCCTGCGCAGACGAACACAAAGATTCTTCCAATGGTCGCGATACAGCCGCTCGACCACACCCAGGTTGCCGGCCCGGGCGTCCGCGATCTGCCGGGCATCGGCGGCTACCGACTTCAAGCGCCTGAGATTCATGTGCGCGCACACCTTCCTTGTCACGTGCCGGCGAATCCCGGCGCCTGGTGCGGCTGGCGCAGAACGGCTGATGGTGATTGTTATATCGGCCAGCGTTCTCCCAATGTACTTGGCGTTTGTTGCAGTCCTGTGGCAGGACGCATCACCAGCCCTTCACCTGCGTGCGCACGCGAGCCAGGTTCTTGTCCGCGGTTATGTATAACGTGCTGCCGTCATCGCCGAATGCGAGATTCGCCGTCGGCACGCCGGTCGCAAGTGTTCCGAGATGCTTGCCCGCTGCCGAGTACACGAGCACGCCGCCGGGGCCGGTGGCCCAGACCGTGCCATCGCGGCTCACTTTCATGCCGTCGGGCAATCCTGGTTTCTTGGCCTGCGCCGCCGGCGTCGCATCGAAAAAGACGCGGCCCGAGCCGAGCGTGCCGTCGCTCTTGACTGGATACGCCATCACGATGGCTTTGTTCGGATCGGAGTTCGCGACGTAGAGCGTCTGCTCGTCCGGCGAGAACGCCAGCCCATTGGGCCGACTCAGCTCGCGAGTGAGCAACGTGAGCTCCCCTCGTGCGTTCAAGCGATACACGCCCTGGAAATCCAGTTCTTTCGCCGGATCCTCCGCCACCTTCGGCAGACCATACGGCGGATCGGTGAAATAAACGTCGCCGTTCGACTTGATTGCCAGGTCGTTGGGGCTATTGAGGCGCTTGCCCTGATAGCGGTCCGCGAGCGTCACGAATTTGCCGCCGCTCAACTTGGCGACGCGACGATCGCCGTGCTGGCACATGACGAGCTCGCCCGCTTTATTGAAGGTCAATCCATTGGAGCCGGGCTCACGGCCCGTGAAGGGCTCAGTGCCTGTGTAACCGGAGGGCTGCAGGAATTTTTTCAGGCCGCCGGCCTCGGACCATTCCCAGATCATGTTCCGGGGAATATCCGAGAACAGCAGGCGACGGTTCGACGCATCCCAGATCGGGCCTTCGGACCACTCGAATTTTTTCTCGGCAAGCAGTTCTACGACGGCGCCCGGCTCGACCAGACGATCGAACGCCGGATCGAGACGCTCGATCTTGCCCAACACGGGAACCTCTGCCGCCATCACCGTCTCCAACGACGCCACCGAGGCGCCAAGCATGCACACAAGCCAGACCAACCCGCGACGGATCATCGAATCGCTCCCCTGTTTCGGACCCACCTGCCCACCATCATAGCCCGATTGGCCGTTGCACCTGTGATACTTCGCCGGGAGCGCCGTATAAACGAACATGAGCTTGGGACAGCTACTAATGGACCGCGCGATGGCAGGGCGCCCGACCCGAGAAGTGGACTGGGACGCGGCCTATCGAGATCAGCTGCCGCGCGTTTACAACTACCTGCGTTATCGCATCGGCAACGAGGCGGATGCGCAGGAATTAACGTCGCGGACCTTCGAAAAGGCGTGGCGCAGCCGGACGTTGTACAGGCGCGATCTGGCCGGGTTTTCGACCTGGCTGTTCACCATCGCGCAGAACCTGGCGATCGACCACCTGCGGGCGCGTCGTCCCCATCTGCCACTGGAAGCGGCGCTCGAAGTAGTGAGCGCCGAGTCTCCTCATGACGAAGCCGAGCGCGACTCGAACCTGGCGCGGCTGGCACTTCTGATGGAACGGCTTGCCGAGCGCGACCAGGAAGTGGTGGCGCTGAAATACGGCGCCGATCTGAGCAATCGCGAAATTGCACGCCTCACCGGCCTGAGCGAATCGAACGTCGGCACGCTTCTGCATCGCGCGGTCCGCGAACTTCGCTCGGCTTGGGAATCGCGAGAGAACAGCCATGAACGATGACTTCCTGCGAAGCGCCTGGAAGCGGCCTCCCGCGGCATTCGAGCAGCAGCTCAGGGAACGGCTGCGACAGCAGGAGCTTGCCCCGCCGCCGTCACGGCGACCGAGCTGGGGTCTGCTGATCGCGTCCGTTCTCATCGGCGGCTCCGCGCTGGCGGCCGTCACTTACCTGACGGTGAAACATTTTTCGTTGCCATCGTCGCAGACCGCGCAGATGCAAGCGACTCACGAGGGCGCGACACCCCTCGCTCAGGTCGGCAGGAATCACGATGGCGCGACCTATTCGAACTCACGTGTTAGGGGGACCAGGCTTGCGGATGGGGAGCACTCATCATCGACGCCGTCAGAAGACATCGGTGGCGCCGCCAACGTGACTCGTGAGAGCGATCCTTCCTCCGTCGACTCCTCTCCGGTCGGTGCGGCAACCAGCGGATCCATGGCGCCGACGGCGAGTGCGAGAGCGTCGAATACCAAGTCGGTGCGAATCGCATTGACGCCAGAGCTGGCGGTCCTCGCAGCAGAAATCGAGGCGAGGTTCAGTTGGAGGGGGATCTCACCTCGCACCGAGGTCGCCACCGCCGACGCCGCTTTGCAGACTCTTTGTACCGAACAAACAACGCCTCTGGATATCGCCATCGTTTCCCGGCGCATCAACCGCTTCGAGCTGGAGGAGTGCAGGAAACAGGGCGTGCGCGAAGCCAAGCTGGGTCATATGGCGATGGTGATCACCGGCGCGAAGGCTGGAACTCCCATGAAGCTGTCCGCGGATACGCTCTTGCGAGCGCTGCTGAAAAAGGTCCCGTCGCCGGACGGGTTCGTCGACAATCCCTACACGGACTGGAATCAAATCGACCGCTCGCTCGACCCCCGTCGCATCGAAGTGCTCGGGCCGCCGCGAAACTCACAACATTTTCTGGTGTTCGCCGCGACCATCCTGGAGCCGGCCTGCGATCGCATTCGAGCTTTGCAGAACGGCGATCGGGAAACATACGAGGAGATCTGTCACACGTTGCGTGACGACGGCGTCTACCGGGAGGTGATCTGGGACGACACCTTCGTCGGGCAACGACTCTGGGCCGAGCCGAACGCCGTCGCCGTCCTCGACTATTCTTTCTACTCGGCCAACAGCGCGGACCTGCTCGGCAGCATGCTGACCGGCCCGGCCCCGACTCTCGGCTCGATCATGGACGGCAGCTATCCCGGCGCGCGCACGCTCTATTTATATGTCAGCAAGGAGCGCTATCGAAATTCGCCGACCGTAAGCAGCTTCCTCGACGACTACCTGAGTCGCATGAATAACGCGCAGCGCCGATGGGTGATCTCGCCCGAATCCGATAACCGGCGACGTCGTCCTTTCGAGCCGCTGCCGTTGACGGAAGTAAAAGTTGAATGAGCAAAGGAGCAATCATGACCAACCTGTTTCGTGGATCACTCGCCATTGTCGGTGTACTCGCCCTCGCTGTCGCGCCGCTTGTGAGCGCCGCGCAGTCGGACGCGGCAGGATCGAACACCGTGTCGATCGAGACCGTGCTGGCGGCCGTCGCCAAGAGCAGCGGCAAGAAATTCATCGTCGATCCCAGAGTGAGAGGGGATGTTCTGCTGTTGCAGGAAAATCCAGCGACGTTGACGTACGACGGCTTTCTATGGCTGCTGCAGGTCCACGGCTTCGCCGCGGTCGACAGTGGCGACTACGTGCGCGTGGTTCCGGACGCAAGCGCTCGTCAGTTCGCGCTGCCAGTCGCCGATGGCGATAACTTCCGGCAAGCGGAGTACGTCACCAGGATCATCGACGTAAAGCACATGCCGGTGGCCATGCTGGTGCCGACGCTGCGACCGCTGCTCCCGCAGCAGGCCCATCTGGTCGCCATCCCGTGCATCAACCGTCTGATCATGGTCGACACCTTCGGCAACGTGCAACGGATTGAAAAAGTAATAAAGTCGCTCGATCGCGGCGAGACCTATACGCCGCCGAAATGCTCAGCCAGCGAGCCTGCCAGCGCGCCAGCCCAGCCAGCAGTCAAGTCAGGCAAGGATTGATGGAGCACGTTCAGTGAGCGATCTCGTGACCGACCTCGAAACATTGCAGTCTCTGGTCGGCAAGCTCCCCGCGCCACGAGATCTGATCTAATCGAACACCGTTCGGCCGCCGTATACATCGCTCCGGGCCCTCTCGTCGGCAACGAATGCCTCGAAGCTCGGCCCGGCGACGTGGCCTTCGAGCGCGCGGGCCTGCGCGTCGAGTTGGCGAATGGCGGCGAGGCGCTCGTCGTTGCCGAGCTTCGCGCGGGAGACTGCGTCTTTGAGGACGCGGATGGTTTGATCGTAGACCTTCAGCGGCACCGGAAACGGATGACCGTCCTTCCCGCCATGAGCGAGCGACAAGCGCGCTGGATCGCTGAATCGTGCCGGCGCCCCATGCAGGACTTCGGCGACCATCGCGAGCGCCGCGACGGTGCGAGCCCCGACGCCAGGGGTGAGGAGCAGGTCCGCGAAATCTTTCGGGCCTCGATCGGCGGCCGCGGCGAGCGTGGCGTGCAGCCGTCGAAGCACGACGTCCGATGCATGCACTTCATGATGAGCGGGCAACTTCAGATGCGGCGTCTCGGGTTCAGGAGCGTCAAAGAGGTCGAGCGCCGCGCTCCCCGAATCGCGCCATCGCTTCAACAGAGCGACGGGGCGATCCGGCCCCGCATGCACCAGTTCGAGCCCCGCTCGCCTGTTTCGCTCGGCGCGGACATCGGCAAGGTTGACGATCGATCCCTGATTGCGCCCTTCGATCGCCGCATGCGGCGAGTCCAGAAAGCTCTGCAGATTCTCCGACAGCCAGTGATAGCGGCGCGCTTCCCGCCGCTGTTCGTTCATGCCCTGCTGCACGACGCACCAGCGTCCGTCGACGCTGACGATGAAGGCGTGCAGGTAGAGATCGAAACCATCCTGGACGGCCGCGCTGTCCACCTTCGCCACCAGACGACTCGCATGCGTGAGCGGCGACGCGTCGAGGCCGGTGCGCTCACCGAAGGCCGTCAATTCCGCTGGCGTTTGTCGCGACTGCGCGCCTTTGCCGCCGCAGACATAGAGCCCGAGTTCCTGCTCCAACGGCGCGAGTCCGCGCTTCAGGGCTCCGATGACGCTGGTGGTGATCCCGGACGAGTGCCAATCCATCCCCATCACGGCGCCGAAGGACTGAAACCAGAACGGGTGTGCCAGCCTGCGCAGCAGCTCGTCACGGCCATATTCGAGTACGACAGCTTCCACGATGACGCGCCCGAGCTTCGCCATGCGTGCGGAAAGCCAGGGCGGAACACGTCCGCCGTGTAGGGGAAGGTCTGCGCTGCCAGTGCGTTTGGCCATCGCAGCAGTTTACCGCGGCCGGTGACCTGCGCCGTGTAGTCGATTCAGCTAAGGCGCGGCCGTAGGGGTGATCGGTCGGTAGCCCGATATTTGCTGCACGGACGGCGGTCATATCCTCGATGCAACTTCTGTAAGCATCGCGACCTGCTGAGGAACCCTGGAATGCAAGCCTTCATTACCGCCACCGTCGCCGCCACCGCCCACGGTTATCCCGCGTGGTTGAAGAATGCCGCGAGAGCAGCCTTCCTCTTTCTGTTCCTTACCGGCGCGAGCTGGGTGGCCATGATGTGGCTCGCGCTGCGCGGTTTCGACACGCTGTAAACATCGGCCGACCGTCAATTCAAAGCGCTCTGCGCCCGACGCAGATACTCGCGGGGCGCCATGCCAATCAGCCGACGGAACGTGCGAGTGAAGTGGCTCTGATCGCAGAAGCCAAGCGCCGCCGCCACCGCACAGATCGAAGTGTTCCCACCCTCCAATAAGAACTGACTCCGCGCGATCCGCGCCCTCATCAGAAACTCCATCGGACTGTGGCCGGTGGTCACCCGAAACAAGCGAGCGAAATGAAAGCGGCTCACCGCCGCGCTGGCCGCGATCTCGGCCAGGGTCAATCGCTTGCCGATGTTGGCCTCCATGAAAGCCAGCGCCCGCTGCAACGCTCGCGGACTCAAGCCATGCACGCGTGGAGTCTCGTTTTCGGTTGCAACCCATCGCGACCGGCCCGGTCCTGGATTCGTCAACACACCTTGAATGTTCATTGAAGGCTCCCGCTGCTGAGCTGCATGTCGAAGATGGGGTGGCGGATCATGTTGAACAGCCGGGGGCCGCGAAGAAACCCACATGAGAGCGGGTTCGCCCTCACTCTTTCGAGGTAGCAGAAAGCTGTTATCGACGCTGTCCATGGTCGCTATGGTCCGCATGTGCCGCGAGAGTGTCTCGGCCATGTCGTGCGCCGCTTGGATGATCGTGCCTTCGGGAGACCGCCTTCCGTGGCGAGGCAGGGAGCTGGAGGTCTTATTGCTTGCGTCTGACCGACAGCCACGCGATCAACCACGCCGTCGGATGCAAGAGGCCCATCAACAGGAAGATTCCGTCGTAGGCGCCAGTACTGGCGAGCTGACCGACCACGTAAGTAGACGCGAAGCCGCCGAACGCGCTGCCTGCGGCGATCAAGCCAAACACCGTGGCCACGCTGCGCATCGGGTAGCGATCGACCACGAGCGCGCCGATGTTTACTTGAAAAACGAGGTGCGCGAACGCGACTAGCGAGCCCAGCGCGAGTGTCGGCCCGATGCCAGGCTGGAAGGCGATCAACATACCGAGCGGCGCTAACGCCGCCGCGCAGGCCATCGCGACGAGACGACTGCGCGCCGGAGCGACGCCGGAACGGATCAGTCGTCCGGAAAACAAACCGCCGCCGATGCTGCCGAGGTCCGCCGCGAGATACACGAGCCAAGCCAGACTCGCGACCTGGATCAGCGTCATGCCGCGCTGGTCGGTCAAATATTTCGGGAACCAGAACAAATAGAAATACCAGACGGGATCGGCGATAAGGCGCGCCAGCGCCAGGCCCCAGACACTGCGATCGCGCAGGATCGGTCCCCATTCGATGGGCTCGGCGCTGCGCGCCGGCTGGGCTCCTTCAGGACTGCGATAGACGAGCAACCAGACCGCCAGCCAGATGAAACCCGCCGCACCGGTAATGACGAATGCAGCACGCCAGCCGTATTGCAGAGCCAGCCACGCAATCAAAGGTGGCGCTAACGTCGCGCCAACCATCGCGCCGGCGGTGTACACGCCGATGGCGAAACCCCGCTCGGTCGGCGGAAAGTGCTCCGCCACTGCCTTGGGCCCTGCGGTGTAAACGCCAGGCTCGCCGAGTCCCAACATCATCCGCGCGAAACCGAGTTGGCTCGCATTGCGCACCCAGCCGGTCGCCATGTTGGCGAGCGACCACCAGCCGAGGAACAAAGCCAAAGAAACTTTCGCGCCCAGTTTGTCGGTGATCCAGCCAGCGGCGAGATAGGAGACCGCGTAAGCAATCAGAAAATATTGAACGATGCGCGCATAGCCCACGTCATCGATGCCAAGGTCCTTCTGTACGCTCGATGCGAGTATCGACAGCGTCTGGCGATCGATGTAGTTGAGCACCGTCGCCGCGAACAGCAGCGCCAGAATGGCCCAACGGATCCTGCTGACACGTACACCCGCTTCCGTTTCGGTCGTCACTGCGGGTGCTTGCATCTTTATCCGCCAATCTCGGTGGCCGCCGCGCGCAATGCTTCGACGAGCGGCGCGGTCGCAGCTTCAGGAATCCAGCCCGACATGGCCACGCCCGCATGAGCCGGATCGCCCGTGGACACCGCGACGATGTGATGATCGCGAGCGTCGGCGACGTGCACGCGTGCGTAACCCAGTCTTCGCACCTCGGCTAATTTGGCCAGCAGTTGCTCGATGCCTTCGGGGAACATCGGAATGTCGCGGTCTTTGTAGAGCTCGCGCACATCCTCGTCTTCATGCTCGGAGAGCAACACGATACCGATGCCGCTCGTAGTCGCCGGCAACAGGCCGATACGGCCCAGACCGCGCGACGCCTCGATGCCCGGCGGCGCATGGAACAAGTAACTCACGTTGTCCTGCCACAGCACGCCGAGCGCGACCGTGTGACCGAAACGCCGCAAGCCTTCTAGCACCGGCAAGGCATTACGGATGAGGCCGGACGCGAACAGACTCTGCGCCGCCAGCACGTGCATGCCCGGCCCGGCGGTGTACTTGCGATCGGCGGTCTGGCGCGCGATGCCGAGATAAGCGAGCGTCTTGAGCAACCGGTTCACCTTCACCGCGTCGATGTCCAGTCGCCGCGCCAGCTCGCGGGAGCCGACCGGGTCGGGCGAGGTGGCCAGCGCCTGTAAGGTGGCGATGCCGTCGATCAGGCTTTTGTTGGGTTGCGCGTTGAGTTTGGGTCGCATGGCCGTCAACCGGAGATCCGTTCCGCGAAGTCCCACAACCGGGCCTTGGGCGCGGCGCCCAAGCCGGGCGCGGCGGGCAACCGATACGCGCCGTCGGCATATCCCATGTCGCTATCCAGAAGCTGCAGATTTCGTTCGAACACCGAGTGCTGCCATTCATGTTTCCACAGATGCGGCAATGTTGCCGACACCTGCAGGCTGGCCGCAAGAAACAAACCCGTCCCGATGGTCGCGTGCGGGGCGATGGTGGCGCCCCGCTCCGCCGCCAATGCGCTGATACGACGAAATTGCGTGATACCCGTGTGCCCCATTTCCGGCTGCAGGATAGCGAGCGGCCCGGCGTCGAGTCGGTTGGTCGCCTCGTATGACGTGTACCACTCCTCCCCGGCGGCGACGGGGATGCGGCTTTCGCGGGCAACACGAGCCAGACCTGCTTGATCCTCGGGCTTCACCGGCGCTTCAACGAAGAAGGGACGATGGGGCGCGAGCGCCGCAATCAGCTCGAGTGCTTCGTCAGCGGTGAACTTCCAATGCAGGTCGACCATGATCTGCGCATCGGGCCCCAGCGCTGCGCGTAGCGCCGCCATCTCGGCCACGATTCCTTCATGACTCACCACCGCGGCGAACTTGAACGCGCGATGTCCTGCGGCATATTTCTCGGCGGCCAGGGCAACGCGTTCATCAAGCGTGGCGGCCGGCAGACCCGAAAGATAGCCAGGCACAGTAGCGTTCACCGTCGGTCCAAGCAGGTCACGTACCGGAACACCGCGCTGCTTGCCGTAAAGATCCCACAGCGCGATGTCGATAGCCGCGATCGCATCGACGTGAAACCCGCCACTGCAGCCACGAACTCGCATCAAGCCATACAACTCGTCCCAGACTTGCTCGACATCGGACGGATTCGCGCCGAGTACGACGGGCGCGAGCAGGTCATTGATGATTTCGCAGGTCGCGCGCGGCGCGCAGATTCCGTAGGTCTCGCCCCAGCCGATTGCGCCGTCTTCGGTCGTCACGCGCACGACGATGGAACGATCGACGACCGGATAAATCGTGCCGTTCCCTCGTCTCACGATGTAGCCGCGTGAGTTCACCTTTTCACCGGGGCCCAGCGGCCCGAGGTAAGGCGTATCACGCGGAATGGTGACGATGAAGGTCTCGACCGAAGCGACTCGACTCACTTTGCCAGCACCTCGGGCGGGAGCAGATCCGCCAGTCGCGCGAGCAACGCGTCCAGCTCTACAAAATCGAACCGATCGAGCTCCGGTCCGGGCGCACGCACGAAGGTATTTTCAATCAGGCCGCGACGCTTGAGCACTTCTTTGGTCAAGCGCCAGCGAAAGATCGCCTGCATGTTCAGCAACGGCAGCGTGCGCTCGAACAGATTGCGCGCGCCGGCTTCCTCACCTCGCAGAAAGCGATCGAACATCGCGACGTGCAACTCGCTGATCTCACAAGCAGGCATCGTGCCTTTAGCACCGCGCGTCAACTCGTCGATGACATATCGCGCGCCCGCGCCGCCAAACACCGCAAGCAGAGAATCGCCAGCGAGCTCGGTCAGGCGCGTGATGCGTTGACCCGAGGGCGGCGCTTCTTCTTTCACGTAACGGATGCCTTCCACCTCGCGCGCCAGCACCGCCACTTTCTCGAGCGATAAGCCGACGCCCATGGGGGCCGGCGCATTCTGCAACATGATGTCGATGCGCGATCCGGAATAAACATCGCGATAGAAATCCCGCATGCCCGCCGGGTCGTCGACGAACACTTTCGGCGTGAGGACCATCGACGCAACGGCCCCGGCTTTCGCGCCGGCGGCGGCGAATGCGACCGCATCGTCAGTGGCCGTCGCGCTCGCGCCGACGATGAAAGGCACGCGTCCGCCGATCCAGTCGCCGATCAAGCGCGTCATGTGCAAGCGCTCGTCGCGGCTCAGCGTGTCGTACTCGCTCGCGAGCCCTGGAAAAACGACCCCATTGGCGCCGGAGGCGACGATGTAGTCCACCACCCGACGCGTCCCCGCCTCGTCGATCTCGCCCGATGCCTTGAAGATGGTGGGAAGGATCGGCAGGACGCCGCTCACGATCGCCATACCCTGAAGTCTCCTGCTTGGCGGCGCCTGGCCGCGCAAAGTGTTGCTATATGTGTAAGCGTGTCCTCCCCGGGGGCCGATTGTCAATGCCCCGCCCTGAAACGTCGGCAGGCGATTTCCCTAGAGAGAGCGGCAACTGCCGGGCAATACGCGCCTCCTTCGGCAGTCTTGATTTGTTCAGAGTGTTGCTATATTAGTATCATCCACAACGACGCCGCACATCGATTCGTTGGGCTCGCGGCGCGCCTTGGTTAGGGGGAATTGGTCATGACGAAGATCCGGAAGCATCGGTTCGTTCGCAGTCTCGCGGCGCTCCCGGCGACGCTGCTCGCCGTACCGGTTTACTCACAATCCACTGCGCCCGCGGGCGACGACGGCAATGCCGTCGAAGAAGTCGTCGTGACCGGCATTCGCGAGAGCTTGAATCAAGCGCGCGACATCAAGCGCGAGGCCACTCAGTTCGTCGACGCCATCGTCGCCGACGACATCGGCAAACTCCCCGACCGCAACGTCGCCGAGTCGCTGGCGCGGGTGTCGGGCGTGCAGGTCGATCGCGGCATCGCCGAAGGCACCAGCGTGTCGGTGCGCGGCCTCCGCCAGAATGTTTACTTGTTCAATGGCCGGCAGATCGTCGATCCGACGGGCCGCGGCGGCGCTGGCCTCGACACGTTGGGCAGTTCGACATACGGCCTGCTCTCGCTGGTGCCCTCCGAGCTGATCTCACGATTGGAACTGACCAAACTCGCCAGCGCCGATCAGATCGAAGGCGCGCTCGGCGGCATCGTCGACGTGCAGACCCGCATGCCGCTGGAAGGTCCGAACCAGATCGCGGCGAAAGTCGGCGGCACCTATTACGATCAAGCCTCGGAGGATGGCTACGAAGCGTTCGCGCTGGCGTCGCAGAAGTTCGCGGGCGATACGCTCGGCGTGCTGGTGTCCGCTTCGTTCAATCGCCGCAACCTGTCGCAGGAAGGTCTCGATACGTTCTCGGGCTACTCGCGCTTTACAGACAGCACGGGCACAGTGCGCTTCGGTAACGCCGACGCCCGTCCCGAAGAAATCGCCGAGGAGCGTGAAAACATCGGCCTGTCGGGCGTCGTTCAGTGGCAACCCGCCGACGGCGTGGAGCTCACGGCCGATACGTTTTATTCCAAGCTCGATTCCGACCGGAACCGCTGGTGGCTGTCGTTCACCCCGACCGCCGGCCTCAGCAACGCGGTCTACTCCGACAACAACATCCTGCTGTCCGGCCGGGCCACGGGACCGGTGCTGACCAACACGGAGTTTCTCGACACCGAGGCGAGCATCTGGTCTTCGGCCCTGCGCGGCAAATTCGATGTGAGCGACCGGCTGCGCGCCAGCGCCGAAGTGTCCTACACCGAATCGGAATCGACGGCGCACCAGATTTATTGGCGCATGCAGCCCATCGCCGGCATCACTCCCACGGTGGATTTCGACTTCACCGCCGGCGATCTCGGCTCTTATCGGATCAGCGGCATCGACCTGTCGGATCCCGCGCAGCTCCGATACACGATCATGTTCGACAACACTTATGACGTCCGCAGCGAAGACACGGCGGTGCGCACTGACTGGACTTACGATGTGGACGCGGGTCCGCTCAAATCCGTGAGCATCGGCGCTCGCTATGAAGACGTCGATTCCGAGCAGAATCCGTTGCGCGCCGATATCCGCCCCACCGGCGGCATCCCGGCCTCGACTCTTTCTCAGTATCTGACGCTGCATTCCAACAGCGGCTTTGCGAGCGGCGAATTCGCGGGCTTGCCACGATCGTTCCTGACCGCCAACGCATCCGTAAACAGCTGCTCGGCTTTCGCCAATGTAGCGGCGATCTCGCAGAACGTGCAGTGTCTCGATCCCCGGAACAATACGAACGCGTTGTCGAGCACCTTCCAGATCAAAGAGAAGTTCACCTCGGCGTACAGCAAGTTCGACTTCGGGACGGACATCGGCTCCGCTGCTTTGAGCGGCAACGTCGGCGTGCGTTATCTGCATCGCGACCTGGAATCCATCGGCAATCAGATCGCGCCGACTGGCGGCGCGGCTGCCAGCACCTTCGAGCGTACCGACAGCGACGTGCTGCCCTCCGCCGTTACCAAGCTCGCGGTCGGCGAGGACTGGATTTTCCGGCTCGGCGCGGCTCGAGTGATCGCGTATCCGAACACGGCGGACCTGAACAGCGGCGTCACTCTGGCGAACAACGCGGTGTTCGTGGATGGCGTGCAGACGGTGCTCGGCACGGGCACGGGCGGCGCACCCAATCTGGATCCCTTCAAGGCGGATCAGGTGGATCTCTCGGCCGAATATTATTTCGGCGAGCAGGCGCTGGTGTCGCTCGGCCTGTTCTATAAAGATGTGTCGACCTTCATCGTCCAGCAGCAGAGCCCCGAGTCTTACGGCGGCGTCAACTACCTGGTCAACCGCAAGGTCAACGGCGAAGGCGCGGAAGTCGAAGGTGTCGAAGTGCTGGTGCAATTGCCCTTCTACTTCCTGCCCGAAGCCTTCGACGGTTTCGGCGTGATCGCCAGCTACTCATATATAGATTCCACCACACCGATCCGCGACGTGGCCGGGCGCTTCCTGCCGTTGCCGGGCCTGTCGCCCAACAACGTGAATTTCGTCGGCTACTACGAGCGCGGCCCGGTGAGCGTGCGTCTCGCCTACAACTGGCGCGACGACTATCTGGTCGGCCTGTCGGCGGCGGCCACTGGCATTTACAACAGCCCGTACACCGACCTGTCGGCCACGCTGCGCTATGACTTGAGCGACAGCATTTCGCTGGGCTTCGAGGCCAACAATCTTCTCGACGAGAAGCAACGGACTTACGATGGCGTCGACGAGGCGCTGCGCACCAACCTGTTCTTCGGGAGAATCTACAAGGCCAGCGTCAGTTTGAAATTCTGACGGAGGCAGCTCTTGAATACCTCGAACGGGCACGTGGCGCTGGTGACCGGCGCCGCCAGCGGGATTGGCGCCGCGATCGTCGCACGGCTGCGGGCCGACGGCGTTCGCGTCGCCGGCCTCGATGTGAATTCGGGCGCGGACAGCGATCGCAACCTCATCGCCGACATGCGTTCCACTTCGGCGCTCGAAGCTGCGGTGGAGGAGATGAAACGGTCGCTCGGTGCTCCCGACATTCTGGTTCACGCCGCGGCTGCCAGCTTTCCGGGTGGCCTCTTCGATACGACGCCGCAGACGTTTCTGGACTTGTATGACGTCAACGTGGTCGGCGCGGTTCGTCTTCTACAGCTCTGCACGCCCGCGATGCGCTCGCGGGGTGGCGCGGTGGTCATGTTGTCTTCTATCAACGCCGACTACGCCACGCCGAGCCTCGCTGCGTATGCCGCGACCAAAGCGGCGCTCAATAACCTGGTGAAGACGGCGGCCCTCGAACTTGCACCGAGCAAAATCAGGGTCAACGCGGTCGCGCCCGCCAGCATCGACACTCCCCTGCTGCGCGACTCGTTCGCTCGCACCAACGATCCAGAGCAAGCCCGAACCAACAATATCGCGCGACATCCGCTCGGCAGGCTAGGCACCGCCGAGGAAGTCGCCGAGCTGGTTTCGTTCCTTGTTTCGGATCGTGCGCAATGGATCACCGGGTCCATCTATCCCATCGACGGAGGCGCGGGTGTCACGAGACGATAAAACATTCGTCGGCGTCAACTGGGGCAGCACGAACTTTCGCGCCTATCTCATTGGCGCCGACGGCGCGGCGATCGACGAATACTCCGCGCCCGCGGGCGTCGTGAGCCTGGATCGCGATGGCATGGCTGCAAAGATGGATGCACTCGCGGCGCGCTGGCCAAACAGCGGCCCGGTATATGCGTCCGGCATGATTGGCTCGAACGTCGGCTGGAGAGAAGTTCCTTACGCCGAAGCACCCGCTGGCTGCGCGGATCTTGCCTCGGCCGCCCTAGCTACGCAGATCGGCAGCGTCCCGGTTTACATCGTTCCCGGCATCACGTGCCGGCGCAGCTTCGACGGCGCGCCCGACGTCATGCGCGGTGAAGAAATAGAAATGATGGGGCTCGCCACGCTCGGCACGGCCGACGGATGGATTGCGTTGCCCGGCACGCATACGAAATGGGCACGCCTCGAACGCGGCCGAGTGATCGAGTTCTTCACCAGCATGTCCGGTGAGATCTTCGACCGGCTGACCGCCCAGGGCCTGCTCGCTTCCATCGTCGCTGGCGAAGCCCATGACGGACCGGTGTTTCTCGAAGGCGTCGCTGCCGGACGCGCGCGGCGCTTGAGCTTGGGAACATTGTTGTTCGGCGCGCGAGCTCGAGTCGTGAGAGGCGCGCTCTCGAAAGCCGACGCCGCTTCATACATCCGAGGCTTGTTGATCGGGTCCGAGATCGCGGACGCAATGGCGGTCTATCCCACGGCAGGCGAGGCCCTCGTTCCTTTGATCGGGAATCGTGCGCTCTGCACTCTCTATGCGAGCGCGCTCCAGGCTGCGGGAGTTGCGAGCGAGCTGGTTGACTCGCGGACCGCGTGCCTTCACGGGTTTCGGTCGCTGCACGAGTTGCGTCATGACTGAGAGTCGCGTTCGAATTCTCTGCAACGCCGGCGCGATGATCGGCGAATCTCCAGCGTTGCTCGGCGATAGCGTGCGCTGGACCGATCCAGTATCGCGACACCTGCTTCGTTTCGATTCAAGCGGCAACTTCGAAGAAGTCACCACGCCTGCGTCGATCTGGTCCCTTGCCCCTTTGCCAGACGGAACACTGGCCGGCGCACTCGACGACCGCTTCTGCACTCTCACGCAAGCGGGCGAAATAGCCGCCGGCCCCGCAGCGACCATCGATGCAGGCTGTCGCTTCAACGACATGACCACCGACGCCAGCGGCGGCCTTTGGGTCGGCATGATGCATCGGGGCATCCTGGCGACGCGCGGCGCGATCTTTTATTCCCGCTCGGTGAGCGAACCACCGGCGCGCGTTGCTGCCGGGCTCGGCGTGCCCAATGGAATGAAGGTTTCAGCCGATGGCAAAACGCTGTTCGTCGTCGACACGCTCGAACGCACGCTGCTCGCCTACCCTGTCGATCGGGGCACGCTCGGCGAACCCGTCATCGTCAGTGACTTTCTGGGATTGCCCGGCAAGCCCGACGGCATGACGCTAGGGCCGGACGGTACGTTCTGGGTGGCGATGTGGGGCGGCAGTAGCGTCGTCCAGCTGGCTCGCGACGGCGCTTACCTGCGGCGGATCGACGTCCCCGCGCCGCACGTCAGCAGCCTCTGCTTTGCTGGCCAGAGTCGATTGTTAGTTACGAGCTCACGCATGCGCCTGAGCCCGCAAGCGCTGCTCGAGCATCCCGGCTCGGGCGGTCTGTTCGAGATCCTGCTGGAGCACTCATGAGTAGCGGTAAGCTCAGAGCGGCCGCCTCGGTCGCCATGCGCTGGAACTATCGCGTATGGGGATTCGGCGAAGCCATCGCTCTGCGCGGGCTGCTGCGAGCAGGCGATGCGCTCGGGGATTTGACGCCGTTCGGCTTTGTCCACGGAATCATGCGCAGCTGGTTGGGCCGCGGCGTCGCTCGCAGCAACGAAGATCATGTCGGCGCCGGCCGCGAGCTGATCGAGCTTTACAAGCGAACGCACGATGTACAGTTTCTCGATGCCGCGAAAAAACTCGCGGCGCTCAACGCAAGTTTCCCGACGGGTCCGAATGGCGAGCGATACCACCGCGGCGACACACCGGGCTGGCGCTGGCAGATCTGGGTCGATTGCATGGACGTTGACGGCCCGTTCCTCGCCGCGTTGGCGCATGCCACAGGTGACAACGCATATTTCGAGCAGGCCGTCGGCGAATTGCTCGGCTACGCGCGCACGCTGCAAATGGACAACGGCCTGCTCTTCCATGGCTTCGAGCGTCACTGCGGAAGAAATGGCGAACTGTGGGCGCGCGGCAATGGTTGGGCGCTGATGGGACTGGTGGACACACTGATTCTGCTGCCGCGATCTCATCCGGCATGGAGCGAGCTGCAACAGCGCACGGTCGCGCTCGTCGATGCGCTCGCTCACCGTCAGGATCCGAGCGGGATGTGGCACACCGTCATCAACGATGGCGAGACTTATCTCGAATCGACGCTCGCGACCATGGCTGCTTACGCGCTGCGCGAGGCATTCGAGCATGGCGTGCTGGATTCATCGCGCTATGAAGAGATGGAGAGCAAAGCTCGCGCCGCCATGCATTCGCAGGTGAAGGAAGGCACGCTGCAACTGGTGAGCGATGCGACGCCGGTCGGTGCACGCGCTGTTTACGCAAGCCGGCCGTTCGGCGTGTTTCCCTGGGGCCAAGGTCCCTTGCTGCTCGCGCTGTGCCAGGAGGTCGAATGAAAATCGTCAAAGTCGAAGCGTTCCCGATTCAGGCGGAACCTATCGACAGTCGCGGCTACTGGGGCAGCCGCGCGTGGGGCACGGAGCGCGCGGCAGGACAAGCGGAGCTTTCGACGGAATATCCGGTCCCACTGCGACGCCGCTTCGTCTACTCACGAACCATCGATACTGTGATCGTCCGCATCGAAACGGACAGCGGCCACGTCGGCTGGGGCGAAGCGAAAGCTCCCGTCGCTCCGCAAGCCACGGCCCGGATCATCGAACTGTTGCTGACTGACATTCTGATCGGCGCCGATCCGCGCGACGTGCTGGTGTTATGGGAACGAATGTACGCAGGCATGCGCGTTCGCGGCCATCGCGCTGGCTTCTATATCGAAGCCATCGCGGGCGTGGACATCGCACTCTGGGATCTGGCCGGCCAGGCTGCCGGCGCGCCGATTTCAACTTTGCTCGGCGGCAAGATGCGGGAGAGCGTGCGCGTCTATGCCTCCGGCATTCCGTCACTTCCGATCGAGGCTCCCGATGAAGCGATCTCTGAACTGGTTGAAGAAGCACGCTCACTTCGAACGGCAGGTTACACCGGCGTCAAAATGGCGATCGGCCGCGGCGTGCGCGGCGACTTGCGGGCGATTCGCGCGATCCGCGATGGGCTCGGCGACGATTTCACCATCTACGCCGACGCCGCCGGTGTTTACTCGCGCGCCGACGCGATGCGCCTGGGCGAAGCGATGGAAGAACTGGGCGTCGGATTCTTCGAGATGCCGATTCCTCCCGAGGACGTCGAAGGCTATGCGGAGCTTGCGCAGCGCCTGAGCATCCCGATCGCGCTTGATTCGATCATGACCCGCCATGAGACCGTCGAACTGATCCGCAATCGCGCCATCGACGTCGTGCAACCGGATGTTTGTCGCGCTGGCGGTATTACAGAGTGCCGGCGGATCGCCGAGCTGGCCGATTGCTTCGGCCTCGCCTTCCAGCCGCACGTGAGCATCGGATCGGCCGTGCACGTCGCAGCCAGCGCGCATCTGGCCGTGGCCATGCCCAACAGCCTGGTGTGCGAATACTGGATCGGCAAGAACCCGATTGGCGCGTCGATCGCCGCCACGCCGGCGCAAGTGAAGAACGGTTATTTGTTTGCACCGACCGGAGCGGGTCTCGGTATTGGCCTCGACGCCGCGCAGTTGCTCCGACACGCCGTGAAATAACTCGGCCCCGTTTGATTCGACCTGGCTGTCGCGAACGGTCGGCAAAGATGAGGATTCGGAATGAACGTCACTCACGCTCTAATCCACTCTGCTGCATTCCTTACTGCATGTCTTGCAAGTATCACGGCGGCGGCCTCTTCGCAGGCTTCGTATAAGCTGAGCACTGCATCCAACGGCGCCGTCACCGTCGAGCGCGGCGGCAAGCAGGCCGTGTTTCAGCCGGTCTTCACCGTCATCAAGGCGACGACGGATCCGCAGCTCGGTCTCTCGGGCTTTGCCTCGACACCCGGCGAAAGTCTCAACGGCGTGAACGTCGAGAACTATCCCCTGCCGCGTTGGCGCGCAGCCAACGGTAACGGGAACACTGACATCATCTACAACGCTGGCGCCGTCACTGAAGTCCGCGCGACGAATAGCCGTTCACTCCCCGATGGCGGCGCCGCCTGGAACTTCGCCGACAATCCCGAGTTCACTCTTGAAGCTGAAGTCCGTTCCGTCTCTGGCGAACCACCACGCATCTCTTGGAAATTCACTGCACGCACACCAGGTTGGTACACGGTCGGCTACACCGGCGCGCCCGCGAGCAATCCCGCCAGCGACGACGGCTTCCTGCAGCCGCTGATCTGGCAGGAGAAACGTTTCCCTCGCGCTCCGTTGATGACCGCGGAAAGCATGGGCGGCCTGCCGCTGACACTGGTCACGCGCGATGGAGTAACACGCGGACTCAGCGTCGATCCCAGCGAAAGCCCGTATCGTTTGCCGACCATTGCCAATGCACGGTTCGGCGTGATGCTGCGTAACCTCAAAGGCGAAGCGCAACCGGCGGCTTTCGCGCCCCTCCTGGGACAAACCGATTCTCGCTTCGAAGCAGGCCAAAGCGCGAGCTTTTCGGTGCGACCGCTGCTCGTGAACGGCGATTGGTATCAAGCTTTCACGGAAGCGGCGCGAGGCTTATTCGGCTTCAACGACTACCGTCAGAACTTCCAGCAATCGCTCAACGCGACCATCGACACAATGACCGAGTTCGCGATGGACGATGCGCACTCGGGTTGGGACGCGGATCTGCGCGGCTTCGACTACAACACGGATGTGAAAGGCACGGTCAAAGTCGTGTCAGCGCTGCACCCACTCGCCGCATCGCTGATCCAAGACGACCCCGAGGTATATCGTCTGCGTGCGCTGCCGATCACCGAGTTCCTGATGTCGCGCACGAAGTTTCTTTATAACGCGCTGCCCGACAGTCACGGACAGAACGCGGCGCGCGACATGAAAGGACCCGCCGCCGAGGTCTCGGAGCTGTCCGAGCTGTATCAAATGTCTCGCGGCCAGAGCCCAGTATTCCGTCACTACGCTCTGCAACTCGCCGGCAAACCGCGTCAGCTCAATCTGTTGATGGTCAGCGATGGCGCCACCTTCTGGGACAAACTTGCCTTGTATCGGCTGACGGGCGACAACGCGCAGCTGACGGCGGCTCGCTCACTCGCCGATGCTTACATCAAAGCGCGGATCGACACGCCGCAACGCGACTTCAGCGATGTCCGTCTGGAGACCGGCGGACAGTTCTGGTCCGACTTCGCGCCCCGCTTCGTCGAGCTGTTCGAACTGTGGCAGGAAACCAAAGAGCCGCGTTACCTGGCTGCCGCGCAGGCCGGCGCTCGCGCGTACGCCAGTTATGCCTGGTACTTCCCGCGCGTCCCCGGTGGCGAGATCACAGTGGATCACGGCGGCGTCGCTCCCGTCGGCTACTTCATGGCCAACCCCGACGCCAAGGGCATCCGCACTCCCGAGGTCACGCTGCCCGCGTGGCAAGTGTCGCAAGTGGGCTTGACGCCGGAAGCCCAGACCACCTATCACTTGAACCCCGCGACGTTCCTTGCACACCACGCCGCCTACGAGCTGCGCATCGCCGCGGCCACGAACGACTCGTTTCTGCATGACGCCGCCCGCTCGGCGATCGTCGGACGTTACAACTCGTTCCCTGGCTATGACATCAATGTCACCTTCTCGAACGTCTATGCGCGCAGCGACTATCTGAAGCGCGCGTTCTCGGAGCTCAACTACAACGAGGTCTACTACAACCACGTCTGGCCGCACATCGCACTGCTGACCGACTTTTTGCTGTCCGACTTCGAGACGCGATCGAAAGGCGCCATCGCGTTCCCGTCGCGCTACGCGCAGGGTTACGCTTATCTCCGCAGCAAGGTGTACGGCGATCGCCCGGGCAAGTTCATGGATGACGACAACGTCCGCCTGTGGATGCCACGCCGCCTCGTGACCAGCAACGATCCGCAAGCCAACTATCTCAGCGGCTATGGCAACGGCCGTTTTTATCTCGCGCTCAGCAACGAATCGGCCGAGGCACGCAAAGTTACTGTGTCGCTCGATCGCGAGCGAATTCCTTATGCGCAGGGGCGCGACTATGCAGCTCGTGTATGGGTCGACGGCAAACCGTCGGGCACCACTTCGGTGACCGACGGCTCGGTGACCCTATCGCTGTCACCGAAAGGACTGACGGCAATCGCCGTGGATGATCTGCCCGTGTTCACGCGCCTGCATACCGATTACTTCGATGCGCAGCGCGCGGCGCCCTCCACCGATAAAGGATTTCGCACCGACTCCTCGCCGGCAGGAAACATCACAGCGATGTTCCTGTCGTTCGCCGGACGCCGCGACTTCTATGTCTGGACTTCCGCGTCCGATAGCGACGTGAAGTCAGCGCGCCTCACCTTGAAGCACGGCTCCACCGAGCGCACGCTCGTCGATCAACGGCATCCGTTCGAATTCAGCGTGCCGGCCAACGATACCGCGACGCTCGACTACCAAGTGGAGTTCGTCCGCAACGACGGCAGCGTGGTCGACGGTGGGAGACGCTCGCTCGCGCGCTGAGCGAGCGCTCCCCGTCAGAACGTAGTGATGGCCTGCGCGTAGATATACGTCGTGTCGCCCTCACCGGGCGCATTCGGTGCGTTTTCCAGGAAGCGGCCGTGAAACAGGTGCGCGCCGCCCACTTCCAGCATCAGGTTGCCAGGCCATACGTTGTACTGAACCTGCGCTTCGAGCTGATGGCCAACGAAACTGCCGGAGTCGCCGCTCGGATCCTGCAGCCGCGCGGCGGTGTACTGGTCACGATCGCTCGCGAGCCACACCGCACGATAGCCGAGCATGCTGGACAGCTTGCGCACTGGCTTGGCTTCGACGCGTAAGCCCGGCGAGCTGATATTGCTGCGAGCGAATGCACCGTAGATGCCGGTCGGTCCGAAGTCGAAGCGGCGCGCGCCGTACAGCGTGTCGTAACGATTGTTTTCGTTATCCGTCGGGTCGTCGTCGCCGCTCGCGTAGTCGTAGGAGAGCTCCAGGCGCGGCGACAGCCTGCCCTTCCACATATAGCCGATCTCGCCATGGAAGAAGCCCGCGCGATGCTGGAGATCGTTGGTATCGGAGGCGGCCGTGCTCAACCGTGACGTGCCGAACTGATACGCCGCTTCCGTCTCGAAATCCCAGGATTCGGCGGCAGGTCTTCTAAAGAAACGAAAGCCCGGCGTGTAGATGTCGCGATCCGCCGCGGGAATGCCGACGTGATCGCGCGAGCGCAGTCCATAGAAAAAGGCTTCGCCGGTCGCGCCGTCAAATACATTTGGAACCGCGCCGAACACGCCCCACAGAGACACGTCCGAGCTTTCCGTGTCTAGCTCGTTCTCGTTGTCCAGCAGGGACGTCAGATCGGAGGGCCTGCGCTGCACCGGGCGAACATAGAAGGCCCGCGCCTCCATTCCATCGGAGCGCTTCCACAGAGCGTTCACACCCGTGTACGAGTTAATGGTGTTTCGGTAATTATTGCGTGCAACGAACCGGCGACTGCCGATATCGATGGTCATCCGTCCGGCGCTCACGTCCAGGCGGCCACCCGATGAAAAAGCATCGTCGAAGCGCATTCCCACAAGGGCCTGCAGCGGCTCGAGAGTGTTGACCGAATCCGTACCCAGCGTGGTGCGCGCATCGGCAAGTCGCTGGCGTGAATCCTCGAGCTCGACATTCGCGTAAAAGGAGCTCAGCGTGAGCCGCGCATTCAGCAACAACAGGCCGACGAAGATTTCGTCGGAGCCGCTGGCGCCGGCGCGATAGGGATGGTTCAGCGTCTCATAGCGACCGCGATAGCTCCCGCCGAGGCTGAACCAATTGGGAGCTGCCAACGCTTCTTCGAGCCGCCAGGGCGCCGCCTGGTCCGCAGCGCTCGCCACCACGGGCAATGCACTCGCTATCGCAATCGATGCGAGTCCGAAACGAATCATGCAGCTGCCGACCATCTACCCTTCCCGCACGGGATGCGCTATGTCTGGATCAACATAGCGCATTGTGCGGAATCCGGGGTGCGAACCGCAACCCCGGCGGTTCAGGTCAGGGCATGGTTTCGTAGCGTACGTTGGCGATTGAGTACTTCAGGTCGCTCACGCAACTCCAGAACCCGCCCACCGCGGGATGCAGTCCCAGCTGAGCGCACGAAAGTTCGGCGCGCTCGTCCTGCTGCGCCTGGCTCATGCTGAAGTAAGACTGCCAGGGCTGCGCGTGGGGAACGGCGGCGAGTTGCAGGCTCGTAGCATCGATGCGCTCAGGCGACCGCCGAGAAGTCACCACGCACTTCGCATGCTCCGCCGTGCCTCTCGTCAAGCCTTGCTGCTCGCATGACTGATCCGCCCGCGCGGTCATGCGGGCGTCCTGCAGACTGCGGACGGTGTCGGCGAGACTGCCGCCGCAAGCCTCCAATTCGGGCCCCACCTTGAGGCCCATGATCTCCTGGCATGTCTGCCGCACCATCGTGGCGCTGCCATCGTCCAGTCCGTAATTGCTCGGGAAGCTGGCGCACCCCAGCAGCCCGAAGGCGGGGGCGACGAGCGCGGCTTTGGCGATGAATCGTGTCAACATCGTTTGTTTCCTATCGGAGTTCGTATCAGTCGCCGCTGCTGTTCGACTCGCGGGCCGCCTCGGGCGCGCGGCTCGAAGTCACCTTGCCGTCGCAGACGGTGACCTCGCGCTCTTCGAAGCGCGCCATCTGCGAAGTCTTCGGACCTTTCGGCCACACGGCGACCCGCTTCGTTTCCTGACGGCACGAGGCGTCGCTGCGGTCGTTCGCTTGCGCGACGGCGGCCGTCGATCCGCCGAACAGGCCCAACACGGCGAGGCTGGCCGAGAGCGCGGTTCGGACGGGGACTCGGCGTTGAGTTCCACGAGAATGTGTCTTCATGCTTGCTCCTAAGGAATGTTTGCTCAGGCAGTCGCGACTTCGAGGAGACGACGATGCAGATTGCTGGCGTGCTGGCGATCCACGCCGGCCAGCTCCAGGTGAGTGCCTGCTTTGCGCCGCCGCTGAATCCAGTCGGCCAGCACTTCCGTGCAGGTGTGATCGAGTTGCGCGAGACCAGCCAGGTTGAGCCGGATGCGGCCCTCGCCCGGCAGGTCGTCCAGAATCTTGGTGAGGCCGGGCAGGCTCAGGAACGTGGCGCGGCCTTGCAGCTGGAGCTCGACATGCGCGTCATGACGATCGACCTGCACGTCCAGTTTCAAATTGCGCAGGTGAGGCAGCAGCTCGATCAGCGACAACACCAGGCCGGTGAGCACGCCCGTCAACAGATCGGTCGTGACCACCATGAACAGGGTGCTGGCCCAGATCAGCGCCGGCATCACGCCGTAGTGCTGGTAGAGATGCTTCACGTGGTCGAGGCTCACCAGACGCCAGCCGGTCACGACCAGCACGCCAGCGAGCGAGGCCATCGGAATCTCACGCAGCAACCAGGGCAGACCCAGCACGAACGCCAGGATCCACACGCCGTGCATGATGGTGGATGCACGGGTGAGAGCGCCCGCTTGAACGTTGGCGGAGCTGCGCACGATGACGCCGGTCATCGGCAACGCGCCCACTGCGCCACACAGGAAGTTACCAACGCCCTGCGCTCGCAGCTCTTTGTTGTAATCGGTGCGCACGCCGTCGTGCATGCGATCCACAGCCGCGGCCGACAGCAACGTTTCGGCGCTGGCAATGAAGGCAACCGCGAGCGCGGTCGCGATGAATTGCGGACTCAGCAGCTCAGTGAAACCGGCCCACGTCGGCCATGTCAGGCTGGAGAAGATCGACTCCGGCACATCGACGCGGGTGAGATTCAGCTGCAGAGCGTACGCAATCAGCGTGGCGAGCACGACGCCCACCAGCGCGCCTGGAATCAGGCGCAGATTCGCGGGCCGGAAACGTTCCCACGCCAGCATCGACACGATGGTGATGATGCCGGCGGTAAAGGCGCTCGCCGTGGATTCGGCTTCGGTGAACAGTCGGAACAGCGAGACCGGAATGGCCAGCAGATTCTCCACGCCATTCGGCTTCGGCAGATCGTCGAACAGCACGTGGAACTGGCCGATCAGGATCAGAATGCCGATGCCCGCCAGCATGCCGTGCACGACCGCGGGCGAAATGGCGCGGAACCAGCCGCCCAGTCGCGCGACGCCGGCGAAAAATTGAATCGCGCCGGCGAGCAGCAGGATCGGACCGAGCGCCACCACGCCGTACTGACGCACGAGCTCGAACACGATGACGGCGAGGCCCGCGGCCGGACCGCTGACTTGCAGCGGCGAGCCCGCGAGCGCACCGACGACGATGCCGCCGATGATGCCGGTGATCAGGCCTTTCTCGGGCGGCACGCCCGAAGCGACCGCGATGCCCATGCACAACGGCATCGCCACCAGAAACACGACGATGGACGCGGTTAGATCGCGCACGAAAACGTTCTGACGGGACATCGCTCCCGTCGGGCTCACGCCGGAGGACATGTGGCTACCTCAGGCGATGCGATCTAACGTCTGATGTGCGGCGAGACGCGCTGCATGCGGAAGCGCGATCGGCAGCGGCTTGTCGTCCCTGACAGGAGTGAACTGCCCGTCCTGATCGTCGAGCGCGAGAATCGAGCCCGAATGGATGTCGACGTACCAGCCGTGCAGAGCCAGCTGGCCCCGCGCGATGCCGGCGGCCACCGAAGGATGAGTGCGCAAATGCGCCAGCTGACAAACGATGTTCTCGAGCGTGAGCACCCGCAGGCGATCTTTGTGCGGCAACTCTGGATAGCAGCTGCGGACCACACCCTCAGCGGCGTGCGAGTGACGCAACCAGGCGGCGACGTTGGGCATCGCATCCAGTGCGCCCGGCTTCAACAATCCTTCCATCGCGCCACAGCCGGAGTGTCCGCACACGATGATGTCGGTCACACCCAGCGCGAGCACGGCGTATTCCACGGCCGATGACACGCCACCGTTCATCTGCGCGAACGGCGGGACGATGTTGCCCGCATTGCGCGTGACAAACAGGTCACCGGGCTCGGCTTGCAGGATCAGCTCCGGGACGATGCGCGAGTCCGCGCAGGAAATCATCAGAGCCTTGGGACTCTGGCCGTTGGTGGCCAGGCGGTTGTACAGGTCGGCATGTCGCGCGAAGACATGCTTCTCGAACTTGAAGACGCGGCCAATGACTTCGTTCATTCAACACCTCGACAGGAACTCTCCATGCCTGCCGGGGCGCTCCCGATCAGGCCGGACTGAAGAGTGCCGAGGTTTTTTTTCCCGTCTGCAGCGGGTTCGTTACAAAGTGTTGCCGAGGCGCGCGGGCCACGTCTGGCGTGGCAATACGATCTGGGCGCACAGGCCGCCCTGAGGCCGGTTGCTCAGGATGAGCTTGCCGCCCGCGGCGGCAATCGCACGTACTGCGATTGGAATGCCCAAACCGACGCCGGACGTGTTTCGTTGGCGCGCCGGATCGAGGCGCTGAAACGGGATCAGCACGCGTTGCATGTCCGCTTCCGGAATGCCGGGGCCGTCGTCTTCCACGAAAATACGGATCACGCTGTCATCCACCGTGAAACGAACGGCGGCGTGGTTGCCGTACTGGACCGCGTTGTTGGTGAGATTGCTCACTGCGCGTTTGAACTCGACCAGACGCAGCGTGGCGTCGCAATGCTCCGGACCGCTGTAGGTTATGTTGAAGCCGCGATCCTGCAGATCGTCGACCACGGTCGTGACCAAGACGGCGACATCGACGAGCGATGGCTTTTCCGGATGATCGTCGCCGCGAAAATAAGTGAGCAACGAGTCGAGCATCAGCTCCATTTCATTCACATCGTGAGTGAGCGTGTCGCGCATCTCCGCGTCATCGACGCAATCGACGCTCAGCCGCAGGCGCGCGAGCGGCGTTCTGAGATCGTGGCCGACCGCGGCCAGCGCTTCCGTGCGGTCCTTGATCATGGTGACGATGCGGCTCTGCATGTCGTTGTACGCGCGGATCAGATGACGGAATTCCGCAGGACCCTGCTCGGGCAGGATGGTCGAATCGCCATATCCGACACGCGTGACGGCTTCGGCCAGCAGGCCCAGCGGTCGCAGAATGACGCGCAAGGTCACCAGCGCGATGATCACGAGCGCGATCATCGGCAGACTGGCAATCAGGATTCCGCGCAGCTTCAGCGGCCACTTGCCGACCAGGTCTTGCGCTCTGAAGTGCAGCCAGGTGCCGTCGGAGAGTTGCAGCGAGCCGCTGACTTCCGTCGCAGCCCCTGGAGAGCCGAGATGCAGTCGCAGATCCTTGCCAGCAAGGCTCGGCTCCCACACGACCATCTGCCGGTGCATTTGCGTGAGCGCATCGGACCGTTCGCCCGGCGAGATCGGCTGTTGGAACCAGCCAAGCTTGAAATGTTGGGTCGACGCGTATTCGACGATTCTCGCGCGCCGCCCGGGTTCTTCACCCTCCAGCATTCTGGCGACGACGACGATGTGCTCGGAAGTGCGTCGCGCCTCTTCTTCTCGAATGCTGAAGCGACTGGTGCCTTCGTACACCAGCGTGTTCAAACTGAGACCGATGACGCCCGTGAGCGCAACAACCGCGAGCACGCGTCCAACTGCGCCGGGCGGAACGAGTTTGACGCGCATGGTCAGCCGTGAGTCACATCGGCCGTCAGCATGTATCCGACACCGCGCACGGTGACGATCGGCGCCGACTGACCCGCGCTCGACAGCTTGCGTCGCAAGCGACTGACAAGCACGTCGATACTCCGATCGGATGAATCGCCGAGCCGCACGCGTGACAACTCGATGAGACGCTCTCGGCCCAATACACGCTGCGGACTGCCGATGAAGCTTGCGAGCAAATCGAACTCTGCGCCGGTCAGCTCGATGCTGGCGCCGCTGGGCGAGAAAACAGAGCGTCGACGCATATCGACGGCCCAGCCCGCGAACTGCACTCTTTCAGGGCTCGCACCGTTGCTGCCGCTTTCGACCGGCCGACGCCGCAGCACGGCGCGCACTCGCGCGATCAACTCGCGCGTGCCGAAAGGCTTGGGAATGTAATCGTCCGCGCCGAGCTCGAGCCCGATGACGCGGTCCGTCTCGTCGACCTTGGCGCTGACGAAAATGATAGGCACGTCGCTGCGCGTGCGAATCTCACGACACAAGTCGATTCCATTCTTGCCAGGGAGCATGACGTCGAGAATGATCAGGTCGACCGGTCGCTGCTCGAGTGAATTCCACATCTCCGCCCCCGTCGAGGCTTGGAAAACGGCGAAGCCGTTCTGCTGGAGGGCGCGTGCAATCAATACTCTGAGTCCCGGATCGTCCTCGACCACGAGGACAGCTGGGGCAGTCATGTCACGTTAACGGGTTCATCCGCTCAGTAAAAAACGCGCACATCTAGCACGGTTCGGCCTCGGTTCGTCAACCGGCGCGGCTGCAAATCAGACTTTCCAATGGCTGTCGGGAACTTGCGAGAGGGCCAGGAGTCCTAGAACAGTTTGAGCAAATTCCAGATTACACGGCTGTCAGAATGTCGCTCAATCCCCGCCTAGGCGCCGGCCGGATACGCTCGCGTAACGATCATGCGGAATCGCTCCTCCGGGGCGAGTGGTCGAGCTCGCAGCTGGTTTTCGATCACAGCCACTGGACGTGTGAAGCGGTCGATATGCGCTGGTCAGCGCCGCATCACCTGATCGTACTCACGGAGAGCGGCACGACGGAGCGCACCAAAACCATCGCCGACGGCGAACTGGTTTACGACGGCCGCGACCAGCCAGGCGCGTTGACCTTCGTGCCCGCCAACGTCGAGCGGGTCGGCAGCTATCGCCGCGCCCGGCTCAACTACTCCGCGCTCTGGATTTCACCGGACTTGCAGCTGTCGGGCTGTGAAGATCCTTGGTCGCTGCCCGTGTTCGTCAATCGCAGCGACAACGTCATCCGCACTCTGCTCTCCTCGCTCAGCGCTGAGTTGTCACGCGGTTTCAAGCCAGATGCGGTGTACGTGGAACATCTCGCCGCGCTCGTATTGATGCGCATCCGCCAGATGGATGGTCGCAAGCCGCAGCCTCGCCGGCATGGAAAGCTCGGCGTGAAGACATTCGCGGTGGTGCGCGATTACATCGAACATCACATCGCTTCAGAAATTTCCTTGAACCATCTGGCGCACCTGGTCGGCATGAAGGCAGATACCTTCGCGCGCCGCTTCAAAGCGACCACGGGGCTGCCGCCATACGCGTATGTGCTCGAATGCCGGACTCGTCGCGCGGCAGAACTGCTGAGCCAGACCGATATGCCCATCAGCACGATCGCCCATTCGCTCGGTTATTCCAGTCAAAGCCACTTGACCGCCACGCTGCGCCGAGTGCGAGGGCTCACGCCTCGCGCGCTGCGTGCCGCTCGAAATCCCGAAAGCTGACAATTCTCCGGATTCCTGAAAGACAACGGCATCTGCTTATCGGACACTGGCTGCTGCGCGTTTGTCGGGGTGATATGCCGATGTTTGATCGTCGAGCAGTGATGAAAGGTCTGGCCGCAACCGGCGTGCTCGCCGGCTGCCGCAGTTGGAGCGCAGAACCGCCACCCATTCCGGCAGGCTCGCGCGCCTGGAATGTCGAAGCGATCGCTTATCACGATCTCGAGCAGCGTCCGGGATTCAAGCTGACGATTCTGGAGCGTGGCGGTCGTTGGTATCTGTACACCGGATGTTTCTGGCATCGCGGCTGGAACATTCTCGATGTCACCGACCCTGCGCGGCCCCAGCTGGTGAACTTTCTGCAGGGACCCGACAACACGTTCACGTTACAAGTGGACCTCGCCGACAACACCCTCATCACCAGTCTGGAGAAAGGACTGGAGAATGCTCCCTGGGGCCTCGATCCAAAGGGGCCTTACGAGGAAGGCGTGTTGCTCTGGGATCTCACCGATCCCATCCGGCCGCGACGAGTCGGTCACTACCGGACCGGAGGTCGCGGCACTCATCGTAACGGCTACCAGGGCGGCCGTTATATGCACCTCGCCGCCGGCGCGCCCGGATTCACCGGCAACATTTACTCGATCGTCGACATCCAGGATCGTACGCGCCCGAAGGAAGTCGGCCGCTGGTGGGTGCCGGGTCAAGATAGCGCCCCCAATGCGAGCGCACCTGCACGCGATGAAATGGCGTCACACGGCTTCTGCAATATCGACGGCAAAGACGTCTCGCTACACGGGCCCGCAGTGATTGAAGGTAATCGTGCGTGGTTGCCGTACGGCGCGCCCGGCCTCGTCGTCCTGGACATTTCTGACGTAACACGGCCACGACAGATCGCACGAATTCCCTTCAGTCCGCCGTTTCATTCGACCTTCGGCGTGCACACCGTCATGCCCGTACCCGAGCGTGGCGTTGCCTATGTGAGCTCGGAAGACACTTCATACGGCAAGGGCGCCGCACATTTCGCCGGCATCGTCGATATTCGAGAGCCCACAAAGCCCACGCTGATATCGCTTTTTCCCGAGCCCATTCCGCCGCAAGGTGCAAGCTATCGCAGCTTCGCCGAACGCCCGGGGTGGAGCGGTCCGCATAACACCAACCAGTTGCAGCACAATCCCGCGGTCCAGAAGCAAGGCGATCTCTTTTATATGGCGCACTTCAACGCGGGCCTGCGCATCTACGACGTCTCACATGCACGCCTGCCACGCGAAGTCGGTTGGTTCATGCCGCCCGATCCGACCAAGCGACTCGGACCGATGCCACAAGGACCACTGGTGACGCAGACCGAAGACGTGCTGGTCGATCGGCGAGGCAACATCTACATCACCGACAAGAACCAAGGGCTGTGGGTTCTGCGCTATACAGGGCCGAAGCGCGCGCCCGCCTAGGTCGCACTCGTCGACGACGCGCCATCCGAGCGCGCCTTGGCAGCGGCCTGCCGGGCGCTGAGCCCATGCTTCTTCAGCAAGGTTTGCACATGGCTGCGATTCATTCCGATGTTGCGCGCAAGATTGGTCACGCTGAAGTTCGCCTTCGCCAGGCACTCCTGCAGATAGCTGCGCTCGGCCTCGTCGCTTGCCTTGCGCTTGGCGTCGTTGAGCGAGGTGGCCGTGTCCGCCTCCGCCTGCGAGGTGCGTTCCGGAACTCTGGAACGCACATTCTCCGGCAGATGCTCCAGGTCCGCGGTATCGGCGGCCAGGCATGAAATCCGAAAAATGATATTACGCAGTTCGCGAATGTTACCCGGGTAATCGTAACCGCTGAGGAAGGTCGTCAGCCGTCGCGACAATTTCACCGGCTGCCGCTGCAGCCGCGCCGCTGCCTCGCTCGCGAGATACTCGATCAAGAGCGGAACTTCATCGCGCCGGTCGCGCAGCGCCGGCAACGTGATCTGGATGATGCTGAGCCGATAATAAAGATCTTCGCGGAAGGCGCCCGCCTTGCACATCTCCAGCAGGTTCTTGTTGGTCGCCGCGACGATGCGCGCATCGACGCTGATGACCTGGTCCGAGCCCACTCGCTGAATCTCGTTCGACTGCAGAACTCGCAGCAGCTTCACTTGCCCGATGAGCGGCAGCTCGCCGATCTCATCCAGAAAGATCGTGCCGCCATTCGCAGCCTCGAACTTGCCGGCCCGATCGGCGTTTGCGCCCGTGAATGCGCCCCGCTTGTGGCCGAACAGTTCGGATTCGAGCAGGTTCTCGGGAATCGCTCCGCAGTTCACCGTGATGTACGGGCGCTCCGCACGGTTGCCGTTCGCGTGAATGACTTTGGCCATGAGCTCCTTGCCGGTGCCGCTCTCGCCATCGATGAGCACTGGCAGATCCGTGCGTGCGGCCTTCTCCGCGATCTCGAGTGACTCGATCAGTCGTGGGCTGTCGCCAAACACGCCTTCGAATTGAAAGTCTCTCTCCAGAAGTGCGTGCCGCCGCTGCGCGACGCTCTGATTTCGTGGCGTGGAGGCACTGGCTTTGACGAAGCGTTCCGTGTGCGACAGGCGCAGCACCTCTTCACGCAGCGTCGTGCACTGGTTCAGCAGCTTATTGATCTGCGGCCGGTCGAGACTCTGCGCCCAACGCAACGTGGAACGCAGAATCTCGATCTTTTCCAACAAGGCCGCGTACGAGATCGTCGCCTCCGGCTGCAAGTCGACGGTTTTCATCGCGGCCAGGCCCCATTGAGATGAAGTCGAATCACATGATCTCGAGCCGGTGCTCACTGGCCTGAGCCGCCAGCCACTGCTCTCTCAGCAGGCGGCGGATCTCCGTCTTGGTGTCTTCGTCCAACGTAGCCGGCCGCTTGTCGTTGATCATGAAGATCTCGAAGCACGTGCCATCCGGCGATGCGAACGGCCCGAGAATCTCGCCCTTCTGCGCATGGAACACCTTGGCCTCCACGTCGCCGCGCATTGCTCCGCGCAGCACGCTGCCGATATGCCCGCCGTGGCCGCGTGTATCGGCAATCGAATGCTCGCGCGCCAGCCCTTCGAATTGCTCAGGCTCGTCGCTGAGAATCGCCATGATCTCCTTGGCCTCGCCTTCGGAGTCCACGACGATGTGGCTCACGTCGATGCTGTCGAACTGCGGCGAGTTCAGGCGGAAGAACTGTTCCACCTTGTCGTCGGTCACCACCTGTTCCATCATCTTTTCGAAGCACAGCGTCTCGGTCACATAGATCTCGTACTCTTCGGGCGTGACCTTCATGCCGTCCAGATAGCGCTTCATGTCCACCGCGCGATGCAGCCCGTTCACGCGGCGCATCTGATCCGCGCGCTGCTGCACCGACTCGGGCGTGAGCCGGATGCCGTGCCGCTTCGCCGAATGCACGGCCAGTTTTTCCTGCACGATTTCATCGATGAGGGCGTCGAACCGGCCGCTCAACTTCAGCAGCTTGACGAAGCTGTCGGAGCTGATGATTTCGTCATTGATGCGAATGAGATTGGTCATGACGAACACTCCCCGAAAAATAAATACTCAAAACAAACATCGATCGCGAACGTCGTTACTGTGATCCGTCCGAGCGCGTTCGTCCAGGCCGTCTAAAGTGCATGTGAGGTTGCAAAGGTTCGCTCGGCAGCGGCCGAAGATAAGCAGACCAGCGATTCGCCGCGGCGCGTGCGCCAGTGGCGCTCTGTTTTGTGTGCAACAGAAAGAATGCAGTCGATTGGCTCGGCCAGAGTTTGCGTGTGCCGAGCCCTATGATCACGCGCATCGCCTCGCGATCGAGCTCGATGCTGTGTTCCAGATCCGCGATGATGAGTTTGCTCATCGGTGTCTCCCCATATGACGGCGTCGTGCCAACTTCCTGTTGGTCGCGACCCGACAACGCTGCGTGCATCGGACGCGTGCCGCGTCGCACGCTGTTTCGGCCCTCAAACTATTTGTTCCATTGCTTCAGCAACTTAACGACGTTTTTCCCGCCTCTGGCACGGCTGGCACGGCGCCTGCAATTCTGTGGTCAAGCGCGACGCAAAGCGCTTTTGACGGCAACCTCTACTACTTACGGAGTCACTAGCATGAACACTTTGAGCCTCAACGACCTCTCCTGCTCTGAAGCCCTCGATCGCGCCTCGATGGGCGAACTGGCCGGCGCTGGCCCCTATCACCTGACCGGCCTCGCTTACTACAACGGCGCGTGGAGCGGCTACACGCTGATGTCGGCGCAGTACCAGTACACGACGATTCACGACGGCTACTGGGCCCGCAAGTACTCTGAGACCTGGCGCCGTACCCGCGTCCAGACCGAGTACAGCTACTGGAATCACTTCGTCCGCATCTGAGCTCACGCTCGGCGCAAGGCGGAGGTCCGAAAGGACCTCCGCCTTTTTGTATTCACGCTACAAAAAAAAAACGAAGCCGCCTCACGCTGCACTCATCATCTGCTTCTGCACCAGCTGGTGATACATGCCTCTACGCTCGATCAGCTCGGCGTGCACGCCCTCCTCGACCAGACTGCCGTTGTAGAGCACCAGAATCTTGTCCGCGTTCATGATCGTGCTGAGTCGATGGGCGATCACGATGGAGGTGCGCCCCTTCAGCACGTCCTGCATGTTCCGGAGAATGTTACTTTCGGATTGACTGTCGAGCGCCGACGTCGCCTCGTCCAGAATCAGCACGCGCGGATCGTGATACAGCGCTCTGGCGATGCACAGGCGCTGCGCCTGTCCGCCTGACAGGCCCATGCCTCGCTCACCGACGATCTGCTCGTAGCCGAGCGGCATGGCGCTGATGAAATTGTGCGCATCGGCCATCTTCGCCACCTCGACCACGCGGCGACGATCGGGATTCTCCTCACCGGCCGCGATGTTGTCGGCGACGGTGCCCGAAAACAGCAGATTGTTCTGCATCACATAGCCGAGCTGCGCGCGGTAGTACTCTTTTTCCACCAGCTTCATGTCGTAGCCGTCGACGTAGATCGTGCCCTCGGTCGGCCCGTAGAAGCCCGCGATCAGCTTGGCGAGCGTGGTCTTGCCGGAGCCGCTCTGGCCGACGATGGCGACCAGCTGACCGGGCTCGATGGCGAAACGCAGACTCTCCAGCACGAAGCGGTTGTCGTTGCCGCCATAACGGAAGAACACGTTGTCGAAGCGGATGTCGCCCTTGAGATTGGGGAGCATGATGCGCGATTCGATCTCCTGCGGCTTCTGCTCCGGCTCGAGATCCAGCACGTCGCCCAGGCGTTCCATCGCGACGCCCGTCTCCTGCAACTGATCCCACAGACCGATCAACCCCATGACTGGCGCCGTGGCGCTGCCCATCAACATGGTGAACGCGATCAATTGGCCGATGCTCAAATCTCCGCTCACCACCATGCTGGCGCCGATCCAGAGAATCACGACGGAGCTCGCGGCGCTGAGCATCTGCCCCGTGAACCCCACCAGCAAATCGAAGCGTTGCGCCCGATACTGCACGTCCAGTGCTTTGGCGTAGCGGCCTTCCCAACGCATGCGCATCGAGCGCTCGATTCCCATGGCCTTCACGGTCTCGGCGCCGCTCAGCGTCTCCATCAGCACCGACTCGGCGTCGGTGGATGTCTCGAAGGCGCGGCGTGCGTATTGTTTGATTCTCGGCGTCACCATCACCGTGAGCACGCCGATCGGAACCATGAAGGCGATCAGCAGCAAGGTGAGCTTGACGCTGTACAGGAACATCACGAAGAAGTAGATGAACGCCATCAGCGCGTTTAAGAGCGTGCTGACGGTCGACTCGGTGAGGAAATTGCGCACCTTCATGTTTTCCTGGAAGCGCGCGAAAATGTCTCCGGTCCGCCGTTTGTTGAAAAAATCCAGCGGCAGCGACAGCGTGTGCCGGAAGAACTGCGAAATCATCTCGAAGTCGAGATTGCGCCGGATGTAATTGGCCAGGAAGCCGCGCATCAGCGTCGTCAGACGCGTGAACAAATGAATGATGATGAGCCCGACGATCAGCACGTGCAGCAGATTGAGATTGTTGTGGACCACCACCCGATCCAGGATGTTCTGCACGATGATGGGCGGCGCGACGCCCAACAGCTCGATGACCAAAGTGGCCATCGCCACGTAACCGAGCACGCTCTTGAATGGCGCCAGATAGCCCACGAATCTCAACCAAGGAGATTGGCCGACGCGCGCCTGGGAAAAATCGGCGCCCGGCGTGAACACCAGACAGGTCCCCGTCCAACCTCTCTCGAAGTCCGCCGCGTCCATCTTTGCGAAGCCCCGCGCCGGGTCGGCCACCCACACGTGCTGCTTCGACACGCCATACACCACGATGTAGTGGTATCCCTCCCAATGCGCGATGAACGGCAGCTCGAATCCAAGCATGGATTCATACGTGCACTTCATGCCGCGCGCCGTGAACCCAAGCGACTCGCCCACACGAGCGAGGCTGTCGAGCGTCGCTCCCTCGGTCGTGACATTGGCCATCTCGCGCAATTTGCCGAGTGTGATGGCGATGCCATAGTGTTTGCTGATCATGGCGAGGCAGGCGGCGCCGCAGTCGGCTTCTTCCGCTTGTTCCACCAGTTCGAAGCGTGGCAGGACCTTCTCTCCCACGCCCCCACGACCCGCCAGGTCGATCAGCAAACGCCGCCCTCTGCGCTCGGCGAGCTGCTTTTGCCGCTCCAGCTCGCGCTCAGCGGTCTTGATCCTGGATTCGAGGAACTCTTTGATCTGTGGTTTGCGATCCAGGAGCAAGCGCAACGTATCGGTGGGAATGACCAGCAGCACCGCATCCGTTTCGGCGATGACCGATGCCGGCTGCTCGCCTGGATTGAGCGCCGCGAACTCACCGAAGAATTCGCCTTGGCGAGCAGTGCCGATCGAATATTGAGTGCCTTCTTCCTCGCGAGTGATCCTCACCTTGCCTTGGCGCACGACATACAGCCGGCGGTCTTCAGCAGATCCTTGCGTGAGTATCGTGGCGCCCGCTTCCACGCGTTTGACGCCGAGACTGCGCACCAACTGCGCCAACTCGGCCTGCTCGACCTTGCCCTTGAGATCGAACAGACGGCTGACCACGCCGCCTGCCATGCGTATCGCCGTGTAGCTCGTCAGAAACGCGGCTGCATCTTTGTTGTTGGCCAGCACCGGCGCGATGGCCTCGCGCGATATAAACAGTATTTCGGTCTTGGCGGAGGCGCGTGCCGAGGATTCATGCACGTGTTCGCGTAGCGCTCCAATTTCGGCGAGCACGTCGCCGGCCTTGCGAACGCCCTGACTGACTTCCTTGCCGCTGTCTTCACTGAACAACCGAACGCTGCCGGACCGCACCACATACACTCCGGCGTTCTTCTGTCCCGCCTCGAAGACGGGCTCGCCGAATTCATACCAGTGCGAATCCGCATACGTGGCCAACTGCTGCAAATCGGCGGCAGTGAATGCGGAGAACATTTCGACCGTGCCGAGGAATTCGACCACGGCGTCATCGGCCAGCGAGCGGAGTTCTTTCATGAGGGTCATCCGACAGTGTTTCTCAACGGGTCCAGCGCCAGATCGATCAGGCGACGATGGTCGACCACGATCTCGACCTTGACGGCCATGCCGTAGCGGACCGGAGCGGGCACGTCGTTGACCACGAAGTGATCCCGCTCGAGCCCGACCCGCGCCTTGTAGACGATCTGCTTGGTGTCGCGATTGGTGGTCGAGGCGGGCGCGATGTGCTCCAGCTCGCCGTTCAAGACACCGTAACGTTGAAACGGGAACGCATTCACCTTGACCCGCACCGGCATGCCGGGTTGCAGGAACGCGCGGTCGCGCTCGTGGATCTCGATTTCGAGCACCTTTCTCGATCCCTTGGGCGCGATGAGTGCAACGGGGGTCTTTTCATCGACCTGCGCGCCGACATCGGTGAAGGTCACCGAGGTGACCACTCCATCGACGGGCGCACGGACTCGCATGAAGTTGTCTTCGTCGATGTCCTCGTAGCTCACTCGCGACGCCGACCTCGCCTTGGATCGCGCCAGCCGGAACTCGGTCTCCGCCTGCTCCTCCTCTTGCACGAGGCGCACCATCGCGGTCTCGTACTGAGCCTGGCTCGCGAGCAGTTCCTGTGACTTCTTCTGCAGCTCCGCTTTCCTCTTGTCGTACTCCTGCATCAACGTCACTTCGAACTCGCCGAGCTCGCCCTCGGCGAGTTTGTAATCCAGGGTCTTTTCCCGCAGCAGATTGCGCTTCTCTTCCACCTGGTCCCGCGACAGGCCGCCGTTGCCGGGCGAATTGAACAAACGTTCGTGCTGGTCCACCACGCGCTGCGCCTGATCGCGCTCGGCGCCGGCCTTGGCCAGCTTGGCGCGGGCTTTGTCCAGCTTGAGCTGCTGCTCCTCGGAAAGTTTCGCGATGCTCTCGGCGACGCGCCAGCGATGATCGCGCTCTTCGGCGGCGATCTTGGCCTTGAGCGCCTCGATTTCTTTTTGCATCGCTTTCTTCTTGACTGGAAACATTTCTCTGCCGCGCTCCGCCGCGGCTAGATGCACCTTCGCCTGCGACGCTTGCCCGGCCAGCTCGATGGCGTTGGGAGAATTGATCCGCGCCACCACGTCGCCCTGCTCGACGGGCATTCCTTCCGTCACATACATGTTGACGAGCTCACCCTTGAGCGGCAGATACACCCCCTGTTGCTCCAGCTCGGGCTTCACCACGCCCTGGCTCTGCACGACCACGTCGGCTCTGCCATAGAAGGACCAGAGCACTGCCGCGACCAGCAGCCCGAACAGCACCATGATGGTCATGCGAATCAGCCTCGAGGGTTGATCCGCCAGAATCGCGACGCCCTCCGGACCATGGTCCTGGAGGAAGCGATTCAGTCCTTTCTTTGATCGGTAGTAGACTGTACCCATAGCGATTGCTCCGAGACTTCGGGCAGCAGATCCAGTTTCGCGTGCAGCAGCACTGGCTCCAGAACGATGTCGAGGTCCTGCAGCCAGCGCCGCTGGCGTTGCACCTCGTCGACGACTTCCTGCTGCAACGTCTGCCACTCCGGGGGCGGCGTGATTTGCAACAGACGATAAGTTCGCGCGCCGGTGCTGATCTCGCGATACGCGCTGGAAAGGCGTTTTGCTTGACCGGAGAATCGCGGCGTTACGCGCTCTTCCACGCGAGTCACCCCAGTGATGCCGCCAGCAGTCTGGTATTCAGACCAGTAACCGCGCACCCGCTCCAGTGACTTGTTCAGTCGCGGCAGCACTTGATCCCGGTGGGCGACGAAATCCGGCTCGAGCGCGCGAATCAAATGTTCGTCTTCGTTCGGACGCAGCTCCGACCACATCACCAGCAGGCGGTCGTAATAGCCATCGCTGCCCTTGGCGGCCCGCAGAGCGCTGTAGTCGGCGCCGATCTTCTGGTAGCGCGCGATCTGCCGGGTCGCCACTTCTCCCCAAGGACCGGACTTGACCGACTCCAGAGTGGCGATGGCTTGATCGTGCTTGCCGGCGTTCCAGGCGACAGACGCTTCCGCGTACTTGGCAATGATCTCGGCAGGCGGCAACTGTTTCTCCAGCCAGCCATCGACGTAGTTCGCGAAGATGGGCGTTCGGAACTGCGCGGTCCGGCTCAGATGCACCAGCTGCAACAGCTCCTTCTGTCGAACGAGCTGATTCAGAGTGTCGTAGCGCGCCAGATCTTCGCGCAGCACATCGACGCCGGCGACGCGCGGATAATTGGCGGTGAATTCGTTGATCAGCTTGGCGATGGCCGCGCGGTCGTCGCGCTTCAGCGCCGCCTCGATGGCCGTCTGCAGTTGTTCGATCGCCTTGACGTAGGTCGCGTTGTCGCTGCGCAGACTGGTCAGGCTGCTGAAAACTCGCGTGTGTATGCCTTCAAACTTCGGTTCGCGCGTGACGATCTGGTCCATGATCTGCTGATGCCTGAAGCTGTTCGCGCGCCACTCGTCGACCAACGTGCGGATCGGCGTTTCATGCCGGAACAGAATGATCGGCGAATTCGCACCGCCGCGCTCCGCGAAGTGCGCTTCCACTCTGCCCGCCCATGAGAGCGTGTCGATCATCTGCAGGCCGCGTGGAATGAAAGGATATTGCTTGCGCTGGGTCGCCAGATACCGCTCGGCATCCTCGAAACGGCCCTGCTCCATGTAGCTCACCCAGAACGGCACGATCGCCTTGGTGAGCGCCTCTTCAGCCCACGCGCTGGCCTGGTGATCGTCAGCATTGCGCTCGAGGTAGCGGTTCGCCACTTTGGCGCTCTCGCTGTATTGCCCTTCCTCGAGCAGGTCCTTGATTCCGCGGCGATCCATACCGATCAAATAAGTGATCGCGGCAGCGACCACGACGGCACCGAGCACACCGGCCGCGCCCCAGGCGATACGACGCGCGGCAGATCCATCCGCGCCAAGTGCACGCCCCACCTGTCTGAGGATGAGCTGGAATTTGCGAAGCCCCGTGGTGGGCGCTCTCAGCTGTTGCACCTCCAAGGTCCGCGCCGCGCCGTTCTCAGCGCCGGTTCCTTCCACGATCTCATCGTCCGCACAGAAAACATTGATGAACGAATCCGCCGAGCTGACGAAACGTGTGCGATTCGCGCCAGCGCGCGCATCGACGCTCGCGGGCCGCTCAACCGCCGCCGCCTGCTCGGGTGGTTCTATGACTTCCGCTTCATCTGCAACGACGGACGGCTGCTCGACGCCTGGTGAAAGCTGTGGGTCGGGCCGACGCAACACCGTCCCGGCGAATTGAGTGGGCTCATGCAAGGTCTCGATGTGAGCCTTATAAGCAAACTGCGGATCGCCGAAAGCGACGACGTCGCCCTCCGAAATCTGACGCGCCCGCTCATCGAGCTTCTCTCCCGAGACGAAGGTTCCGTTGGAGCTGCCGAGATCTTCGACACTGACTCGTCCGCCTTTCAGCGCGATCACGGCATGCCGCCGCGATAGCCTGCGCCATGCGGCCGGCAAGCGCTCCTTGTACAGCTCGAACTCTCCTTCGTTGCGCGAGACCAGGAATGGAAAGCTGTCGATAACGATCGCGTCCAGACCGGTGGCCGGATCCTCCGGCACGAGCGTGAGACGAATCGCCGGCGCCTTATCGAAGGTCTTTTCAGTGGCGGCCCGGATCTCCACCTCGAACTCCACGGCGTCGCCAAAGGTGATGCGATCGTTGTTCTTCAGAGAAGTGGCGACGTTCTGCTTCAGCTCCCGCTCGTTGACGCGAGTGCCGTTGCGGCTGCCGAGGTCGGCGACAAAGATCTTGCCGCCCTCCTGAAACACGCGCGCGTGACGCCGCGAAAGGTTTTCCGCCGCATCGCCCAGCCTGGAGGCAAACGGCTCCTCGTTTCGACCGATCGCAAACAGATCGTCAACGATGTCGATCTCACCCACACTGGGGTGGGAAATGGGCTTCAGAATGACTTTCATGATCGAACCGTCATGAGGGGACCGCAGGGGCGCGCTCACTTCGCGCTCTTGGAAACTGTCACTTTGGGTTCCGCGCCGGGCCGCGCCGACTCCCAGCCGCCGCCCAAAGCCTTGTAGAGCGTGACGGTGTCGGTGAGCACCAGCTGATACATCGAGAGAATCTCCTGCTGCGCGCCGAGCAGGGTCCGTTCCGTATCGAACACTTCGAGCTGCGACACCAGCCCTTCACGCAGACGGGCATCCTGCACGTTGCGCACGACCTGCAGATCGGCGACTTGAGCTTCGAGCTCCTTGATCTGCTGCCGACGCGCATTCAGATTCAACAGCGCGATCTCGACTTCCTCATAGGCGCCCAGCACGGTCTTACGATATTCCTCCCGGGCGATGCGCACGTCCGCTTCGTTGAGCTTCACGTCGATCGCCAGGTCTCGATCGAACAAGCCCGCCCACGATGCGGCCAGGCCGAAGGTCCAGGTATTGATCACGGTCGAAACAAAACTCGTCCCCGTCTTCGCGGCGCCCGTGAGCGAGAACGTCGGCAGTCGGGCCAGGCGAGCCTTGCCCACGAGGTGATGCGCCTGGAGCACGCTGTATTCGGCTCTGAGCACGTCGGGCCGCCGGGACAGAACATCGGCGGGCAACACCTCCGGCATTTCTATGATTCGCACACTGCCGCGCAAGGTGCCGACCGGCACGGACAACTCGCCCGCGGGCACGCCGAGCAGCGTTGCAAGCTTCAGTTCCGACTCGGTGCGGCCGCGCTGCAAGTCGATCAAACGATTCTGCAGACCGTTGATCTCGGCCTTCTGCGAGCGGATCTTGGTCTCTGGCACCATGCCTTCCTGGTGCTGCGCCTGATAGATGCCGAGCAGCTGCTCGGCCTGCTGCTTCGAAGCGATCTGCTGTGCGATCTGCTCGTCGAACTGACGGATCTGGAAGTAACGTTCGGCCACGCTCGCGATCAGCGTGAGCTGCGTGCCACGCCAGTCCATCTCAGTGGCCCGATAGCGCGCGTCGGCGGCCTGCATGTCCTTGCGGATCTTTCCCCAAAGATCCAGCTCCCAGCTCAGGCTGGCGCCCAACGATTCGGTCTCACGAGTGGTCGCGGATTTCTGGTTGTTACTTTTGCCGCGCTCGATGCTGTCGGCCGGCGATGCGGACACCTTGGGCGTTGCGCTGAACCGATCCTTGCCGAGCTGGATGCCGGCTTTGTCCAGGCGCAGCGCCGCGATCCGCATGTCGAGGCCTTGATCGATGGCGCGTTGAATGAGCTGGATCAGATAAGGATCGCCGAAGCCATGCCACCAGTCCGGTTGAATGACTTCCGACGTGCTCAGCTCCCGGCCTTCGAGCTGCGACCACTGCGGTTTGTCCGGAGTGTCGGGCCGCTGATACGCGGGCCCCTGGATGGTGCCGCAGCCCGCCAGCACGAGAGCCAGGGCGAAAGCGGCAAGTGTCGGCCATCGAATCCATTCGACGCGATCGAGCGGACCACGGTGGTTCACGGTCGGTACCCCATTCACCGAGTCCCTTCGGTTCGTCGTCGATGATTGTGATGGCCCGATGAGAACGGCCATCGCGTGTGAGGTGAGCAGCATAGCGAGCCTCGCAGCCCGTCACCACTGGTCATTCGATTTAGTTGCACACTCACTTTATGTGTCGGTGAGACTTGCACGAGATTTGTTTGATTGCGTTGCAAGATCCACGATGCGCCGGCGCATTTGGCCACTTTCATTTTTGTTACACTGCTCTCACGATATTCCGATAGCACACTGCACACGAGCAGGCTGACGTGCACGAGCTGAGCACCCAACTCGGACGGTTCATAGGCGGCGCCATCACTCTGGATGAATTGCGAGCGGTGTTTCGCGCCTATCTCCTACAACATCCGCGCGAACGCGAATCGCTCTCGCATTGGCTCAGGAACACCGTCGAAGAAGGCCGGCTGTCCGCGACCGTCTGGCTCACTTTGAGAGATCTGTTCGATCCGCCGTCCACGTCGATCGAGCCCACCGGGATGCCGTCGAAGGCTACAGTGCTCGCCCGCGGTAAACGGTCTGCGCAATTCAAGACCGAATACGCCTCAGCCGGCGCCCCTGGTAGTGAGACGCCTCACGCACGCAAGTCCGTGCGTCGGGAACCGCCGCTGTTCGATGAGTCGCCCGAGGTCTCGTGCGAAACGCTCGTTCCCCAAATGGTTGTGAAAGACCGGTTCGTGCTGGTCGAGAAGCTCGGCAGTGGCGGCATGGGCCAGGTCTTCAAGGCTCGCGACCGGCGGCGAGAGGAAGCACACGATCGCCAGCCTTTCATCGCACTCAAAGTGTTGAACAAGGAAGTGAGCGCGCACCCCGAATCGTTTATGGCGTTGCAGCGCGAAGCGCGTCGCGCCAGCACTCTCGCTCATCCCAACGTGGTGACGGTCTACGATTTCGATCGCGACGGTGCGCGCATCTTCATGACCATGGAGTACCTCGAAGGTCGCCCGCTCGACGATTTCATCGACGAGCGTTGCGCCGACGGCGGCCTGCCGCTGGTCGAAGCGCTGCCCATCATTCGCGGCGTCTCGGCGGCGCTCGAGTACGGACACCAGAAGCGCATCGTTCACTGCGACCTGAAGCCAGGAAACATCTTTATCTGCAAGGACGGCACGGTGAAGGTGCTCGACTTCGGCATCGCCCGATTGATTCACCCTACCGATACCCGCAGCGAGCAGACCATTTTCGATCCGGCGCAGGTGCTGCACGGCCTGACTCCGGCATACGCATCGCTGGAGATGTGGAAACAGGCCGACCCGGATCCACGTGACGACATCTACGCGCTCGCGTGTGTCACCTACGAGTTGCTGTGTGGACAACATCCGTTCGACCGGCAATCCGCCAAGATCGCGCACGAGCGCAAGCTCGCTCCGAAACGGATCGAATCGCTGAGCCGCGCCCAATGGGAGGGCTTGAAGAAGGGGCTCGCGCTGACTCGCGAAGAGCGCACGCCCACCGTCAGCGAATTCATCAACTGTTTCGCGCCACAGAGCCGGTGGAAGAAGTATGCGATTCCAGGCGCCGTGGCCGGCGTGCTCGTCACCGTCGCGGCAGTCGCTGTCAGCGCCCGCTACTATCGGGTGGCGGTGGAAGATTCGACGATGGAAGTCCTGCAGTGTGCCCAGATCCCGAAGCCGGCTCCCATCCATTCCGAGGGTTCACAGGCCCCGCCCACAGCTGAACAGCAGCGGGAGATCGACGATCACCTCGCCCTGGCCAGGGACTACATGCTCGACGCCACACCGGCCACGCGGATCGACGATCTCAAGTACATTCTCAGCGACGGGCCGAATAGCGTTAATGACATTCTCAACGGCGTCCTGCAGATCCACCCCACGGACAAGCAGGCGCTGCAGCTCAAGACGGACGTGGCGAATCTATATGCGGAGCGGGCGCGCATGCTGTCGGGTCAGCAGCGCGTGACCGAGGCGCTAGATCTGGTCCGCTACGGCCGACAGGTGCTGCCGTCGAGTCAGGAACTGTTCCGGCTCGAGCAGAGCATCTGTCGGATGGATGCTCTGGCTCGCAACCAGAATTAAAACTGTCCGCGGACGCCGCCGGCGATGGAGTTGCCGTCGAGGTTCGAAGCTCCCAGCAACGCTTCGTAGAACAGATAAAACTGGATCCGCCGCGGGAACGTAGCTGAAACTCCGACGCTCGCGATCGCATAGTCGGCATCGGCCTGGTCCGTCAGCATCGTGAAGCACGAGATCGCGCATCCGAAATCCTGTGCGCCCGAAGCGCCTGTGAGCAGCGCATCCTCGAGCACGTACTTGGCCCGAACCGAACGCACGTCGTCCTCGAACTCGTGGTGCCACTCGCCCCGCAGGCTAGGCACCAATACGCCGAAGCTACGACTGATAGGTCGCGAGATCGCGATGCCGACGATGGATCGTTTGGACTCGATGGTCTGGTCTTCGTAGCGCAGCGCCAGGCCGCCACCGCCGATATCGGTTTCACTGAAGCCATCCATGTCCACATCGCGATAGCTCCCGCTCACCGACGGCGTGATGTCCCAGCCGCCGAGGTTGAATTCGTAACCGAACGTCAAACCGAGTGCGACGTAGTCACCGTCCGGGCTGCCCGTCAGCCTGCGACGCGCGCCGCAACCAGCGCAGGCCGCGTTGGCGTTGTCGTAGATCACGTGCCTGGTGAGATCGGATTCGAGCGAGCCGTACGTGGCGATGCCGCTGAGCGTCCAGCCACCGCCAAAATAACCAGCGAACAACGAGCCGCTGATGCCATCCACTTCCACGTCGCCGCCGCTGACGAACAGCGCGCTATCGAAGTCCGCCTGATAGCGGTCATAGCCCACGGCGACGCCGACTACCGCCGAGCCGAAGTTGTAGTCAGTGCCTGTGGTGAAGCTCATGGCGTCGTAATCGAACGCGTCCTCGGAGGCCGTCTGGTCGTGATCGCCGAACCCATAGCTGCTCTCCAAGAACCAGCCGAGGCGACTGGCGTTCGTCGCGGACTCTTCATCACTCGAGGCGCCTCCGCCGAGCCGCTGTCGGTTGCTTCCCATTCTCAGCGCGGTCAGTCGGCCGCCAATATTCGAGAACTGACCCGACGATACCTGGGTGGACATCGAGCCTTGCGCCGCCAGTTCTTCGCCCGAGACTTGCTGAACCGCCACCAGCAGTTGCTCGCGATCCGAATATCCCAGGTTTCTGCCCGTGACCGCCGGCAACTGTTGAAACACGCGCGCCGTTTCCACCATCTCATTGCAGCGAAGGAACAAGTCCTGCTTGGCGCCGGTCAGGCGCAATCCGCCTTCGGCGCCCAGCGCTCCGCACATGCCCTGCACCGCGTAGCTTGCCTGTTTCTGCAGATTGCTCGAACTACTGAGCGGGTCGTTGGCGAAAACCGACAAGGGGCCCTGCTGCCTCACAGTCTGCGCATGCGCCGCGGTGGCACAGGCGGCGGCTGCGGCGATCGTGCAGTACGCCGCCAGTTTTTTTGCGAGGATCTTCATTGTCGGCTTCTCCCTGGTTTTGTCGGATGGAGCGAAGAGTCAGTAATTCAACGCAGCGACCTTCATCGGCTCGGCCAGAGGCACGAAGAAGAAATCGCCGATATCGTGATTCGCATCCTGCAAGGTCGAGTAGGTCGGCCGCTGTCGCTGACCGTTCTTGCCCACTTGCACCGGCTGCGTCTGCATGCGGCCATTCAGCTCGTGCGACAGCATCTCGCCGCTCATGACGTTGTCGTTCTGTCGCAGGATCTGAATGAAGTAGCGCGCGAATACGGAGTGCGTCGCCTCACCGGCGCTGTCCGCGACCGGCGTGACTTCGCCGGATGTCAGCACCATGCGGGCCCGCCGATTCCATTGCACGCGCAGACGCGTTTCGTTCAAGCCACGCCCGATCGTGGTCGTCTTCGGATGAGTGATGGCGCCGGAGAAGCAGGAATCCGCCACCAGCAGCACGTGCTTCGCGCTCATTTCCTTGATCTTGGCGCGAATGTGATCCGCTTCGAGCCAGCCGGTGCGCGTGTCGCGGTCCGCCTCGACACCCAGCCAGAAGGCGCGGCCCGACGCGGTGTCCACATCGCCATGCCCGGCGTAATAAATGAGCAGACTGTCATCGGGCGTCAGCGTGCGCTTGGCGTCATGCAACGCCACCATGATCTGCTCGCGTGTAGCGTCGAGCAGCAGACGCACTTTGAAGCCATAGCGTTCGGTCAGGAGCTGTGAGATGACCTTCGCGTCGTTCGCCGGCGTGTCCAGCGACTCCATGTAGTGATAGAGGCTGTTGCCGATGACGATCGCGTGATAGTTCCCACTACTGCTGTTGCGAAGCTCACCGAGCGAGTGCTGTAACTTCGCGGGGCGACTGTCCACTGAACGTAACTTTCCGACATCCTGGGTCGCCGGCGTCTGCGCGCTGGCCATCACGGCGCCGTTGTTGGCCGGGCTGCCGCTGGAGAGCGTCTGCGCGACCAGCGCATCGAAACGCTTCGACTGCTCCTGCAGCCGCTCGCTCAGACTGGCAATCTGACTGTCCTTGGATTCGATATCTTTCTGCCGGGCCTCGAGGTCCTTTCTGAGGAACGAGATCTGCATCTCGCTGGCCTGACGATTGGTCTTGAGCTGACGCTGCAATTCATCTCGTGCCTGAGCCAGCGCCGCCACCTCGGTGGCCTTCTCCGTCTGCAGCTGATCGAGGCGCTCGCGCTGTTCGCTGAGCTTCTGCTGCGCCATCCGCAGCGAAGCCCGGGCGCGCGCCGCCTCGTCAGCCGCTCCCCCCATGTCCTTCTCACGCTGCTGATTCAAGCGTTGGACTTCACTGCGCAGCGTCTCCGTCTCGGAGGTCAAGGCAGTCAAGCGTCGCTGCTTGGCTTGCAGCTCCTGCGTGCGGGCTGCCAGTTGCTCGTCGAACTTTTGCATGAGCGCGGCGCGATCCTTACCTGCCAACGCGCGTAGCGATGCGATCTCGTCTTCACGCTGCTTGACCTGTTTCCGCTGTTCTTCCAACTGAGACCGCAGCGAGGTCACGCTCGCCTGCGTCTCGGCGCCGGACTTGGCGGACGCCTTGGCGGCGTCGATCTGAGTGCGATTGGCATCGGTGAGAGCCTTTTCGAGCGAGGCCATGCGCAGGCGCTGTCGCTCCAGGTCACGTTCACGCGCAGCGAGTAATGCCGCAGTCTGATCTTTGGATTTGGCCGCGGCTCGCTCGACCTCCTCGCGCTCCGCCACCAACTGCTCCACCTCGGCGCGATACTGTGTGCGCAACTCGCTGAGCTCGTGCTGAGAACGCAGCAGTCGTTGGTCTGCCTGAGCCAGACGCGCTGTCAGCGCCTGAGTCTTTGCACGCTCCTCGCCCAACAGCTCATTCAATTCCATGCTGGAGGCTTGCGATTGCGCGAGGCGCTCCGCCAGTTGCGTCTGTTGACCGTTGAGCTGCGCGGTCAGCGCTTCCATTTTGTTGCGTGCGGCGCTCAGCTCACCTTCCCTCGCCTTGAGTGCGGTATTCAACTCAGCGATCTTCGATCCATCCCCTTCGACGGCGCCGGACTGCTTGGCGGCCGCCAATTGCTCGCGCAGATCGAGTGCGGCGGATTCGGATTTGGCCAGTTTGGTGCGCGCCTCGAAAACTGCGTTCGTCGTGTCGCCCAACTGCGCTCGCAACGTTTCCAGCTCGGCGTTCGAGGCGTCGAGTTGCTCGCTCAGGGCAGCGACCTGTCGCGCGCCTTCCTCCTCGGCGGCCGTGATCTTCCAGGCGTAGTCGAGCTCGTCACCGAGACCCGCTGCTTTGCGTTGCAGGTTGAGCGCGAGCTTCGGATCTTTCTGTACGCCCAGGCCCTGTTCGTAGAGATATCCCAACTCCTGGATCGCCGCGGAGTAATTCTGATCCGCCGCGCGCTGATACCACTTGGCCGCGAGCGCATGATCGGTCCCGATACCGCCCATGCCGTTCGCATAGATACGAGCGACGTAGTACTGCGCCTCGGCTTCGCCGGACTCAGCCAGCGGCAGCCAGCGTTGAATGGAAAGTGTGCCGCTGGAAAGATCGCCGATCGTGTACTCGCCGCCGCGTGCTCGGCAGTCCACCGCGGACAGCCGCACGAGCCGGCCGGGCGTCAGATACGACCGCATTCCTCCGAGCTTTTGCAGTTTGCCGGGCAGCTGGCAGTCCACCACGATGGCGTCTTCGAGATTCGCCGCGGCGATACGGCTGCGTTCCTCCTTCTCCGAGTTCGTCGAGCGCGCCAGCGGGCCGCCGCCGATGACCACCAGAGAGCCGACACAAATGGCGAGGAACGAGCGCTGGAAGCGCACGGCGAATGTGGTCATCGCGGTACTCCCCAAGAACGTCGAACGGAGGCGGATGTGAGATACATAGGACTGCGGCGCGCTCCCCACGAAACGCGCGTGCTCCCCGAGGCTGCGACCGCAGCAAATGACAACCGACTGCGCATCGGCGCAAGCCACTCGCAATCGGATCGATGGAGCATATACCCCTCGCTACCGCAACATTCAAGGCGACGAACCACGCGCATTTACTCGCCGCGACCGATGACTAAGCAATGGCACTCATGGGCTAGTCAGTGCGTGATCGCAAAGCATCATCAGATTAGAAATAAAAAAAGCGGAGGCCTGTCGTAGGCCTCCGCTTGCGCTGAGCTCGAGCTCAGATGCGGACGAAGTGATCCCAGTAGCTGTATTCCGTCTGGACGCGGGTACGGCGCCAGGTCTCGGAGTACTTGCGGGCCCAGTAGCCGTCGTGAATCGTCGTGTACTGGTACTGCGCCGACATCAACGTGTAGCCGCTCCATGCGCCGTTGTAGTAAGTGGCGCCCGTCTGGTGATAAGCGTTACCGCCGGCCAGCGCGGCCATCGACTCGCGATCCAGGGCTTCAGAGAGCTCGAGGTCGTTGATCTGCAAAGTGTTCATTCAAGTAACTCCGTCAGTGTTGGTGGTTTCGGTCAAAGCGCTTTGCGTTGCGCTTGCCCAAGAGATTGCAGCGCTCGTGCCAACCGTGCCAGCCGCCCTCGAAATATTTCTAAGCTGTTGAAGCGAGCGGACAAATAGTTGAACTATCGAGATTGCGTGCGTCGCGACATGCATTTGAGCGACTCGTTTCGTTGGCTCTCGACCAACACAAACATCACTCAGTGTTGGGCCGTAAACGACACGTGACATCGCATCCGCGACGCTCATCGGATCGGCGCTCAATTCCGGCATCAGACAAACGCCGGAAGCGCGATCTCATGACGGCAGTCACACTAAGTGCCGGCCCCGAGCGTGACTGACCGCGCGGAACCCGCTGTTTCAGTGACCTAATGTCGCGCGCATGCAAGCCGCCGCTGTTGCCGATGTTTGGGAAATCTCACCGACTGCGCGTCGCGTGTGCGATCCGTTGTTGGAATCTCTCGTTCACGTCACGGGATTCCTCGGCAAACCGTGGCCGGCCGAGTCGCTGGCTGCCGGCCTGCCGATCCCTGAGCACGGGCTGACGCCCGAGTTGTTTGTACGTGCCGCGGCACGCGCCGGGTTGTCTGCGCAGATCATGCGTCGTCCGCTCGATGAAATCTCGTCGCTGGTGCTGCCGGCGGTTCTCCTACTCACCGATCGACAGGCTTGCGTGCTCATCGCCAAGGACGCCGTCGGCGGCGTGCAACTGCTGCAGCCCGAGTCGGGTGGTGTCCGGGAGGCCACGATCGATGATCTTCGCTCGTGCTACTCGGGCGATGTCATTTTCGTCCGCCCGCAGGTCAAGCTCGACGCGCGCAGCGAACAGTGCGCCATGCCGCGGCCGAAGCACTGGTTCTGGAGCGCCATCGCCCAATGCTGGCCGATCTATGGGGAGGTTCTGATCGCCTCGTTGCTGATCAACCTGTTCGCGCTCGTCACGCCGTTCTTCACCATGAACGTCTACGACCGCGTGGTGCCGAATCTCGCCATCGAAACGCTTTGGGTGCTCACCATCGGCGTGGCTCTCGTGTTTGGATTCGATCTGCTCATGCGCACCCTGCGGACATACTTCATCGACGTCGCGGGCAAGCGGGTCGATGTGACCTTGTCCGTGAATCTGTTCGGCAAAGTGCTCGGCATCCGGATGGCGGACCGGCCGGCGTCCGTGGGTGCGTTTGCAAACAACGTGCAGGAGTTCGAGTCGTTACGCGAGTTCGTCACTTCGGCGACGATCACGACGCTGGTCGACCTCCCCTTCGCGCTGCTCTTCATCATGGCAATGGCGTGGCTCGGCGGGCCGATTGCGTGGGTTCCTTTGATCGCCTTCCCGCTCATCGTAGGTTTCGGACTGGCGTTGCAACGGCCCTTATCGCGCTCCATTCAGGAGAGCTTCCGTCACGCCGCTCAGCGGCAGGCCACGTTGGTCGAAACTCTGTCGGGCCTGGAAACCATCAAGAGCCAGCGAGCCGAAGGGCCCGCGCAGCGGCGCTGGGAACAAGCCATCGGGCAGCTCGCGAAACTAAGCCTGCGCACGCGCTTGCTCTCGAACACGGTGATCAACTTCTCGACGTTTGTTCAGCAACTGGCGTACGTCGCGGTCGTGGTGTGGGGCGTGCACCTCATCGCTGCCGAGCAGCTCACGGTCGGCGGCCTCATTGCGTGCACGCTGCTGGTCGGACGCGTGCTAACACCCTTATCCCAGATCGCTGGTCTGCTGACGCGCTATCACCATGCGCGAACTGCGCTCGCCTCAATCGACAGGATCATGAGCCTGCCCGATGAGCGCCCAGCGGCTCATGAGTTCGTGAGCCGTCCTCGATTGCAAGGTGCGGTGGAGTTTCGGGACGTCACCTTCAAATATCCGGGACAGGATTCCGCTGTCCTTTCAAACCTCAGCTTTCGGATTGCGCCGGGCGAACGGGTGGCGCTGATCGGAAGGATCGGCTCCGGTAAGACCACCATCGAAAAGCTGATACTGGGTCTGCATACCCCGACCTCCGGCAGCATCCTGATCGACGACATCGAGTCGCGACAGATCGATCCGGTGGAACTGCGACGAGATGTGGGCTATGTGCCCCAGGACATCGTGCTGTTCTACGGTTCAGTCCGCGACAACATCGTGCTCGGGGCGCCTCGCATCGAAGACACAGCGGTGCTGCGAGCCGCCGAGCAAGCTGGCGTGACCGAATTCGTCAATCTACATCCGCGCGGGTTCGCGATGCCCGTCGGCGAACGCGGCGAGGCTGTGTCTGGCGGTCAGCGCCAGGCTATTGCAATTGCTCGCGCTTATCTGCTTCAGCCGCCCATTTTGCTGCTCGATGAGCCAAGCAACGCGATGGACAATCGCACCGAGGAACACTTCAAAGCCAGGCTGGCCGAACAGATCGACGGGCGGACGCTGGTGCTGATCACGCACCGAGCTTCGTTGTTGTCTCTCGTCGACCGGGTCATCGTGATCGAAGCGGGCCGCATCGCTGCGGACGGACCTCGGGATCGGGTGCTCGCTGCGCTGGCTGGAGGAAAAGTCAGATGCTAACGCGCGTTCGCGAGTTGTTTCGGCCGAAGGCGGACGACAGTGAGTTCATGACGGACACGAACGCCGTCATGCTGCACGGTGCGCGTCCTCTCGCGCATTGGATTCTGTGGAGCACGCTCGCGTTTCTGTTGGTTGCGCTCATCTGGGCCAGCCGGGCGGAGCTCGACGAAGTCACTCTCGGGCAGGGCCACGTGATTCCGTCGAGCAAAGTCCAAGTGGTGCAGAATTTGGAGGGCGGCATCATTGCCGAGATCCTGGTCGAGCCGGGTCAGATCGTGCGCAAGGGTCAGCCGCTCATGCGGATCGACGACACGCGGTTTTCTTCTTCGTACCAGGAGAGCGCAGCCAAAGACGACGCATTGCGAGCACGCATTGCACGCCTCGAGGCGGAAGCTGCGCATCGTGAGTTCGTGCCGCCGTTGGATCTGCAGCGAGATAAAGCGGAATTGGTTGTGCACGAGCGAGAGGTGTTCGACTCGCGTCGACGCGATCTCCGGGCCGGTCTCGCTGTGCTTGAACGCCAATTGGAGCAGCGGACGCAGGAACTGGCGGAGATGCAGGCTCGTGCCGCCCAACTCGCGCACAGCTACGATCTCGTGCAACAGGAGCTGGCGATCACACGTCAGGCCGCGGATCAGAATGTGTTTCCCAAAGTCCAGCTCATCCGGCTCGAACGGCAGGCCAACGATTTGAAGGGTGAGCTCGACGCCGCCCACTTGAGCATGCCGCGTCTACAGGCGGCTCTCGGCGAGGTCCGTCGTAAGGCCGAGCAAATGACGGCGGAGTTTCAGGCGGCGGCGAGTCGCGAGTTGAGCGAGGCTCGCGCGGAACAGTCCATTGTCAGCGCTTCGAAAGTGGCTTTGGAGGATCGTCTCGCCCGAACCACTGTACGCGCGCCGCTGTCAGGGACGATCAAGCAGGTGAAGGTCAATACGATTGGCGGCGTCGTCCAGCCGGGCATGGATCTCGTGGAGATCGTACCTTTGGAGGACAGCTTGCTCGTGGAAGCACGCGTGCGGCCAGCGGATATCGCCTTCTTGCGACCGGGGTTGGAGGCGATGGTCAAGCTCACTGCTTATGACTTCTCGATCTATGGCGGTCTCGAAGGCACCGTCGAGCACATCAGCGCCGACGCGATCATCGACGAACGGCCCGGCGTGCGGCCTGAGAGTTACTACCTCGTCCGTGTTCGCACCTCGCGCGGCGGTCGCGGCGCTGGCGATAAACATCTCAGGATCATTCCCGGCATGCAGGCGACCGTCGACATTCGCACGGGACACAAGACGGTGCTGCAGTACCTGCTGAAGCCGGTACTGCGCGCCAAGCAGACAGCACTACGCGAGCGCTGAGAGGTCTATGTTCGTCATTGCAAGTACGGACTCGGAGATGTTGGATCGCTGGCGTGCTGGGCTCGGTGAGAGCGCAGCCGTGATCGAGATCCGGAGCAACGAAGCATTGCGCGAGTGCCTGGTGCGGCTGCAGCCACAGCTACTGCTGCTCGACTTGCGGCTGCTGCGCGCTGCTCGCGTGCAGGACACTGCCCAGCTTCACAAGGCCAGCCCTGCTACTCGAATCGTTGCGTCCCTCGACGGATGCGATGAAGACCTCGAACTTGCGCTGTTTCGGGCTGGCGCGCGCGGTGTCTGCTCACCAGATGTTCCGAGCGAAGTGCTGCTGAAGATCGTGAACGCGGTGTTGCAGGGTGAGCTTTGGATTCGCCGCGCGCTCGTGCCAAAGTTGCTGGACGGGCTCACGACGGAAAGAAACAACGAGGGGACCGGATGCACGGGGCGGTTCTCGGTGTTGACGCCGCGAGAAGTCGAGATCGCCCGGCTCATTGGCCAGGGCGTCAGTAACAAACGCATCGCGCGTCATCTGGCCATCGCGGAGCAGACCGTGAAGGGCCATCTCACGGCCATTTTCCGTAAGATCGGCGTCGTCGATCGGACCAAGCTGGCGCTCCTGTTCGCCCATCGATAATAAGTGCTCCTGCGACGCGTCGCGCGGCCCGCGACGCGTACTCGCTCCTGGTCCTGCTTCTCTCGTCCATTCCCCTAACAAGTGACCGAGGCTTTCGTATTAGCGGCGCTGTTTTTCGTGATGTATCTCCCACGTTTTCGCGCGCGATTTCACAGTGGACCCATACCAAAGTATGGGTAGACGGCGGTCGGATGGACCGCATTCACCGCACCTCTAGGATCGCTTCACCCAACCGAGAGTCAGCCCAGCGGGCGCTGCGCAGATGAACGGTTACCAACCGTTTCTAGAGGTGTGAGAGCTCATGGCGACAAGTAGCGGCAGCAGCGGCGACGACATCCTCACTGGCACGAGCGGCGCAGACACGCTCAGCGGCGGCGCGGGAGATGACACTCTTTCCGGCGGCGCCGGCAGCGACCGGCTGAACGGCGGGTCCGGCACTGACATCCTTGATGGCGGCAGCGGCAGCGATACGCTCAACGGCGACTCTGGAAACGACATTCTGGTGTATCGCCTGGCCGAGAACGCGGGTTCCGGCGATCTTTACACCGGTGGCTCGGGCATCGACACCGTCCGCCTGATGCTGACCAACGCCGAGTGGCTGCAGGACTCCGTACAAGTTCAGCTCGCCCGTTACTTCGAGCATCTCGCCACCGTCCAGCGGAACGGCCAAGGCGAGATTTCAAACGGCAGCGCCCGCGACTTCACCTTCAACTTCGGCACGTCGACGCTGACCGTGCAGATGATGGAGCGACTCGAGATCTATGTGGACGGCGCCGCCGTCACCAATCTCGACGCCCCCATCGTCGACGTTCTCGATTCCACGATTGCCCGCACCGTCACCGAGGACGGCAACGACGACTCCAGCCCGACCACGGTTGAGATCGGGAGCGGCTCGATCAAGTTCTTCGACCTCGACGTGGCGGATACGCACACCGTGAGCGTCGTTTCGCCGGCCGGCTCGCTGCTCGGTACGTTTAGTGCCTCACTTACCAATGCCGCCACTGGCGACGGCCAGGGCACCGTCGGTTGGACCTACACTCTGGACGACGCCGCCGCGCAGTCGCTGGCCTTGGGCGAGACGCGAACTGAGGTGTACGCGGTCAGGATCACTGACGATGAAGGTTCGTCTGTCACTCAGAATGTGACCATCACCATCCAGGGCACGAACGACGCGCCCGTCGCCGTCGCTGATGTTCGCAGCGCTACGGAAGATGGCGCCGTTCTTGTCGGGTCTGTCGCCGGCAACGACAGCGACGTCGATAATGGGGCCGTCCTGACGTTTGCTCTCTCTGGCCCCTCGCCCGCCGGTTTGAGTTTCAACTCCGACGGCAGCTACAGCTTCGACCCGAGCCAGGCGGCGTATCAGCACCTCGCCGCCGGTGCTTCGGAAGACGTGGTCGCTAGCTACACCGTGACCGATCAGCATGGCGCGAGCACTAGTGCGACGCTCACCATCACCGTCACCGGCACGAATGACACTCCGATCGCGGTGGCCGATGTGAACAGCGCGACCGAAGACGGCGTGGCTCTCGTTGGCACGGTTGCAACCAACGACAGCGACGTGGATGACGGCGCAGTGCTGAGCTACGCACTCGACGCTCCTGCCCCTGCTGGGTTGACTTTCAACAGCGACGGCAGCTACAGCTTCGACCCGAGCCATGCCGCCTATCAGCACTTAGCCGCTGGAGCCACCGAGGACGTGGCTATTAGCTACACTGTCACCGATCAGTACGGTGAGAGCACTAGTGCGACGCTCACCATCACCGTCACCGGCACGAACGACACGCCCGTCGCGGTGGCCGATGTGAACAGCGCGACGGAAGATGGCGCGATTCTGATCGGCACCGTCGCCGCCAACGACAGCGATATAGATGACGGCGCTGTGTTGAGCTACGCGCTCGATGCCGGCGCGCCCGCCGGCCTCACTTTCAACAGCGACGGCAGTTACAGCTTCGATCCGAGCCATGCCGCCTACCAGCACCTCGCCGCCGGTGCGACGGAAGACGTGGTCGTTAGCTATACCGTCACCGATCAACACGGTGCGAGCAGCAGCGCGACTCTGACGATCACCGTGACCGGCACGAACGACGCGCCCGTCGCGGTGGCCGATGTGAACAGCGCGACGGAAGACGGCGCGATTCTCGTCGGCACCGTCGCCACCAATGACAGCGACGTGGATGACGGCGCGGTGTTGAGCTACGCGCTCGATGCGCCCGCCCCCGCCGGCTTA
>NZ_DASWTF010000027.1:0-159628 GCF_036402275.1 Steroidobacter sp. | reverse complement strand
AGAAGTCGACGACGGCCTGTGGTCCGTATGGTTTATGGCGCACCTACTCGGACGCATCGACCTGCGCACCAAGAAGATTACCTATGTCCCGGTGTAAAGGATGGACCTGGACTGGTGTAAACGATGAACCCGGCTGGACACACCTCGGACGGCGCCCGCCACCGATGCCTCTCTTCCGAAAGCCCGCCGCAGACGAAAGTAGAATCTCGCATCTGTGCCGGCCCTCGCGCGCTGGACTGTGCATTTACCTCCACGTCCGCTCCGCTTAAAACAGCGCATCACTTACGAGATCCATCATGCGCGCACTTCAATTCCGCATCGTCAACGTGTTCACCTTCAACGGCGGCACGCTCACCGGCAATCCTTTGTGTGTGTTCGAGGACGCGAGCAGCCTCGACACGGATACGATGCAGGCGCTGGCGCGGCAGTTCAATTTATCTGAAACGACGTTTATTCAGCCTTCCAGCGCGGCGAACGCGCACGTTCGTATCTTCACGCCGAGTTATGAGATGCCGTTCGCCGGTCATCCGACGCTCGGTACGGCGTTCGTCTGTCGCGAGCTCGGTTTGGGAGGCGACAAGCTGAAGCTGCAAATGAAGGCCGGGATCATTCCCGTCGAGGCCGACGGCAATCGCTGGACGTTACAGGCGAACGAGCCGACCTGGCGTGAGCTCGATGCGTCGCGTGACACATTGGCCGCGATGCTCGGCGTCGAACCGAGCGACATCGGCGAGCGGCCGCTATGGGTCAAGGCAGGAAAAGAACAGCTCGTCATTCCGCTCACCAGCGAAGCGGCAGTCCGGCGCGCCCGACCGCAACCGGATGCGTTCGCGAACGTGCACAGCGAGGATGGTCAGAGCATGGCGTATATCTTTGCGCCACCCGCCAACGGCCGCACGCTCGCCCGCTTTTTCTTCCCGGACGGCGCGGCCATTCTCGAAGATCCGGCGACCGGCTCGGCCACCGCCAACTTTGGCGGCTGGTGGATCGCCACCGGCCAGCCCCTGCCCTGCCGGTTGCAGATCTCACAAGGCGAATACGTCGCGCGCCCCTCGACTTTGTTCCTGAATGTCGATGCTCAACGCCGCATTTTCGTCAGCGGCGACGTGGTCGAGATCGCGCGCGGCACACTCAATTTGTAAGGACGACGCGAGGTCGCGCGCTCGCCTCTACGATTTCCCACGGATTGGCAAGCGCTCGATCAGACCCTAAGGTCGCCCCGAAGGTTCTCGGGAGCGCCGATGCCAGAGCACGGGTCAGTAATAACGCGTATCCGACAAGACCGGTTTGTCACTTTCTGGCAAGTGATACAGACCGCAGCACGAGCCGCCACCTTGGGGTTGCTCACAATGGGGGCCGTAGAGGCGTCCGAGCCCTCGCCGGCCGCGCCGCTGCGCCTTTCCTTCGTCGATCTCGGCTCGGGACTTCTGGAGTTGCGCGGCACTCGTCCCAGTGGCGTGGTCAACATCGGCGTGCGTGGCGACGAAGTCGTCGCGGCGGCAAAACTGCGCTTGCGGATGACTTACTCGCCCGCCCTGCTGCCGCAGCTCTCTCATCTGCGCGTCAGTCTCAACGATCAGGTGCTGGCGGCGTTGCCGTTGCCAGTGGAACAAGCGGGGCGCGAGATCGAGCGTGAAGTCGAGCTCGATCCCCGTTACTTCAGCGACTACAACCAGCTGCGCTTCGAGCTGGTCGGTCACTATTCCATGGACTGCGAGGATCCCGCCCATAGCTCGCTGTGGGCGACGTTGAGCCAGTTGAGCGAGCTGGAGTTGGCCGTGACGCGACTGGAGCTGCGCAACGAGCTCGGCCTGCTGCCCGCACCTTTCTTCGACCGACGCGACAATCGTCGTCTCACATTACCAATCGTCCTACCCGAACAGCCGTCGCGGGACATCGTGCGTTCCGCCGGCGTCGCGGCATCCTATTTCGGCGCTCTCGCCGATTACCGCAGTGCTCGCTTCCCAGTGTCATTCAAAGGGCTGCCCACTCAACATGCCCTCGTGTTCGCAACGAACTCCGCACGGCCGGCGCAGCTGTCACTGGCCGATGTGACCGTCCCCACGGTCAGCATCATCGATCATCCGATGATTCCGGCGGTCAAGCTGCTGGTGTTTCAAGGCAAGGACGAGGCACAGCTGCGCCAAGCCGTCGAAGGCGTGGTCATTGGGAGTCCCGTGCTCAGCGGAGCGCAGGCCACGGTCACCGTGATGGAACGCCCAAAGCGAGAACTGTACGATGCGCCTCGCTGGCTTCGCACACAGCGCCCCGTGCGACTTGGAGAGCTCGTCGATTCTCCGCAGCAGTTGCAGACCAGCGGCATCGCCCCGCCGCCGATCCGACTCAACCTGAGATTGCCGCCGGACTTGTTCACCTGGAACCAGCCGAGCGTGCCCATGGACTTGCGCTATCGCTACACGCCGCCCAACGGGCAGGACTTTTCCACCCTGAACATCAGTATCAACGAGCTGCTGTTGCGCTCGTATCGCTTGCGACCGCAGAGCGGTGACGACGGCTCCCGCAAAGTGCTCGTGCCGCTGCTGGAAAGCGGCGCCATCCAGCAAAGCGAGGAAGTGCGAATACCGGCGTTTCAGCTGGTCAGTAACAACCAGCTGCAATTTCGCTTCGCGCTAGATCCGCAGCGCCAGGGTCCTTGCGCCCACGTGCCCGGCGAGCAGGCGCGTCAAGGCATCGATCCGGACTCGACCATCGATTTCAGCGATTTCGCGCACTACACGGCCATGCCCAACCTCGCGCTGTTTGCTAACTCCGGCTACCCGTTCACGCGCTACGCGGATTTGTCCGAAACCGTCATCGTGTTATCGGACACCACCCAAGCAGCAGCACTCGAGCAACTGTTCTTCCTGCTCGGCCGAATGGGACGACACACCGGCGCGGTCGCACTCTCATATCAGTTGTCGAATGTCGAGCAGGCCAAGCAGGCTCGCGATGCCGACGTGCTCATTCTCAGCGGCCCGAGCGCCGCGCCATTGCTGACAGAATGGCACCAGGACCTCGCACTTGCGATCAACGGGGACGAGCGTAAATTCCAGGAGTTGTCGGTCGCCCCGCGCTTCGATCATCCGATGCTCGGCGCTCAACGCAACCGTTCGAACGGCGGGCAGGTGCGAGTCAACAGCAGCGGCTCGCTCGCCGCCTTCATCAGCTTCGAGTCGCCGCTCTCCGACGACCGGACCGTCGTGGCGCTGGCCGGCAGCGACGATGCGGCGGCGCAGGCGCTGCTGGTCGCGCTCGAAGACGACGGCAAGGTGCCGCAGATTCTCGGCGACCTCGCCATCGTCCGTGGCGACTCCATACAGAGTTATCGAGGCAACTCGACCTACTATGTCGGCTCGCTCTCGCTCTGGCAGCGAGCGTGGTTTCACCTGTCGCAGCACGTGGTGCTGTTCACGATCGTGGCTTTGGGGCTGGTCGTATTGGTTGCAATGCTGCTGTATGGCGGTCTGCAACGGCGCGTCGCCCGCCGCCTTGCAGCCAACGGCTCGCAGTGAGTGCGCGCCTGCTATTGGGGGTGCTCATGTTAAGCACTTCGATGATGATGACCGACAGCGCGCTGAGCGCGGGAGTGAAGTGCGAAGCATGGCCCGCCTGGCAACGTTTCAAGCTGCTGTACCTGAGCGACGACGGCCGTGTCATCGATGCGAGCACCGAAGCCCAGATCACCACATCTGAAGGTCAGGCGTACGCGTTGTTCTTCGCGTTGGTCGCCAACGACCGCAATGCCTTCGACCTGATCTTGCGCTGGACCCACGACAATCTGGCCGCGAGCAAGCTGGACAAGTTGTTAGCCGCGTGGAAATGGGGCCGCGCCGCCGACGGCGAGTGGCGCGTCCTGGACAGTAATGCGGCCGCCGACGCCGATGTGTGGATGGCTTTCTCGCTCGGCGAAGCCGCCCGGCTGTGGAATGAAATGCGCTATGCGAACCTGGGCGCCGAGATCGCAAGAAACATTCTGCGAAACGAGGTCGCCACCGTGCCCCGGCTCGGCACGGTGCTTCTGCCCGGCCCGCAGGGCTTCGTCAGCGAGGATGGCTGGCGACTGAATCCCAGTTATTTGACTCTCTCGCTGTTACGCGGCCTGGCGCGGCAGACCAAAGAGCCGCTGTGGAACGATATCGCGAGCTCCTCCGAGCAAGTGATTCTGGGTGCCGCGCCTAAAGGTTTCGCCGCTGACTGGGTCGAATTCACGCGCGGCGGCTTCACTTCGGATCGCCACAGCCAGGGTGTCGGCAGTTACGACGCCATTCGCGTTTATCTGTGGGCGGGCATGTTGCCTGCGTCCGACCCGGCGCGCGACAAGCTGACGGCCGCGCTCAAACCCATGGTGGACAGCGCCGCCAAGCGCGCCGCTCCGATCGAAATCGTCGACACCCAAACGTTGGAAATGCGCGGCGACGGTCCGCCGGGATTTTCTGCGGCACTACTGCCGATGCTGGCCAATGCTCGTTTGACCACGGCCTTGCAAACACATCGTCAGCGCGCCGCGGAAGAGGCGTTGCAGAACAATCAGAGTTATTACAGCGACATGTTGAGTTTGTTCGGCCTCGGCTGGCTGGAGCAGCGCTACCGTTTCAATCGCGCAGGCCTGTTGACCGTACGCTGGACTCCAGCATGCGATCGGCCGCACTAGTCATCGCCTGCTTGCTATTACTCGGGCGCGGCGCCACCGCCGCGGAAACCACCATCGCCGGCGAAGAGCTCCTGCAGAGCGCACGCATGTGGGAATCGCGCCAGCGCGCCGATCTCGCGCGACTGGCTTTGGAAAAGCTGGTGACTACGCGTCCCGACTCGGCTTTTGCCCTGCTCGAGCTCGGCGAGCTGAACCTGCGCATGTCCGACTTCGCCGCGGCGGATCAAGTGCTGCGGCGTTTGGAACAACGCTTTCCGGCGTCCCCCGCAACGAGCTCCATGAGCATTCAATATCGCCTTGCCACGCGCGATCGCCTGCAATGGCTGTCGATCCAGCGGCTGGCGCAACTCGGCAAAAGCGAGGACGTCCGCCGCGAGCTGCAGCGTTTGTTTCCTCAAGGCGCACCGGAAGGCTCCATTGCCATCGAATATTATCGATTGCTCGCGGGCACGCCCGGTGGGCACGAGGAGGCGCTGCGCGGAATGCAGGCCCTTGCGGCGAGGCATCCAAACGATCCGCGCTATCAAGATGCTTTGCGCAGGCTTCAACCGGTGGCCGTCGAGCCCGCTACTACGACGCGACAAGCCGCAGCTCGTCCACGACCGGCAGCGCGCCCGCCGAGCAGCGAGCCCGTAACAACGGTCAGTTCGGACGCCACTGCGGCCGCCCTGGATTGGGAGAAACGCAGTCGCGCGGCGACATCTGCTCAGCAGTTGCAACTCGCATCGCTTCAGCTGCAAGCGTCCACGGCGCTTCGTATCGGTGACTTCGAAGGTTTGATCGAAGTCGCCGATCGGCTGGACTCGCTAGGCTTCCCCAGTCAGGCCGGCGAGCTACTTGCGACGGGCAACAGACTTGCGCCCGCTTCGACGTGGTTGTTGGAAACACGGGTCCGATGGCTGATTGCTCACGACGACGCCGATGGCGCGTTGAAACTCATCGAGGCGCGTCCAGTGGATGAGAAATGGCCTCAGAGCAAACGCGACGATCTTCGCGCGACCGCGTTGGCAGCGCGCGGCCGCGCGGCCGCGGCAGCGTCGAACGAAGACGCCGCCATTGCCGATCTCACGGCAGCCATTGAGCTGCAGCCCACTGACCCTTGGACACGCCACCGCCTGGCGTCGCTCCTCGCGCGTCGCGGCGAGAAGGAGCAAGGCCGCGAGATCATGAATGCCGGCGCGGCGCTGACCCCCGACAATCCGCAGATGCGCTTCGCCCAGGCTTTGTACTTCGAAACCATCGACGAGCCCCGCCAGTCGGTTGCTGCTATCGACGCCATTCCAGCCGAGAGCCGTGACGCTGACATGAACGCGGTTCGCGATCGCGCGCAGCTCACTATCGTTCGTGAGCTCGCCGAAGCTGGTGAAACTGTGCAGGCGCGTGCACTGCTCTCCGATGTGCGAGCAAGCTCCAATCCAGACGACATCGGCGTCCAACTGACCATCGCGTATCGCGAATGGCAACTCGGCAACGAAAACGCGACAGCGGAGATCGCCGAACGGCTGGCCCGCATCGCTCCGGAGCGAGCCGACATCGCGATGCTGGCGGCGCGATCCAAACATGCGCAGCGAAACTTCGGAGCCGCGCGCGCCTATTTCAAACATGCGGAGACTGTCGGCGACGAGGAGACCGTAATTTCGGCGCGCCAGTTTCGCGAACAAATAGAAACCCGCCTGCACAACTGGATGTCCGTCGGCAGCGAGGTGCGACACAAGCCCGGCGACGACGGCATTTCCCGCTTCGAATCGGTGGTCATTTCGTCGTTGTGGCACCACCCGGTCGATTATGAGCGACGGCTCTGGCTACAGGCAGACGCCGTTAGTATCGATGCCGGCAGGCTCAGCACCGACTTCGATCGAGCGCGAGACTTCGGCTCGATTCGAGCCGCGGGTGAAACGGCAGCTCGACCCTATGTCAATGACGCGCAGGATGGATTGGCCCTGGGCGTCGGCTTTGTGACCGACAGCTTTGCAGCGGACCTCGGCTCGACTCCTTTGGGATTCGAATTGCCGCAAGTCGTCGGCGGTCTCGAGTGGCGACCGGACTTGCCCGGTGTGGATGTATCCGCCGGCTTCTCGCGCCGAGCCCTGACCAGCAGCGTCCTTTCCTATGCCGGGATGCGTGATCCCATCAGCGGCAAACGTTGGGGCGCGGTCGTGCAAACCGGCCCCTATGCCGATGCAGGCGTTTACCGGGATCGATATTCCATCGCAGGGGCCATACGTTACAGCGAGATCACGGGTGAGCACGTGCTCGACAATGACTTCTTCGGTGCGCGCGCAGCCGCGGACTGGAAGTTCTACAACGAGCCTTACGCGCGCGCTTCAGTGGGCGTCTCGGTCAACTATTGGAGCTTCGATCGCAATCTGCAGAATTACACGCTGGGCAGCGGCGGCTATTACAGCCCGCAGTCCTATGTCAGCGTCGCCTTGCCTCTCGAGCTCTGGGGAGAATACGGCGATTGGAGCTATCGGGTGCGCGGAGCAATCGCGCACTCACAAAGCAAGACAGACGCCATCGCCGTTTATCCGGAGCATCCGGCGTTACAGGCGGCTGTGGGTTCAGCAGTGTTTGACGGTGGGCGCAATAACGGTAGCACCAGCTTCTCTGCTTACGCGGCAGTCGAGCGCCAGTTATCGGCCAGCTGGATCCTCGGGATGAAACTCGATATCGACCGCGCCGATTACTACGATCCGAGCGTCTTCACCATCTACGTGCGACACTCATTGGCGCCGTGGACGACACGGATCGCCGTGCCGCCCCGGCCGATCCTTCCGTACAACAACTAGAAGGCTCCTCACTCAAGCGAAGCTCGCCGCGTCGGCACGTCCCAGGACGTCCATTCGCCGTTGGGCATGCGGACCATCGTATGGTTACGAATCTGCATCATGACCGTATGCTCGTTCTGCGCGACCGGATCGGTCTGCGGAAGGTTCTGTGTGTACGAGCTCACGTGGAAGTCCGGCTTGGTGAAAGGGTTGTCCGCGACGAATCGCGACAACAGCTCCGCGACCGCGAGATAACTCGTCGGCGCTTCGACATGCTGCTGCACATCCGTGACGTCGCCATTCGCATTGATCAGCAGCACGCCTACCGGCACACGCGTGATTGCATAGGTCGGCACTTCGCGCAGCCCGGGGATCTGCCTGCGATCCCCGCGCACCGCTGCCCCGTGCTCCGGAATGAAGACGAGAATCGCACGGCGCCCGGACGCGTCCAGGTCGTCGATGAACCGACGGATGTCGCTGGAGAACTGCATGAGCCGCGCCTGATATGACGCACTTCCCTCAGACGTGCTTGCCACTCGATTGCCGTCGTGCAGGCTGATGCTGTTGTAGTAGAGAACCACGCGCGTGGTCGGGTCCTGCAGCCGCTCGCTCCACCACTGGGACAGCACTGCGTAATCGTCATAGATTGGCGAGCCGTCGAAAGCGTGTTGCGCTACCGGAGCGTCCTTCGTGGTCTCTGGCTCGGCCGGAAAGGCGCCATGCACGCGCACGTCCGCGAAAAAATCGCCGAAGCGCCCGTCATGATTCATCAGCCACCGCGGCGCGAATCCCACGCGCTGCAGGCCGTCGATCAACAGACACTCGCGCTTGGGCGGCTCGTACAGCTCCAGTTGCTCGACCTGGCCGCAACTCGAACGCAACAGGCGGATCGCCGCCGGCCCGCTGTAACTGGCGGCCGTGCTGAAGTCGTCGAACACGATGTCGAAGCGTCGTAACAACGGATCGCTGGTCTCGCGCACGAAATCCAGGTCGTCCCAGGACAGCGAGCAGACGTGCATCAGGATGATGTCGTACGGCGCATCGTCGGCCGCGAGCGGCGCGAAACGCACTTGTCGCAATTGTTCCTTCGCATAGAACTCGCTGAGCGTGGCGTCGAGCGCTTCGACTCGCATGTTGCGTGGATCGATCGTGGCCTGCGGGGCCGGCCGTGCGCCCGGCGCCGGCGTGACGTTCGCCATCGCCCGCTCCACTGGCAGATGAGTCTCCGGTCGCACCAGAACGATCAGAATGGCGGCGAACACAAAAGTGCTGAGCCGCAGCTTGCGACGTGCCAGTCCATACACCAGGCTGAACACGACCAGACCCAGCAGCAACTTCCAGTCGATGAAACGTTGCGCCAGCTCCCACAGGTACTCGGGAGTGAAGTCCTTCAGGAAATGCGTCTGCTCCAGCACGCGTGCAAACGGCGGCAGCCAGGAATCGTGATACAGCAGCATGATCGCCAGCGGGATGCCGATCAGATTCTTGGTGAAGCGCTGCCGCGCATTCTGCGGCGGCAGCGCGGTGAAAACAGCGAACGCCAGGTTCAGCCAGGGATCGAAGCCGATGTAACCCACGCCGAATAGCAGCAGCTTGGCGAAAAAGTAGGCGCTCCACAGTCCCATCTCAGTTCACCGCCTCCGCTTCGATCTTTTTGGGTCGTACGTCGTTGTGCCACCACGCGACCAGCCCGTTGTGCACGCTCTCGAACAAGCGCAGGTAGCCGGTCGCACCGAATGAAAATACTTCGGCCAGGCTGGCCAGCGGCCGATCCGGCTCCACGCCGCGGTCCCAATCCGCCCACGCGCCGGGCTCGGCGAACGTGCAGCGAACGTAGTCGCTTTCCTGCTCGATCGACATGGGCTTCAGCATCAGCCCGACATGGACGTCCCGCACGACGGCCACCTCCACTGGAAAGCGAAATTCGCGATGCTCGTTCATCAACTCGATGCTGAAGACGTCGCCACGCTTCACTCCACCGGGTGTCAGCAATCTCACGCCCAGTCCGCCCATCGAAAAATCCTCGGTCTCGCAGCCGACTCGGCGACCGTCGGCCGCGATGAGCATCGCCGGCATGGATCTGACGACGCGATGAGCGCTGCGCACTTGCCGCGTTTCCGCCGCGACTCCCAGCACGGCGCCGAGCAACGTCAGATTGAACAACGTCCAGATCAGATTGACCGCCACCGTGGCCGCCTCGAAGGAGTTCCAGAACAACAGCCGCGGGATGGCGATCAGCGCGCCGGCGATGTTCAACAACACCAGCACTAGGTACGGCGCGGAAATGCGCCAGTCGAAAAAATCGTGCTCGATGAGCCCGCCCTTGGCGGTGACGTTGAACTTGCCCAGCCGCGGATTGATCAGCGCCACCGTGGTGGGCAGGGCGATGTACCACGACAGCACCGCCTCATAAGCTTCGTTCCAGAACGAATGCCGGAAGCGGCCTTGCAAATGCGCGTTCGCGATGCTCGATTGCACCAGGTGCGGCAAGGCATACGCTCCGAGCGTCACCGCGGTGGCATCGATGATGTGCAGCTCGAAGAACAAGTAAGTCAGCGGCGAGGTCAGGAAGATCAAGCGTGGGATGCCGGAAAAGAAATGCAGCATCGAGTTGGAGTAACACAGGCGTTGAAAAAAGCTCAGCCCGCGACCGAGGAATGGATTGTCCAGGCGGAAGATCTGCGCCATGCCGCGCGCCCAGCGAATGCGTTGACCGATGTGACCAGACAGACTCTCGGTGGCCAGTCCGCCCGCAAGGACCATGCGCAGATAGGCCGTCGTATAGCCGCGCCGATGCAACTTGAGCGCAGTGTGCGCATCTTCCGTGACCGTCTCGACCGCGATGCCGCCCACTTCCTGCAACGGCCCTCGACGCAACACGGCACACGAGCCGCAAAAGAACGTCGCGTTCCACAAGTCGTTGCCGTCCTGGATCAGTCCGTAGAACAGGTTGCCCTCGTTGGGCACGCGCCGGAACGTGCCAAGATTGCGCTCGAACGGATCGGGCGAGAAAAAGTGATGCGGTGTCTGCAACATCGCGCACTTCCGGTCTCGCAGAAACCAGCCCAGGGTGGTGGTGAGAAACGTACGCACGGGAATGTGATCGCAATCGAAGATGGCGACGAACTCACCTTGGGTGAGCTGCAAGGCGTGATTCAGATTGCCGGCCTTGGCGTGATCGTTATTGGGGCGAACGATGTACTCCGCGCCGCATGCTTTCGCGAACTCTTTGAATTCGGCGCGACGACCGTCATCCAGCAGATACACGCGCAGCTTGTCTGGCGGCCAGTCCAGGTTCAGAGCGGCGAGCACCGTGAGCTTCACCACTCTCAACGGCTCGTTGTAAGTGGGAATGAAAACATCGACCGTCGGCCAGCTGCCGCGATCCGCGGGCAGCGGCGCCGGCCTTCGCCTCAACGGACGTGCGTTCTGAATATAACCGAGCACCAGCACGACCCAGGTGTAACACTCTGCCGCCAGCAGTCCGAGGCCGAGAAACGCCTCCAGGTTGGAATCCAGATCCGTGGTCTGGGTCAAACGCCACCAGATATAACGCGACGACGCCAGCATTGACACGCCCATCAAAATGATGGCGGGCCCATAGCCCGTCAGCTGCCGCGTCAACAATGTGAGCACCCACATCCCCACCAGCACCACCGATTGCTGACCGAGGTTCAACGGCGTGGTCGCTGCCATCACGAACACCACCACAGCTGCACCGGTCAGCGTGTAGCGCACCGAAACATGAAGGCGCGAGAACGCTCGACTGACGGCCAGCGACGCGCTTTCCAACTTTTGCGCGCTCGACCAGGCCACTGGCATCGCATACGGATAGATCGCTTGATGCAGCAGAGTACGGATGGAAGGCGGGCGGCCGCGCCGCGCATCGGTGGCGTAAGTTTCAGGGCTGGACCAGTAAGCGCGCGGCGGATCGACCAGCAGCAGACTCCATAGCCAGGAGCGCATGCTGCTCGGATTGGTGACGCGCAATTGCTTGGCCAGCGCGAATACGGCCGGCTTGATGTAACGAATAACCCACTGCGGCCACGGCTGAGCCTGTTCCGCCGGCAGCACGACGAGATGCCACAGCCAACGCCCGAACGCCTGTCCCCAGCCGACTTCCAGCGGTCGCCCCGGCGGCGTGCGCGGATGAAAACGGGAGACCTGAATGGTGTCGTTCGGGTTGAGCACTGACGTTCCGGTCCGCCAGGGAAATTCCGTTGGCGGCCGGCAGAATAGCCACGCGCGCCGTCCCGGGGCAGCGCGTGTTTCCACAGCGGGCGTGATTTTCACAGCCGCGCGGAACCGCCTGCCGCGGCGGCGGCAATCGCGCCTGCCCGTCTCCCGGCTGAACACGGAACCATCGCCGGCCGCGGGACATCTATTCTTGAGTCGAGCCACGCGGTGGCTCGTGACCACAACTATGACCGGGTAACTGCCGATGCCGCGCTCTTCTGGTGCAGCCGTCGCCTCGCACTACGACGACATGCCGCTGTCGCTGGTGTTGTTTCGCTATCTGTGGCCGTTCTGGCTGTTCAAGGACGCCAGCCGCGGCGATCGGGTGGCGCGGGCCGCCGCTTACCGGCACAACCGCAGTATGCGAATCTACCTGCCCGGCTATCTCATGAAATGGATGTTCAGTTGCGTCACCGCATTCGCCATCGCCTCGGGCTTCGGTTCGTTGTCGACCGCGCAGGCGGCCAGCTCGACGGGCTCGGTGGACGTGTTCGCCATCATTGCCGCCGGCTGGGGCATCATCTTCGCTTGCAGCGTCTGCGTGCTGTTCATCACCAGCTACATTTATTTCTATTTGAGCCGCAACGACGCGTGATGCGCGCGTGGCTCTTCGCGCTGCTGCTGTCCGCGAGCAGCGCGTTTGCAGGCCCACCGCCTTACGAAACACGCGCCGAGCACGATCCCGACGGCATCGGGAAATTCTATCTTGGCCGCGAGATCGCACACGTCATGGGACCTGGTGGCGCGCCGTGGCTCGAACGGCCAGAGCGCGAGACGGAGGAACGTCCGCAACTCGTCATCGACGCGTTGGAAATCAAACCTGGCCAGACGATCGCCGATCTCGGGGCCGGCTCCGGTTACTACACGTTTCGAATTGCTCCATTGGTTGGGGAGCAAGGCCGCGTGCTCGCGATCGACGTGGAGCCGCGCATGCTTCGGATCATTTCCGACCGCGCGAAGCGTGCGGGCGTTGCGAATGTTACGACCGTGCTGAGTACACCCAGCGATCCCAACCTCGAACCGAACAGCGTCGACCTGTTGTTCATGGTCGACGTGTATCACGAGCTGGAATTTCCCTTCGAGATGCTCACCAAGGTGCGCGAAGCGTTGAAACCGGGCGGCCGGCTCGCGCTGATCGAATATCGGGCGGAGGACCCGGCGGTGATGATCAAGGCGGTCCACAAAATGTCGGAGCGGCAGATCATCCGCGAGCTCACGGCGGCCGGCTTCCGTCACCAGAAGACGGTCCACACCCTGCCCTTGCAGCATCTGGTGCTGTTCCAGAAATAGGCTTGCATCCCTGGCGGGATGCCGCCATCGGGAATGGGTTATGGGCCGCGCCTTCGGCGCGGCCCATGGACAATCCTGCAATGGCCTTGCTCCTCCAAATCACTGTATCCTTGCCCGAAATCGGGCAGGATTGTTGGGAAATGACCGACGAATCGGCAGACTTCCCCTCCGCATCGGATCGAATGGAGGGGCAGGACGAGATGGGAGAGCTGGTCGAGTTTCTGGCCCGCTCCAGCCGCCTCACTCCTCAGGAGGCCGCGCGGCTGGTGAACGAGGTGCTGGCATTCATGAGCGAAATGCCCGAGGACTTCGTCCGCCGCCGCCACCTCGCCCTGCAGGCGCAGGGCCTTTCGAACCGCGCGATCTATCTGCAGATCAGCGAAGAGCTGGCGAGCCGCCGCTTTCGCGCGCCCGAGTACAGCGAGCGCCAGATCCGCAGAATCATCTACGGCTGATCTCGGGAATGTTTCATCATGTGCGGCATCGTCGGTTACATCGGCAAGCGAGAAGCGGCGCCCATCCTCGTGGACGGCCTGCGGCGACTCGAGTATCGCGGCTATGACTCGGCGGGCATCGCCTGCGCGCGCAACGAGAAACTCAGCATCTTCAAGAGCAAGGGCAAGGTGCGCGATCTGGAACGTTCCCTGCCGGAACGCTTGAAGGGCACCACCGGCATCGCGCACACCCGCTGGGCGACGCACGGCGAGCCCAGCGACCGGAACGCTCATCCGCACACCGACAGTGGTGAACGCTTCGCCATCGTTCATAACGGCATCGTGGAGAACGCCGCTCAGCTGCGTTCCAAACTGCAAGCCAGTGGCGTGACGTTTCGCTCCGAAACCGATTCCGAAGTGCTGGCCCATCTGATCGCAGCCGTAGATGCGGACAGTCTTGAAGACAAAGTTCGCGAGGCTCTGCGACACATCAAGGGAACTTACGGGCTCGCAGTACTGGATGCCGAGCGGCCCGACAGCATCGTGGTCGCGCGCAACGGCAGCCCTGTCGTGCTCGGCATCGGCGAGCGGGAAATGTTTGTTGCCTCCGATGCCGTGGCGCTCGTTCGGCATACGCAAAGCGTCGTGCATCTGGACGACGGCGAGATCGCCGTAGTTCGCGCGGACGGATTCGAGACGTCGACTCTCGATGGCGGGGCCACTGCCAAGACGCCGTCGACCATTCCGTGGACCGATGAGTCTTTCGACAAGGAAGGCTACTCGCATTTCATGCGCAAGGAGATCGCCGAACAGGCCGAATCCATTCGCCGCACGCTCAGCGGCCGTCTGGAGCCCCGTTTCCAAACGACGCACATCGGCGGACTGGAAATGGCGGCGCGCGAGCTGCTGGAAATCCGCCGCGTGAAGATTCTTGGTTGCGGATCGGCCTATATCGCCGGCTGTTTCGGCGCGCACTTGATAGAGCAGCTGGCTCGCGTGCCCGCGCATGCGGAGCCCGCGTCGGAGTTTCGTTATCGCAATCCCGTGATCGAGCAGGACACGCTCTATATCGCCGTCAGCCAATCCGGCGAAACCTTCGACACGCTCGCGGCGGTGCAGGAAGTAAAGCGCAAGGGCGGTCGCGTGCTGGGCATCGTCAACGCCGTCGGCAGCACCATCGCGCGCGAATGCGGACGCGGCATCTATTTGCACGCCGGCCCCGAGATCGCCGTCGTCTCCACCAAAACCTTCACGTCGACCGCGGTGGCGTTTGCTCTGCTTGCGATTCATCTCGGCCGCATCAGAGACATGTCGACGGCCCACGGCGCACGTCTTTTGAAAGCGCTCGAAGCCTTGCCCGCCCAGGTGGACGAGATCCTCGCGACGGAGCCGCATATCGCCAAGCTGGCCAAAGAGCTCGCCCCGCACGAGAGCGCTTATTTCGTCGGCCGCGCCGCCGGCTATCCGGTCGCGATGGAAGGCGCGCTGAAGCTGAAAGAGATCAGCTACATCCACGCCGAAGCCTACCCCGCCTCCGAGCTGAAACACGGCCCGCTGGCGCTCATCAGCCCGGAAACGCCCACCGTCGTCGTCATTCCCCGCGACGATCTGTTCGCCAAGAACGTCTCGACCCTGGAAGAAATTCGCGCGCGCAGCGGCCCGCTCTACGCCATCACCCACCGGGGCGATCCCTTGCCCGTCCCCGTCAACGGCATCATCGAAGTGCCAAAATCCGAGCCCGAGCTGGATCCGCTGCTCATGAACATTCCATTGCAGCTGCTCGCCTATCACGTGGCCCTGGCGAAAGACCGGAACATCGATCAGCCGCGAAACCTGGCGAAGTCGGTGACGGTGGAATGAGGTCGCAATTTGCGACCTCAAAAAGGACTCAGCAGCAGACTTTGTTTCTTCCGGCGCGCTTGGCTTTGTAGAGCATCTCATCCGCCGTTCGATACAGATCGGCCAGAGTCATGCCTTCCTGTAACGTTCCGGCGCCGACGGAGATGGTGACGCGAATGTTTTTATCCTCGGCGACGAAGGCGTGCGCCTCGACCAGGGAACGCAGGTCCTCGCCGATCTTGGCGGCGTTGCGCAGTGAGGTTTCGGGCAGGATGACGCAGAACTCTTCGCCGCCGTAGCGGCCCAGGCGATCGCCGGGGCGCAGGCGGCGCTGCAGGATGCCGGCGAGGCCGCGAAGCACCGAGTCGCCAGTGAGATGACCGTGGGTGTCGTTGATGCTCTTGAAGTGATCGATGTCCAGCATCAGCAGCGACAGGTCGCGACCGTGACGCCGCGCTCGCGGGATCTCCTCTTCCAGCACCGAGTCGAGCAGCTTGCGGTTGGCCAGATCGGTCAGGCCGTCGGTCACCGTCATGCGATGGATGATCTCGTGGTACTGCAGCTCGATGTCCGAGCCGGACAGATATTTGAAAATCGTATCGCCAATTTTCAGGCGGTCGCCCCGCTGCAGCTGACGCTCGCGCACCGAATGCTCGTCGTCGTTGATGAACGTGCCGTTGGTGGACGCCAGGTCGACGACGAACAGATGGCCGCCGCGCTGCTCGAGCCGCGCGTGCCGGCGGGAGACGCAGTCGCTGGGCAGGACGATGTCGTTATCGCGGCCGCGACCGACCGAGGTGGCCGTCTTGTCCAGGACATAACGTCGGCCCAGATCGGCTTGCACGGGCGCATGGATGACGACCAGGCAGGCCTGACCCGGGCGCCTGACTCGCAGCTCGTCGAGCCCGGTCACCCGGGTTTGTACTTCGTAGTCGGAGTCCACAGCTAACAAGCGTACTGTGGCCCTAGCAGCACCGTCCAGCGACGGCGCCAGGCGTCCCGACCGACGGTCCGCTAAAAGTTGAATCCAGGCTTATGGGGCAGCAAACCGCGCACTTCGCGGTCCTCGAGCTCGCGCCATTGCCCTACTTTGAGGCCGCCCAATGTCAAATTGATGATCCGCACGCGTTGTAGGCGCAACACTTTATAACCGAAGAACGAGCACATGCGCCGGATCTGGCGGTTCAATCCCTGGGTCAGAATGATTTTAAAAGTGGCGGGACCGACGCGGGTCACCTTGCACGGCCGGGTGACCGTGCCGAGGATGCGCACCCCGCTCGCCATGCCGTTAAGGAAAATCTCGGTGACCGGCCGGTCCACCGTTACGACATATTCCTTCTCGTGGGCATTCTCCACCCGCAGAATCTCGTTGACGATGTCACCGTTATTGGTCAGCAGGATCAGACCCTCGGACTCCTTGTCCAGGCGCCCGATGGGAAAGATGCGCTCGCGGTAGCCGACGAAATCGGTGATGTTGCCGGGGATTTCGCGGTCGGTGGTGCAGATCACGCCGACCGGCTTGTTGAGAGCGATGTAAACATGTTTCTGCTCGCCGCCGACGGGCTGACCGTCGACGCAGACTACGTCGCCTTCCTTGACCTGCGTGCCGAGCGTCGCGACCACGCCGTTGATGGTCACGCGCCCCGCTTCGATCCGCGCATCGGCCTCACGTCGCGAGCACAACCCGGTCTCGCTGATGTACTTGTTCAGCCGCACGTCAAGCCGAAGGTATGAACTCGTCGTCGCCCTGGTGCTCGCGCTCGAACTTCAGGAACTCGTGGTACCCACAGCGATTGCCGTACGGGTACTTGCGACAGACGTTGGGGCGAGCTTCATAGACCGTGCAGCGGCGCTCGTCCGTATCGAAGAAACGGCAGATGGTCTTGTAGATGTGATCCTTCTGATGCCGCAGGATCTGCTCGTCCACTTCCTTGGTCTTGTAGTTGTAGGTGAACTTCTTCTTGGCCTCGCCCGGCGACAGCCCGAAATGCTTGGCCAGCCGCGCAATGTCGTATTCGCTGACGGCAATGCGAGAGTGGCTGCAACAATAGCCGGGACAGGTCGCACAGTTGTAACGCATCTTCACGGGCTGCGTGCTCATGGGCCGACTCTCTCCAGCGTGCTGAAGGTGAATGCGTGGGCGTGACGTTCGTCGGCGGGATGATACTCCTTCGCCACCTCGCGCCACTCGTGTTCCTGCAACTCCGGGAACAACACGTCACCCTCGACATTCGCGTGCACCCGCGTGAGATGAATGACCTGCACCCGCGGCAGCACCTGCCGATAGATCTCGGCGCCGCCGACGATGACGACTTCAGGCGCGGGCTGCGCCGCCGCCAGGGCATCGTCGATCGAAGTCACGACCCGACAGCCTGGAATATCCAACCCCGGTTGTCGTGAAATGACGATATTCAATCGTCCCGGCAGCGGCCGCCCGATCGAATCGAAGGTTTTGCGGCCCATCACGAGGGGCTTGCCGAGGCTGAGCGCCTTGAAATGTTTCAAGTCATCGGGCAGCCGCCAGGGCAGCTGATTGTTGCTGCCCATGACTCCATTGTCCGCGACGGCGACGATGATCGAGAGCATGAGAAACGCGGGGACCTACTTGCGAGCCTTCTTCTTGGCTTTGGCCTTTTTCTTATCCGCCTCGCGCTTGTCGGTCGGCTCCTTGTCGAGCATGGTGCCGCGACATTTCTTGGCGCCGCAGCGGCAGGCGTACAACGCCAGCTCCGCCGGATCGTCGGTGCTTTCCCAGGTGAGCTGATAGTCGTAGCCCAGCTCCTCGCCCGGTTTGATGTTACGGATGGCGTCGATGAACACGCGGCTGTTCTCGATCACCGTCTCGCAATTCGGATTGCAGCTGTGATTGATGAAGCGCGCGTCGTTGCCGTTCACGCCGGCGTCGATCACGGTGCGATTGCTGGCGATGAACAGGAACGTGTGGCCGTCGTCGTCGCCCTTTTCCTCATAGCGCGCGTCCGCTTCGCCGTGCGAGATGCGTTCGCCGAGATATTCGAGAATCCGCGTGCCCTTCTTGATCGGCGCAACGGCGTACACGCCGCGACCGTGGATCGTCGAATTACGCGCCTCGACCAGCGGCGAGGTTGCCAAGGACACGGCAGGTTTTTTGCGCAACGGCCGGCGGGCTTTGCGCACCGACTTCTTCTGCGAACTGCGAGTGGACTTGGACGCGCGCGTTTTGTCACGCGACTGAGTGCGACGGTTCTGCTTGGCCATTGAGACAGCTATGGGTTAGACAGCGATGGGCGCTTTGATGGAAGGATGAGCCTGGTAATCGACGATCTGGAAATCCTCGTACTCGTACTCGAATATCGAGGGCGGCTTGCGCTTGATGACCAATCGCGGCATCGGAAACGGCTGGCGCTTCAGCTGCTCGTCGGCCTGGTCCAGATGATTCAGATACAGATGACAATCGCCGCCCGTCCAGATGAACTCGCCGGGCTCCAGGTCGCACTGCTGAGCGAACATGTGCGTCAGCAGCGCATACGAGGCGATATTGAAAGGCACGCCCAGGAACACGTCGGCGCTGCGCTGATACAACTGGCACGACAGCTTGCCGTCGCCCACCCAGAACTGAAACAGCGCATGACACGGCGTGAGCGACATCTGCTCCAGCTCGCCCACGTTCCAGGCATTGACGATGATGCGGCGGGAATCGGGATTGCGGCGGATCAGGTCGAGCGTGCGGCTGATCTGATCGATGGTCTTGCCGTCCGGCCCCGGCCAGGAGCGCCACTGCTTGCCGTAGATCGGGCCGAGCTCGCCGTGCTCGTCGGCCCACTCGTCCCAGATCGACACGCCGTGATCCTTGAGATATCGGATGTTGGTGTCGCCCTTCAGGAACCACAGCAGCTCGTAGACGATGGACTTCAGGTGCAGCTTCTTGGTGGTCACCAGCGGAAAGCCTTGTGACAGATCGAAGCGCGCCTGATAGCCGAACACGGACAGCGTGCCCGTGCCGGTGCGGTCGGTCTTGCGCAAACCGTGCTCGCGGATGTGCCGCAGCAGCTGCAGGTACTGAATCATGACGCGGTCGCGAGTTGCTTGGCGCCGTAGTTGCCGCTGGCCTCCTGCCGACGATAGGCCCAGGCCAGGAGAGTGACGCCGAGGACGATCATCGGCAGCGACAGCAGTTGGCCCATGGTCACCCAGTCGAACAGCAGATAGCCGCGATTCTCGTCCGGCACCCGCACGAACTCCACGAGGAAACGGCACACGCCGTACAAGATCAGGAACAGGCCCGACGGCGCCAGTCTCGGCCGCGGCTTGCGCGTGAACAGCCAAAGCACGATGAACAACAGCAAGCCTTCCAGCAAACCTTCATAGAGCTGCGAGGCATGCACATGTAACACGCAGGGGTCGACGGCGAAGCGCTCGCACAGGCGCCTCACCTCGTTGGCCTGCACCTCGTAGAGCGGCGCCGGATCGACGATGAAGCCCCAGGGCGCGTCGGTGGGCTTGCCCCACAACTCACCGTTGATGAAGTTGCCGATGCGCCCGGCGAAAATGCCCAGACCTGGCAGGGGCGCCATGAAATCGAGCACGTCCGCGAAGCGGCGCCGCCGCTGACGGGCGAAAATCAGCACCGCCAGGATCGCGCCGATCAGGCCGCCGTGGAACGACATGCCGCCTTCCCAGATGCGGATGACGGTGACTGGATCCTCCATCACCTGCTCGCCGCCGTAGAAGGCAATCCAGCCCAGGCGGCCGCCGAGGATCACGCCGATGGCGGCAAAGAAAATCACGTCGTCGACTTCGATGGGCTGCCAGGTCGAATCCGGCCGCGCCGCCCGGCGTCGCGCCAGCCACCATGCGGCGGCGAAACCGATGACATACATGAGCCCGTACCAGCGCACAGCCAGCGGGCCCACCGAAAAGATGATCGGGTCGATCGCGGGGTAGGGAATCATTGTCGGCGCGAGTATACCAATGCCATCGTTTCACCCGCCCGTCGATCGGGCCGTTATTCCGTGACGACCCGGCAGAAATAGGCCTTCAGGTAGCGCGTTTCCGGGATCGCCGGATGAATCGGATGATCGGGCGCCTGGCCCCCGACTTCCACGACTTGCGCAAACCGGCCGAGGTGGCGCGCGCCGCGCTGAATGGCGGTGAGCAGGTGATCCGGTTCCAGATGATACGAGCAGGAACACGACACCAGGATGCCGTCTCTGTCCAGCAACTGCATGGCGAGCTGGTTGAGCCGTTTGTAGGCCGCCTCACCCTTGGGCACATCTTTTTTACGTTTGATGAACGCCGGCGGATCGATGACCACCACGTCGAAGCGCCGCCCTTCCCCGTGCAGCGACTCCATGACGTCGAACGCGTCGCCCTTGAGCACGGCGGGCTTCAGCCCGTTGGCCGCGGCGCTCGCCTGTAACAGCTCCAGCGCCGACGCCGAGGAATCCACGCACGTGACTTCGGTGGCGCCCGCCTTGAGCGCGCCCAGTCCCCAGGCGCCGAGATAGCTGAAAACGTCGAGCACGCGCGCGCCGCCGACATATTTGCGTAACGCCAGACGATTGGACGCCTGATCGAAGAACCAGCCGGTTTTCTGCCCGCTGCCCAGCGGCACCTGGAATCCCACGCCGCCCTCTTCCACCAGCACCGACTCGGGCGCGTCCCCAAACACCGTCTCGACGTAATGCGGCAGCCCTTCCAGGTCGCGCACGCCAGCGTCGTTCTTCCAGACCAGCGCGGCTGGATTGATGACTTTTTTCACCGCAGTCTCGATCTGCGGACGCAGGGCTTCCATGCCGGCGGTGGCGATCTGTCCGACCACCACGTCGCCGAATCGATCCAGCACCAGGCCCGGCAGGCCATCGGACTCGCCGTACACCAGCCGATAAAAGGGCTTCTCGTAAAGCGAGCGACGCAGCGACTGCGCCACTTGCAGGCGATGCACGAGCAGCGATTTATCCGGTGGATAAGCGGGACTGCGCCCGAGAATGCGCGCGCTGATCAGCGAATGCGGATTCACATAGGCATAGCCCAGGAACTTGTCGCGATCGGACACGACACGGCACAACGCGCCCGGCTTGAAGGCCGTGAGCGGAGTGCGGGCGGTGTCCACTTCGTTGGAAAACACCCACAGATGGCCAGCGGCCAGACGACGATCCTCGCCGCGCTTCAAGCGCAACTCCGGCAGGTCGGTGGGCGTAGTGTGGGGAGTCGGTGTGTCGGAGGCGGTGTTCATTTAGAGTGGGCGCATTCTATGCACGAATCATCACACCGCAACCGTCTCGCGGACGAAACCAGCCCTTATCTGCTCCAACACGCGGCCAACCCCGTGGATTGGTATCCCTGGGGCGAAGAGGCTCTGGAGCGCGCGCGACGCGAAAACAAGCCCATTCTGCTGTCCATCGGCTACTCGGCCTGTCACTGGTGCCACGTCATGGCGCATGAGTCCTTCGAGGATCCGGCCAGCGCGGCGGTGATGAACGAGCTGTTCGTGAACATCAAGGTGGACCGCGAGGAGCGGCCCGACCTGGACCGCATTTACCAGATTGCGCAGCAGATGCTCACTCAGCGCGGCGGCGGCTGGCCGCTCACGATGTTTCTATCGCCCCGGGATCAGCGACCCTTTTTCGGCGGCACTTATTTTCCGAAGGAGCCGCGCCACGGGCTCCCCGCGTTTACCGACCTGCTGCAGCGGGTGGCTCAGTTCTATCGCGAACGCGCCGATGACATCGCTCAGCAGAGCGAAGCTTTGCAGCAGGCCTTCGATCAACTGCACACGCCGCCCGCTTCGGGCGACACGGCGCTAACGACAGCCGCGATTCGCGCCGCGCGCGAGCAGTTGGCCGCGGCCTTCGACCCGCAATTCGGCGGTTTCGGAGGCGCACCGAAGTTTCCTCACCCCGCCAACATCGAGTTCCTGTTGCGCCAATGGCGCGCGACGGCCGGCGCCGATGAGCCGGATCTGCATTCGCTCTATATGGCGACGCTGACGCTCAAGCGCATGGCCGACGGCGGCATTTACGATCAGTTGGGCGGTGGTTTCGCGCGCTATAGCGTCGATGCGTACTGGATGATCCCGCACTTCGAAAAGATGCTGTATGACAACGGCCAACTACTGCGGATGTACGCGCACGCGGCGCTGGCGACGGGCGAGCCCCTCTTCGGCCGCATCGCTGGCGAAACGGCCGACTGGATGATTCGCGAGATGCAGTCGAGCGAAGGTGGCTTCTGGTCCGCGCTCGACGCCGACTCCGAGGGACACGAAGGCAAGTTTTACGTCTGGCAGCCTGACGAAGTGTCCGGGCTGCTCGATGCCGACGATTACGTGGTGGTCTCGCGTCGCTTCGGGCTCGACCGATCCGCCAACTTCGAAGGCGAAGCCTGGCATCTGCATGTGTTCCGTTCCGAAGAAGATATCGCCGGCGAACTGCAGATCGACGTGGCCGAAGTCGACAAGCGCCTCGCCCGCGCGCGCAAGGTTCTCCTGGAAGCGCGCCATCGTCGTGTGTGGCCGGGGCGTGACGAGAAAGTGCTCACGTCATGGAACGGCCTTGCGATCAGCGGACTGGCGGTCGCGGCTCGCGCTCTGCGACGACCAGATCTGGCGGATGCCGCGACTCGCGCCGTCGATTTCATTCGCAGGGAATGCTGGCGCGACGGTCGGTTGTTAGCGGCCTATAAAGATGGCCGTGCGCGCTTTCCGGCTTATCTCGACGATCATGCGTTCCTGCTCGACGGGCTGCTCGAGCTGCTGCAGACCCGCTGGCGCAGCGCCGACCTGCAATTCGCGACCGAGCTGGCCGAAGCGCTGCTGGCCCATTTCGAGGATCGCGAGTCCGGCGGTTTCTTTTTTACCGCGGACGATCACGAACAGCTCATGCACCGATCCCGCTCATTCAGCGACGAGGCCGTCCCCGCCGGCAACGCCATTGCCGCGCAGGCGCTCGCGCGACTCGGATTGTTGCTCGGCGAGACGCGCTATCTGGATTCCGCGGCGAAAACGTTGCGCGGGGCGTGGCCTGCCTTGCAGCACTATCCTCATGCGCACACGGCCCTGCTCGTGGCGCTGGAAGAACATCTGGAGCCGCCCGAAGTTGTCATCGTGCGCGGCGAAGCCAAGGACACCGAAAGCTGGCGCGATGAGTTGGCGAAGGTCTATGCGCCGCGGCGGCTGGTGTTTGCGATTCCGGCCGACGCACCAGAGCTGCCCGCCGCCATCGCCGACAAGAAGCCCCTGGAGGAAACCGCAGCCTATGTTTGCCGCGGGATGACGTGCTCGGCGCCGGTGCGCTCGCTGTCTGGACTAGTGGCGCTCACGCGCGGCTGAAGCCGCTATTTCTTCTCTTTCTCGCGCCGCTTGGCCTGCTTCATGTGGCGCGAGCGCTCGATGCCCGCCATTTGTTTGGCGCGCGCCGACTCGATAGCCGCGTTGAGCGCGCGTTCGCCCCAGATCTTCAACTGCTCGGCGTCCTGAACGACTTCCGGCGGCACTTCGTGATGATCGGTGGTGAGGTCGAACGCGTTCGGATACGGCTTGAACTGCGGCATGCCCCGCGCGACATAATCATCGAGGTTGCTCTTGTCGGTGTGCAGGTACAGCTTGTCGCCCATGACGATGGCGAGCAGGCGCTCGTCGATGAATACACCGACGCCGCCGAAAATCGCACGACTGGAAATGCGCCCGAGCGGCGCGAGTTGTTCTGCGACGTAACTGGCCAGGCTCGACTTGACCCGCATATCGAGCTACTCACTCTTCCTGAATGCTTCCGAGCAGCGCACCCTTTCGTGGATGAAGTGGGCGTCGCTGAAACTGGCGCGAGGACGCAGGCGGCATGCTTGCTGCGTCGCTGCGGCTCCTCCCCAGGGGCGGGAGTTTACCTCGCAACCTCCCACTGTAAACCTGCGGACGTCATCAAGTGGCGACACTGTGCGCCAGTCGACACGCGCTCGCGCGAGAAATCCCGAGAAAACGCTTAGGAAAATTTATAGGGTCGCGACCAGCCGCTGCCGGATTAAGTCACGCAGCGCCCCATGCGCCTGCGCGTCGAAGACAGGCGCCTGCTGCCAGTCGTACCCCCAGGGATTGTTCTTGCGCATGGCTTCGGGCTCGTCGGTATAGCGCGGGTGCACGTGAGCATGCAGCGCCGGCTCCACGTTGCCGAAAATGGCGTAATTGATCCGCAACGCGCCGGTAGCAGTCAGTACCGCATCGCCCAGCAGGCCCAGCTCGGACAGGAACAGATCCCTCTGGCTACGCTCGAGAGCGTTCAAATGCGGCACCACCGGATCCGGCAGTAACAGGCAATAACCGGCCAGCACCTGCCGCTGGCCCATCACCGCCCATCCCGAACGCATGCGCGCCACCACGGTGGGATCGTCTCCGCGACGGCAGCTTTCGACCAGGCGATGAATGGCGGTGCTCATTTGCGAAACACGAAATACACGGCGCCCATCATGCACAGCGCCGCCCACAGGTAATCGAGCTTGAGCGGCTGGCGCATGTAGAGCGTGACAAACGGGACGAACACGGTCAGCGTGATCACTTCCTGCAGGATCTTCAACTGCGGCAGGCTCAACGCCGTGTAACCGATGCGATTGGCAGGCACCTGCAATAAGTACTCGAACAGTGCGATGCCCCAGCTGATCAGCGCCGCGACGATCCACGGCTTCTGATTGAGCTCCTTCAGATGCGCGTACCAGGCGAACGTCATGAATACGTTCGACAAGGTGAGTAACACGATAGTGCGGGCAATAGGGTTCATGGGGGGTTCATGCGATGACCGGTACGTCGATCCGGCGCAGGCGCGGCGGCGATTCGCCTGTTTCCAGCCGCAACACGAAATCGAACTCGTCGACCCGCGTGCACAGCTCGAAGTCGCGCTCGGGCGCCCAGTCGCAGGCCGGATCGAAAAATTTCTGCGCACTGCTGGCGCCGCGCAGTCGCTCGCGAATTCCGGCGACGGGCATGGGTTCGCCCATCAGCCGGGAGCGCAACAGCTCCGCGCAGAGATCATCTTCGTCGGAGTTCTCGCGCGCTTCGTGGCCCATGCGCACGATCGTCACAACCGAAGGTTGACGCGACTGGATGTAACGCACGATAGCCCCGGCATTCACGAGCGCGCCGGTGATCACTTCGTCCGCGTGCAAGGCATTGGTGAGCCCCTGCGTGCCGGCGTGCGTGGTGTGAATGATCGTGCGCCCGGCGACCTCGATCTTTTCGAGATCGGCCGGCGAGTTGCCGCAGTCGAAACCTGGCAGCGGCCGCGCATGGCGCTCGCCAATCAACAACCAATCGGGATTGCGACGCTTCAGCTCGCGAGCGTCATCGACAGCAGCGACAGGAATGACGGTCGCCACGCCGCGCGAGAACGCGTACGCGGCGACCGAAAACGCTCGGAACACATCGATGACGACGGCGATGCCGCGCGCCGATTGCGCGCCGGCAACGTGATCGACGACGTTAACCTGCAAGCGTCGTGCAGGCCGCCACGTTCAGGCGGCCCGGCCTCGACCGCCGGCAGCCTTGCGCTGCAGGCGAACCACACGGCGCGCATCGGCCGTCTCGTTCATCACGACGACCTTGGCGCGCTTGAAGAAGTTGAAGTCGGTGGCGCTGGCCCAGGTATAGGCGCCCATCATGCGGCCCACGACCAGATCGCCCACTTCCAACTCCGGCAGCATGATGCACTCGTCGATCACGTCGATGGAGTCGCAGGTCGGGCCCGACAGCACGCTCTCGTGCAACTCGCCGCCCTCGCGCAGCACCGACACCGGATACTTGGCGTGGTCGAACATCTGACCGCTGTACGAGCCGTACAGACCGTCGTCCAGGTAATACCACCAGCGACCGTCACGCTTGGCCTTGCCCATCACCGACGACACGGCGATGGCGGCAGGCGCCGCGATGAAACGGCCCGGCTCGGCGATGACACGGACGTGCGGCGGCAGCTTGGCGAGCGCGGCGCGAATCGGACGGCAGAACTCGTCGATCGGCGTGACGCTCTCGTTGTAAGCCACCGGGAAACCGCCACCGATGTCGAGCACGTCGAGCGACGGCAGACCGGCCAGCACCGCTTCCGCGATGAGGTTGGTGCACGCCTGTACGGCTTCGACGTACTTGGACGGATCGGTCGCCTGCGAGCCGACGTGGAAAGACAAACCGCGCACGCGCACGCCGAGACGGCGCGCCTGCTCGATCAGGCCGAGCACGTCGCCAGGGGCGCAGCCGAACTTCTTCGACAGATCGACGACGGCGTTCGGGCTACGGAACGACACACGCAGCAGCACTTCCGCACGCTTGCGATAGCGCACGAACTTCTTCAGCTCGTCCGGGTTGTCGGCCACGAAGGTCGTAACGCCGTAACGGAGCGCGTCGCGAATGTCGCTGTCGCGCTTGATCGGATGCGTGTGGATGCAGCGGCTCGGGGCGATGCCCTGCTGCTTCACCAGCTCCACTTCGCCCGTGGTCGCGAGGTCGAAATAAGCACCTTCGTCGCGCAAGCACGACACCACCGCGGCGTGCGGCAGCGGCTTGAGCGCGTAGTGGAGGTCGACGCCGGGCAGCGCTGCCTTCAGCGCGCGGTACTGGCGACGCACCTGTTCGCAGTCCACCACCAGCAGCGGCGAACCAAAACGGGCGACCAGCGCACGGATTTCAGCTTCCGTGAGCGTGGTGGAATCGAAGGAGTGGGCCGGAGAAACGGCGAGTGACTGCTTGGCTGCGCGGGGCAACACCTGGTGGGCACCTCTCAAAAAGCTGCGAACACTTAACCAACCAACAAGAGCGACAGATTTCTTGAACGTCTGAAGCTCTCACAAGTTCTGGTCGAGCGGCACTGCAGCTTACGCGTGGTGCTCTCTTACACAGGCCGGCGCGAAATTTAGCAAAAATGTCCGGCGATGCAAGAAGCACGTCACAGAATTTATCCTCCTCGGCGAAAAAAATTTCGGACGCGCGAACCACGCCACGCGCGAGAGCGCGCAACGCTGTTCTCTTACGCCCGAAAGGACTCGCTGGATTCAAATTTATGACAACAGCCACGACAGACACTCGCCGCGAGGTGGAAGCGCTCCTGAAGAGCCGCGTGCCGCTGATCGTCATCGAGACTCGCGACGAGCCGCGCGCGCTCGCCCTGCTCGCCGGGCTGGCGATCAAGCTGGCGGACTCCGCCTCGTACATGCCCGTGTTTCAGTGGACTGTCACGGAAGGTTTGCGCCGGCTCGACGTTAATTTGGGCGGCGCTCAGCAACACAATGCCGAGCCGGATGCAGTGCTGAAATCGATGCGCGCCACGCCGACCGCGGGCGTGTACGTCTTGCTCGACTTCCACCCGTTCCTCGCCGATCCGGTGAACGTGCGGCTGCTGAAAGACATTTGTCAGGACTATGACCGCGTCGCGCGCACGGTGGTGCTGATCAGCCACGAGATTCAGCTGCCGCGCGAGCTCGAACATCTCTGCGTGCGACTCAAGCTCGCGTTCCCCGACCGCGCCGAGCGTCACGCGATCGTCGAGCGCGTCGCCGCCGACTGGACTCGCGCTTACGGTAAGCGTGTAAGAACAGATCGCAAATCATTGGAGTTGCTCGTAGAAAATCTCGGCGGTCTCTCCACCAGCGACACCGAGCGACTGGCGCGCAAAGTGATTTTCGACGACGGCGCGCTGCTGCCCGCCGATCTGCCGGCGGTGATGCAGGCGAAATATGAATTGTTGAATCGCGGCGGCGTGCTCGCGTTCGAGTACGACACCGCGCAGTTCGCCGATCTCGGCGGCATGACGCGACTGAAGGAATGGCTGCGCGTACGCAAGCCGGCGTTCGACGGCAGCGCGCCTCACCTGGAAGCGCCCAAGGGCGTGCTGCTACTGGGCGTTCAGGGTTGCGGGAAGAGCGTGGCGGCGAAAGCTGCGGCGGGCATCTACGGCGTGCCGCTGCTCCGCCTGGACTTCGCAACCATCCACAACAAGTTCATCGGCGAGTCGGAGCGCAACTTGCGCGAGTCGCTTTCGACAGCTGAGACGATGGCGCCTTGCGTGCTGTGGATCGACGAAATCGAAAAAGGCGTGTCCGTCGGCGACGGCGACAACGGCACGTCACGGCGATTGCTCGGCACCTTCCTGACGTGGCTCGCCGAAAAGAAAACGCGCGTGTTCGTGGTGGCCACGGCCAACGACATCTCCTCGCTACCGCCCGAACTGGTGCGCAAGGGCCGCCTGGACGAGATCTTCTTCGTCGACCTGCCCGGCTCGGCGGTCCGCGAAGACGTGCTCCGAATCCATGCCAAGAAGCGCAACCTCACGCTTGCGGATAACCACGTGCGACAACTGGCCACCGCCTGCGAAGGTTTCTCGGGCGCGGAGATCGAACAAGCCGTCGTGTCCGCCGTCTACGCCGCCCACTCCTCCGGCGCACCCGCGGGCGCCCAGCACATCCTTCAGGAGATTCGCGCCACGCGCCCGCTCTCCGTGACGATGGAGGAACGTATTTCCGAGCTCCGCTCGTGGGCGGCTGAACGGACAGTACCGGCCGACTAAGGTTGCTTATTCAGCCCGGAGGGCCACCCTCTTCGCCGAAGTCGGCGACCCAGGCGGCGATGTCCTGGTCGTAGGTGACGATGTTTTCGGCGCTGGCGGAGCGACGGAGGCGGTCGCGGACGGCGTCCCATTTTTCGCCTTCGGGGACTTCCTCGACCAGGATGATCTTGGCGCTCGCCTTATCCAGGGTGCGCAGATTCGCGTAGAGATTGCGCGCGTAGATATCGGGGCGGATGCCGGCGTTGATCCACGTCATGAAAGGATTCGCCGTTCCCGGCGGCCGCTGCGCGAGCACGGCCACTTTCTCGTGATTGGCGGTGAACTCGTTCATGACGGTTTCGAGCCGACGGCTCGGCACCACGTTCACGGGCGTCGCCGGCGAGTAGTGACGTGACGTCGAGCCCGGCACGCGAGGCGCGCTGGGATTCGGTCCCATCTGAATCGTCGGCACTACAGCCTTGAGCTGCGAGAAGCTGATGCTTCCCGGCCGCAACACACGAGGCCCATCAGCGAGACAGCTGATGATGGTGGACTCCAACCCGACCTTGCAGTCGCCGCCATCGAGCACCCACTTCACATCGTCACCGAACTCGTCGCGCACGTGCTCCGCTCGCGTCGGGCTCACGTGGCCATATTTGTTCGCCGACGGCGCAGCGATGCCGCCGCCAAATGCATTCAGCAGCTGTTGAGCGACAGGATGATTCGGCACGCGAATCGCGACCGTATCTTGCCCGCCGGTAATGACGTCGTTGACTGCCGGCGCACGCTTCGCCACCAGCGTCAGCGGCCCCGGCCAAAAAGCATCGGCGAGCTTCTTCGCCTCCGGCGTCATCTCGCGCACCCAGCGCTGCAGATAACGCGGATGATCGATGTGGACGATCACCGGGTGCGTCGACGGCCGACCTTTGACGCGGAAAATTTTACGCACCGCATCGGGATTGTTGGCGTTCGCACCCAGGCCGTACACCGTCTCGGTAGGAAACGCCACGAGCTCGCCGGCGCGCAGCGCTTCGACGGCCTCCTGGATTTCCTGTTGTAGAACTCGTCCTATAGCCATGGGAGCAATGATACCAAGTACCCGTCTGGCCCGAGCTCGGTCGGGCCATTATTGAAAAATCATTCCAACGCCGTCCTGGCCCAACCTTGCGCCGTCCGGCGCAGCTCGTAAGTGGGCCAGTAGCGTTTGTCGAGCTTCAGTGTCATGACTTCGACCGAGCCGTTCCAGGTCACAGTCCGCAATCTCAGCGAGCTGCGATCCTCCCGGCCGCTGACCGCCTGGATGAAGGCGTCCAAGTCCGCCACCGGCTTGCCGTCGACTTCGACGATGCGCCGGCCAGCCCACAACTGATAACGCGTGGCCGGTGAACCATAAGAGAAATACGCGACGAACACGCCGTCCGGCTCGATACCACGTTGAGCAGCCAGCGCGCGGTGCGGCTTTTGCAACACCGCGCCAGCCCACACGACGATGCGATCGAGATCGCGGCCACCGAGCGCCACCGTGGGCACCTCGATGACCTGTTCTGCCTTATCGCGCCAGACGGTGACTCGCACCGACGGCTTCTGCACGCTTCGCTCCACTTCACGGAAGCGATTCACGATGGCGCCGTCGATATCCAGAATGAGATCGCCCGAGCGCAGCAAACCGTCCGCCGGCGAGCCGCCTACCGTGCGCACTACGCTCAGCACCTGACGGCGGTCGGGGCTGTGTTGTTCCAAACGGCGGATCCAGGTGTCTGGCAAGTCCTGCTTGCGCGCGACCGCGAGAGGCACCGGCTGCAGCTCGGCTTCGAGCGAATGCAGGTCCCGCCCCTCACGTAACAACGGCAACATTTCCTGCACGAGCTCGGCCGAAATGCCGCGATTTTCCTGCGCGACATCGCGACCAGCCTCATAAGCGAAGCTCGCCCACGTCGCGATCACCGCGCCGCTCTTGTCGACCAGCACGCCGTCGTAATCGGACGGGCCATTCACGAGAGAAATGGTTTCGAGGTTCGAATCGCGGAACTGCAGCGTGCGCGACAGCGGGTATCCCACAGGGTCCACCGAAGCAACCGTCGCCGAACGCGATTGCACCTTGCCGTCGACGCGCATGCCGACCGCCCATACTTCCTGACCGGACTGCACATCGACCGCTTTGAGCGTCGCCGCCTTGGCCGGCGTCGCGCCGATCAATTTCGGGTCATAAGAAATCGCGGCCAGGTTGTGCAGCGGATGAATATATTCCACGCGACCCGGCACTTCGATCGAGCCCGCGAACGTCAGCCGCACATCGCCCAACGGCCCCGGCACGGTATTGCGATCGACGATCACCAGGCCGCGCTCGGCGTCGACGATCAGACCGGTGCCGTAATAACTACGCTCGGTGATCCCCGAGACGGAATACGGCATGTCGAAATTCACCAGCACCAGCGACGGCGCCAGCTTGTTGATCAGCGGATCGGAGGTCTTGGCAAACGTGGTGGTCGCCGGCTCCGGCGCCTTGGTTTCGCCATTCTGGCCCCAGGGCGTGCACGGCCACGTGCCGAGCTTGTCGTCACGTTTGCAGATGCGAGCCGGGAACCAGCGACGATCCATCCGGACGCTGCGCCACTGCGCGGTCTTCGGATCGTCGATGGTGAAATAACGTAGCGTGATGCGCTGACCGTCTTTCAGTTCCGACAGCGCCTGCTCCAGATCGCCCAGGCCGCCTATTTCCTTGCCGCCCGCTTCGCTGATCACCGCACCGCGCGGCATGCCGGCCGCGCCCAGGATGTAACCTGGATTGGCGACATACACGCCTTTGATAGGAACATTGATGTGCCGCGCCTGCTGCCACGACAGGTTGTGAACCACTGCGTCGCCGACTTCCAGGAACTCGTCCGGCATCACTTCATACATGTTCTGGATGGGCAGTTCGTGCTCCAGCACCTGCCCGCCCCGCTCCACGGAGACCTTCACCGTCTTGCCGACGCCGTCGTCCAGCGTGCTCGCGAGCAGGGAGAAATCAGCAGTGAGCTGACCGTTGATGCGCACCAGAACGTCGCCCGGCTCGAGCACGTTCTCCGCCGCCGAGCCACGCTGCACTTCGGACACCACCAGCATGCCCGTGGTGTTTGGAAACTTCTTGCGCACTTCGATCTCGGACTCGTTGCGCAGGCCGAGACGGCGCACTTCGTCGAACGGCGTGTACATGAACACGGTCTGCAGCGTGCCGCGACTGACCTGCTTGTTCTTCTGAATCGCATCGAGCGCGCGCGTCACGCGATCCAGCGGCAAATAGAAGCTCGATGCAGCGGCCGAGCTGCCGCCGGCATTGAGCGCCAGCACGCGACCGTCGATATCGATCACCGGCGAACCGGACGAACCGCCCGACGTGCTCGACGCCGCCTGGTAATAGAACGTGTTGAAGTCGTTGTACTTGCCGAGGCCGTAGTTCGGCGCTTCACGATCCAGCCGCGCCAGCGTGCCGGCGAGGATGGAGAGTTGCTCGCCAGCGTCGTTGCCGATCACCCGGATTTCTCTTCCGACCTGGGCGCCTTGCGGATGCAGCTTCAGCTCGGTGGGCTTGATGAAACGCAGCTTGGAGGGGTCGTAACGATAGAAACCGAAATCGTGCACCGGGTCGCGATACACCGGATACAACGTGACTTCCTCGCGATTCAGAAACACCGCGGTAGCCGTGACCGGGCCCGGCGTCACGACGTGACGATTGGTGAGAATCAGGCCGCGCTGGGCGTCGACGACGAAGCCCGTCGCCTGACTGGACATGTTCCATTCGGTATCGAAGGCGCGCGCCAGATCGACCTGAATGGTGACGACGCCGCTGGCGACGCGCTCCAGCGTGCGAGTCCAGCGCGAGTCCTCCACATCGGCCACCGGCAGCGCCGTCTGGGGCACGGCGCCCGCGGGGGGTGAACCGGGAGGCTCCTGGGAATACGAAGGCAGGCAGGCGAGCAGCAGCAGTCCGGCAACGGCGAAAGTTCTATGCATGAGTGAACCGCGTTCGAGCAAGCTGTAAGGAGCCGCGAACCGGGTTAACCCATGCCAGACGCCCGCCGTTGTCGGCAGGCTGGGCCGTTCAGCCCAGCAGCAGGAACCCCCAGATCACGACCAGGACGCCGAAGGATAGCAGTACGGCGGTCGAGCCGACGTCCTTGGCCAGCCCGGACAGCTCGTGGCGCTCCAGCCCGATGCGGTCCACCACGGTTTCGATGCCCGTGTTCAGCAGCTCCACGATCAGCACCAGCAGCACCGAGCTGATCAATAAGGCCTTTTCCACCGGCGTTTTACCGAGGTAGGCGCCGAGCGGCAGCATCACCACCGCCAGCGCCACCTCCTGCCTGAACGCCGCTTCGCTGCGGAACGCGCCCTGGAACCCTTTCCATGAATTGACAAAAGCCAGCATCAACCGGCGCAGGCCGGCCAGCTTCGGGCGGTCCGTGATTGCATTCATTCAGTGCTTCTCATGCCGTAGGTCAGGTCGAGTTGCTTGGCGGCGCGCACGTCGTCCAGACGGCGGACCGGCAATGTATAGGGAGCGCCCTTGACCTTGGCGGCGTCCTGCTCGGCCTCGGCCTGAATAGCAATCAGTGCATCGACGAAGGCATCCAGTTCCTCCTTGGCCTCGGTCTCCGTGGGCTCGATCAGCAGGCACTCCGGCACCAGCAACGGGAAGTAAGTGGTCGGTGCGTGGAAGCCGTAGTCGAGCAGGCGCTTGGCGAAGTCCATCGCGTTCACGCCCAGCTCCTTGGCCTGCCGCTTCATGGTGATGATGAACTCATGGCTGGCTCGGCGTTCCGGATAAGCGGCCTCGAACCCTGCCTTCTTCAAACGGGCCAGCAGATAGTTGGCGTTGAGCGCCGAGAACTCCGCGACCCGATGCATGCCTTCGCGACCCAGCATGCGCATATAAACATACGCACGCAGCAGCACGCCTGCATTGCCCATGAAGGCCGACAGGCGGCCGATGGTCTGCGGCAGGTCGTTCTCGTCGAGCCAACGATATTTGTCGCCGTCCTTGCCCACCGTGGGAATGGGCAGGAAAGGCAGCAGTCGCTGGCCCACGCCGACCGCACCCGAGCCCGGCCCGCCGCCGCCGTGCGGGGTCGAGAAGGTCTTGTGCAGGTTCATGTGGATGACGTCGAAGCCCATGTCGCCCGGACGCACCTTGCCGAGAATGGCGTTGAGGTTGGCTCCGTCGTAATACAGCAGGCCGCCCGCCTCGTGCACCAGCTTCGCGACTTCTTGAATGCGTCGCTCGAACACGCCCAGCGTCGAGGGATTGGTGAGCATGATGCCGGCCGTCTTCGGGCCGAGCGCGCCCTTCAGCGCCTCGATGTCGATGTCGCCATTCGCCAGCGACGGAATCTCCACCACCGTGCAGCCACACATGGTGGCAGTCGCGGGGTTGGTGCCGTGGGCGGCATCGGGGACGATGATCTCGGTACGCTGCAAATCGTTACGCGCGCGGTGATACGCACGAATCATCGCGACACCCGCAAATTCACCCTGCGCACCGGCCATCGGAGTGAGCGACACGCCTTTCATGCCGGTGACTTCCTTCAACATCTCCTGCAATTCATACAGACAGGAAAGGAAGCCCTGGCTCACCGCGCTCGGCGCCAGAGGATGACGACCGAGGAACTCGGGCAGCATCGCGAACGCATTACACGCGCGCGGGTTGTACTTCATCGTGCACGACCCGAGCGGATAGAAATGCGTGTCGATCGAGAAGTTCAACTGCGACAGACGAGTGAAGTGCCGCACGGCCTGCAGCTCGGAAACTTCCGGCAGCGCCGCCCGTTTGCGACGACGGAATTTCTCCGGCACTTCGGCGGTCGCGCCTTGCGGATACTGGCCAGCGGCGCTACGCCCGGTGCGCGAATGTTTGAAGATCAACGGTTCAGTGATGTTGCTCACGGCTTGCGCTCCAAGACGTCGGCCAAAGCTGAGGCATAGGTGTCCAGATCCGCGTCGGTGCGCATCTCCGTGGCGCACACGAGCAGCGCATTGCCCAGCTCGGGATAGAGTTTCGACAAATCCAATCCACCGACGATGTTGCGTTTGGCCAGGGCGTCGAGCACGTCGCTCACCCGGGCCGGCAGCTGTAGCACAGCTTCATGAAAACGGTAACCGTCGAACACGACTTTCACGCCGGGAATGCGCGCCAGCTTGTCGACCAGCTTGGCGGCCTGCTGTTGCGAAGTCGCCGCGACCGCCTCCAGACCCGCCGCTCCCAGCAACGACATATGAATCGTCGCCGCCGTCACCAGCAGACCCTGGTTGGTGCAGATGTTGGACGTCGCTTTGCTACGACGAATGTGCTGCTCGCGGGCCTGCAATGTCAGCGTGAAGCCCTGCTTGCCGTCGAGATCGACCGTGCGGCCGATGATCCGGCCCGGCATCTGGCGCACGTGTTCCATGCGCGTGGTCATGAAACCGAAGTACGGACCGCCCGAGGACAGCGGCACGCCCAACGGCTGACCGTCACCGACGACGATGTCGACACCTTTAGTGCCCCACTCGCCCGGCGGCTTGAACAACGCCAGCGACAGCGGATTCACCACGGCGATCACCAGCGCGTTATTGGCATGCGCCCACTCGGTGATCGCATCGACGTCTTCCATCTGGCCGAAGAAATTCGGCTGCTGGATCACGACGGCGGTGATGTCCTCGCCCTTGAGGGCTTCGAGCTTCGAGAACTGCAGCGTGCCCTTGCCCGACTCATACGGCAACACCGTGAAGCTGAGGTTCTGACCCTCGACGACCGCGCGGGACACGGACAGATAAGTCGGATTCAACGACGACGGCACGACGATGCGAGCCGACTTCGACTTGCGATGCGCGCGCACCGCCATCAAACAGGCTTCCGCCAGCGCGGACGCGCCGTCGTAGAGCGACGCATTCGAGACTTCCATGCCCGTCAGGCTGCTCATCATGGTCTGATATTCGTACAGCAGCTGCAGCGTGCCCTGGCTCGCCTCCGCCTGATACGGCGTGTACGCGCTGTAGAACTCGCCGCGCGTCACGATGGCCCAGACAGCTGCGGGAATGTGATGTTCGTAGGCGCCAGCGCCCAGAAAGTTCAGCGGGCGACCGTCCTGTTGCGCGCGCGCCTGCATGAGGCGGCCTACTTCCATCTCGCTCAGTGCGTCGGGTATGCCCGCGAGCGATTTGATACGCAGCGCCGCCGGGATTTCGTCGAAGAGAGCATCGATGCTCGGCGCGCCGATGGCGGCCAGCATTTCGCTGATCTCTGTTTCGGTGTGAGGAATGAACGGCATGGCGGCACTCAGTGGGCGTCGGCGACGACTTTCTCGTAAGCCTTGGCGTCGAGCAGCTGCTGCAGCTCGCCGGTGTTGCTGGGCTTGATCTTGAACAACCAGCCCTGGCCGTACGGATCGCTGTTGACCAGCTCGGGCGAGCCGCTCAGCGCGTCGTTGGCGGCGACCACTTCGCCCGAGACCGGGCTGTACACGTCAGAGGCGGCCTTGACCGACTCGACCACCGCGGCGGCGCCGCCCTTGGTCAGCGACTTGCCCACTTCCGGGACTTCGACGAACACCAGATCGCCGAGCGCGCCCTGCGCGTGGTCGGAGATGCCGATGGTGACCGTTCCGTCACTTTCCACACGTGCCCACTCGTGGGAATCCAGATATTTCAGATCGGCAGGAATGTTCGACATGGGTGTGTCCTCGATAACAATGCGGAAAATGAAATCAGAAAACTTTGAATACTCGAAATCAGGGGCGCACGTCGCGATCAGGAAACCAGCGGCTTGCCGTTGCGCACGAACGGATATTTCACGACGCGGGCCGCGAGCAATTTGCCGCGAATATCGACCTCGACGCGATCGCCGGTCGCCGCGGGCACGCGCGCGAAAGCGATGGACTTTTCCATCGTGGGCGAGAATGTGCCGCTGGTGATCTCGCCGTCGCCAGCAGAAGTGACGACTCGCTGATGACCGCGCAGCACTCCGCGATCGTCGAGAATCAGACCGACCAGCTTGCGCGGCACGCCCGGGGCGCGTTGCGCTTCGAGCGCAGCGCGCCCCACGAAATCGCGTTCTGGCGGATCGAATGCGACTGTCCAGGTGAGACCGGATTCGAGCGGCGACAGGTTCTCGTCCATGTCGTTGCCATACAGATTCATGCCGGCTTCGAGTCGCAACGTGTCGCGCGCACCGAGTCCGCACTGCGCGACACCAGCGGCCTTCAGGTCGCTCCAGAACTTCGGCGCATCAGCCACCGGCAACATGATTTCCCAGCCGTCTTCGCCCGTGTAACCCGTGCGAGCGATGAAGTACGGCCCGAACTCCCGGCCGACAAAAGTTTTCAGCTGTAAAGCTTCGTCCGCATATTTGCCGATCAGCGTCGCGGCCTTGGTGCGCGCGTTCGGCCCTTGCACGGCGATCATGGCCAGATCGGTGCGCGGCTTCACGTCGACCTGGAACTGATCGGAAAAGCGCTTCAGCCACGCGATGTCTTTGTCGCGTGTGCCTGCGTTCACGACCACGCGGAACCAGGATTCGTTGATGAAATAAACAATGAGATCGTCCACCACGCCGCCACGCTCGTTGAGCATGCAGCTGTACAGAGCCTTGCCCGGCTCTTTCAGCTTGGCGACATCGTTGGCGAGCAGATATCGCAGGTAGTCACGAACGCGCGCTCCCGTGACATCGGCGATGAGCATGTGGGAAACGTCGAACATTCCGGCGTCGCGGCGCACGGCGTGATGCTCTTCGATCTGCGAGCCGTAATTGACCGGCATGTCCCAGCCGCCGAAATCGACCAGGCGTGCGCCCGCGGCGACATGGGTGTCGTATAGAGGAGTCTTGAGGCCCATCGAATGCTCCGGAGTCAGCCGTTGTGGATCGGGTCAAAAGCAAAGCGCGGAACGCCCGTGCGTTCGACGCCCCCTCTGTCCTGCGACCTGAGAGATCCGGCGCCAGCTTGCAGCTGGAGCCTCTCCCCTTCGGTGAACCGCCGACCTGCTCGAGGTTTGGCAGCTACTCTCCAGAGCCCGCCGAGTGGTGGGGCGGAGGCGGCTCCGCCCGATCCACAGTGCACGCCGTTCATTTGCCTGAGCGTTTCCGGGCGGTTGCGCCTTCGGCGGCGGGGTGGTTCCCGCTCTCTCCGGCCGTGCCTTGCGATGGGTGCGCGTATGGTAGCCGAACCCGATGGCCATTGCTCATGGACAGGGGCGCAACGGGTTACAATGCACGCCTCTATGCGCCCCATCCGACGTCACTCCATTCCCGTCCGCATCGGCTCCGTCACTGTCGGCGGGCCCGCCCCGGTCGTCGTGCAATCGATGACCAATACCGACACTGCCGACATCGAGTCCACCGTTGCCCAAGTCAAAGCTCTGGCGCGCGCAGGCTCCGAGTTGGTGCGCGTTACTGTTAACACCGACGAAGCCGCCGCGGCCGTTCCCCATATCCGCGATCGGCTCGCGCAGATGGGCGTTCACGTGCCCATCGTCGGCGACTTCCACTTCAACGGACATAAGCTGCTCAAGGCGCACCCTGCCTGCGCCGAGGCCTTGGCGAAATACCGTATTAACCCCGGTAACGTCGGTCGCGGCAGCAAGCGCGATCCGCAGTTCGCGGAAATGATCGAAGTCGCCATTCGCAACGACAAGCCGGTCCGCATCGGCGTGAACTGGGGCAGCCTGGACCAGGATCTGCTGACCCGTCTCATGGATGAGAACTCGAAGTCGGCCGAACCGATGGATGCGCGGGAGGTGACTCGCGAAGCGCTGGTTGTTTCGGCCCTCGAGTCGGCCAAGCGCGCCGAGGAGTTGGGCCTGGGCTCCAATCGGATCGTGATTTCGTGCAAGGTCAGCGGCGTGCAGGACCTGATCTCTGTTTATCGAAATTTGGCTAAACGCTGCGACTACGCGCTGCACCTCGGCTTGACCGAGGCCGGCATGGGCTCCAAAGGCATCGTCGCTTCCACCGCCGGCATGGCCGTGCTGCTCCAGGAAGGCATCGGCGACACCATCCGGGTATCGCTCACGCCCGAGCCCAACGGCGATCGCACCCAGGAAGTCATCGTCGCGCAGGAAATCCTGCAGACCATGGGCCTGCGCTCGTTCATGCCCATGGTGGTCGCCTGCCCCGGCTGCGGCCGCACCACGTCCACGTATTTCCAGGAACTGGCGCAGAAGATCCAATCTCACATCCGCCATCAGATGCCGGAGTGGCGCAAGCAGTACGTCGGCGTCGAGGACATGACGGTCGCGGTCATGGGCTGCGTCGTCAACGGCCCCGGCGAGAGCAAGCACGCCAACATCGGCATCAGCCTGCCGGGCACCGGCGAGCGGCCGGTCGCGCCGGTGTATGTCGATGGCGAAAAAGGCCCCACGTTGAAGGGCGAACACATCGCCGAAGAGTTCCAGTCGCTGGTCGAGGACTACATCGCCAAGACCTATGCGCGGAGGGCTTCCGCATGAGTACTCCACTTACCGAACAACGCTGCAAACCCTGCGAGGGCGGCGTCGCACCCTTGTCGCTGAACGAAGCGCAGTCGCTGATGAAGCAGCTGAGCGATAGTTGGAAGCTTGCAGACGACGGCCGCAGCATTCGCGGCGAATGGAAGTTTCGTAACTTCTATCACGCGATGAGCTTCGTGAACGCGGTTGCACACATCGCCAACACCGAAGATCACCACCCGGATCTCGAGGTCGGCTATGGCTATTGCCGCATGACCTACAATACTCATGCGATCGGCGGCCTGTCGCAGAACGATTTCATCTGCGCCGCCAAAGTGGACGCCCTTCCTCGCAGCTAGAAGGAGATCTGTCATGCGCCGAGCTACGTCACTTCGTATCTGGGCCGCGTGTTTCCTGCTCGGCCTGCTCCACTCCCTACCCGCCTCGGCCGTCACCGTCACCGCGCTCGCCTACGACGCGACGGAAGACCAACTCGTGATGACCATCGCCTACCGCGGCACGCACGAGAACCACGATTTCACGGTGCAATGGACCGAATGCAAGCGCCTCGACGACGCCCGCTCCCAAATCCTCGGCCTGCTCGTCGACAGCGCCCCCAACGACCTCGCCCGACAGAATTTCACAAAACAGGTGAAGGTGGACCTGACGAGCTTCACCTGCCGGCCGTCCAAGGTGACGATCAGAACCTCCGCGGGCTTCTTCGCCTCCGTCGATGTTCCTCCGCCCCCGAAGAAACAATCCCCCCTCTCGGAAGCTCGCAACGCTCCGTGATTCGGAAAAGAGGTTTGGCACGGGAAGAAAAACCGAGCCGCGTCAGCTGAAATGCTGCGGGCTCAATTTAACACTCGACGTTGCCGCGGAAACGTGCGGCACAAATCGCACCCGCCGGCTCGGGGCTAACACGGGCGGCCGAAGGCCGGCGCGTGAGTTCGGCAGAGAGTGAGGCATCGGGGCGCGCATCTGCGAGCTGGGGTGAGGTGGGGGTCTCGTGAAGTTCGCCAAGCCGCGATCACGGTGAACCGCTCGTCATTCGAGCAAGCCGTTGCACGGTGATCTCACCGCCGAGGCGGCGCGTGGCAGCTTGCAGCGCGTGAGCGCGAGCAAGCGATACTGAGCGTCAAAGGAGCCACTGAGCAAATCGTGCGGCAGCCATCGACGACGTTGAGATGCCGCCGAAGACGCCAGGCGAGTTTCACGAGACCCCCACCTCGCCCCAGCTCTGCCGCCAGGCTGCGCGCGAACGCGAAGCGCAACCGCATCAGCGGCAATGAGCGCCAGCGCCACGCGAAGCACCCTGCGTCAGCGACAACAAACAATGAGCGCAGGCGAAACGAACTTAGGCGACGACGGGAATCGCGTCGGTGGCGAGAACAGGTCCGACGGGATGACGGAACTCTTGTTGGGCGAAGGCGATGCGCTCGGGGGCGGGAGCGGTGAAGTTGGCTTTTTCGTCGCAGATTTTCAGACGGCGCAGCAGGCCCTGACGGTTGGCGATCTGAATCGCGAGGCCGGGGCGGGCGTTCAACTCCAGGACCAGCGGGCCGAGGTCGCGGTCGAGGACGATGTCGACGCCGATGTATCCCATGCCGGTCAGCTCGTAACAGCGCGCCGAAATATCCAGGATCACATCCCAGTCCGGAATCTTCAGTCCTGAAATGGCGTGCGTCGTATCGGGATGATGGGTGACCACCTGCGTGCCGACGACACCATCCAACGTCACACCCGTCGCGAGATCGATCCCCGCCCCCACCGCGCCCTGATGCAAATTCGCCTTGCCGTGCGATGCGCGCGTCGGCAGGCGAACCATGGACATGATGGGATAGCCTCGATACACGATGACCCGAATATCAGGCACGCCCAGATAACTGATCCGCTCGAACAGCGGCGAGAATCGCACCATGTATTCGACGATGACGACGTCCTGCACGCCGCCCAGGCTGAACTGACCGTTGATAGCGTTGGAAAGATGGTGATTCAAAAAGTCATCGTCGAGCAGCGTCCCGCTGATGGTCCGATAGCGCGACGAGCTGCGACCTGAAATGACGACGATGCCGTCGCCCGCACTCCCATGCGCCGGCTTCAACGCGAACTCCGGATGATCGCGCACGATCTCAGGCAGCCGCCGGATGTCATGCTGAGTCTCGATCACTCCATAGAGCTGCGGAACCGCGATCCCCGCCGCCAGCGCCAGACGCTTGGTTTTCAGCTTGTCGTCGACCAGCGGATACAGCCGCCGGGGATTGAATCGCAGGATGTAATCGCCGTTGCGCTTATTGAGCCCAAGCACGCCTTCCTCGGCCAGCCCGCGATACCGGCCGAACATCACGACGCACTCCGCGACGGCAGCAGCGCCTTGAAGCGCCGCAGTTCGAGCAATCGATAGCCAGTGTAACGACCGGCCAACAGCGACAACGCGATGACCAGCAGCAGCAACTCGGGGAACACGAAGATCAGGTGCTCGAGCCACACGATGCCCATGACCATGTAGGCCACCGCCGCGACGACCAAGCTACCGATGCCTTCCTGCAAAGCCTCGGAGGCGCCGCGCTCTTCCCACACGATAGACATGCGCTCGATGGTCATCGACAGAATCACCATCGGGAACAGCGCGATGGACAGGCCCGGCTGGATCTCCAGCTTCTGGCTGAGCACGCTGATACCCGCCATCAGAATCACCACCACCGTGAGCACGGTGGTCAAACGCGGCACCAGCAGCAGTCGCAGCTTCTCCAGATAAAACCGGATCAACAGACCCAACGACACGATGACCGCGAACAACACGATGCCCCACAGCAGCTGCGTCTCGCGAAACGCCAGCGCCACCAGCACCGGCATGAACGTACCGAACGTTTTCACGCCGATGAAGTTACGCAGCAGCATGATCACGAGCGCGCCGATCGGAATCATCATCAGCACGGCATACACAGCCTGCGTCGCGATCGGCAGCGCGAACAGCGAAAAATCCATGGCGTGCGAGCCGGTCAGCTCGGCGCGGCGCTCCGCCACCACCATCGAGTCCAGCAGGTTCTGCTGAACCGCCAGCGTCACATCCAGATTGCCGCCGCCCTCGAGACTCGCGATAGGCTCGTCGCCGCGCCACCAGATCAAGAAATCCGGCGGTAATCCCTGCTCCAAAGTCTTGGGATCGAAGTACAGCCACTGCACGCCGTCGTGCACTTCCAGCAGTTGCTGGGATTGCACCGGACCCGTCAGATTACGCAGCTGGATGCCATGCGCGATGCGTGCCGGAATCTGCGCGCCGGCGAGAAAGATGGTGGCGAGCTTGGCCTGGTCCGAAGATGCACTGCCCCGGCTCATGAACAAGCTGACGTAGGGGTCGCGCTCGGCGTGATTGATGTGACGAAGCAGCTCGGTCGTGAAGCTCGCCACGTCGGCCGACTGACGCCGCACTTCGGCGATCAGTCCTTCCATGGCGATGCGCGACGGCTCGTCCAGCACCGGCTGCTCGGGAAACGGCGGCGTCGTGTCCTCGGCCAGCCGGGTAACGTCGCGATATACCTGCGCACGGTAATACAACGTCTGTGGCCCGCTCGCCTCCCGCAGCGTCCATTGCGACTCGCGCCCGGCCTCCACGTTGCGGATCGCATGCCCGAAGCCGCGCGAGATGAAATTCTCGTCCAGGATGGAAAAACCCGGCGTGAGACTGGGAATGCGCAAAGTCGCCTTGACCGCCGCCGGGCCGGGATCGAACCGCACCGCGGCCTCGATGGTCCAGACGCGCGTCTGTTCCTGCGGCTGCAACGGAAAGCCCAGCACTTGCGACTTGTACGCGAACAGCGCCAAGCCCATCAGCGCCAGCACCGCTGACAGCACATAGATGTGACGATTGTTCATTCGATCAGGCGGGCCGAATCTTCGCTGTTGATATCGACAAGCAAATCCAGGGGCGCGGCGGCAAAACGGCAGGCCGCGGCCACATCGGCCACCGACTTGCTGACGCCGGCGTGCTCGACGAGCAAAGCCAGCTCCAACGCGCGTCCCAGGGTCATGGCGATTCTGCGGGCATTCGCCTGCAGGCGTCGCGGGTCGTCATTGTGACTCAGCCACTGGCCGACGTGCTCGACCGCAGTCAGGGCCAGCTGACCGGCAGCGCCCAGGCGCGCATCTCCATGATGAGCGGAAATACCTTGCTCCATTCGTGTCCGCAATGCCGGCAATCCGACGGCGAGCTCGCCGCGGAGCAGGGCATCCAATGCCAGCACGTTCGTGGTTCCTTCCCAGATCGGCAACACTTGAGTGTCACGTAACAAGACCGGCAGGCCGGTATCTTCTACATAACCGGCGCCGCCGAACGCTTCTATGCATTCGCTCACAACTGCGACAGCCTGCTTGGCGGTCAGCAGCTTGGCGATGGGCGTAATGACTCGCAGCAGGGCTCGCTGCGAATCGGTGATGTCTCCCGCCTCCTGGCGCCCCATGAGCTCGACCAGCTCGAACGCGAGCAGGAAAGCGCCGCGCGTTTCCGCTTCCAGACCTGCGAGGGTGTCCACGTGCAGCGGCAGCGCTTCGAGCTTGGCGCCGAACGCGCTGCGTTGACCAGCGTACGAACGTGCCAGCATCAGTGCCCGGCGCATAAAGCTCACCGAAGTCACGCTGTTCCAGGCGCGCGTCACGACCAGCATCGGCTCGATGTTTCGAGTGCCGTGCCGGGTGTCACCGACCAGCTCGGCGCGTGCACCGTCCAATGTCAGCTCGGCGGTCGGGACCTTGCGAGTGCCCAACTTGTCTTTCAGACGCTCGACGCGAATGCCGTTCAAGCTGCCGTCGGCATTGTGGGTCTCGACGTAGAACATCGCCAGTCCGCTGCCGCCGGGTCCGTTGCCGTCCGGACGCGCCAGAGTCAGCGCCATTTGTGACGTGATGGCGGACGTGAACCACTTCTTGCCATACAACCGCCATTGCCCCGATTCGTCACGCACAGCGCGCGTGAGCGACGCACCCACGTCCGAGCCGCCGGTGGACTCGGTCATCCATTGGCCGCTGGTCCATGCCTGCGCGGGATCGCGACTGGTCAATCGAGTGACCGCACGATCGATCAGCGGCTGATTCCCTGAAACAGACAGCGTGCGCGCGGCGCCATCCGTCATAGCCAACGGGCAGGTGTAAACATCCGACGACGGGTGGAACAAATACACCGCCGCGAACTGATGGATTCGGGAGTAGCGGCCGTGTCGTCGCTCGTACGGAATGGCGATCAGACCCTGGCTCGCCGCGATCTCCGCCGCGCGACGCCATAGCGGTGACACTTCAATGCGATCGACGCGATTGCCCCACGCATCCCATTGCGTCAGCGTGGGCTCGTTGAGCCGGTCCTCGAGTTGCAGTCGATATAACTCGCCGCCTGCCAGCGCTCCGAGCTCGGCGAGCGAGGGTTCGATCTCGGCCAGGACCTCGGCCGGCAGGCGCCGCTGCAAATAGCTGCGCAAAAAGGGATCGTCGCCATACTGGTTGCCCAGCACCGGCGGGGCTTGGATGAAGAGTGTGCTGTGCATCCCCGAGCCACCCTGCCTTTACGATGATGTGTCCGACAGCTCAGCGATGTGTTCGCACTAACGATGGGGCGTCGCCGCCGATCCCCAGTGCGCGTCCCATCAGGAAACGCTTGGCGAGCATACTGCCGTCCATGATGTTCAGTCCGGTCCGGCGCGCCCAGCCGAGTGTAATGGCGCGGCTGCCGAACAGCTTGTTCAAGCCATCGACCAGTCCCAACGCCACGGCATTCTCACTCTTGCGCCAACGCTCATAGCGACGCAGGACACGCCGTTCGCCCAGCGCCGTGGGTGACAAACCAGCATCCAACTCCTCGGCCAGCACTTCCACCAACGCCGCGCTGTCCAGGAATCCGAGATTCACTCCCTGCCCTGCCAACGGATGGATGGCGTGAGCAGCATCGCCCACCAGGACGAAACGCTCGCGGCAATAATCTTTGGCGTGCGTCAGCCGTAATGGAAACTGCCCGCGGGGCCCGGCCAGCTCGACCAAACCCAACGTGCAGTCGAGGGCGAGCGTCAATTCCTTCGCAACCTGCTCGGGGGCATCGGCGACGAGACGCTCGGCATGCTCCGGCGTGGTCGTCCAAACGATGGAGCTGCGTCCGTCCGCGAGCGGCAGATAGGCGATCGGCCCATCGGGAAGGAATCTCTGCCACGCGGTCCGCTCATGGGGGTGCTGGGTGCGAACGTGAGTGACGAAGGCGCGCTGCTCGTAATCCCAACCGGTGGTCTCGATGCCGGCGAGCTTGCGGCTCAAGGAGCTCGATCCATCCGATCCAACGATCAACGCCGCCTCGATGCGGCGGCCGTCGCTCAGCACCGCCGTGGCGTGATCGTCTTCGAATTCGAGCCCGGCCAACTCACCTCGCAACAGCGTCACACGATTGCGAAAAGCGGGGCTGTCGTAGATCGACCAGAGCACCCGACGGTTCTCGACGATATATCCCAGGTTGGGCTCGCCCGACTCGCTGGCCGAAAAATGAATGGAGCCGGAGCCGCGAGGTTTGCCTTCGGCGTCCCACACGATCATGTCGTCATACGCACTGACATGCCGACCCGGCAGCAGTTGCCAGGCGCCGATCTCTCTCAACACGCGCTCGGAGGCGCGCGAGATCGCGGACACACGCAAGTCGACTTCGTCGCCCGACTCGGGCGGCGGCATCGTCGGCGGCTGCGCTTCGAGCACGGCGATGCGCAGATCGGCGAAGTGACGATTGCTGGCGGCCAGGGCGGCGAAACAGGCGCCGACCATGCCGCCACCGATGACCAGGATGTGAAAGCCTGTCTTCATGTGATTAACGACGCACCGCGAGCCAGGCGTGGCACTCGACCTGCCGCGCCTAACGACAACTGCGCCAACGCGTCCTTGGCCCCCGGCATGAGATCGAACGCCAACATGCCCACATCACGTAGCAGCTTGATGGGACCGAGCCGTTGCGAGAACACCCGCACCAGCCCGTCGGTGAAGCGAACGATGTTGCTTCTATCGGCGGCCCGCCATTCGCGATACCGCTGCAGCCACATGCCGTCGCCGGCATCAAAGTCCGCACCACCTGAAGCGCGACCGTCCGCAAGCACTTCCGCGAGGCTCACAGCATCGCGCAGACCGAGATTGAATCCCTGCCCGGCGATCGGATGCAACGTCTGAGCAGCGTTGCCGACGATCGCCAGACGCTCGGCCACATATTCGTCCGAACGCGTCAACGACAGCGGATACAACTGCCGGCTGCCCACGCGAGTGAAACGTCCGAGGCGGAAGCCGAACTCGCTTTGCAGACGCGCCAGGAAGTCGGCATCGCTCAGATCCGTCATTTCTTTGGCGGTGTCAGGGCGAAAGGTCCAGATCAGGCCCATCCGACCTTCCGTCAGCGGCAGCAGCGCCAACGGGCCCGACGGCGTGAACCGCTCATAAGCAACGTGATTGTGAAAGTGTTGCGAGAGGACGTTGCTGACCAGCGCGACCTGCTCGTAATCCCACGTGCTCGCGCCGATGCCCGCCGATTGCCGCAAGGTGGAACGAGCACCGTCGGCCGCGACCGCAAGCTTCGCCTGCACGACGCGCGTCGTACCGTCGCCGAGGACGCATTCCACGCGCTGCTCATGCTGTTGTAATTGCATCGATTGCACCTTGGCGGGTGCAATCACGGCGATTGACGGCTCGGCGCTCAGTCTTCGCCACAGAGCCGCGCCCATCGCTCGATTGACGACCACGAAGCCGAGCTCGTTCAGCCCCTGCTCCTTGGCGTCGATGCGAGTAAAGCCGAAGCGGCCTTGATCGGAGACGTGAATGCGGCGGATCGCGGTGGCCTCGCGCTCGATCAGCGGCCACACGCCCAGACCTTCGAAAACGCGCCGGCTGCCATTCGACAGCGCCGTGCTCCGATCGTCGAAACTCGGCTGGTCGGCGGCGCCGAAGGGAGCCGCTTCGATCAATGCAATCCGCAGGCGCAGTTGAGCGAGCGCCAGCGCCAGGCTCGCGCCCACCAGTCCGCCACCCGCGATAGCGACATCGACTACGAGAGGTTCCGCGCTCGAAGTGGGGTCCGGATCGCTCATGAGTTCATCAGTTTTTCGATGCCGTCGGCATCCTTCACCAGCGCCGCGGTGAGCACTTCGTTGCCGTCCTTGGTGACGACCACGTCGTCTTCGATGCGCACGCCGATGTTCCACCAGCGCTTGGGCACGCCCTTGCTGCCCGCGGGAATATATATACCGGGCTCCACCGTCATGGCCATGCCCGGCTCGAGCACGCGCCATTGGTCGCCGATCTTGTAGTCGCCGACATCGTGCACATCCATGCCCAGCCAGTGGCCGGTCCGGTGCATGTAGAAGCGACGATATTCTCCATCCTTGATCAGATTGGCGACCTTGCCCTTGAGCAGGCCGAGCTTGACCAGGCCCTGGGTGATCACCTTCACGGCCGCTTCGTGAGGATCGTTCCAGTGATTGCCCGGCTTGGTCTTTTCGATGGCCGCATGCTGAGCCTCCAATACGACCTCATACACGGCGCGCTGCTCGGGGGAGAAACGGCCGCCGACCGGGAAAGTGCGGGTGATGTCCGATGCGTACAACTCATATTCGCAACCGGCGTCGATCAGCAGCAGATCGCCGTCGCGCAGCTCTTCGGAGTTCTCGTGATAGTGCAGGATGCAGGTGTTGGGGCCGCTACCGACGATGGGGTGGTAGGAGATATCTGCATCGTTCATGCGGAACTCGTGCAGCAGCTCGGCCATCACCTGGTATTCCTTGCGGCCCGGCTTGGTGAACTGCATGGCTCGCTTGTGAGCCGACACCGCGATCCGCGCCGACTCGCGCATCGCTTCGAGCTCCGGACGCGTTTTGAACAGCCGCATGTCGTGCAGGAGATGATCGAGCGCGACGAACTCCTGCGGCGGATGAATACCGGTGCGCGCCTGAGTCTTGAGCGAGTTGACCCAGCCGATCACGCGCTGATCGAATTCCTGATGCAAGCCCATCGTGTAATACACGCGTGAGCAGTGTTCCATCAGTCCCGGAAGGATGTCGTCGATGTCGTTGATAGGAAACGCATCGTCGGCGCCGTAATCGCGTACCGCGCCTTCCGGCCCGGCGCGATGGCCATCCCAAGTTTCGCGCGCCGGATCGCGCTCGCGCGTGAACAGCACATACTCGGCGGCGGCGCGTCCCGGTATCAGCACGGCGACCGATTCAGGCTCGGCGAAGCCGGTGAGATAGAAAAAATCGCTATCGGGCCGATAGTGATAGCTGACGTCGCTGTTGCGCGTCTTTTCCGGAACGGCGGGCAGGATGGCGATGGCGCCGCGGCCCATCATTTTCATGAGTTGCCGGCGCCGGCGGGCAAATTCGTCTTTGCGCATTGGTGACGCTGATCGCTCGAGTATCAATGCAGGGTAGTGGGATCGAGATCCTGGTCGTCGTCGAGATCGGCGGCGGAAGCGGATTCCTCTCCCGTCTCGATGCGGTGGGCAGCAGCCGGGATCAGCTCGTCGTGAATGAGCTGCACGCCCACGCGCACGTATTCGACCACTTCGGCATAGGCTTCTTCTTCGCTCTCGTTACCGTCGCCTTCGAGCTCGACGCTGGCGCGGCCGATGTGGGTCAGGTCGTTGAGAATTTCGTTCACGTTGCCGGGCAGCTCCTGCTCCTTGGGCGGCTGGCCGGTGCCGAAGCCATACAAAAAGCCCTGGCACCACTGCGACAGACCGCCGGCGCGCGTGGCCAGCGAAATATCGTCGTCCGGCAGCAGCACCTCGAATTCCATGTCTTCGCCGCGCAACGAGTTGAGCGTGTCGGCATACAACAGACGCAGCGCCTGCTGGCTGTCGTCGTCGTTGCGACGATCTTCGTCGGGAATGATTTCTTCCAGCCAGCGGTCCATCGAATAATGGGGCGAGGTGCACAGCGCGCCGACCAGACAACCGTGGGCTTCCGCCGCCGGCACCGACGATCCGAGCCCTTCCAGGACACGCACGACTTCTGCGAATGTGACTTGCAGCATCGCCAATATCTTAGCACTGCTTAAAACTCGGGATCGGGCATCCTGCCACGACCCTCGTGCGAGACGACAAAAGGCGTGACTTTTGTCGCTCGCCGCCGCCTGCGGCGGCGGGGTACATCCATGTACCCGGGGCGGTACTCTCATTCGCGACTTGGTGGTTTGACCAGGTGGGGGTGCGGACGCATAATCGCCCGCATGAATCCCACCCCCTCCAGAGCGAGTGTCGATCAGGAGCTGAAGCAGCTCGAACGACGCGTGGAAGAGCTGGTGGCGCTGGCGACGCAGCTTCAGGAAGAAAACCGCGCCTTGCGTCAGCGACAGGATTCGATGATGACGGAACGCGCCACCCTGCTGCAGAAGAATGAGCAGGTCCGCGCGCGCGTCGAAGCGATGATCGGCCGTTTGAAGGCGATGGAGCACAACGCATGAGCGACCGCTTGGTCCGTGTCAGTGTGCGCATCCTGGAAAAGGAGTACCAGGTCGCCTGTCTGCCCGAAGAGCGCTCGGAGCTGCTCGACTCGGCGGAATTTCTCAACGGCAAGATGCGCGACATCCGCGACGCCGGCAATATCGTCGGTCTGGACCGGATCGCGGTGATGGCGGCGCTCAACCTGGCGCACGAGCTGTTGAAGCGCAATCGGAACGACGCCATCGAGAGCGAAGTCAGCGAGCGCGTACGCCAGATGCGCGAGCGCGTGGAATCGGCGTTGAGCCGAGGCCAGCAATTGCCTCTCTGAGATTGCATCAGGGCATTGAAGCTGGGAAATTCACCCAGAGATCGGGTGAACTTGGGACTGCGGATGCGCGTTACCGACGCAGACTCAGAATTGGTTTTGTTATGGCGCTGCCTGCGGTGTTCGACATGTGTCGGGTTACCTCTCGACCCTAACGTTAATACCCCAGGGATTCGGTTCAGTAGCAGCGGTGTGCAAGTCCGTCTCGAACGGAAAGCCTTAGCTGCTACGGCTGCGTCCCACCTATTGCTCCGTGTCGAGAGCAATGGCTCATGACGGCACAGGCGGGTAGCGCCTCCTCTCCTTCCTCGCAGTTGCTGGATCGCCAGCAGCTGCGGCGTCAGATGCGGCAGCAACGCCGCCAGCTCTCCGCCACTGCACGCGCCGATGCTCATCGGCAATTCGCTCGCATCCTCGGCCGCACTCCGCTGCTGCAAGCAGGGCGACGCGTCGCGGTGTACTTCGCCTATGGTCACGAAGCCGACCTGCGGGATGTGATCGAGGTCGCAGCTCGGCGTCGCTGCCGGCTCTACCTACCCGTCATCACCAGCTTTCGTCACAGCCGTATGCGCTTCGTGCGCTATCGCGCCGATAGCGTCATGCGCGTAAACCGGTACGGCATCGCCGAACCTGATCCTCGTCATGCCGACGTCAGCCCCGTTCGCCGTCTCGATCTGGTGTTGCTGCCGTTGGTGGCGGTGGACGAGCGCGGCTGGCGACTCGGCAGCGGCGCCGGTTTCTACGATCGCAGCCTGCATCACCTGCGCGAAGGACGCCGCTGGCGTCGACCCAAGCTCATCGGCGTGAGCTACGACTGCCAGCGCATCGCTCGTCTGCAACCCGATCGCTGGGACGTGCCGCTCGACGGACTGCTGACTGAACGCGGCCTGCGATACTTCGCGCGACACTCGACCGTCGCACTGTCTTTTACGGAGTCGTCATGAACTATTGGTTGATGAAGTCCGAACCTTCGACGTTCGGCATCGATGACCTCGCGCGCGCCAAGAACAGCACCACGAGCTGGGACGGCGTGCGTAATTTCCAGGCGCGCAACTATCTGCGCGAGATGAAGCAGGGCGATCTGGTGTTCTTCTATCACTCCAGCTGCGATATCCCTGGAATCGCCGGCGTTGCCGCCGTACAACGCGAGGCCTATCCCGACCCCACGCAGTTCGACAAGAAGCACGATCACTACGATGCGGACAGCGATCCCGACGAGCCGCGTTGGTACATGGTCGATGTGAAGCTCGTCAGAAAGTTCGACAGGGTGATCCCGCTCGAGGAGTTGCGTAAGCACGCCGCCGGCAAGCTCAAGGACATGATCGTGCTCAAACGCGGCAATCGACTGTCGATCACACCGGTGACGAAGAGCGAATGGAGCTTCATCGAGTCGCTCGAATGAGCGTCGCAGTGCTCATCGACGAGGGCTCGCGATGAGAACCGGCACAACAAAATCGCACGCACCTCTTGCTTGCCATTTTTAATTTATGTATATACTGCGCCCGGACTAACTCGACATGGAGATCTAGTATCATGGCAACGAAAGCAAAGAAGTCTGCGAAGAAGAAAGGCGGCAAGAAGAAGGCTGCCAAGAAGAAGTAAGTTCTTCTGAGTAGATGATGATGAAGACTGTGCCCGCGAAAGCGGGCACAGTCGTTTCCGGAGCTAGGAAAATAGCCCTTTTCTCGCATCACACGCCTGAGCCCCACACCATGAACGCCGATCAACTGAAGCAGCAAGCCGCCCTCGCCGCCCTCGCCCACGTCGAGGAGGACTCCATCCTCGGCATCGGAACCGGGTCCACGGTCGATCGCTTCATCGATGCGTTGGCTGCGCAAAAGGTGCGCATTCGAGGCGCGATCTCCAGTTCGGAGCGCTCGACGGCGCGTCTGAAGCGTCATGGCATCGACGTTCTCGACCTCAACACCGCCGGCGAGCTGGACCTGTACATAGACGGCGCCGACGAGTCGGATCGTCACCGACGCCTGATCAAGGGCGGTGGGGGTGCGCTGACCCGCGAAAAGATCGTCGCCGCCGCATCGCGGCGCTTCATCTGCATCGCCGACGAGTCCAAGCTGGTGAGCGTGCTCGGCAAATTCCCGCTGCCAGTGGAGGTGATTCCGATGGCGCGCTCGTATGTCGCCCGACAATTGGTTGCTTTAGGGGGACAACCGGTTTATCGCGAAGGCTTCGTCACCGACAACGGCAATCAAATCCTCGACGTGCACGGCTTGAGCATCGTCGATCCGGTGAAGATGGAGAGCGACATCAATCAGCTCGCCGGCGTGGTCACCGTTGGCTTGTTCGCACGGCGACCCGCCGATCTGCTCATCCTGGGTTCGCCGTCGGGCGTGCAGACGCTGTGAATGCGGACACCGCGGCACGGATCTCCGTGACCAGTCGGGGACCGCGATAGATGAGGCCGGTGTAGATCTGAATCAGATCTGCACCTGCCTGCAAGGCAGCAACCGCCGCCTCACCTGAATCGATTCCACCCGCCGCGATCAGCGGCGTCCCGCTCCCCAGATGCTCACGCAGAACGGGGATGGCCTTCAGCGCCAACGAACGAATCGGCGCGCCGCTCAATCCTCCCTGCTGTTCGCTGTTACGCACGCCCTTCACCGCATCGCGCGTGATGGTGGTGTTGGTCGCGATCATTCCATCGATACGCAACTCGCGAACCAGTCGCGCGATGGCGGCGAGATCTTCGCTCGCCAGATCGGGCGACACCTTCACCAGTATCGGCAGCGACTTGCCCGAGCTTGAGATCAGTTGCACGCGAGCTTCGAGCAGCGCATCGAGAATGGGACGCAGCTGATCGACCTGTTGCAGCTGACGAAGGTTGGCCGTGTTCGGTGACGATACGTTCACCGCTACATAGTCGGCGTGAGGCGCGACCACACGAAAACATTCGACGTAATTTCGCGCGGCATCTTCCAGCGGAGTCACGGCGTTCTTGCCGATGTTGATGCCACACACACCTTTGAACTTGCGACGCGCGAGTCGCTCGGCAATCGCTTCGGCGCCTTCATTCGGAAAGCCCATGCGATTGATCAACGCATTCGCTTCCGGAAGTCGAAACAGCCGAGGCATTGCGTTACCTGTTTGTGCCTGCGCCGTCACCGTACCCGCTTCGATGAATCCAAAACCCAATGCACCGAGCGCGTCGATGTGCTTCGCGTTTTTATCGAGCCCGGCCGCGAGCCCGACGCGATTCGGAAATCGCAAACCCATGAGCGTCACACCGTCTTCCGGTCGTGACTCGTGCTTGCCGAGCAAGCCCAACGAGTGCGCCATCTCCAGCATGTCGAATGTCACGGCATGCGCGCGCTCTCCATCCATCGAAAACAGCAGCGGACGGATCAGCGGGTACAAGGAGTCGATCATGTCGTAGTCGCTTCTTCGAAGTGCGCGCGTTGCAGGGAAGGGGATTATCGCTGCTTCGTGGCGAAGACGCCGCAGAAGAGGCGGCGGTGGTTCGTCTGGAAGAGAGGCGTCGGTGGTTCCATTTCGAGCAAGCAGCGAACTAAATTTTTTTGGCAGCAGCTGCGTAAACCACTAGACGCCGAGGCATACCGCTCCGAAGAGCTCGGCTGCTACAGCGAAAGCTGGAGGCAGCGCCTGGGGGAGGTATGTTCTCCCGGCAATTGGGATCAACATGGACGTTGACCCAATAGCGCTACATGGACGTACAAGCAGGCGACACGCGACAGCGTGGCGAGGCGGGTGCAGCGGTGCCGGGAGGACATACCTCCCCCAGGCGCTGCCAGCCACCGAGGCCCTCTTCGAAACACCAGTGAAAGCGGACCGCCAAAAACAAACAGGCCCGCCGAAGGCGGGCCTGTGGGTTGGTTGGGGGACTAGGATTCGAACCTAGGTTGACGGAGTCAGAGTCCGTAGTCCTACCGCTAGACGATCCCCCAGAAGCAGGATTAGCGCTTCGAGAACTGCGTACCGCGACGCGCCTTCCGGAAGCCGACCTTCTTACGCTCGACTTCGCGGGCGTCACGGGTCACGTAGCCCGCGTCGCGCAGCGTCTTGCGCAAGGTCTCGTCGTACTCGATCAACGCACGGGTCAGACCGTGGCGGATGGCGCCGGCCTGGCCGGTGATGCCGCCGCCCTTGACCGTCACTTCGACGTCGAAGCTGCTGTCCAGGTTCACGGCTTCCAGCGGCTGACGCACGATCATGCGCGCGGTCTTACGGCCGAAGAACTCGTCGAGAGTACGGTCGTTGACGCGGATGTTGCCGGAGCCCTTGCGCAGGAACACCCGGGCGGTGGAGGTCTTGCGACGGCCGGTGCCGTAGTTGGTCGAGATGGCCATGTCTGAATACGTACCTATGAATTAGATCTCGAGCGCCTTGGGCTGCTGCGCCGTGTGCGGGTGCTTGTCGCCCGAGAACACATGCAGCTTCTTGAACATCTTGCGACCGAGCGGGTTCTTCGGGAGCATGCCCTTGACCGCGAACTCGATGGCGCGCTCGGGGTGCTTGTCGAGCAGCTTTTCCAGGCTGGTGCTCTTCAAGTTACCCATGTAGCCGGTGTGGTGATGGTAGAACTTGTCCGTCAGCTTGCGGCCCGTGACCCGGATCTTGCCCGCGTTGACGATCACGATGTGGTCGCCCGTGTCGCAGTTCGGGGTGTAAGCCGCCTTGTGCTTGCCGCGCAGACGCGAAGCGACCTGCGAGGCCAGACGGCCCAGGGTCTTGCCCGTCGCGTCGATCACGTACCAGTCACGACGGACCGTTTGCGCATTGGCGAAGACGGTACTCATTGAAATCTCCGGGAAAACTAGCGCGCCCCTGCCAGCCAGGGGGCGAAAAGGCCGGCAAGTCTAATGGACGAGACGAGCCATTGCAAACGCAGTAAGCGTCGGATTTTGGGGGAGTTGGCGCCGGGCCGGTCCCGCCGCCCACGACATATATAATGAATCCCGCCATGACGACCCATACCTCGACCCCTTCCGGCCCGGTTCCGGACGAAGGCGGCGGCCGCCGCTACACCCTCCTCGACCGCCTGCTGACGCCCGCCGACCAGACTCTGCGCACCCTGTTCGCGAGCCATGTCGCGGCCCGGCCGAACCCGGCCGAGAACCTGCCCGAAACGCCCGAAATCGCCGATAGCCCCGCCGCTCGCAAGCATGCCGCCGCGCTCATGCGGATCAATCACTCCGGGGAAATCGCCGCTCAGGCGCTCTACCAAGGCCAGGCGTTCGTTTCGCGAACCGCTGCAACCAGGGCTTCACTGATGGAAGCGGCGCGCGAAGAGACCGACCATCTGGCCTGGTGTGCCGACCGTATCCATGAATTGGGAGGCCGGACCAGTGTGCTCAATCCGCTGTGGTATGCCGGTTCTTTCAGCATCGGCGCCCTCGCCGGCCTGGCAGGCGATCGCATCAGTCTGGGCTTCGTGGCCGAAACCGAGCGCCAGGTGGTCGAGCATCTCGACGGACACTTGCAACGGCTGCCGGCGGACGACCAGCGTACACGGGCGATCATCCAGCAGATGAGCGCCGACGAAGAGCGTCATGGTCGCAACGCCATTCAGGCAGGCGGGCGCGAGTTACCGAGACCGGTGCGAGCTTTGATGAAGCTCACCGCCAAAGTGATGACGCGAACTGCGTATTGGCTGTGAGTAGTGTCCCCAGTGCTGAACGAGCATGGGGTACACCGTCAAATAGTCGACGTAAAGTTTTGCCGTGTAAGGAAAAGCTTGCGATGTTGGGTCATACTGTATTAAAAGGCGCGGCAAGACATATTGTCGTCAAGTCATCCACCTAGAGTCATTTAGTTACAAGCACAAGGCGCATAGGGGCGGGTATGGAAGAGGGCGCAAGGCCATTGAGCGACATTCCGGCGATCAACCGGTTTTTGAGTTATTGCCGGATTCGCACGGTGCCCTCGAAGACCGTGGTCATCCATGCCGGCGACCTGCCCGATGTGCTTTATTACATCGTGAGCGGCTCGGTCGAAGTGATGATCGAGGACGAGGAAGGCAACGAGATGGTGCTCGCCTACCTCAACAAAGGTCAGTTCTTCGGCGAGATGGGCCTGTTCTACGAACAGCCCACGCGTAGCGCCTGGGTGCGCACGCGCCAGCAGTGCGAGCTCGCTGAAATGACTTATCCCCGCTTCCGCCAGCTCGCGGCCGAAAGCCCGGGCCTGGTGTTCGAGCTGGCCACTCAGCTCGCGACTCGTCTGGATCGCACCAACCGCAAGCTCGGCGACCTGGCCTTCGTCGATGTGACCGGTCGCGTCGCGCACGCCATCATGGACCTGTGCAGCGAGCCGGATGCGATGACTCATCCGGAAGGCATGCAGATCAAAGTGAGCCGCCAGGAGCTGTCGCGTCTGGTGGGCTGCTCGCGTGAGATGGCGGGCCGCGTGTTGAAGGTGCTGGAAGACCAGGGCCTGCTGCGCGCCACTGGCAAGACCATCGTCGTGTTCGGCGCGCGTCCGAAGATGAAGACCAAGCCGCCGCTGGCTGCCGCCGCGGGGCGCGCTGGCGCCGCCACCGCCGCGTCGTCACCTAACAATCGTCGCGATGATGACGACGACGATGATGATGACGACGACTTCGACGACGAGGACGAGGAATAAATAAACCAGAGGCCGCGCAAGCGGCCTCTGTGTTTTCAGGGGTTCACTTGGTCGCCTTGGCGAGCATAATTATTTGATCGCTTGCGCGATCTTGGAACGCATATCGGCGATCGTCTTCTTGTAGTCCTTCGAACCGAAGATCGCCGAGCCCGCGACGAAGGTATCGGCGCCTGCCGCGGCGATCTCGCCGATGTTATCGACCTTCACTCCCCCGTCGATCTGCAGGCGAATGTCACGACCGCTCGCCGCAATCATTTCTCGCGTCTTTCTCAGTTTGGCCAACGCGGAGGGAATGAACTTCTGACCGCCGAAGCCCGGGTTCACCGACATCAGCAGGATCATGTCGACCTTGTCGAGCACGTAATCGAGCACGTTCAGCGGCGTCGCCGGATTGAGCACGATGCCGGGACGGCAGCCATGTTCGCGGATCAAACCTATGGTGCGATCGACGTGCTCGGTCGCTTCGGGATGAAAGCTGATCCAGGTCGCGCCGGCAGCGGCGAAATCCGGAACGATGCGATCCACCGGCTTCACCATCAAATGCACATCGATGGGCGCCGTGACGCCGTGCTTGCGCAGCGCCTCGCATACCAGCGGCCCGATCGTGAGATTGGGCACATAGTGATTGTCCATCACGTCGAAATGAATCGTGTCGGCGCCGGCGTCGAGCACCGCTTTCACTTCTTCACCCAGACGGGCGAAATCGGCGGAAAGTATCGAAGGAGCAATCCAGGGTTGCATGGGAGGGAACCTCGCTATCTATCGCATCGCGCGCGCTTCACGCAGCACTTCGTATGCCGCGCGGACCTGCCGGGTTTTTTCCTCGGCGACTTTCATCATCGACTCGGGCAGGCCGCGCGCGACCAGCTTGTCGGGGTGATTTTGATTCATCAGGCGTCGATACGCCTTGGTGACTTCCGCGTCGGATGCCGAGCTCGGGATACCCAGCACTTCGTAGGCCTGCGCGACTTTATCGACCTTGGGAGCCGCTTCGGGCGGTTGACGAGACGACTGCGTCATTCGCAGCAGCGCCTCCATTTGCACCAACTCGTAGGGCGAGACGCCCAACGACGTGGCCACTCGCGCCATCACCTGGCGAGCGGCGGAACTGAAACTGCCACTCCACAACGCCGTCTGCAGTTGAATCTGCAGGAACATGCGCAGCAGTTCGGGGCGGTCGCTCAACATCCTGCGCAGCCGGCGCACCGTGGCTTCCAGGGGAAACTCGCGTTCCTTGCCCTGAGTGAACAAATCGATGGCGAACTGCACCTCGCGCTCGCGCAGCTGGAACTCGGTCATGATGGCGCGTGCGGCGCGAATATCATTTTCGGAGACGCGCCCGTCGGCCTTCGCGATGTGGCCCATCACCTGAAAGGTCGCGCGGAAGAACGCTTCCTGCACGCCCATCGTCGACGCTTGGGCATCCGCTGCCGAGTCAGCCTCATCGGCGTCATTGCCACTGCCCAGACGACCGGCGAGCCCGCTCTCCGCCGAAGCGTCGAACAGGTGCCCGATGAAGGTCCCGAACAATGCGCCCATGGGACCCGCGGTCACCCCGCCGATCAGCGCGCCCAATGCTTTACCTTGCCAATACATCGATGCCTTGAAGCCCTCGTCACCCACTGCGACAATTAGTCAGCAAGTACTGACTGAGCCGGTATGGTAGCAGCCTCGTGCACCGCCACCATCGGCCGACAGTCAACCGTGTTTTTCCTCTCAATTTTTATCGAGTAAGCCCATCGTGACTCAGCCCTCCCCTCCCATGCTCGAGTCGCGCCTCAGCAGTTTGAAGCGCATTCATCAGGGCAAGGTCCGCGACGTCTACGCCATCGACGAGCGGCAGATGCTGATCGTGACCACCGACCGGCTCAGCGCCTTCGACGTGGTGCTGCCCGACCCGATCCCCGGCAAGGGCGCGGTGCTGTCCCGAATCTCGCGCTTCTGGTTCGAGCGGACCAGGCACATCATCCCGAATCACATCCTGGACACGCCGCTGGAAAGCGTGGTCAAAGATCCCGCCGAGCGCGCGGCCATCGCCGATCGCAGCATGATCGTGAGGCGCCTCAAGGCGCTGCCCATCGAAGCCGTGGTGCGCGGCTATCTGATCGGCTCGGGATGGAAGGATTACCAGCAAACCGGCAAGGTGTGCGGTATCGAATTGCCAAAAGGGCTGCGCCAGGCCGATCGCCTCAGCGAGCCATTGTTCACACCGGCCACCAAAGCGGAACTGGGCGAGCACGACGAGAACATCGACTACGACCGCACCGTGTCACTGATCGGTCGCGGCCTTGCCGAGCAGGTCCGCGCGACCGCGCTCGCGTTGTATCGCTTCGCCGCCGAATACGCGCTGACTCGCGGCATCATCATCGCCGACACCAAGTTCGAGTTCGGCATCGACGACGCCGGGCATCTGACGCTGATCGACGAAGCCTTGACGCCCGATTCCTCGCGCTTCTGGCCCACCGACACCTATAGCCCTGGCACCAGCCCGCCGAGTTTCGACAAGCAGTTCGTGCGCGACTATCTGGAAACATTGACGTGGGACAAGCGCGCGCCGGGGCCGAAGTTGCCCGCCGAGGTCGTGCGGAAGACCGCGGAAAAATACGCCGAGGCGGAGCGCCGCCTCACCACCTGAGCCGCTGCAACCCGGCCGACGCACAAACGCATGCCACGAACGATCGCATTGATCTATCTGGCGGCCGGGGCGATCTGGATTTTCGTCACCGATCGCTGGTTGGAATGGCTGGGCCTGGACCCGCGCACGCTGCAGGTCCTGCAAACCAGCAAGGGCTGGCTGGCGATTCTCGGCTCGGCCATTCTGCTGTACATCCTGCTGAGACGACATAAGCGACGCGACGACGCCGCCGTCTCCGCGCTGCTCGAATCACAGCGCGAAGTGCAGCAGATGAACGCCGAGTTGGAAAAGCGTGTCGCCGAGCGCACGCGTCAGCTGCAAGCCGCCAATCGCGAGCTCGAATCGTTTGCTTACGCCGTCTCTCACGATCTGCGCGCACCGCTGCGCAGCCTGTCTGGCTTCAGCCAGATCCTGCAGGAAACCGCCACCGACCGGCTCGACGAAAAACAGCTGCACTATCTACGGCGCATTCATGACGCCAGTCAGCGGATGTCCGGCCTCATCGAGGCGCTGCTGAGTTTATCGCGCATCAGCACCGCGGACCTGGTCGTTCGCCCCGTGAATTTGACGCAGATCTGCATCGACGCCGGCGAGGCTTTGAAAGAAAAATTCCCCGGCCATACCGTTGAATTCGACGTCGCGCCGAACATGCACGTCGAAGGCGACGCACGCCTGCTGCGCATGGCGATGGATTGTTTGATCGGCAACGCCTGGAAATACACCATTCGCGCCGCCCGACCGGCGGTGTCCGTCGGCGTGCAGACCGGCGTCACCGGCGGCCCGATTTATTTCGTGCGTGACAACGGCGTCGGCTTCGACATGGCGTATGCGAACAAGCTGTTCGTGCCGTTTCAGCGCTTGCATCCCGAAGCGGAGTTTCAGGGTAGCGGCATCGGGCTCGTCACCGCGCAACGCGTGATCGCGCGTCACAACGGCCGCATCTGGGCCGAAGCGCAGGTCGACGCGGGCGCGACGTTTTATTTCACGATCGGCTCGCCTGCCACGCCTTGAAGATCTGGTGAATCTCGGTCACGCCGTCGGTGAGCGCCGCCGGACCGGGCTGCAAAATGATGGATGATTTGATTTCGTGCAGCTGGGCATTGGCGACCGCAGGCACATGTTCCCAACCTGCGCGAGCCGCGACACTGGCCGGCCGAAACTTCTTCCCGCACCACGAGCCGAGAATGATATCGGGCGCACGACGCACCACCTCCAGCGGATCGGCGACGATGCGATTCTTCGCCAGCGACTGACGCGAGTGGTCGTCGAAACAATCGTCGCCGCCGGCCACGCCGATCAGTTCCGAGACCCACCGGATTCCCGAGATCATCGGCTCGTCCCATTCCTCGAAGTACACGCGTGGACGCACACTGAACTGCGCCGCCGAGGCGCGAATGCCTTCGAGGTTCTCGGCCAGCCTGGCGCAGAGCTGCGCAGCCTTGGCCTCGCAGCCGATCATGCCGCCGAGGATGCTGATCATGCCGAAGATGCCGGTGATGTCGCGGTGATTGAAAATGTGCACGTTCAGCCCGTGCCGCACCAGGTCCGAGGCGATGTCGGCCTGCAGGTCGGAGAAGCCCAGCACTAGATCGGGCTCCAGCTCGCGAATGCGATCGACCTTGGCGCTGGTGAACGCCGAAACCTTCGGTTTCTCGCGCCGGGCACGCGGCGGCCGCACCGTGAAACCGGAGATTCCGACGATGCGCCAGTCCTCTTCCAGCAGGTACAGCGTTTCGGTGGTCTCCTCGGTGAGGCAGACAATGCGGGACGGAAAAATGCCCGAGGTGTAATTCATAACTGGAGGTTGCCTAACTTGCCGCCGCAGCAGGCGCGTGTCACGCTGCTGACGCATGATCGCACCCTTGCTGACACGCCTCGAATGTTGGCTGTTCGAGCCGCCGGAATCCATCATCGGCCGGCCGCTGTGGAAACTCACACGGATCCTGCGCTATCCCTACGCCTTGATCCGCGACATCACTCGCGGCGAGCTCACCTTGCGCGCCATGAGCCTGGTGTTCACGACGTTGCTTTCCATCGTGCCCATCATCGCCCTGTCGTTCTCGGTGCTCAAAGGCCTGGGGTACCACCGCGAGCTCGAGCCGGTACTGTACAGCTTCCTGGAGCCGCTCGGCGACCGCGCCTATGAAATCACCGCGCAGGTGATGAGCTTCGTCGACAACGTGAAGGGCAGCGTGCTGGGCGGCATCGGTTTGACGTTCCTGCTGTACACGCTGATCACGACCGTGCAGAAGGTCGAGGAAAGTTTCAATTTCGTGTGGCGCGTCGAGCAGCCGCGCAGCTTCGGCCGCCGCTTCAGCGAATATGTGAGCGTCATGGTGGTGGGCCCGGCCGTCATCGTCGCGGCGCTGGGATTGATCGCCACTCTGGCCAGCACGAGCGTGGTGGAGACCCTGTCCCATTATCGTCCGTTCGATACGTTGCTGCTGGTGCTGGGCAGGATCACGCCGTACGTCCTGGTCTCGGGCGTGTTCACGTTCATGTACGGTTTCATACCGAATACCAAGGTACAGCTGCGCGCCGCACTGATTGGCGGCGTGTCCGCCGGCGCGGCGTGGGCCTTCAGCGGCATGGTGATCGCGCGCTTCGTTTCCAGCACCACCACGACGACGCTGATCTATGCCGGCTTCGCCATCGTCATCGTGGCGTTGATGTGGCTGTATGTTTCCTGGCTGATTCTGCTGCTCGGCGCGCAGCTGGCCTTCTACGTGCAGAATCCGCAATACCTGCGACCGGGCCGCGGCTTGATCAGCCTGAATTCGAGCCTGCGCGAGCGAGTCGCGCTCTCCATCATGTATCTCATCGTGAACGACTATCGCACGGCCCAGCATCGCTGGACCGTGAACCGCCTCGCCGACCATCTCGAACTGCCGGGCGCGGCGCTCACCCCCATCGTGGACGCGCTGGAGAACCGCAAACTGCTATTGCTCGCCGAAGACGATAGTTGGGTGCCGGCGCGAGACCCGCATGCAATCGAGCTGAACGATGTGCTGGACGCCGTACGGCACGAGACCGCGGGGCCGCGCCTCAGCCGCATCAGAGATATCGCGCCCGCGGTCGAAGCGGCTCGCGTCGCCGAGCAGGCGTTATTGGACAGCTTGAAAGGGAAGACCGTGGCCGAACTGGTCGAACAGGCCAAATCCGCTCCTCGTCCCTGATCGAATCGCCGTCACTCTCCGGCGATCGTCATCTTCTCGAGCAGCACCGAGCCCGTGCGAATGCCGCCGCGCTTATCGACGTCGTTACCGACGGCGACGATCTCGCGATACATGTCTTTCAGATTGCCGGCGATGGTGATCTCGTTGACCGGATACTGAATCTCGCCGTTCTCGATCCAGAAGCCGGCTGCGCCGCGTGAATAATCTCCGGTCACGCCGTTGATGCCCTGCCCCATCAGCTCGGTCACCAGCAAGCCGCGATTCATCTTCTTGAGCAGCGCATTGAAGTCATCCGCGCCGGAAGAAACGATCAGGTTGTGCACTCCGCCGGCGTTACCAGTGGTGCGCAAACCGAGTTTGCGCGCCGAATACGTGCTGAGCACATAGCCCGTGAGCACGCCATCCTTGATCAACTCGCGATCGCGCGTCACCACGCCTTCGCTGTCGAAAGGTGAGCTGGCGAGCGCTTTGGGAATATGCGGCCGCTCCGAAATTTGCAGCCACGACGGAAAGATCTGCTGGCCGGCCGCATCGAGCAGGAACGAAGCACGCCGATACTGACTACCGCCGCGAATCGCGCCAAGGAAATGTCCCATCAAACCGCGCGCCAGCTCGGGAACGAACAATACCGGAGCAGTCGTGGTCGGCAGCTTCTTTGCATCCAGACGACGCAATGCCCGCGCCGCGGCCTGCTTGCCGATGGACTCTCCGTCTTCCATCTCGCGCCAATCGCGCACCGAGCTGTACCAGTAGTCCCGCTGCATCTCGCCGTTGTCTTGAGCCACCACCACGCAGCTCAAGCTGTGAATCGTGCTCGGAAAGCCACCGAGAAATCCGGCCGAATTACCGAACACGCGCAAGCCTCGATGACTCGACAGCGTGGCGCCCTCGGAATTGCCAATGCGCTTGTCGGCATTGAGCGCCGCGGCTTCGCAAGCGACCGCCAGATCACGCGCCGCATCGGGCTCGATGTCCCAGGGATGTGACAGCTGCAGATCGGGGAATTCTTTCGCCAGATCTTCTGGGTCGGGCAGGCCCGCGCATTCGTCCTCGGCGGTGAATCCGGCGATGCTGAACGCCTTGGCGACGGTTTCGCGGATCGCCTGCGGCCGCAGATCGGCCGTGCTCGCCGTGCCCTTGCGCTTACCGCGGTACACGGTGATGCCCATGCCGCGATCGCGCTGATACTCGAGTGTTTCCACTTCGCCCAAGCGCGCGGTCACCGACAGGCCAGTATCGACGCTGATGCCGACTTCGGATTCGGTGGCGCCGAGGCGACGGCCCTCCTCGATGGCGAGGGCAACCAGGTCCTGCAGGTCCTGTTGCGAGTGGCTGAGCTGGTTGGAGGCGGTGCTGGGAACTTGAGCCATCGCCCAATTGTATCAGTCGGGCTGACCTTGCATGCGGCCGGCCGTGCACGCATCCTTGCGCCCCCATACCAGCCCTGTCCTGACATGACCGACGACGCCGACCACGACGACAGCCGGCCCAGTAAAAGCGCGCGCAAGCGTCACAGCGACGACCTGCAGGCGTTGGGCGAAGCGCTGATCGAGCTTTCGGATAGCGAATTGGACGCGCTGCCATTGCCGGAGCAGCTGCGCGATGCCGTGCTCTTGGCGCGTCGGATCACGGCGCACGGGGGCCTCTACCGGCAGAAACAGTACATCGGCAAGTTGATGCGCAAGCTCGACGCCGAGCCCATCCGCGAGGCGCTCGAAGCCAAACGCAACCGCGAGCGGGTCGAAGCCATCCGCTTCCATCGCATCGAGGAATGGCGGGACCGGCTGCTGCGCGAAGGCGCCGAGGCCGTAGCCTCGTTCAAGGCGGAATTTCCGCAGGCCGACAGCAATGCCGTGAGCAAGCTGACCGAGCGCGCCCGCAAGGAACAGCAGACCTCGAAGGAAAAAATCACACCGGCGGGCCGCGAGCTGTTTCGACTCCTGCGCGACGCCCTGTCACGCGCCCCCTGATACAATCCGCCCCTTATGAAACCGTTAGTTGGCATCATCATGGGCTCGAAGTCCGATTGGGAGACTTTGCAGCCCGCCGCGGACACCCTGCAGCGGCTCGGCATCGCGTTCGAGACGCGCGTGGTGTCGGCGCATCGCACCCCGGACCTGCTGTTCGACTACGCCGAAAAGGCGCGCGAGCGCGGCCTCGAGGTCATCATCGCTGGCGCGGGCGGCGCGGCCCACCTGCCGGGCATGACGGCCGCCAAAACCAGCCTGCCGGTGCTGGGCGTGCCGGTGCAGTCGAAAATGCTCAGTGGCATCGACTCGCTACTGTCCATCGTGCAGATGCCCGCCGGCATTCCGGTCGGTACCCTGGCCATCGGCCAGGCCGGCGCCACCAACGCGGCGCTGTTCGCCGCCTCGATCCTGGCCAACAAGTACGAGCCGGTGCGCGCCGCGCTCGATAAGTTCCGGGCCGACCAGACCGCCAGCGTGCTCGCCAATCCCGACCCGTCCATCACTTCCGTTCCCCGTCCATGAAAATCGGCATCATCGGTGCGGGCCAGCTGGGACGCATGCTGGCCCTGGCGGGTTATCCGCTGGGTTTACGTTTTGTGTTCCTGGATCAGAGCAGCGACGCGCCTGGCGGCCAGGTGGGCCGCATCATTCCTGGCGCATTCGACGACGGAGCCAAGCTCGCCGAGCTGGCTGACGAAGTCGACGTCGTGACATTCGACGTCGAGAACGTGCCGGTCGCGGCAGTCGAGCCGATCGCGAGCAAGAAAACATTCCTGCCGCCGGTCAAAGCGCTCGGCGCCTCGCAGGACCGGCTGCACGAAAAAACATTGTTCCAGCAGCTGAAGATTCCGACGCCGCCGTTCGCCGCGGTCGACTCCATCGAGGATCTGCACGCGGCGGTGGAAAAGATCGGTTTGCCGGGCGTGCTCAAGACGCGCCGCCTCGGCTACGACGGCCGCGGCCAGTTCTACTTGCGCAAGCCGGCCGATATCGAAGCCGCGTGGCAGGCGCTCGGCACGGTGCCGCTGATTTACGAAGGTTTCGTCGATTTCTCGCGCGAGGTGTCCATCATCGGCGTGCGCAGCACGAGCGGCGAAACATTGTTTTATCCGCTGTCGGCGAACACCCATTCGCAGGGCATCCTGCGCTACTCCATCGCGCCGTATCGAAACGCTTCGTTACAGAAGCAGGCGGAAACATACATGCGCCGCCTGTTGAAACATCTGGATTACGCCGGCGTGCTCACCATCGAGTTTTTCGTGAAGGGCGGCAAGCTGATTGCCAACGAGATGGCGCCGCGCGTTCACAATTCCGGCCATTGGACCATCGAAGGCGCGCAGACCAGCCAGTTCGAGAATCACGTGCGCGCCATCCTCGGTCTGCCACTGGGCAGCACCCGTGCGAATGGCCACTCGGCAATGATGAACTTCATTGGCACCATTCCCGAGCTTGGGAACATTCTGCGCGTGTCGGGCGTACACTTTCACAGCTACGGGAAAGAACCGCGGCCCAACCGCAAGCTCGGACATTGCACCATCAACGCTCCATCGCCGGCGGCCCGGGATCGGGCATTGCAGCAGTTGCTCAAGCTGAAGATGTAACCCAGCGGGGTCCGGCCCTCATTACGCCGGGCCGTATTCTGGTTAATTGACCGTGATTTTTGTGTCGGGGTACGGTTCTTTCGTAAACTGCCTGGGCCTACCCGCCCGCCGCAACAGGAACAGATCACCACAGCATGTATCTCGAACTGTTCAAGCTGCATGAATTGCCGTTTCGGCTGACGCCGGATCCGCAGTTCCTGTACCTGTCCAAGCACCATGCGCGCGCCAAGGCGTACATGGAATCCACCATCTGGTTCACCGACGGTTTCGTCGTGATCACCGGAGAAATCGGCTCGGGCAAGACCACCCTGATCGAAACCTTCCTGAAGGAACTGGAGAAGGACGTGGTGGTGGCGCAGATCAACCAGACCCAGGTCACCGCCATCGAATTCCTGCAGAGCGTGCTGGTGCAGTTCGGTTTCTCGCCGTTCAAGATGAAAAAGGCCGAGCTGCTGGCCACCTTGAACGAGTTTCTGGTGGAGCAATACGCCAACGGCCGGCGCGTGCTGCTGATCGTGGACGAAGCCCAGAATCTGTCAAACAAGGTGCTGGAAGAGATCCGGCTGCTGTCGGGCGTGGAGACCACCAAGGAAAAGGTCCTGCGCATCATCCTGGCCGGCCAGCCGGAGCTGAACGACAAGCTCAATGCGCCGGGGCTGGTGCAGCTGGCGCAACGTATCCGCCTGCGTTTCCATCTCACCGCGCTGTCGAAGACCGACATGTCGGCGTATATCCAGCACCGCCTGGAAGTGGCCGGCTCGCAGGGCCGGGAGATTTTCGATCCGGAAACATTTCCTTTGATTTACCGCTACACCGGCGGCGTTCCGCGCCTGGTGAACACGCTGGCCGACACCGCGATGATGGCGGCGTTCGCGCAGGATCGCCCGAGCGTCACCATGGACGATGTGAAAGCGGCGATCGAAGAATTGCAGTGGGTCGAATATGCCGAACGTTCGGTGAAGCTGCAGGCGCTGCACGGCGCGCCCGGCGGCATGAACGGCGGCATGCAGGGCGCCAACGGCAGCGAACCCTCCAACGAACGGCGCATCGTGCTCGGGCGCATCCTGGTCGGCTTCAACGGCCAGACCATCGCCGAACGCGAGCTCACGCCGGGCCGCTTCATCATCGGCCGCACGCCGGACAACGATCTGCAGATCGATAGCAAATACATCAGCCGTCATCACGCGCAGATCATCACTTCGATACATACGTCGGTGCTGGAAGATCTGAACAGCACCAACGGTATCTACGTGCGCTCCAAGCGCGTCCGCCGCCGCATGCTGAACGACGGCGACGTGGTGCAGATCGGCCAGCACGAAATCATGTATTTCGACGAGCGCACCAACCGCAGCCGCACGGCGTTCCACGAGGTGGACGACGACGCCGTCCAACTCATGCACGACGGCCCCGACCGCGGCCACGCCGCCACCCTCGCCCAGGACGACGGCGAACCGCTGGAAGAGCGGGACGAGCACGAAGAACACGAAGAAGAAGATCGGCAGGCGAACGAACTGGGATCGGGCCGCTAGCCGCGCTCGCCCGCGCAGCGGCTATTCAGACCTTGTCGTCGAGGGAGCGGCTGTCGTATTCGGCTTGTTTGGTGCGGTAGTCCTTGCGACGCAGCCAGAGCACGAGACCACCCATCAGGCTCAGTGCGCCCACGGTGAGGAAGATGCTGGGCCAGGTCTGGGCCTCGACCAGCCATGCCGCGGCCAGCAGGCTGACGCCGATCAGCATGTACAGGTAAGGCAGCAGCTCGTAGATCGGACGGGAAATCCACATAGGAAAGAATCACAGCCCGCGACCGCGCAATCGTAGCAGCGCGAAGCGGGCTGCGGATACCGGGATGTGTCCCGGCTCACCGCGGGCGGCGACTTTTTACATCACGCCGCCGTGCCGCCCACGGTGAGGCCGTCGACGCGTAGCGTCGGCTGGCCGACGCCGACGGGCACGTCCTGCCCTTCCTTGCCGCAGGTACCCACGCCCTCGTCCAGCTTCAGGTCGTTGCCGACCATGGACACACGGCGCATCACTTCGGGCCCGTTGCCGATCAGCGTGGCGCCGCGCACCGGCGCACCCAGCTTGCCGTTCTCGATCAAATACGCCTCGCTGGCCGAGAACACGAATTTGCCGGAAGTGATATCCACCTGGCCGCCGCCGAAGTTGCGGCAGTACAGCCCCTTCTGCACCGACCCGATGATTTCCTGCGGATCGTGCTTGCCCGCGAGCATGTATGTATTCGTCATGCGCGGCATCGTCATGTGAGCAAACGATTCGCGCCGGCCGTTGCCCGTCGGAGCGACGCCCATGAGACGCGCGTTCAGCTTGTCCTGCATATATCCGCGGAGCACGCCGTTCTCGATCAAAGTCGTGCACTGAGTCGGCACACCTTCATCGTCTATGTTCAGCGAACCGCGACGCGAGCCGAGCGTGCCATCGTCGACGATGGTGCACAGCTCGGACGCCACCTGTTCGCCGATGCGCCCGGAGAACGCCGAAGTGCCCTTGCGATTGAAGTCGCCTTCGAGTCCGTGACCCACGGCTTCGTGCAACAACACGCCGGGCCAACCCGGGCCGAGCACCACGGTCATCGTGCCAGCCGGCGCGGGCACCGCATCCAGATTGACCAGCGCGCCGCGCACCGCTTCGTGCACCAGCTCCTTCCACCGATCTTTCTCCAGGAACTTGGCGAAGCCATAACGGCCGCCGGTGCCGGCATAACCCTGCTCGCGCCGACCGTCCTTCTCGACGATCACAGAAACATTCATTCGCACCAACGGACGGACATCCGCCGCGACCGTGCCGTCGCTGGCCATCACGAGCACGACCTCGTGCGAGCCCGACAGACTCGCCATCACCTGCGTCACGCAGGGATTCAAACGGCGCGCTTCGCGATCGATACGTTCGAGCAGTTGCACCTTGTCGGTGTCACTCAACCCTTCGAGCGGATCCATCGGCAGATACAACTGATGACCGGCCGTCGAACGCCAGGCCTGCATGGATTTGTTTGCTCCGCTGCGCGCGATCGCGCGAGCGGCCATGGAAGCTTCGGTCAACGCCGGCAGCACGATCTCGTCGGAATAGGCGAAACCGGTTTTCTCGCCAGCCAGCGCACGCACGCCCACGCCTTGTTCGATGCTGTGCGAGCCGTCTTTGACGATGCCGTCTTCCAGCGACCACGACTCTTCGCGGCTCAGCTGGAAATACAAATCCGCGTAGTCGACGCTGTAGCCCATGACGCTGCCGAGCACGCCGGCGATACGATCCTCGTCCAACCCCGAGGGCGCGAGAATCGCCTGACGCGCGACTTCCAACGGCTGCGACGCGTTGAACGCGTTGGGCAATTCGAGGTGCAAACGATCGTGGACGACGGAAACGGGCGTGGTGCTCATAGGGCGTGCGTATTCCTGGAGTGGCCGGGGGCCATTATGCCAATCGGGCCCGTCAGGCGGGCGGCGCGATCGAAAAACGCCGATGCGACAGCGCCGGGAATCGTTCGCGCAGTTCTTGTTGCACAGTGCGGTCGATTTCCGCAACTGCAAGGCCGGGACCGGCCTCGGCGACTCGGGAAACGACCTGGCCCCACGGATCCACGATCAGCGAGTCTCCCCAGGTCTCCCGTCCGTTCGGATGAATACCGCTCTGAGCTGGGGCCAGGACGTAGCACAGATTCTCGACCGCCCGGGCCCGCACCAACAATTCCCAATGCGCCTTGCCGGTGGGTGCGGTAAACGCTGAAGGCAGGCTAAGGATTTCCGCCCCCTGCTCCTGCAACATCCGGAACAGCTCCGGAAAGCGCACGTCGTAGCAAACGGCCATGCCGACGCGACCTGCCGGTGTAGGCGCCACGGTGAGCTGACTGCCTGGAGCGACAGTGGCGGATTCCCGATAGCGCTCGTTCCTGTCGGGCGCTTCTCGATTGGGAATGGCGACGTCGAACAGATGGATCTTGTCGTAACGAGCCACGCAGCGACCGCGCTCATCGAATACCAGCGACGCCGACGCGACACGCTCGGGCTCGTTCTCGACCCGCAACGGAATGGTGCCGCCGATGATCCACAGACCCAGCTCGCGCGCGCAGTGCCCGAGGAACGCTTGTATGGGGCCTTCGCCAGGAGCTTCCGCGACGGCGACCTTATCGGTCTCCTTGCGGCCCATGATGGCAAAATTTTCAGGCAGCGCCGCCAGCGTCGCGCCTTCGGCGCGAGCGCGTTCCAACAGGACGCGCGCCGTTGTGAGATTGGCATCGACCTCGGGAGCCGAGGTCATTTGCAGTACAGCGACTCTAGAAGTCACTCGTTAGTCACCCGATGCATCTGCTTTGGCGTCCGCCGCATCCACCCGTTCGACCACTGGCTCCTCCCAAGGGCCGGTGATGCGATAGTAGCCGCGAGTGATGCCTTTCAGGGGTTCTTTGAAAACCTGGGAGAACAGCAGAATGGCCGCGCCCACCACGGGCCCGCCCGCCAATGCGCCAGCGACCGGCAGCGACGCGCCGAGATTCCCTGTGACGACAGCAGTCTGGTCGTAATCGCGCGTGCCTAATCCAGTGCGGCCAGCGATGCCGATCTCGGCCGCCGGTCCTCGCAACAGCAAATTGCTCGTGTAGGCATTGCCATCGCGTAATTCGAAATCGCCACGCACGGTGTCGAACGCCAGGCCTTTCTCGGTGAGATCGCTGAAGTCGAGCGCCAACCGGCGCGGCAACGCGCCAACGCTGAACAGGCCCAGCACACGGCCCGCGCCGGGCTGCAAATTCACGAGTTGGCCCGTTTCCGCTTCGACGCGAATCGCGCCGGAAGCATGTTCGAGAATGTTGCCGTCGTAGCCACCCTGCCACGCCAGATCTGCTTTGATCGCGCCACGCTTTGCTTCGATGAAAGGCGTGTAATTCAGCGCGCGCAGCGTGGCGGCGACGTCCTTGCTCTCGATAGTTGCATTCAAAGTCGAATGCAAGCCGTCGACCGTCTTCAACCACTCGCCTTTCGCATCGGCGCGCACCGATTCGGCCAGGATGGTTGCGTTGTCGAAGCGAATGCCTTGCGGGACTCGCGTTGCTTTCAACTCAACCGCCCCGATCGCTCGCGTGCCCACGCGCATGTTGCTCACGTACACCTGCATGTTCGGCAGGTTGCGCGGGTCCAGGTCCTCATCTTCATCTTTTTTCGTTTCGCCTTCCGGGCGCGGCGCTTTGTCGATGACCAAACGTTCCATGGTGGCGCGCAGCGGTTGCGAGCCCGTAAACGATTCAGGGATGAGCACCTGTCCCGCCGCGCTCTCGCCGCTGACGTCGATGCGCCAGCCGCTCTGCGTCGACTGCAACACCCCGCGCAGATCGGGGAAGCGATAACCGAACAATTGGAAGTCGGCGACGCGCACGTTGGCCGCCTGCAAATAGTCCGACAGCGTCTTGGCGTCTTCGTCGTCCCTGGATGGGATCGCACTGTTGTTCGAAGGAGTACCCCGCAGCGCCAGCCAGTCATCCAGCACGAAACGTTGCACGCTGCCTTCGATGCGCAATCCACGATGGCTCGGCAGTGCCGGCGCAATGGCATCCGCGCGCACGCCGCCGCGGTCGAGCATCCATCCATCGTCGCCTTGTCGCAGGCGAATCAGCGCCCGCACGTCGCCATAGGAGGTGCGGCTCAGCAGTTGTTCGTCGTCTATTTCCAAGGCCACCTGCAACGGCCGCTCGTCGAATACGCTCTTGCCCAGAGGCTCAGGCAAGCCGACGCCCAGGCCGCTCAGATTCGAATCGATCTTGATATTGCGACGACGCGCCACCTCGCTATCGCCGCTGGCGATGGGCATGCTCATGTGCCAGTCGGTGGCGCCGGTCAATTTCACTGTCGCCGGCAACGCAAACAAAGCCCGCAGCTCGCCAGACTCGGCCCGCCCGTTAGCTTCGAGCTGCGCAGCGGTCGCGCTCTGCTGTTCGATCTTCACGGCGAGCGGGCCGCCGAGAAATCGACCCTTCAGGTCCCCTGCGGCGATCAGCGAGTTCTTGACCGTCAACTCACCCGTCAGTCCCTGCACGGGAGCGACGACCTTTTGCATCGTCACGGTGGCGTCGGCGAAATGCGCCGTCACATCGATCTTGTTATCTGTTGGACGCTTCAACGGCAGCCCAAGCCGCACATCGGCGGTCATCGGCCCGCGCCCGCCGAGTCGCGCGAAAGTCTCGCCGAGCTTCGGACCGATCGGACTCTCGCGCAGGAACGCGAGCCCCGCATCGAGATCGCCGCCCGCGCTCGCCTTGATCGACAGCTCGCTGTCTTTCAGATCTGGAATCTCGGCGGTGGCCTGATTCACGCGAACATTGCCGACCAGGCCGGCGGTGGCGCGCACGCTCATGCCTTGATTTCGGAATTCCACTTGCGCCGCCAGCTCGCGCGCCGGCTGCCAGCCTTCCTGATAGTTGAACAGCGCGTTCTCCACCTGAGCTCGCGCCAGGAACGTGCCTTCGTTCTTGCGGAACGGAAACGCTCGCATCGGTCCCTTGTACTGGAACTCCGCCGTGGAAATTCGGCCGTCGACCAGCGCGGCGTCGAACCATTCCAACGTCTTGGGCCCGAGCTTGTCCGCTGGCAGATATTTGCGCGTCGAGCTCACCTTCAGATCCTCGCCTTGCGCGAACAGATCGAGCACCGGCGAGCCGCCGTCGCTGGGCAAAGTCAGATGCATGCGAGCCACGGCGCGCCCATCCTCGCCCTGCACTCGCAACTGATCCGTGCTCACCACCAAGCCGGCGTCGGTCCGCTGCCAGGACACCACGCCCTCGGCGGACGAGGCGAACAACACTTCACGGAACATTCGCGGCAGATTGAACTCGATCTGCTTCGACGCCAGCTGCAGCTGGCCCGCTTGATCGTTGATGTCGAGATTGCCGCTGATGCCACTGAAGCCCGGTGTACGCAACACCGGGGCCATCCCGATGCCTTCGAGCTTGGCCTGCACCGAGTAGGTGGCGGCAACATCGGGCGCAGTGCGCGCGAAGGAGAATTTCACATCGTTGAGCGCCCCTTTCGCTTGCGAGGCTCGCACGCGCGCCAGACCTTCGCCTTCGGGCAAGTAGGCGAGCCAGGGCCAGATGTTGTCCAACGCCACTCGATCCGCTTCACCGCTGACCTTGAGCGCGCCATGTTCGCCGCGCGACCACCGCGCCTCGATTTTCTTCGCCTTCCAGGACGAGTCGGAACGAGTCGCGTCGAGGTCCGAGAGCGTCACGCTCCATCGATCGTTTGATTTCTGGGCGTTCAGTGCAAAGGCCAGGCGCGTGTAGCTCAACACTTCGGGTGTGGGCGGTGGCTCTTCGACCACTGGCGCCGGCTCGGGCTCGATGGGATGTTTCGGCGGCTGCGGAGCAGGCTTCGGCGGTTCATCGTTTGAAACTGGCGGCACCAGCGGAGCCGCCACCGGCAGTGGAATGGTCCACACTGGCAGCGCCGTTGTGAGCTGTCCCACGTCGACCGCCGCGGACAATTGCAGAAGCTCGGCGCCCTTGAGCGCACCACTGACACGCACGGCGCCATGACCGCTTTCCGGCGCCGGCCATGCATCGGGCAGCAAATCGGCCCAACCGGCGAGATCCAGCTTCTCGCCCTGGATGCTGAAGGTCGACAGCAGCGCATTGGACTGTTCGATGCGGCCATCGGCGGTCGCTGAGAATTTCAGCTCGTGCCCCAATGCCGGCGGCAACGAGGCCGCGCCATTCATCTCCAGCGAATCGCTGCTGCGCGTGAGATCGAAACTCACGCCCGACAGCGACCACGGACCGCGCCCGGTGATCTCGTCGCGAAAGCTCACGACTGCGTCGTGCACGACGAAGCGGCCGGTCGGCAATTGTTCCAACGCGATCGGCTTGATCTCGCGTTCCGGCAGAGCGCTCTGCCCCAGCAGTTGGATCTTGCCCTCGCGCGTGCGGATCAGTGCGATCTCCGGCGCCTCGAGCGCGAAGCGCCCCGCCGTGAGACGACCGTTGGCGATGGAATTCCACAGATCGAAGCCGACGCTGCCGCGCTTGGCCACGAACAGCGTGCGAGTGCGATCCGGCGTACGCACCACGGCGTCGTCGAACACCAGCTCCGGTCCATACAAACGCAGCCGCGCGCTCAGTGTCCGGAATTCGACGATCAACCCGCTGCGCTCGCCGATCCAGTCCTGCAGCTGTACTCGATACTCCGGCACGCGGCCGACGATGAAGCCGAACGTGGCGAACAACAGGCCCACGACAATGGCGAGCACCACCAGGGCGCCGAGCAGCCATTTAGCAACTTGTCGAGGGCGAGGAGACATTAGAACGGGACGTCACACTTCGATCACATCAATACGACATCGTACTGATCCTGTTGATACAGCGCCTCGGTCTGAAGACGGATGGGCTTGCCGGTGTGCACTTCGAGCTCGGCCAGCGCCGCCGATTCTTCATCCAGCAAACGCTCGATCACGTCCTGGTGCGCCAACACCATCAACTCCTGGAACTGGAACTGGCGCGACTGTCGCAGAATCTCACGGAAGATCTCGTAACAAACTGTTTCCGTGGTCTTGACGAAGCCGCGACCTTCGCAGGTTGGACACGCCGAGCACAGCATATGTTCAAGACTCTCGCGTGTGCGCTTGCGCGTCATCTCCACCAGGCCCAGCGGCGACACCGACGAGATGTGATTCTTGGCGTGGTCCGCCGACAGCGATTTCTCCAGCGCCTGCAGCACCTGCTTACGGTGCTCCTCCTCTTCCATGTCGATGAAATCGATGATGATGATGCCGCCCAAGTTGCGCAGGCGCAGCTGCCGCGCGATGGCCACGGCCGCTTCCAGGTTGGTCCGGAAAATCGTCTCTTCGAGCGAGCGCTGGCCGACATAGGCGCCAGTGTTCACGTCGATGGTGGTCATCGATTCGGTCTGATCGAAAATCAGATGGCCGCCGGACTTCAGCGGCACCTTGCGTTCCAGCGATTTCTGGATTTCGTCCTCGACGCCGTACAGATCGAAAATCGGCCGCTCGCCGCGATACAGCTCGATGCGCTCGGTCATCTCCGGCATGAAGGTGCGTGCGAACTCGATCATGCGCTGGTGCGTCTCGGGCTGATCGACGCCGACGTGCTCGATGCCGCTCGACACCACGTCGCGCATGACTCGCACCGGCAACGGCAGATCCTCGTGCACGAGATTGCCGGGCCGTGTGTTGGCCGCTTTCTCGCTGAGCACCGTCCACAGCTTCTGCAGGAACATCATGTCGGCGCGCAACGCGTCTGGCGTCGCGCCCTCAGCAGCAGTACGCACGATATAACCGCCGGGTTCATCGGGTCGGACGAAGAGATTGGCGGCCTCGCGCAGACGCTGCCGCTCAGCTTCATCTTCGATGCGCGCCGAAATTCCGATGCCACGGCCTTTCGGCATGTACACCAGATAGCGCGACGGGATGGTGATGAACGTCGTCAGCCGCGCGCCCTTGGTGCCCAGCGGGTCCTTCAAGACCTGCACCAATATTTCGCCACCTTCGCTGACCAGAGTCTGAATGTCGGGCGTGCGACCCTCGTCCACGGGCTGGTCGGGGCTGCCGTTCTCACCCACTGCCGGATGCACGATATCGGAGGCGTGCAGGAAGGCGGTGCGCTCGAGGCCGATGTCCACGAACGCCGCCTGCATGCCTGGCAGCACTCGCGAGACTCGTCCCTTGTAAATATTGCTGATGAGGCCGCGCTTGTTGGCTCGCTCGAGGAAGATTTCCTGGAGCACGCCGTTTTCGACCAGGGCGGCGCGCGCTTCGCGCGGGCTGATGTTGATGAGGATCTCGGCGGTCATCCTTGAACCTCACTCGCCTGAACGACGATCCGGTGGGCGGCCAGCAGCTCAGCGGTCTCGAACAACGGCAACCCCATGATGCCGGAATAGCTGCCGGCGATGTGTCGGATGAAAATGGCCCCGCGGCCCTGGATGGCGTATCCACCCGCCTTGTCAGCGGGCTCGCCGCTGCGCCAGTAAGCCTGCATTTCCGCCGTCGTGAGATCGCGGAAAGTCACATCGCTCACGCTTAGTCGCACTTCGCTGCCGGCCGCGCTGCGTACCGCTACGGCCGTATGCACCTGATGAGTGCGTCCGGACAGGAGCCGCAACATGCGCACGCAGTCGTGCTCGTCGGCCGGCTTGCCCAGGATGGCGCCATCGACCACCACCGAGGTGTCCGAGCCGAGCACCGGCAAGCGCTGCTCCGCCGGCAGACTTTGCCAAAGTGTGTCGGCCTTCAGCGCGGACAGCCGCGTGACATATTTTTCCGGCGCCTCGGCGCCGTCCACCGACTCGTCGACAGCCACTGGCGCGACTCGGTGCGCGACCCCGATCTGGGCCAGCAAGGCGCTGCGTCGGGGGGACGCCGAGGCCAGATAGATCAACGGCTTGGCGGAAGAACTTGGAGGTACTGACATGCACCGAAGGATACCTGCCGGAGCGCGTCAGGGACATTGTTCAGAGGCGGAAATTAATAGCCCCTGAATCGTGGGCTGAGAGCTGCTTCTCAGAACTGCTGATTGGCCAGAAAGACGTCTCGATCCGCGTCGGAGAAAAATACGAGCGACACCCGCTCGATGGAATCCGTTTGCGACAGCGCTTCCATGATCGCGGTCGACGCCACGGCCGCAGCCTCGTCCTTCGGATAGCCATACGCGCCGGTCGAGATGGCGGGAAATGCCACCGAACCCAGCGAATGGTTGGCCGCGAGCAGGATGGACTTCTTGTAGCAGGACGCGAGCAGCGCATCGGGCTGCTGATGTCGTCCCCAGATCGGCCCGACCGTATGAATGACATAGCGCGCCGGCAATTTGCCCGCGGTCGTCAGCACCGCCTCGCCGGGCGGCAAGCCCTGCGGATAGGACGTCTCGCGCAGTTCCCGGCAGGCCTGCAGGATTTCCTGGCCGCCGCGACTGTGAATGGCGCCGTCGACGCCGCTGCCGCCGAGCAAAGTGGAATTGGCCGCGTTCACCACGGCGTCCACCCGCAGACCGGTGATGTCGCCGGTGCGAACTTCGACCCGCCCGTTCAGGAATTCGTGCTTCATGTCCGCTCCCGGACGATCTTCGCCGCGCACCCAGCGCAAAGCCGCCGATGGATCCTCGAAGATGCGCATGCTGATGTCCGCCCCCACCGCCTCGCTGATCAGAATCAGCACATGAGCGGCGGCCGCCAGGTTGCCGGGTTTGAATACTGCGGCCCAGCGCACTTCGCAGGGGACCGCGATATGCACAATATAGTCGCGGAAGCGCTGGATCTCGCTATAGTCCCAATCGCCGTACGCCTCGCGATAATCCGCGATGGTGTGCATGCCGGGCATGTACCGCGGATCGGCGCGTGTCCGATTGAGTAATTCGATCAACGAATCCGCGGTCAACTCGCCCCAGACTTTGAGCCATATCAGGTTCGCGCTGGCATCGATTGAGTAGCTGGACTCCATGACTGTCGCCATACCTTCGATCCCGTCCTGGCCAATGCCGTGGCCGGTTCCTATCATAACCTCGTCCTCTGCGTTTGCATCTGGCAGTGTGGCAAGGAATCGCTACGAAGATTCAATCTAAGGATGTTCTCTACTCGATGCGGCCGATGCATAGTCAACCGTTTCCAAGTATTCCCGGCTATCGCTTCCTGCAGACCATCGCACGCTCGCCGAAGTCCGAGGTGCACGTGGCCTTGTCGGTGGAGTTAGGTCACAACGTCGCCATCAAAGTGCTACGCACCGGTCCGTTGTCGAGCCTCGAAGCCGGCGAGGAACAGCGCTTCGAGCGCGAGCGCGAGCTGTTGATGCGCATCAAACATCCGGCCATCGTCGATGTTTACGACTGGGGTCACGGCGAGGACTTTCGTTACATCGTGACCGAATATTTTCCCGGCGGCAGCCTCGAGCTGCGCATTCGCAATTTGATGACAGCGAAAGACAGCGTGGATATTTTTCTGCAGATCGCCGCGGCGCTGCAGGCATTGCACGCCGCTAACCTATGTCATCGCGACTTGAAACCCGCCAATGTCATGATGCGACCCGATGGGCGCATCGTGCTCATCGACTTCGGCCTGGCCAAGCATCTCGGAACGTCGCACACCAGTGCCGGCGAAGTGCGCGGCTCGCCCTATTACATCAGCCCCGAACAAGCCGAAGGCGCCGACGTCGATCAGCGCAGCGACATCTACAGCCTGGGCGTGATGTTCTACGAAATGCTCACCGGCCAGCGCCCGTTCAAAGGCCCGTCGGTGATCGCCATCATCCAATCCCACCGCAACGACCCGATCCCCGTGCTGCCCGACTCGCTGTCACGCTTCCAACGCTTGATTGACGGCATGCTGGCGAAAGATCCCAACGAACGCTTCCCCACCGTGGCTTCGGCCGTCGCCGAGTTGGCGCGCTTGAAAGTTTGATCAAGCGCGATGGTAGGGGTGACCTTTGATGATGGTCACCGCGCGATAGAGCGCTTCAGCAAGCACCACGCGAGCCAACGCGTGCGGTAACGTCAAAGCCGATAGCGACCATTTGAGCTCGGCGCGAGCGTCTACTTCAGGAGCGAGTCCTTCCGGGCCACCGATGCAGAAGACGACGTCGCGACCGTCACGGGCGCGAGTCTGTAAAAACTGGGCGAGTTGCTCGCTGGACAGGGAACGGCCACCGACCTGCAGAGCCACCACGTACGCGCCTTGAGGAATGGCGGCGAGCATTTTCTCGCCTTCTTTGGCGATGGCTTGCGCTGGAGAGCCCGACGCCGCGCGCTGGCCGAGCGCGATTTCTTTCAGTTCGAGCTTGTAGTCCCGGGTGAAGCGCCCGGCGTACTCTTCGAAGCCAGCATTGACCCAGTCAGGCAGACGCGTGCCGGCGGCGACGACGATCAACCGCATGGGTCAGACACGGGCAACTTAACTTACGCGCTCTGCTCGGCCGCTTCACGACGCGCGGCGCTCACGTCCCACAGGCTCTCGAGCCGGTAGAACTCACGCACCTTCGGCAGCATGATGTGCACGATCACGTCCTGCAGATCGACCAGCACCCATTCGCCGTCGCGCTCGCCTTCCACGCCCATCGGCCGGAAGCCCGCCTTCTTGGCGTGCTCGACCACTCGATCGGCGATGGAGCGCACGTGACGATCCGAATTGCCGCTGGCGATGATCATCGTGTCGGTGATGTCGGTGAGCTTGTTCACCGCCAGCACCTTGACGTTGATCGCCTTCATTTCATCGAGGGCGTTCTCCACGACACTCACGACAGGCTGCTGCTTGGCCGCCACGGCCGCGGGCGCCTTGCTCTGCGCCGCCTTCTTCTTCGCTGCCGGCGCCGGCCCCTTGCTTGCGAGCTTCTTACGGGCGGTGCTCAGCTTGGTCACATTGGCCGGCGCTTTGGCAGCCTTTTTCTTGGCGCCGGAACTGGATCGGGAAGTTTTCGCTCGCTTGACGGCCATGCTCACCTCTTGGCTTGCGTCTTGTAACAGCCGGTCTGCTCGATGATCGCCCGGACCGAATCGGGCATCAGATAGCGCGGATCTCGCCCCATGGCGATCAGCTTGCGCACTTCGGTGGACGAAATTTCCAACTGCGTCACCGCATGAATATAGATACACCCGGCGCGCTGCTCGTGCAGATCGTTGATGCGGCCCGTGCCTCGATCCACCAGCAACTCGCCCAAGGGCCCCATGCTCGGCGCGCGCCAGCCCGGACGATGCGCCACCACCAGGTGCGCCAGTTCCAGCAGTTCACGCCACTGATGCCATTTCGGCAAGCCCAAAAATGCATCCATGCCGACGATCAGGCACAGCGAGTGGTCGGGAAAGTCCGCTCGCAGCGTCCGCATGGTATCGACCGAATAAGACAGTCCTTCGCGGCGGATCTCGCGGTCGTCGACAGTGAAGCCTTGCTGGCCTTCGGTCGCGGCTTTGACCATGGCGAGGCGTTGCTCCGCGTCCGCCACCGTAGTGTCACGATGCGGCGGGGTGCCTGCGGGCATGAAGCGCATTTCGTTCAAACGCAGCGCTTGCAGCAATTCAAAAGCGGTGCGCAGATGACCGAAATGAATCGGATCGAACGTGCCGCCGAAAATTCCAATGGTGGTCATGATGCTTTGGGTCAGGCGGCGCTGGCGAGCCTGACGCCGGCGAGCCCTGCCACCAATCGTTCGAACTCCAGCCACGGATCGCTGCGGATCACGCCCTTGATCATGCGATCGGCGCGCTCGGCGGTGAGCAGCAGCTCGCGCACGGTCTTCGGCTTGAGTCGCGACAGCGCATGTTTCATCGCCGGTTGTCTATTGCGCCACACGTACAGCGCGTTCATCGCGCTATCGGCGCTCTGGCCCCGGCGCATCAGATGCTGGCAGCGTGCAATCCACTGCAAATCTTTGTTGAGGGCCCACAGGACGATCGGAGCTTCGACGTCTTCACCGCGCAATCCGTCGAGCACCCGCAGAGCTCGTGCGATGTTGCCTTTCATGGCCGCATCGCCCAGCTGCAGGACATCGAAGCGCGCACTGTCGGCGACCGCATCGACGATGGTGTCCGCGGTGACCGGGCCGGGCGGCAACAACAACGCGAGCTTTTCCACTTCCTGATGAGCGGCGAGCAGATTGCCTTCCACTCGCTCGGCCAGCAGCGCGGCAGCTTCCGCGTCGGCTTTGAGGTTCTGTTTGGCGAGGCGATCGCGAATCCATGCGGGCAGACGCGCCAGCTCGACCGGCCAGATCTGCACGACCACACCGTGCTTCTCGATGGCGCCGACCCAGCGCGAGCTCTGCACTCGTCCGTCCATCTTGCCGGTGATGACCAGCACGAGGTTGTCGGCGGACGGTTCGGAGGCCAGCTCGATGATGGCGTCCGCGCCCTGCTCGCCCGGCGTCGGATTGGTCATCCGGATCTCGATGATCTTGCGCTCGGCGAACAGCGACATGGCCTTACTGTTGGAGAGCAACGCCTGCCAGTCGAAGCCCCGCTCCACCACGTGCAACTCACGTTCGGTGAAGCCCTGGCTACGGGCGCGCGCGCGCACGGCGTCGGCCGCTTCATTGACCAATAGCGGTTCGTCGCCGGAGATCAGATAGATCGGCGCCAGCTGACGCGACAGGCTGGCCGCGAGGTTGTCGCCGGAGAGTTTCACAGCGCAGCGTCAGCGGCGGACACGGGGGGAACGGTCAAAAACACTCGCGCCAAAATAACTTACGTCGGAGGATGGCTGGCCAGAGAGATGGCCGGATTATGGCTCAAGCCGCCCGGCCTGCGCCAGTTGCGCGAGCCCCACGGAGGGGCCGGCCGCTCAGGTTTTGGCCAGGAATGGTCTGTAGCCTGCTTTGCAAACCGTGCCTGTCTCCGTTAGCTTACGGGAACAAGGGCCACGGGCTGGCCCTTCCGATCCGGCGATATGTCTATATTCCACCTTGCGCGCAATCCGCCTGCCTGGCTACGAGTCGCACTCGTCAGCCTGCTGCTGGCGTTCGCCGTGGATTCTGTCGCCCACGTCGTGCACCAGCACGACGAGACGGCCAAAAGCACCTTCGCCGCCCATGGTCCGGCCTGCGGCTACTGTGCCGCCTTCGACGGCCTGATCGATGCGCCCAAGCAAAGCTACTCGCCGGTCGCCGCCATGGTGGTGCTCGGTTATGTCGCGCCGGTCGCATCCCTCCCTGTTTCCTTCCGCGCCCTCGTCACCGCGCAGCCGCGCGGGCCGCCTCGATAACTCGCAGTTCGTTCCGATTCCTCGCCGCGAGCCGGTGAGGCTTTGCTCGTCTGGCTTCTGGCCGCGCGAGTCCGTCTGCAGTTATTCAGGAATGTTTTGTCATGTGTCGTTCTCATTCGCTGCGCGTCGCCGTGGTTGCGATGCTGCTCAGTCATGCCGTCAGTCAGGCCGCTTTGGCCCAGGAATCCAAGACCGAAGAAATCGTCGTCACCTCGACGGCCTTGCGCGAGAACCCGCTCGAAGTCGCGCAACCCACCACCGTGGTGGCCGGTGACGAGCTGCGTCGTCAGATCGCCGCCAGCATCGGCGAGACCTTGTCGAGCGAGCTGGGCGTCAGCTCCACTTACTTCGGACCTAGCGCCAGCCGGCCGGTGATCCGCGGCCTGAGCGGCGATCGTGTGCAGGTCCTGCAGGACGGCCTGGCGGCGTTGGATGTTTCCAGCCTCAGTCAGGATCACGCGGTGACGCTGGAGTCGGTGGTGTCCCAGCAGATCGAGATCATCAAGGGGCCGGCCGCACTTCTTTATGGCAGCGGCGCCTCTGGCGGTCTGGTGAACGTCGTCAGCACTCGCGTGCCGACCGAGGTTCCCGCCAAGGCGATCACCGGCGCTGCCGAAGTTCGTGGCGACACGGCGGCCGAAGAACGCACCGGCGCCTTCAGCCTCGATGGCGGCGCGGGCAACTTCGCGTTCCATGCCGACTACTTCGATCGTGAGACCGATGACGTGGAGATCCCCGGCTTCGCGCAGTCCGACGCCCTCCGACGGCAGCTCATCGAAGCGGGTGAAGAGCCGGACGGCGTGCGCGGTCACATTCCCAATACGGCTGGCGAAGCGAGCGGTGGCGCGGTCGGCGGCTCGTACATCGGCGAGAACGCGCTTGGCGGTCTGTCGTACAGCCGCTATGAGACGACCTATGGCATTCCGGGTGAGGAAGAAGCGTTCATCGACATGAAGCAGGACCGCTTCGACGGCAAGGCCGAGCTCGATCTGGACGGCGCGATCAAAACGCTGCGCCTGACGGGCGCGTACAACGACTACACGCATACCGAGTTCGAGGCGCCGGGCGAGCCGGGCACGGTGTTCAATCAGGATGCGTACGAGCTGCGCTTCACGGCCGATCATGAGCTGGGCGGTGGATGGCGCGGCACGACGGGCTTGCAATACGTCGATGTTGATTTCGAGGCGATCGGCGACGAGGCCTTCGTGCCGAGCTCCAAGACACAGACGTTCAGCGTGTTCGCCTTCGAAGAAAAGCATTTCGATCAGTGGACGATTGAACTCGGCGCTCGCGCCGAGCAGCAGCAGATCGATGTCGCGGCGGATTTGCCCGATTACGACGAAACTGCGGTCAGCTTGTCCGCAGGCACGGTGTGGGAGTTCGCCGATGACCACGCCCTTGCGCTGAACCTCACTCGCACTCAACGCAATCCCCAGGCTGCCGAGCTGTACGCCGACGGCCCACACATCGCCGCGCAACGCTTCGAAATCGGCGATTCGGATCTGGATCAGGAAACATCGGTGACGGCCGACCTGTCGCTGCGTCACACGGGTGAGCGCGTCGCGTGGACGTTGAGCGCCTACTACAACGACTACACCGACTACATCTACGCCTCGCCGACAGGTGAGATCGAAGACGATCTGCCGGTGTACGTCTATTTGCAGCAGGGCGCGAAGTTCTACGGCTTCGAAGCCGAGCTGAACGTGCCGCTACTCGACGATGGCCAGCGCCACTTAGGCTTGCGCCTCGCCTCGGACTACGTCCGCGGCAAGCTCGACAACGGCGACTCCCTCCCTCAGATCCCGCCGCTGCGATTCGGCGCCGGCCTGCACTACGACCAGGACGCCTGGCACCTCGGCGCTCAAGCGTTCTATTACGACAAGCAGGACAAGCTTGCTGCGAACGAACTGCCCACCGACAGTTTCACGCTCGCCGAAGTAGACGCGAGCTATCGTGTGCCGATGGGGTCTGCGAGTGTGTTCCTGTTCTTGCGAGGAACCAACCTGCTGGATGAAGACGCGCGCCAGCACGCTTCACCCCTGAAGGACATCGCGCCTCTCGCCGGTCGCTCGTGGCACGTTGGAGCTCGGGCGGAGTTCTAAACCGGAAGACCCACCCCCTGGCCCCCTCCCGTCGGGAGGGGGAACCTAATTTTTATTTTTTCCCAGGGCGGCACGTGCCGCGGTCACGCGGCGCGAGCTAATGACTCGTGATGCTCAACGGGGCCGCTGTGCGAGTAACTGGCAGCGGAAGCGCTATATGAAGCGTGAGTCTGCGAGCCGAAGCGGAAGAAGGACACCAGTTCTTGCAGTCGTTGAGCCTGCTGCTGCATCGACTTGGCGGCGGCGGCGGATTCTTCGACGAGGGCGGCGTTTTGCTGAGTCGCCGTGTCCATGTTGGAGATCGCGTGATTGATCTGGTCGATGCCGGTGGACTGCTCGGATGTGGCAGCAGCGATTTCGGCGACGATCTCGGTCACCTTCACGACGCCACTGACGATATCCGACAGCGACTTGCCTGAATTGCCGACGAGCTGCGAGCCCGAGTCGACCTTCTCCACCGAATCGCTGATCAGCTGTTTGATCTCACGCGCCGCGCTGGCGCTGCGCTGAGCGAGGTTGCGCACTTCGCCGGCGACGACGGCAAAGCCGCGTCCCTGCTCACCCGCACGAGCCGCCTCCACTGCCGCGTTCAGCGCGAGCAGGTTCGTCTGGAAGGCGATCTCATCGATGACACCGATGATGTCCACGATTCGCTTGCTGGACGACGTGATCTCGCTCATCGCGCCGACCGCGCGTTGAACGGCGACGCCGCCCTGGTCAGCCTGACTCCGCGTGCTCGCCGCAATACCGTTCGCGTGCTTCGCGTTTTCCGCGTTCTGCTTCACCGTCGCGGTCATCTCCTCGATGCTCGCGGCAGTCTCTTCCAACGCTGCAGCCTGTTCCTGCGTGCGTTCGCTCAAATTGTCGCTGCCCTGAGAGAGCTGGCGTGCCGCCCTATCCACTTCGGCGGCGCTCTCCCGGACCTCGGTCATGGTCTCCATCAGCTTGGAGTCCATGTCCTTCAAGGATCGCAGCAATGCCGAGATCTCATCATTCCCGGAAACATCGATCTGATTACCTAACTCGCCGCGGCTCACACGGCGCGCAAGATCTTCGGCACGGGCCAGACCAGTAGAAATGTGCTTGGTCAGCAGCCAGGCAAACCAGATCGCCACGGCCAGCGCCGCGAAGAAACACCCCAGCATGACATTGCGATCGGTGTTCAGCTCGCGCTGCGCTTGCTCGATCGTCGCCTCGGCGGCGTGCTGGCGCTCGAGCGCCAGACGTTCGGTCGTCTGATCCATGCGATCGATCACCGGCTCCATGGACTCGACGCGCACCTTGCCGGCCGCCTCGTACTCGCCGGCCAGCAGCAGCTCGATTTCTTTCTTGCCCGAGTCGACCAGGTCGACACGCTGCTGGATCACTTCATCCAGCAGTTGGCGCTCGGTGGCGGTGAGCGAATGTTTGCTCAACGATTCCGTGAGCTCGTTGATGCGCGCACGGTTCTGCTTCACCAGCTCGTAGTTGCTCTGGGTGAACGATGGATTTCTGTGGACGTAGGCTTCCAGCCGGAACTGCTGACTCTGCAGCGAGCGCTGGTAGATTTCGTTGATCTGAGTGATCGGGATCAGGTTCTCGGCATGCAGCTGCTGCATGCGAGCCGAGCTGGCAGTGAACGCGTTGAGCGCCACGCCGCAGAGTACTAGCATGGCCACAGCGAGCACACCCAGATTCACGTACATCCGGGTCTTGATCGTAAGCATCGACATGATATTGCCTTCGTTGGAACCGACAGTTCCGCGCGTGTGAGCGCCGGCCCTGGCAATATTCGCGGATACGCCAGTCTTATCGGCCGCTGCGACCCCGGATGCAGTCGATTCAGGGAACGCCTCATATGGCCGCGCGGATGGTCTATCATCGGCCCGCACCCGCCGCCGCGAGGGAAACATTTTGCACTCTGCCAGCTCGTCCGCCGCCGCTCTGCTAAAGCGGGAGCAGCGCCGTTTCATCAACGAGCATCCGGAATCTCTCCGCCACGACAAAGCCTTGCGCGACCATTGGCTCAATGGCGTGCCCATGCATTGGATGACCGATTGGCAACTGCCGGCGCCACTGGTTCTGCGCGAAGCCTGCGGCTCCACCCTGGTCGATGTGGACGGACACAGCTACTCGGATTTCTGTCTCGGCGATACCGGAGCAATGTTCGGTCACTCTCCGGCCGCGATCGCCGAAGCCCTAAGGACTCAGGCTACGCAGGGCCTGACCTGCATGCTGCCCACGGAACACACCGCACGCGCCGGTGAGCTATTGGCTGAGCGTTTCGGTCTGCCCTTCTGGCAAATCACCCAAACCGCGACGGACGCCAACCGAGCAGTCTTGCGTTGGGCGCGAGCGCTGACCGGACGCAAACGCATCCTCGTATTCGATGGCTGCTACCACGGCTCACTCGAAGATACGTTGGTCCGTCTCGAACGAGGCCGTGTGATCACGCGACCAGGACAGGTCGGCCAAGTCGCCGACTTCGCCTCACATGCACGTGTCGTCGAATTCAACGACCTCGCCGCACTCGAAGCCGCGCTCGCCGATGACGAAGTGGCGTGCCTGCTCGCCGAGCCGGTGATGACCAACGCCGGCATGGTGCTGCCTCAGGACGGATTCTGGTCGGAAGCTCGCGAACTCTGCACTCGTCATCAGACGCTGCTCGCCATCGACGAAACTCACACGCTCAGCAGCGGCCCTCGCGGCCATGCGCATCGGCTCGGACTCGAACCCGACTTCCTGGTAGCGGGCAAAGCCATTGCGGGTGGCATGCCCACGGCTGTGTACGGTTTTACCGCCGATCTCGCACGCCGCATGGAACATCTGCTCGCGACCAAACCCGCCGGTCACTCCGGCATGGGCACGACGCTGGCAGCGAATGCGCTTGCGACCGCTGCGCTCGTCGCCTGCTTACAAGACGTGATGACGGATGCTGCCTACGATCACATGCTGAAGCTTTCCGGGACGCTCGCGGACGGATTGAAGAAACGCATCGCCGATCGCGCCCTGCCCTGGCACGTCACGAGTGTGGGCGCACGGAGCGAGTTGGTCTTCACTCCCACACCGGCTCGCACTGCTCGTGAATCGCTCAGTGCAGTAGAGCCGGTCATGGAACGTCTCTTACATTTGTACTTGCTCAATCGTGGCGTGCTGGTCACGCCGTTTCACAACATGATGCTGGTGAGCCCGGCCACCACCGCCCCACAGGTCGAGTCGCTGCTCGGCCGCTTCGATGAGTTTCTGCACGAGTTGTCATGAACGCCGATATCGATGAAGCCCGCGCTTTTCTCGAAACCCATCCCGATGTCGAAGCCATCGAGCTGTTGATCACCGACCCCGGCGGCGTGCCTCGCGGCAAGCTGATCGCACGCGAAGAGTTGCTTGCGCTTTATAGCGAAGGACGCTGTGTCGCAGGCTCCATCCTCGGCCTCGATGTCACGGGCGAGGACGTGGAAGCAACGGGTCTCGTCTGGTCGGTTGGCGACGCCGACCGCATTTGTCGCCCCGTGCCCGGTACGCTGGCGCGAGCGAGCTGGATGTCGCGTCCCGGTGCGCAAGTGCTGATGACGATGTATGAAGCGAACGGTCAGCCGTGCAACGCGGATCCGCGTCACGCACTGGCTCGCTCGGTGCAGCGATTGGAACAACTCGGTTTGCGACCGGTCGTGGCCGCGGAAATCGAATTCTATTTAGTAGCGCGGGACGCGCAGGGGCGGCTAGTACCCGCGCCCGGACTGCTGTCGAAACGCTCGCCGCAGCGACTGGACTCGTATGGATTGGGCAAGCTGCACGACATGGCGCCGCTGTTCGACGACATCTACGCAGCCGCCCGCGCGCAAGGATTGCCGTTGCGAACGCTCATGTCCGAGTACGCACCGGGCCAATATGAAATCACCCTGCTCCATCGTAACGACGCCCTGCGCGCCATCGACGACGCCATTTTGTTTAAACGCCTGATTCGCGCCACGGCGCTCAAACACGGGTTCACGGCCTGCTTCATGGCGAAACCGTTCGGCGACCAGGCTGGCAGCGGCATGCACATGCACGTCAGCCTGCAGGATCGGAACGGCAACAATCTGTTCGCCGCCGACGATCCCGCCGGCAGTCCGATGCTGAAACACGCCATCGGCGGACTGCAAAAGACCATGGCCGAGAGCATGCTGATCTTCGCGCCGAACGCGAACTCGTATCGTCGCTTCCGTCATCAGAGTTACGCGCCGATGGCCCCGACCTGGGGCATCAACAATCGCTCGGTGAGCCTGCGAGTGCCGGCGGGTGCTCCAGCGAGTCGACATATCGAACATCGCGTCAGCGGCGCCGATGCCAATCCCTACCTGGTCGCGGCGACCGTGCTCGCAGGTGTGCATGCTGGTATCACTGCCAAGCTGGACCCGGGGCCGCCGATCACGGGCAATGGCTATGAAAGCGGGATCGCCGCCTCGCTGCCGAGGGACTGGCTTGGGGCGATCAAGGCCGCCGAGTCCTCGATATTCCTGCGCGAAGCGTTGGGCGAAGCCTTTCTACACGCTTTTGTGGCGATCAAGACGCAGGAGTGGGACAAGTACAACGCCCTGGTGCCGGCAACGGACCACGACTGGTACCTCGAGAGCGTATAAACTGCGCGGATGCGTTTCGATCTGACCGATCTCAAGCTGTTCCTGCACGTGGTCGAAGCCGGCAGTATCACCGCCGGCGCAGAGCGCATGCACCTCGCGGTGGCCGCGGCCAGCACGCGAATCCGCAATATGGAAATCGAGCTGGGCACGCCGCTGCTGAATCGCGAGCGCCAGGGCGTTCATCCCACACCGGCGGGCCGCACGCTCGTTCATCATGCGCGCCAGATGCTGCAACAGGCGGAGCGCATGCGTGCCGAGCTCGGCGAATACGCCGATGGGCTGAAAGGCCACGTGCGGCTGCTATCGAACACCAATGCACTGACTGAATTCCTGCCCGAGCCGCTCAGCAATTTCCTGACATCGCACCCCCAGGTGAACATCGATCTGGAAGAGCGCCTGAGCGACGAGATCGTCGCCGCCGTGGCAGATGGCAAGGCCGATATCGGCATTGTCGCCGGCACCGAGGACGTCACCGGGCTGGAGGTATTCCCGTTCCGCGTGGATCGCTTCGTGCTGGTCACGTCGCCGAATCACCCGCTGGCCGAGAAGAAAAAAATCGCGTTCGTCGAAGCGCTGGACAGCGACTTCGTCGGCCTGGATCGAGCCAGCTCGTTACAACGGTTTCTCTCCGACAAGGCCGAGCGCATCGGCCGGCGCTTGAAGCTTCGTGTGCAGCTACGCAGCTTCGATGCTGTGTGTCGGATGGTCGAAGGCAACGTCGGTGTCGGCGTCGTGCCTGAAACCACGGCCGCTCGCAATATGCGCACCATGCAGCTGCACGTGATCGAGCTCAGCGACGAATGGGCGCTGCGTAATCTGATGATCTGCGTTCGCAGTCTGCGTGACTTGCCGATCTACGCGCAGGACCTGGTGAAATCGCTCGCGCAGCCGCTCGACATGGAAATGTGGGTCGCGAGCAATAACGTCGCTAGTTAAGTCTCGCTCGCGAGGGCGGCGACCGGGCGCTCGGATCGGCTGGTGATCCACACGCCCAACATCACCACCAAGCCACCGATGACAGCCCGCGCAGAGAGCGGCTCGCCGAGCACGATCACGCCAGTCAGCACGCCCACCACCGGAATCAAATTGGTGTAGACGCCGACGGCGCTCGCATCCAGGTGGCGTAGCGAAGCGTTGTACAACAGATACGCCAGCCCCGACGCCACGAAGCCGAGGTAAAGAATTCCGAGCCAGCCACGCAGTGGTAATGGCGGCAGGCCCTCGCCAGCGACGTTCGCCGCAAAGATTTCGTAGCCCGCCAGCGGCGCCAACAACACTGCGCCCGTGCCTATGACCGCGCCCGTGATCACCAACGAATCGAACCCTGCGACGCGTTTGGCCAGCGACGTGTACAGCGCCCAACACACGACTGAAGCAAACATCAGAAAGTTGCCGAACAGCGAGGACTGGCCACCGCCGTTGCCAGCGCTGCCGGAAAACACGATCAACACACCCCCCACGGAAAGGGCAATGCCGAGCCAGCGCATCGCCGATGCACGCTCACGCAGCCACAAAACAGCCACCAGCGCGGTCATCGCCGGAATGGATGCCTGAACCAGCGCGCCCTGCGACGCCGAGACGTACACCATCGCCAGATTGAAAGTGAGGTAGTACAGCGCCACGCCGATCAGCCCCATGAGCCAAAGCGTCGGCCATGGCAAATGATTCTCCCGGCGGTGCCTGGAGACAGCCAGCGGCAACAGCACCAGGGTGCCGAGGCTGACGCGCACGAACGCGAGCGTAAATGGCGGCCAGAGCGCGACCAGATCCTTGGTCACCACGAAAGTACTGCCCCACACCGTCATGGTGAGCAGCAGCAGGAGCATGGACCGGGTTTGGGTCATCATGGGCATACCGACCATTCTCGCACGTGCGACCCTTCCCTATCCGCCCCCGACAGTCGAAAATTCGTACTCGCCAAAGTCCTATTGCTGGAGCATGAATGGCCACGAAAAAGCGCAAGACTACCCGTCGCCCCGCCCGTCCCGCCGCGGCCAGTAAACAACGCAATCATGCCCGGCATGCCGTGCTCGCCAAGCGCAAGCGTCCCGCCAAGACCAGCGGCGGCCTGCGCACCCTGTATCCCGCCATCAAGCCGTACAAGAGCGGCATGCTCCGCGTCTCGGACGTTCACGAGATCTACTACGAAGAATGCGGCAATCCCAAAGGCAAGCCCGCCGTGTTCGTGCATGGCGGCCCCGGCGCCGGCTGTGACAACCGGGCCCGCAGCTTTTTCGATCCCGACGCCTATCGCATCATCCTGTTCGATCAGCGCGGTTGCGGACGGAGCAAGCCGCACGCCAGCCTCGAAGACAACACCACGTGGCATCTGGTCGAGGACATGGAGAAGTTACGCGAGCACCTCGACATCGAGAAATGGCTGGTGTTCGGCGGCTCGTGGGGCTCGACACTGGGACTGGCGTATTCGCAGGCTCATCCCGAACGCGTGAGCGAAATCGTCCTGCGCGGCATTTTCACGCTGTCGCAGTTCGAGCTGCGCTGGTTCTATTTCGAAGGCGGCGCCAGCGCGCTGTTTCCCGATCATTGGCAGAACTACGTCGCGGCCATTCCGCCGGCCGAGCGCGGCGACATGATCAAGGCTTTTTACAAGCGCCTCACCAGTTCAGACCGTGACACGCGAGTAAAGGCGGCGCGCGCGTGGTCCATCTGGGAAGCGGCTACAAGTTACCTGCACGTCAACGAAGAGAACCTGCACAAGTGGGGCGAAGAGGATTTCGCGGTCGCGGTGGCGCGTATCGAGTGTCACTACTTCGTGAATCGCGGCTTCCTGGAAACCGAGGATCAGTTGATCCGTAACGTGGACCGCATTCGTCACATTCCGGCCGTGATCGTGCAGGGCCGCTATGACGTGGTGTGCCCGATGCAGACCGCGTGGACGCTGCATCAAGCGTGGCCGGAAGCGGATTTTCACGTCGTGGCCGATGCGGGGCACTCGGCGTTCGAGGCCGGCAACACGCATCAGCTGATTCTGGCGACGGATCGCTTCAGAGATCAGCACTGACGTTTGCGAAACGTCGGCCGCGCCGCATCGTCGATGACGCCGCGGCCGACCAGCCAGGCACGCGCATCCTCGGCATCCTGTTCGAACCAGGCGCGCGCCGAGCCGAGGCGGAACGTGTAGCCCCACGCATCCATGTCCTGGCACATGCGCTCGCGGCCTACGCCGGGCAGCTCGTCGGCCAGCAGGATCTGCAAGTAACAAACACCGTTTTCTTCGTCGTAGTCGCCGCCGGCGTCCTTGTGCAATTGCTCGCGGCGTTCGTCATCCATACAAATGAAATGCCCCGCCTCGTGCAGCAGTGAATGCAACGGCGTATCGGCGCGCCAATAAATCTGGGCGCCGACCAGCCCCGCTTCGTTGTCGCCCCAATACGAGCCGGGAATCGTTTCATCCGCGCCGAGCGCCACGCACTGCAGTCCATAGCGGCTCAGCAGATTCGTCACGACGTCCACGCCAACGTCAGTGACTTTCAATACGTCCGTCATTACAACGAAGCGAGGCGACGCACCACCAGTCCGGCCAGATCGCGCGCCAGCGCTTCCCGCAGAATGGCCTGCTCCTTTTGTTTGGCCAGCACGGCGGTCTCGTCGTAGCTGTAGTCGCGGGTGAGCTCGACTTTCTGGGGCGGGATCAGCTCTTCGGTGCGGCCGGCGACGGAATATTCGATGGAGTAGAACACCTCGTATTCCTCCGGCGTATTACGGCCGGACACGGTCAGCACGCGCTGCCCGCTTTCGTCCTTGATGATCTTCACCACTGCGGTGGCTTCGTCACGGTGGCTGGTGAGCCGCGCCCCCGAGGCCCGCAGGCTGTCGCGCAGAGCGCGATTGAAATCGGTGTAGCGATCGTCGGTCTCGACATAAGTCGTCGCCATGACCGTCGACAGCTTGCTCGTGCCCTGCAGCCGCCAGCCGCAACCCGCCAGTAACGTGCTCAGGCAGGCCACGACCAGCAGCCAACGAAAACGATGCGCGAAACGGGGCATCAGAGGAGACTCTCGGCAACGAACGGTCCGCAATGTTCGCGGGCCGGCGGGTCGCGGTCAACGTGTGGCGCGCGAACCGGCGGTAAATGGCTGACTGGCTCGCATGGCCGCCGGACTTTTCAGCACGCATTCGCTGTCGACCACATAGCCATGGCGGCAAACGATGCCCGCATGGGTGGCCACGCTGCGCTGAACGGCCGCCAATTGCTCGCTACCTGAATGGCCGGGGCAACCCCGGCAATGCTCGGCGACATTGAGCATTTCGCCTGCTTCCACTGGCGCGCTGTCGTTGCCATCGCGCTCCAGCGCCGCCACGCCATAGCTGAAAGCCAACGGCACGGGGATGCTGCCGGCATAGCGGGTCAAGGCCGCCATCATGCGCTCCTTGACGAGGGGCGCCTCGGTGATGCCGGCCTCGGGCAAAACCACCGCGAACACGGCGCCGACTGGAGATTCCAAACGGCCGATCCAATCGACGTGCGCGCGAACCGTGGCATCGATTGCCTGAACGACACCCTTCAATGTGGTTGCATCGGGCACGCAATCATTCGGCGGCGCGCCTTCGACGCGCGCTCCCAACGTGATGACGGCCAACTGCCGGCCGTAACGCTGCCCGCGGCGAATCTCGGACAGGAGTCGACCCTGCAACTCGGTGTGCGAGAACGCGCCGGACTCGGCATCGATGCTCACCGACTGTTCCATCACCGCTTCCTGCGCTTCCCGCAGCGAGCGGCGCAGGGCCAGGGTGTTGAAGGCGGCATAGATGCGGGCGAACAGCTCCGGGTCGGAGACTTTCTTGGTGAGATAGTCGTCGACGCCCGCGACGTACCCCTGTTCGAAGTCGTTGCTGGCGTCGCGCATGGTCAGCATGATGATGTAGGTATCGTCGGAGCCGCGCGCGCGTAGCTCCTGAGTCAGCGCCAGACCATCCATCACTGGCATGTGCCAATCGGTGATCACGAGCGGATACCACTGACGATCGAGCACCTCCAGCGCTTCCTGGCCGTGCGACGCATGCCGCACTTCGAAGCCGGCGGCCGTGAGCCGCCGCGTGATCAGCTCGCGATCCTGCTCGTCGTCGTCGACCACGAGAATTCGTGACGGCAACGCACGCGTCAGCACTGACAGCCGCGTTGCCATGACACCCGCTTTCATCCGTTGATCTCTTAGCAACCGTACAAGAATTGCACGCGTGTTGCTTTATCATTCGCGGATCGTTGAGGCAACCACGGTTTGTACTTTTACGCGGACCCTGCCTCATAAATGGGCGCATAAAATAAGCCCCATCGATCAGCGGGGCGTAAAGAACTCCGACGCGAGTTATTCGCGATAGCTGGGATCGACGCGGTCCATCTTCCGCAGCAGCGCCGGCCAGACCAGCCCGGTTCCCGCGCCGCGCGTCACCAGCCTTACGTACTCGGGGACAGTGTCGAGCACTGACTGAGGAATGTCGATCAATTCCGAGCTGCCACCGGCCTGCGCCAGTATCTGGATCTCACAAGCGCGTTGCAGGCTGTACATCGCCATGAAGGCGTCGGAAATGGTGCGGCCGACGGTCAGCAGACCGTGGTTACGCAGAATCATGTGGCGCGTGTTGCCCAGATGAGCTTGCAAGCGCGACTTCTCGTCCGGGTTGAGCGCCAGACCTTCGTAATCGTGATACGACAGGCTGAGCATGATGAAAGTCGCCTGTTGTGAGATCGGCAGCAGACCTGACTTCTGAGCCGAGACGGCGATGCCCTCCATCGTATGAAGATGCAACACGCAACCGGCGTCGTCGCGCACCTCGTGGATCGCGCTGTGGATGGTGTAGCCGGCGGGATTGATCTCGTACGGGCTCGGCAATGTTTTATTGCCGGCGAGGTCGACGCGTACCAGGTTGGATGCGGTGACTTCCTCGAACATCAGTCCATATGGATTGATGAGGAAGTCATGCGTGCCCGGGACGCGCGCCGAGATGTGAGTAAACACCAGATCGTCCCAGCCGAAATGCGCGATGAGACGATAACAAGCGGCGAGATCCACCCGGGTCGCCCATTCTTCGGCCGACACCAGCGCCCGCACGTCGCCTACGGCCCGCTCTGCAGCTGACATATCCGATCCCCCTGGCTCGTATGAGCCAGAGGCTAACGCCGCTGCAGCGAAGCGGGCAAGCCCGCGGGGTCAGACTACTACGTTGACCAGCTTACCCTTCACCACGATCACCTTGCGGACCGGCTTGCCTTCGATCCACTTCTGCACAGCGGAGTCAGCCAACGCCGCCGTGCGGATCTGATCTTCGGTGGCGCTTGCCTCGACGGTGATCTGGCTGCGCAGTTTGCCGTTTACTTGTATCACGACATCGATGCTGTCGCGGACCAGCGCGGCAGGATCCGGCTGCGGCCACGGATGATCGATCAATGCGTCGGTGTGGCCGAGCGCTTGCCACAGCACGTGTCCGGCATGCGGCACGATCGGCGACAACATCTGCACCACGAACTCGAGCGCTTCCTGGCGCACGGCGCGACCCTGCGGCGAAACGTCTTCGAACTTCGACAGCGTGTTCATGAATTCCATCACCGCGGCGATGGCGGTGTTGAACACGCGACGACGGCCGAGATCGTCAGTCACCTTCTGCAAGGTGCTGTGCGCGGCGCGCCGAACATTGCGTTGCTCGTCGGTTAATTCGCCCGCGACCTTGGAGCTCACCAGTCCGGCGCTCACATGCTCGTGCACCATACGCCACAAACGACGCATGAAACGCGACGCGCCTTCGACGCCATCGTCCGACCACTCGAGCGTGTCTTCCGGCGGCGCCTTGAACATCATGAACAAGCGCACGCTGTCCGCGCCGTACTGTTCCACCAGTTTGGTGGGGTCGACGCCGTTGTTCTTGGACTTCGACATGGTGCGCATGCCTTCCCACTCGACGGGCTTGCCGTCGGTGTTCAAGGTCGCACCGATGCGCGCGCCCTTGGCATCCACCTGCACCGTCACGTCGGTCGGATTGAAATATTCGATCGCGCCCTCGCCGGTGCGACGCGAATAGATGTCATTGAGCACCATGCCCTGCGTGAGCAGGTTCTGGAACGGCTCCTGCACTTTCACCAGGCCGAAGTCGTGCATCACGCGCGTCCAGAAACGCGCATACAACAAGTGCAGGATGGCGTGCTCGATGCCGCCGATGTACTGATTCACCGGCGCCCAATAGTTGGCGCGCTCATCGACCATCGACTTGTCGTTGCCCGCAGCCGCGAAACGCAGGAAATACCAGGACGAATCGACGAACGTATCCATCGTGTCCGTCTCGCGCCGCGCCGGGCCGCCGCACTTGGGACATTTGCAATCGAGGAACGACGGCGTCTTGTTGAGCGGATTGCCGCTGCCGTCTGGAACCAGGTCTTCGGGCAACACCACCGGCAGATCCTGCTCCGGCACGGGCACGACATCGCACTTCGGACAATGAATCAGCGGAATCGGGCAGCCCCAGTAACGCTGACGTGAGATGCCCCAATCGCGCAGACGCCACTGCACGTGCTTGTCGCCCAAGCCCTTGGCTTTGAGATCGGCGGCGATGGCGTCGATGGCCTTTTGATAATCGAGCCCGTCGTACTTGCCCGAGTGAATCAACGTGCCGTACTCGGCGTAGTCCGCGCGCCATTCCTTATCGGAGAACGGCGGCACGTCGCCGGGAGCTTTGATGACTTGTTTGATCGGCAGGCCGTACTTCAAGGCGAACGCGAAATCGCGCTCGTCGTGCGCGGGCACACCCATCACGGCGCCTTCGCCGTAAGTCATGAGCACATAGTTGCCCACCCACACCGGCACTTGTTCGCCGGTGATCGGATGGTTGACGAACAGGCCGGTCGGCATGCCCTTCTTTTCCATCTGCGCGATCTCGGCTTCCTGCTCGGTGCCGAGTTTGCATTCTTCGATGAATGCCGCGAGCTGCGGGTTCGTCTTCGCAGCGTGCGTCGCGAGCGGATGCTCGGCGGCGACGGCCGCGAACGTCACACCCATGAGGGTGTCGGCACGCGTGGTGAACACGCTCAGCAAGCGTTTCTCGCCGTTCAATTCATACGGGAAGCTCAGGCGCACGCCTTCGCTGCGACCGATCCAGTTGGCCTGCATGGCGCGCACGCGCTCGGGCCAGCCGGGCATGTCGTTCAACGCATCGAGCAGATCCTGCGCGTAGTCGGTGATGCGCAGGTAGTACATCGGGATCTCACGCTTTTCGACCAGCGCGCCGGTGCGCCAGCCGCGGCCGTCGATCACCTGCTCGTTGGCGAGCACGGTCTGGTCGATGGGGTCCCAATTGACCACGCCGGTCTTGCGATAGGCGATGCCCTTCTCGAGCATCTTCAGGAACAGCCACTGGTTCCAGCGGTAGTACTCGGGCTGGCAGGTGGCCAGCTCGCGGTCCCAGTCCATCGCGAAGCCCAGCGACTGCAGCTGGCGCTTCATGTAGGCGATGTTCTCGTAGGTCCATTTCGCCGGCGGCACGCCATTCTTCATGGCGGCGTTCTCGGCCGGCAGGCCGAAGGCGTCCCATCCCATCGGCTGCAGCACGTTGTAGCCCTGCATCCGCAGGAACCGCGTGATCACGTCGCCAATGGTGTAGTTACGCACGTGCCCCATGTGCAGCCGACCGCTCGGGTACGGGAACATGCACAGGCAGTAATAGCTGGGGCGGCTGGGATCTTCCTTGACGGCGAAGGCCCGGCGCTCATTCCAAAAAGCCTGCGCCTCGGCCTCCACGGCGGAGGGTTCGTATTGGGACTGCATCGTTATGGCGGTATGGGGCCCCGAAGGCCCAGTTGAAAGGCGCGAAGGATACCAGACGCTGATTCGGCGGGCCGGAAGACCCCATCCTGGGCCTGCGCTCAGAGAAAGAGGCGTCGGTGGCGGGCGCCGTCCGAGGTGACCTTCCTCCTTCCGGCACCGTGCTCCCCCCTTGCCCGCGCTGTCGCGCGTGCCGCTGGGTCCCATTGCGTTGCGCAGTCCTGCTCCGCGCAAGCCCAGGGTGTACATCCATGTACACCCGCTCGGCGGAGCGAAGCGATGCTTCGCTGAAAGCACCGCCGAGCCCCTGGGCGCACTGTGACGAAAAGGTCCTTCTTTTTCGACACTGCCGGAAGGAGGAAGGTCACCTCGAACGACGCCTCTCAACGTTGGGTGGCGGTTTCCACAACGTCATGCGTCTGCTTTGGTCGTGGGCTCGCCGCAGGCGAGCCCAAAAATCAAAAATCTCATTCCCCCTCCCGGACACGGGAGGGGGTTAGGGGGTGAGTCTTCCGGGGGCGGCTAATCCAAATGAGCTTCAGCTCATGCCGCGCAAAGTAAACCGAAACTCGGCGCCCCGGCCGGGGCTGGCTTCGGCCCAGATGGTGCCGCCGTGGCGTTCGACGATGCGGTTCACGGTCGCCAAACCGATGCCGGTGCCTTCGAACTCGTCCTGCCGGTGCAGCCGCTGGAACACTCCGAACAGCTTGCGGGCGTAACGCATGTCGAACCCCACGCCGTTGTCGCGCACGTAAATGTAGCGCTGGCCCGGGGTGGCGCTGGTCGAGTTGTCGCCCTCGCCCACCACGCCGGTGCCGATCTCGATGACGGGATTGGGCCGGGGGCGGGAATATTTCACGGCGTTGCCGATCAGGTTCGCGAACACCTGCTGCATCAGCTCGGGGTCGCAGCTGGCGGCTGGAAGTGGGTTCAGGCGCCATTCGATATCGCGTCCCGGCGCTTCCTGGCCGAGGCGATCCACCGCTCGCTTCACCAGATCGTCCAGCACGCAGGGCTCCCGGCGCATTTCGACATGACTGACTCGCGACAGCGCCAGCAGGCCATCGATGAGCGCGCTCATCTCCCGAGCGCCGCGCTGAATCTGCTCCATGTGAATGCCAGGCTCGCGCGAACCCGGCGGCCCCTTGTGCTCACGAAGCATCTGCACGTGGGCGTGAATCAACCGCAGCGGAGCACGCAAATCATGCGCGACTGAATAAGAAAACGCCTCGAGCTCGCGATTGGCGATCTCCAGCTCGGCGGTGCGCTCCGCCACGCGACGCTCGAGATCCTGGTTCAAGTGTCGGATCTCGCTTTCCATCTCCGCCCGTCGCGCAATCTCGTTTTGCAGCGCCTGGTGTTGGCGCGCATTTTCATAGGCGACAGCTACCTGAGTGGCGATCGCTCGCGCCACGGCCAGATCTTCCTCGGTGAACCCCGGCAAGCCGATGCGGTTCAACACACACAGGTAACCATACGACTTGGCCACCGACGCGATCGGCACGCCCAGCATGGAAACAAAATCGCCGCGCTGGGCCGCCTCACTGTCGGCGATCACTTCTTCCGGCGACATGGGATAAAGCGCCGAACCGCCCGTCTCCAGGGCCTGCCGCAGATCGCGATACATTCGCGCGCCGAGCAATCGTTCCAACTCATCCGAAGATAAACCGCTCGAAATCTTGCTCTCGCTCGCTCCATCCGCCGTGGTGATCACGAGCTGCCCGACCTGCGCGAGCAGAATGTCGCGCGCGGCGTCGCAGGTCGATTGGAGAATCGCGGCGGGATCGGTCAAGCCGAACAAGCGCCGGCTGAAAGTCACCAAGGCGCTCAAGCGCTCCTGAGCAGCGCCGTGAACAGGCTCGGCCGGCGTCGGCTGCGCGCCGCCGACCGGCTTGGTCGCCAGCGCGGCGTTGACGGTCTCGCGGACTATCTCCAGGTCATAAGGTTTGGACAGCGTGCTACGCACTCCCAGCGAGCGCGCCATCTCGCGCACTTCGCGTTCGTGGTAGGACGCTGAACAAAAAATCACCGGTGTGCCGGACATGCTCTCGTCCTGGCGCAGCTTGCGCACCAGTTCGTAACCGTCCATCCGCGGCATCACGATGTCCGTGATCAGCAGATCCGGATGCTCGGTGCGTAACAAATGCAGCGCCTCGATGCCGTCGGCTGCCTGCAAAAGGTCATAGTCGCCGTCGGCGAGCGAGAGCATCAGCAGCTCGCGCGCCTCGGCGTCATCTTCCGCGACCAGTATCTTTCCGCCCTTCGCCACGTTTCGATCCCAGCCCTGTTATCGAATACAAAATTCGTTACACGCTCGCCCGGGGCGCGAGGGAACGCAATCAGTACGTTTCACTGCACAACGGCGTTCCTCATCGAATCCTCTTATACGGAGATAGGGCAATCCCTCAATACTCAGAATTCCTGCCAGGCGCTGTCGTGCTGGACAGGATGTCCGAATGCAGCGGGCGCATGGATGCGCTGGAGCTGCCCGCCGCTGGCCTTCGCCAGCTTCGGCGCCGCCGCCGGCGCCGGACGAGCCGCGGGCTTCGTGGCCGGACGCTGGACGGCGGGACGGGCAATCGACCGCACCGAGGCGCTCGGCTTTGTCATAACTCCCGTGGTCACCTGAACGGACGGCGTCGCCCCGGCGGCGTGAGCGGCGGTGCGGAAGAAGGAGATCTGCTCCACCAGCTGCTGAGCCTGCTGCTCCATGGACTTGGCTGCCGAAGCCGCCTCTTCCACCAGCGCCGCGTTCTGCTGGGTAGTGTCGTCCATCTGCGTGACGGCATTGTTCACCTGATCGATGCCCTGCGCCTGCTCTTCGCTGGCGGCGGCGATCTCGGCGACGATGTCGCTGACTTTTTTGACGCTTTCCATGATTTCGCCGAGCACCTTGCCGGACTCGTCGACCAGCGCGCTGCCGCTGCGGACCTTTTCCACCGAGTCCCCGATGAGGTCTTTGATCTCCTTGGCGGCCGTGGCGCTGCGTTGCGCGAGGCTGCGCACTTCACTTGCCACGACCGCGAAACCGCGGCCCTGTTCGCCGGCGCGTGCCGCTTCGACCGCCGCGTTCAACGCCAGCAGGTTGGTCTGGAAAGCGATTTCGTCGATGACACTGATGATGTCGGCGATCTTGCGGCTGGAGTTGTTGATCTCCTCCATTGCGCCGACCGCACGCGACACCACTTGGCCACCTCGTTCTGCCTGACTTCGCGCGCCGCTCGCGAGCTGATTCGCCTGGCGCGCATTGTCGGCGTTCTGTTTCACCGTCGCGGTCATCTCTTCCATGCTCGACGCCGTCTCTTCCAGCGCCGACGCCTGTTCCTGAGTCCGCTGCGACAAGTCGTCATTACCGCGCGACAGCTGTGAAGCCGCGCCGCCGACTGCATCCGACGCGGTGCGCACGCCGCCCACGATCTCGTGCAACTTCTCATCCATGCGCTTCAGCGAGTTCAGCAGCAGGCCGAACTCGTCGCCGCGAGCGTCGATGCGATGGCCGAGGTGACCATCGGCGATCTTCTCGGCGAGGTTCACGGCTGTGCCCAGCCCGGACATGATGGCGCGCATCAGGAACAGCGCGAACGCGCCGGCGAAACCGAGCGCGATGACCATTGCCGAGATGCTGATGGCGCGACTGGTGCTGAACTCGCCGTGCGCATTGTCCAAGGCTTCCTTGGCGCGCTTGAACTGGTGCTTGGAAGTTTGAGCAAGCGCCTCATTCAGCACATCGAACGACGGGTCGAGTTTTCCCACGATCAGCTTGGCCGCGAGCTCATCGTCATTCGCGCCCAGGGCGACATCGATCTCGTCGATGGCCGCCTGCAGGCCGTCGTTGGCTTTTTTCACGGCTTCATAGCTCGCCTTACCCTCCGCGCTAACCTGCTTCTCGCCGAACGAAGTCAGCAGCCGCTGTGCTTCCGCCTTGGCGGCCAGGCGGGCCGTCTTGTATCGGGCAGCCGTGGCCGGATCTTCCGCCAGCACCATGAGAGCAATGAACGCCCGGCGCTCGAGCTGCTTCGCCTTCAGTTCGCCGAGTTCCGCGGCGACCACGACGCGACGGTTGTACATGTCGTCGAGGTCCTCGACGATCCCGTTCATGCCGTACAGACCCAAACCGCCGACGATCAACATCGACAGCGCGAGCACAACCAGCGTCGTAACAATACGCGTACGAATACTTAGAGAGCCGAAGTTCATACAAATCTACCAACGAGTATTCCCGCTGTTTGTATCGACCCTGCTCGCATTCAATAAACATCTTGCGGCGCAAATCAGGGGACGCCTTAACGCAAACAAAAAAGCCCGCCGTTCTTGCGAAGGGCGGGCGTCAGGAAAATCAGATTGGAATGGCGGTTTTAATCGCCCAGCGCGGTGCGCAGCGCGCTGATCTCTTCGGCGCAATCACGCATCACGTGCACGCATTTCTGATTGTCGAGGCCGAGACGCCAGAACGATTTCACGCCCTGCATGTTCAGCTCGAGATCGGCCTCGTGGCCGAAGAAGCCCGCCATCATCACCGCGACGGTGAGCACGTCGGTGACGTCGCGCTCGCCGTTGGCGCGCTCGATGTTCTCGTGCTCGCCGATGGCTTCTGAAATGTGATCGGGGAAGCCCCAGTTCTCGACGATGGCCTTGCCGACGTTGGCGTGCCAGTCGCGCAGCAGTTGCTGCATCGTCGCCGGTTCCTTGAAGATCGGATGCTTATGCGCGCGGGCCAGAATGTAGATCTTGCCGACGTTGTGTAACAAACCGGCCAGCATGGCTTCATCGGCATTCACGCTGCTGCGGGCAGCGACTGCGTAAGCCAGGGCGGCGACGGTAGTCGCCTCCTGCCACAGACCTTCGAGCTCTTTGGAAATGTGCCTGAGCTCGCTCGCCTTCCGTAGCTGCGCAATGGCGAACGATACCGCGGCCGTGCGCACATTGTTGTGGCCGATGCGATTCACCGCCTGCTTGAGATCCGCCACGGTGCGGCCGCTGCGATTCAAAGCAGCCGAGTTCGCCAGAGTGAACACGCGCGCCGCCAGGCCCGCCTCCGAGCCGACCACGCGAGCGATCTGATCGATGGAGACATTCTCATCCGCCAGCACCTTGCGCACGCGCACGGCCACGTCTGGAAACGAAGGCAACTCGACTTTGCCGTTGGAAACTTCCTGCGCCAGCTCGCCCACGAATGCGAATGCAGCCGCGTTATCGCTGACGGCAGTCATGGTGGCCTGCGCAGTGGCGTTTGGAGTTGTCATGGTCGCGGTATCGGCAGCCCTACGGAAGTCTGTAGAAACTGTACCGCGCCCTCCATGCGTCAATCTGCGCTGCCGTTGGCATTTCCTGAACGGCGCGCCGGATATGTAAGACCGGAGGCGTCTCAGCCGTGCGCCAGTTTGCCCGCCGGCGGATCGGCCGTCAGCTGTAGCATTTCGCTGGCCACCCGATGTAAAGGCAACACGTGTTGCGCGCTGCCCAGTTTGACGGCGGCGCCGGGCATGCCCCACACCACGCTGGTGGCTTCGTCCTGCGCGATTGTCGACGCACCGGCATCGAGCATCTCCTTCAGACCGCGAGCGCCGTCGTCACCCATACCGGTCAGAATCACGCCCACCGCGTTCGGGCCGACGTTCTGCGCCACCGAACGAAACATCACATCGACGCTGGGCCGGTGACGATTGACGTGCGGACCGTTGCTGAGCCGGCAGCGGTAACGAGCGCCGTCTCGCTCCACCAGCAGGTGCTGGTCGCCCGGCGCGATATACACGTGGCCGGGCAGGATGTATTGACCGTCGCTGGCCTCGCACACCGACATGGCCGAGCTGCGATTCATGCGCTCCGCGAACGGTTTGCTGAAGGCCGCCGGAATGTGCTGCGAGATCACCACGGCCGGCGCGTCCGGCGGCAGCGATTCGAGCACTTCACGAATGGCTTCGGTACCGCCGGTCGAAGCGCCGATGGCGATGATTCGATCGGTGGTTCGCAGTACGCGCTTGCCATTGGAGGCTGGCAACACCGCATCGGCACTGTGTCTTTGTTCCGGGTGCAACGAATGAACGTGCGGTCTGCGTGGCGCTGCCGTCCGCGCGCTCACTCGCGCACTGGCAGCCACTTTCACCTTGGCGATCAACTCTTCGGCGTAGTTGGCGAGACTGCCGGCGACGTCCACTTTGGGCTTGGTGACGAAATCGATCGCGCCCAACTCCAGCGCGCGCAACGTGACATCGGCGCCCTTCTGAGTCAGCGAAGACACCATCACCACCGGCATCGGCCGCAGGCGCATCAGGTTCTCGAGGAACGTGATGCCGTCCATGCGCGGCATTTCCACGTCGAGCGTGATCACGTCCGGATTGAGCTGCTTGATCTTCTCGCGCGCGGCGTACGGATCGGTGGCCGTGCCGACGATTTCGATGTCGCGATCCTGCTTGAGCATTTCGCTCAGCAGCTTCCGCACCAGGGCCGAGTCGTCGACGATGAGTAATTTTATTGGCATGACGCTGAGCCCGAAGGTCAGAACAGATCGATCTCGCCGGCCACTGGCGTCTTTTCCAGGCCCTTGAGGTACTGCTGCTCGTGCGAAGCGATGTCCCTGCTCGAATTCAGATGACGCACACGGACGCGGCCTGTCAGCGGAAAGTACTGCACGTGACGCGGACAGGTGTCGCCCACGTCCTCGGACGTCACACGCAACCCTTCCTGCTTGAGGAACTCGCGTACGAAAGTCACGTTGTGATCGCCGACGTCGGTCAGCGTCTTCAACACACGGCCGCCGCCGAAAATCTTCACTTCCAGGTCGGCGCGCGTGCCGCCGGCCTTCAGGATGCGGTTGATCAGTTGTTCCATCGAGGCGCTGCCATAACGCGTGGCGCGGCCGGCGGCGCCGGTTTCCCACGTGTCATGACCGTTGCCGCTCGGCCGGGGCAACATGAAATGATTCATGCCGCCGATGCCGAGTTTGGGATTGCGGATGCACGCCGACACGCACGAGCCCAGCACCGTATCAAGCACTTCGTCGTGAGTGGTCACGTAGAAGTCGCCCGGCAGCAGCTTGGCGATCACCTGACCCTGCGGGTTGTGGTAGCGGCGGATGTTCTCGAAGCCGGGCAACGGCTTGGCCAATGGCGCCTTATCCATTGAGCCCTCCGTTGCGGCGATAAATGGTCTTGCCGACGAGCTTGAAGGGCGCGGTGCCTGCATGGATGGATTCCGAATGGCCGATGCACAGGTAACCGCCGGGCGCGAGCATGTCGCTGAACCGGCTCACCAGTTTCTCGCGCGTCGGCTGGTCGAAATAGATCATCACGTTGCGACAGAAAATCACGTCGAACGGACCTTTCATCGGCCACGTGTGCAGCAGGTTGAGCGTGCGGAACGTGATGCTCGACTTGAGATCTTGTTTGGCGACCGCGCAGCCTGCATGCTCGCCGCCGCCCTTCTGGAAGAAACGTTTGAGGCGGTCCTGCGAGACGCTGGACATACGATCGAGCGGATAAATGCCCGAGGTCGCGGCCGCGACCACGTCGCTGTCGATGTCGGTCGCGAGGATCTTGAAATCGTAACGGGGCGAGGCTGGCAGCACTTCGGCGGCCACCATCGAAATGCAGTACGGCTCTTCGCCGGTCGAGCAGCCCGCCGACCAGATGCGCAGACGGCGGGAAGCGGCATTGCGCTTCATCGCTTCGGGCAGCATGTACGAGGCCAGCGCCTCGAAGTGATGATTCTCGCGGAAGAACGAAGTGACGTTGGTGGTGATCGCGTTGATCAGGCCGACCAGCTCTTCGGGACCCGCGTCGCGCAGGTATTCGCAGTAAGCTTCGTAGCTCGGCAGTCCGAGCTCGCGCAGCCGTCGCGCCAGTCGCCCCTGCACCAGCTGGCGCTTGTTGGGGCCGAGCACGATGCCGGCGTTCTCGCCCACCACGTGGCGGATGAAATCGAACTCGGCGTCGCCGAGCTGAGGTCCATAATGCGCGGAGTCGGAGGGCGGAGCGGATGAAGCTAGAGTCGGCATATGGACAGTTCGCGTGTGACCAACGGCTCGCAAGGTGGCCCTCGCGAGCCGTCATTCACATCTCATCGATTTAAGCTGCAGGAGTCAGCGCCACTCCCGTGACGTCCGCGCCGATCAGTTGATCGATGTCGAGCAGCATCACCATGCGACCCGACACAGCAGCCAGACCTTCGATGAATTCAGTGCTCACGTTCGCGCCCATTTCCGGCGCGGCCTTCACGTCGTTGGCGGACACGTCGATCACGTCGGAGACGCCGTCGACCACCACGCCGAAATCGCGACGACCGATCGGCGACTGCACCGACAGCACGATGATCACGGTGAGCGGGGTGTATTCCGCGTGCTGCAGGTTGAAGCGCATGCGCAGGTCCACGATCGGCACGATCGAACCGCGCAGGTTCAGCACGCCGAGCACGTGGCTGGGCGCCTGGGGAATGCGCGTGACCGGGGACCAGCCACGGATCTCTTGCACTCGCAGGATGTCCACGCCGTAGGTCTCGTCGCCCAGGGTGAAGGTCAGCACCTGGTTGGAACCGGCATCGGTCTGCGCGGCGGCTTGATTACTCATGAACTCGAATCTCCTGGCTGCGACACCGGCAACCGGCCGCGTCAATTAACAGCGCTCATTAGGTTTATCGGCGTGCGCCTGCACACAATGAGTAAGACATTCACTGCATCGGGCGTGCGCCGGCTCCGGGCATCGTCATTGACGCCCGGAGCTGACATTTAGAAATCGCTCCACTGGCTGTCGTCGCCGCTGGCGCGGGCCAGAGGCGCGGCCGACGCGGACCGCGCCGGCTTGCCGGCCGCACCCAGGCCAGCCTTGCGAACCGCGGTGGGACGCGACTTGGTCGCGGGCGCCATGCGCACGACCTCGGCCGTCGCATGCGAGCCAGAACCCGAGCCAGTGATGCCGCTGCCATCGGAGCGGCGGAAGTAACCGATCTGCTGGACCAACGTGCCCGACTGCTGCTCCATGGACTTGCTGGCGGCGGAGGCCTCTTCCACCAGCGCAGCGTTCTGCTGCGTGACGTTATCCATCTGGCTGACGGCGTTGTTGACCTGCTCGATGCCGGCCGACTGTTCTTCGGACGCGGCGGCGATTTCGGCCACGATGTCGGTGACCTTCCTGACGCTTTCCATGATTCCCGACAGCGTCTTGCCGGACTCGTCGACCAGTTCCGAGCCGACCTTGACCTTTTCGACCGAATCGTTGATGAGACCTTTGATCTCCTTCGCGGCGCTGGCGCTACGCTGCGCGAGGTTGCGCACTTCGGTAGCGACCACGGCGAAGCCGCGACCCTGTTCGCCGGCACGCGCCGCTTCCACGGCGGCGTTCAACGCCAGCAGGTTGGTCTGGAAGGCGATCTCGTCGATGACGCCGATGATGTCGGCGATCTTGCGGCTGGAGTTGTTGATCTCGCCCACCGCGGCGATCGCGCGCTGAACCACGGCGCCGCCCTTTTCCGCCTGTTCGCGAGCACCCACGGCCAGCTGATTCGCCTGGCGCGCGTTGTCCGCATTTTGTTTCACCGTAGCGGTCATCTGTTCCATGCTTGAAGCAGTTTCTTCCAGGGCGGCAGCCTGTTCCTGCGTGCGCTGAGACAGATCGTCGTTACCGTGCGAAAGCTGACGAGCAGCGGCGCCGACTGCGTCCGCGCTGCCGCGCACGCCACCGACGATTTCGACGAGCTTGCCGTCCATGCGCTTGAGCGCTTCGAGCAGGCGGCCCAGTTCGTCGCGGCTGTCGACGCGCACGTCGTTGCCCAACTCGCCGTTGGCGATGCGGTCGGCGATGCTCACCGCGGCGTTCAGCGTGCTGACGATGGAACGGATGATCAGCCAGCCCAGCAGCGCCGACAGGCCGATGCCGACCACGATGGCGCCGATGATGAAGGCGCTGGCCTTCTTGAACGAGCTGTCCGCCTCGCTACGCATCTGCTGCGCCACTTCGATCTGCGTCTTGAGCAGATTGTCGCCGGCGGTGTTGAGCTTCTCGTACGCGGGACGCGCCTTTTCGATCAGCGCGCTTTCAGCGGGGCTGAAGTTGCCGGCCTGGGCGGCGAGCAGCGCTTCCTGCACGTGGGCGAGCACTTCGCTGCCATGAGTGCGGAATTGCTGGACGATCTCGCGCTCCTTGTCGGTGAGCTCGGTGGCGTCGAGCTTGCGCAGCAGCTCTTTCACTTCGCCTTCGCGCTCCTGGAGCAGATCCATCGCGGCCTTGACCGCCGAAGCGTCCTGGCGAATGACCACTTCTTCGGCCTTCTCGAGCACCGCGCGCTCGTTCGTCTCGATTTCGCCGACCCAGCCCGTAGGCATGAAGCGATTGGAGAAAATCGCATCCAGATCGGCATTGGAGGACTTGGTGCCGCTCAGACCGATGACGCCGACCAGGATCAGCACGATCCCCGCCAGCCCCAGCGTGGCAAACAGCTTGGCCTTCACTGAAATATTCCACGTATTCATAACGACGATTCCTTAGCTCCGCTTCTCGAGCCCCAACTTGATTTTGTGAACCCCAACGATTCCTTGCGCGCGCCTGAGCAATCCGTTCAGGCGCGCTTGAACATTTCCTAAGCAGCCAGCCTCTGCGTGGCGACGCGGATCAATCCCGGCACATCCAGAATCAGCGCCACGGCGCCATCGCCCAGGATGGTCGCGCCCGACACGCCTTCGACGCGGCGGAAATTGGTTTCCAGCGACTTGATGACCACTTGCTGCTGACCGAGCAGGTCGTCGACGAACAGGCCCACTTTCCGGCCCTCGCCTTCCACCACCATGATCAGGCCCTCGTGCAGATTCTTGGTGCGCGGCTCGAGGCCGAACACTTCGTGCAGGCGAACCACCGGCACGTAGCCGTCGCGGAACCAGAACACTTCGCCCTGGCCGGCGACGCGATTGACCATGCCCGGCTTCAGCTGCAGCGATTCGATGATGGTGATCAACGGCACGATGTAGGTTTCGGTGCCGACCGCGACCGACTGACCGTCTACGATGGCAAGCGTGAGCGGCAGCGTGATGATGAAGCGCGAGCCCATGCCGAGCGTGGAGCGCACTTCGATCGTGCCGCCCAGCTCCTTGATGTTCCTGCGCACCACGTCCATGCCGACGCCGCGGCCGGAAATGTCGGTGGTCTGCTCGGCGGTCGAGAAGCCCGCCATGAAAATCAGCTCGTAGATCTGGTCGTCGCTCAACGTATCGTTGGCGCCGATCAGATTGCGCTCGCGCGCCTTCTTCAGGATGCGGTCCTTGTTCAAGCCGCCGCCGTCGTCGCCCACTTCGATGGTGATGCTGCCACCCTTGTGATAGGCATTGAGAAACACCGTGCCGTTCGGCGACTTGCCGCCGGCCGTGCGCACGTCGGGCATTTCGATGCCGTGGTCGACGCTGTTACGCACCAGGTGCACCAGCGGATCGCCGATCTTTTCCATGACCGTCTTGTCCAGCTCGGTCTGGTCGCCGGTCATCTTCAGATCGACCTGCTTGCCCAGGCGCTGGCTCAAATCGCGCACCATGCGCGGGAAGCGGCTGAACACGAAGCTGATGGGCAACATGCGCACGCGCATGACGCTTTCCTGCAGCTCGCGAACGTTTCTTTCCAGCGTCGCGAGGCCGGAGCGCAGCTGCTCGGCGGCGGGGCCGGTGAACTTGGTGCCCAGCTGCGTCAGCATGGACTGAGTGATGACCAGCTCGCCGACGGTGTTCATCAGCTCGTCGATCTTCTCGGTGCTGACGCGGATCGAGCCGCCGTCGGTCATCTGGCCCGCTTTCGGAGCTTCGACCGCGGCCGTGGGCTGGTGCGCCGGCTCGGCGCTCGCCTTGACCGGTTCGGCGGGTTTGGCGTCGGCAATGTTTACTACGTTGGAAGGCTTCGCTTCCGGCGCAGCGGGCGCGGCTTGAGCAACAGGCGCAGCAGCCGCGGGCTTGGCGACGACGGGCGCTGCTTCTTCGGTGATCTCCAGATCGCAATCGCCCTCGGCCCAATCGAACACCGAGCTGACCGCCTCGCGTTTCACGTCGGCATCGAGCGTGATGTCCCAGGCGAGATAGCACGATTCCGGATCGAGCTCTTCGAGCGACGGCAACGCACTGCCATCGAGCTTGACGGTGAGCTGACCGATCTCGGACAACTCGCGGATCATGCGCAACGGATCGTTGCCGTGCACGAACAGCTGCGGATACGGACGGAACAGGATGCGCCAGCGAGGCACGGCCGCGGGCTTCGGCTCTACGACTTCAGCGACTGCGGCCGGGGCCGGAGCAGCTGCTGGCGCCGGCGCGGCGGCCGGCTGATTCTTTTGCACGATCGCCAGTTCCAGATCGAACTGCAGGTCGGCGACCTTCTGCGCGTCGATAGCTTCTTTACGCTGCACCGAGCGGAGCATGTCGCGCATCACGTCCACCGACTTCAGCAGCAGATCGGTGACGTGACGAGACACCTGCATGCGATTGGCGCGCAGCTCGTCGAGCAGGGTTTCGCAAGTGTGCGTGAACGAGGCCACTTCGGAGAAACCGAAGGTCGCGCTGCCACCCTTGATGGAGTGAGCGACGCGGAAAATCGTGCCGATCAGCTCGGGCTCGGGCGCGCCCGGGTTGAGCTGGAGCAGCGCGGCCTCCATCGAGTCGAGCGCTTCGAAGCTTTCCTCGAAAAAGGCGTCGTGAAATTGGGCGAGATCGATGGCCACTGTTATTTACCTCAGCACGCGATGCATGGTCGCCACGAGTTGCGCCGGATCGAAAGGCTTCACGATCCAGCCGGTGGCGCCGGCGTCCTTACCTTCTTTTTTGCGGTCCGGGCCCGCTTCGGTGGTCAACATCAGAATGGGAATGTGGCGGTAGGCGGACTCGGCGCGCAGCGCGCGAATCAGCTGGATGCCGTCCATCACCGGCATGTTGACGTCGGAGAGCACCAGGTCGTAACCGGATTGGCGCGCCAGATCGAGCGCTTCCTGGCCGTCGCCGGCGGAAGTCACATCGAACCCGGCGCTGGTCAGCGCGATGCGCACCATGTCGCGCATCGAAGGAGAATCGTCGACGGCCAGAATTCGCGTCATGCGGCGACTCCTTTCGGCTCGAGACCGAGCAGCTCACCGACGCCCAGCAAGCGCACGGCATCCTGCAGAGCCTGCGACTCGCCGCGCCAGGTGACGCTTTGGTTGCGACCGCTGCGATCGCGCACGAAGGCGCACAGCAGCTGCATGGTCGCGGTGTCGACACGTTCCACTGCGCTCACGTCGAGAGTCACTTCAGTGCTCTGCTGAGCGAGGGCACACAGAGAAGTCTTCAGTGCAGCGGCGTCTTTCACGCTGCAATTGGCGCCGAGCACGACCAACGGCTCGACGACCGGCGCCGGCTCGGCTGCGACGAGCTCGGCCGCGACTGGCTCGGATGCTTCGACGACAGCTGATTCAACCGTCGTAGCAACTGCCTCGGTGGAGTCAGCAGCGCCGATGTCTGCGGTGGCCTCGACCACTTCGGCCGTTTCAACCAGAACTGGTTCAACGGCGGTTTCATCAGAGATCGTTTCGGCAACGGCGTCCGTCGGCTCGACCGCTTCGACAAAGGTTGTTTCTGTGGGAGCGTCGGCAAACTCGATCGCTTCGGCGAGCGCTGTTTCAGCAGCGGCGGCCACCGGCGCTGCCGTGTCAGCGACAACCGTTTCAGCGGTGGAATCCACCGACTCGACCGCTTCCACAAAAGCGGGTTCACCGGCGGTGTCCATCCACTTGGTCGCGTCGGCAAGCAAAGTCTCAGCGGCGGCGTACACCTCGCCCACCGTTTCAACCGGCTCGGCAACCAACGCTTCCACCGCGGTCGGGCTCAGTTCGACAGCATGCTCGGGAGCAACATCGACGCTCGTCGGATTTTCCACGGCAACAGCATCAACGCCCGACGTCTCGACGGCCGGTGTGGCTTGGGCGGAACGTTTGCGTTTGCGGTTTTTCATGAGGCTCGTGTTACTGATTTCACAGATTCGGGATTCATATCGGCATGCAACAAGCTGGCTTTAGATGGGCTTTAGGTGAGCCACGTCGCACTACTTAACCTTGGCGCGCTCAAGCTCCGGGTTTCCCTGCCGTTAAATCAGTGAAGCAGTTCACGTTGGACTTCGAGCTCGTACGAGCACGGCAACCATGCGTATCGACCTGGTGGACTTTCGCAGTACCAGCCCGGCCGGGACCACGACCCCGAGCCTGCTGTCGGAGTGGCGCGTAGGCGCGCTCCTGCAGGCTATTGCCGTGCGCGACGCCGCCAGCGGCCAGCTGTGGCTCGACATCGGCGGGCAGCGCCATTCCGCTCGTCTGGCTTCCGGCAACAGCGCCGGTCCGGCCAATGGCGAGGTGTTGCAAGTCCGCGTGCTTCGTAACAGCCCGGTGCTGGCGCTGGAGACACTCTCTTCTTCCACACCCGTGACTGCCGACGCCGATGCAACGGTGGTCGCCGACGCCATGCGCCGCTTTGTTCCGCGCCAGGAAAGCGCGGCTTTGATGCTGGCGAATCTGTCGTGGCTGGCCCAAGGAAAGAATGGCGCGAGCGAGCTTCCCAAGGCCGTGATGCAAGCCGCAGCCCAGCTCTGGCAGGCTTTGCCTGATGCAGATTCCTTGGGCGACCCTAAAACACTCGCGAACGCGGTGCTGCGCTCCGGCGCGTTTTTAGAAACGAATCTGGCCGACGCCGCGCGCGGTGCGGGCGATCCGAAACTGCTCGCCAACGATTTGAAAGCATTGATGCTCACCTTGAGCAAGACGCTGCGAGATCACGGCGCGCGCCCGAACGCGGCTCATTCGGAGATCGCAATGAATGCGCCGGTGCCTACGGCTCGCGGTCCTTTGACCGCGCTCAACGCCGCGCCGGCGACGTTCTCGATGATCGAAGCGGCCGATCAACAGCTGAACGAATTGTCACGTCAAACTGAAGGTGCGATCGCGCGATTGACCACGACGCAGATCACCAACAGCGCGCCAGATCCCTCCGTGCAGTCCATGCTGGTGGAATTACCCGTGCGTCACGAAGATCGCGCCTCCATGCTTCGCCTCAGAATCGAGCACGACGAATCGCGCAAGCGCTCCGGCGGCGGCGATTCGTGGACCGTGGAAGCAGCGATGGACCTCGGTCAAGTCGGCGCGCTCCACGCAAAAGTCACATTGACCGGTCATCGCATCGGCGTGCAGTTGCGAGCCGAGTCCGCAGGCATCGTCGACGCCCTCTCCGCCCGAGCCGGCGAGCTCGAAGCCATCCTGCGAGATTCCGGCCTCGAGATCGATCGCATCGTTTGTTTGCATGGCATGCCCGCTGGCGACAGCGGCGCACGCGCCGCGCGCCTGCTGGACGTACGAGCATGAACGAACGTCCCCGCCCACCGATCGCCGTCGCGCTCCACTACAACGTCAGCGGCAGTGGCGCGCCACGCGTCGTCGCCAAGGGCGGCGGAGAGATCGCGGAAAAAATCATCGAGACCGCACGCGAACACAAGGTGCCGCTGCAGGAAGATGCAGCGCTCGCGAGCGCGTTATCGAAACTGGATATTGGCCAGCAGATTCCCAAAGAACTCTACGTCGCCGTCGCGCACGTGCTTGCATTCGCGTGGTCCATCGCTGGGAAGGCGCCGCCGCTGGCAGGCGGCGCGCGTCCTGAAAATCAGGCGCCGTCGCTGCCTCTGCTTCCGAGCTCGCCGACGCGCCGGTAAATCTCGAACAGGAAATGCGGCCGCATCCTTGCGGCCGCCCGAGGGACGTTTCTAGATCAACCGACCACGCTGAGCAGCGAGCCACGCTTGCGGCCGGTCGCTTGCGGCTGCTGTTGGGGAGCTTGGGCGAGTTGATGTTGAGCGGCGGGCTGACGCTCCTGCTGCCGAGCCTGCCAGTTGGCGACTTCGGGTTGCGATTTCGCGGCGTGCAGGCGAGTCAGCAACTCCGCTTCGTGACGCGTGATGCCGCAGTTCGCGACGAGATCTTCGACAGCCGAGCCATTCTTCGCCATGCGCATGGCCAGGTCATAACCTCGAGCTTGCGGGGTGGCGACGGCGGCGATCTGCGGCCGGCGCGAATCCGTCTCGACGCGCTCGCTCATCGATTCGATGCGCGCGCTCATGACGCTGACGGTCTCGTGCAAGCTGCGTACTTCAGCGAAGGTGCGCTCGAGCTGAGCGCGCAGCGCTTGTGAATCCCGCTCGTCGGCGCGACGCCAGCGTGTGAATGCCAGCGCGAACACCCAGAATGCCCCGATCAACAGCAGGCCGCGAACCGCGATCAACACGGTCTCCAACGACGGATTGGGCAGAATTTCGAACATCGCCGACTCCCGAGACTTGGTTCACACTCGTCAAACCTTTGGCGCGCGCCGCGGGTCTCGGGAGGATAGGAGCAGGATGCGTGCCACCGGCTGGATGGGGGGCCCTGGCGCCGCGAGCTTTTGCGACCTGGTTATCGTTCTGCGCGTAGTCGATCGAGCTCCGCCCACAGCGCCGCTTCTTCGCTATCGAGCTCCCGCGTGCTTTCAGCCGCGAGAGCCATGTCGCCGGCGCGGAGGGCCTCCTCGATGGCGCCGGCGCATCTTCCCATCGCCGTCGCACCGACATTCAGGCTGGCGCCCTTCAATGCGTGCGCCTCACGCATGATTCGGGTCGAGTCGCCCGAGCTCACGGCGGCTCTGAGCCGCGGCAGGATGAGTTGCACGCTGGCGCGAAAGGTAGCGAGCAGTTCGTGCTCGAACTCCATATCCCCTTCGGTCAGTTGGAACAGGTGCTCGCGGTCGAGCACGGGAGCGTTCTTCATCGCGCCAGCAAAATCTCAAAGCGGCGCGGACACCATCCTGGGTGTTACTTATTCTCCTGCCTGCAAGCGAGCGGCTTGCGCCTCGGCACGCGTCTGCTGCAGAGCTTGTCGCATGAAAGCGAAATTCGACGGGCCGGCGTGATCCTGCAAGTGCGTCAGGGCTGCTTCGGCGAGTGCGATCGCGCCATCGATATCGCCCATCCGCCGCTTGAGCCGCGCGCTGTCGGTCGCGAGCTGCAGATAACCGATATCGAACTCTTCGGGAATCTCTATCGGTCCATACTGTGCCAGTGCGCCACGCGCGGTGGGCAGATCGTTGTCGGCCAGCGCCACATCGATGACCGCGGCGATATACGAGTCCCGCTTCTGTGCCGGGACGCCATAGAACGGCGGCAACTCGGCCACGTGCGCCAGCTCGGCTTTGGCCTGGGCCACTTTGCCTTGCGACGCCAGCGCACGAGCACGCACGGCCAGATACTGCACGCCATTGGGAACGAAACGCTTGCCGAGCTCCAACCATTGACCGGTGTACGGCTCGAGCACCGCGAGCGCTCGCGCCGGATGTCCTTCCTCCAGCAATCCAGTCGCTTTATAGACGGCGGTATCGAATTCCACGGCGGTGGGCTTGGCCACATGCTTCGGCGTGAGCACCAGATCGAAATATTCGTGCGCCTGTTCGATGCGCCCCGCCTGGTGCAAGGCCTGCCCGTACAATCCCAAATGCACGCGCGTGTAATGTGAGTTGTCGCCGGCATGCTGTCGCAGCAGCTGGATGCCTTTTTCGTAATCGCGCAGCGCCTCGTCCACCCAGCCCAGCTGCATCTCGCAGAACGCCGCCCACGCGTAGCTCGCGCCCAGATCGCTGAAAGCCTGCAGGCCGGACTGCTCGAACACTTTGCTGGCAGCTTGGAACTGCTTGATCGCACGGCGCATGTCGCCCTGAGTTCGCTGCAGCTGGCCGAGCGCATACACCGAATTGAAGTGGCCGGGATCGTTCGGATAACGCGCTTTGAACAACTCCGCGGCGGCGCTGACCAGGCGAATCTCCCGTAGAGGATCGGTCGAGAACTGCGCGATCGTCGTGCCCAAGGCACGAGCACGCAGCAGTGAGGTGTGATCGTTGCGAGCGTCGAGAACCTGCAAGGCCTCGTCGCGGGCCGACGCTGCTTCCTCACCCCGACCCAGCAAACGCCCCACCGTGGCGACACCGATTAGAGCTTCGACGTACGCGTCGCTATGAGTGAGCTGCAACTCGCGAGAGATTTTCACCACCTCGCGCGACAGCGTGCCAGCTCGCTCGAATTCGTTGATGTCGATCAGCAGACGCGCGACGGTATTCATGACTTCCATGCGAACCGAGGGCGCGTCGCTGAACTGATGCAGCACTTTGTCGCTAGCGTCCACCAGCAACTCATGGACTGACATGCTCCGCGCTTTCAGTGCATCAGGTTGCAGACGCGTGTTCTTTTCGAACAGCGCTGTGAGAAACGATTGCACGGCGCGCTGCTTGCGAACCTCTTCCTGAGCAATGAGTGTTTGCTCGGCCGCGATTCGAGCTTGCCACGTCGTAGTCACGATGCCGGCGACCAGCGCGACCGCGCCCAACGACGCCGCCGTCATGGCATATTTGTGCCGGCTCATGAACTTGGTGGCGCGATAACGCAGCGAGTCGCCGCGCGCTCGCACGGGCATGCCGTCCAGATAGTGGCGCAGGTCCTCTGCGAACTGGTCAACGGACGGATAACGACGCTCCGGCTCCTTGCGCAAAGCCATCAGCAGCACGTTGTCGAGATCGCCCTGCAGGGCGCGCTTCACTCGCTTGCGGGAAATCGGCGGCTGCCCGGCCGCCGTCGGCCGCGCCCACGTATCGTTCACCGCCGTGCTCGGCTTACTCGGCGCGGAGTCACTGAGAATTTCGACGGCTCGTTCCGCCGCGTTGTCCTCGCGATAAGGACTGCGACCAGTCAACAGCCGATACAGCACCACGCCCAACGAATACACGTCGCTGGCGGTGGTGATGGGATCGCCGCGCACCTGCTCCGGACTCGCATATTCCAGCGTCATCACGCGCACGTGAGTGGCGGTCATGTCCGATGCGACCGCGGATTCGGTGGCCGCTTCGGTTTCCAGCAGCTTGGCGATGCCGAAGTCCAGCAGTTTCACCGTGCCGTCGGCCGTAACCAGAATGTTGCCGGGCTTCAAGTCCCGGTGCACCACCAGGCGCTGATGCGCGAAGCTGACCGCCGCGCACACCTGCAGAAACAGCCGGACCCGCTGCGTGACCGTCAGATGTCGCTGCTCGCAATAGACGTCGATGGGCTGACCGTCGATCAGTTCCATCACGAGGTACGGCACGCCCTCTTCGGTGGCGCCGCCGTCGATCAGCCGCCCGATGTTCGGGTGTTCCAGCTGGGCGAGGATCTGCCGTTCCGAACGGAACCGCCAGGCGACACGGGACGCATCGTGATCGACGCGCACCAATTTGATGGCGACCCGCGAGTGATAATGATCGTCGGCGCGTTCCGCCTGATACACCTCTCCCATGCCGCCACGGCCGATCAGCTCCACGAGCCGATAAGGCCCCAGGCGCGAGCCAATGCGTAGCTTGGGAAAAATGGGTTCGGTCATGCTGAGAACGGGGGCCAGCCCACTCTGCGGTGGGATCGGGCGCTATTCTGGCATGAGTTCAGGATCGTTATTGCGGCGCGTGCCGCAAAAAATCTGGGGGGAACGCCGGCCGCACGATCAGGAGCGCCGGATTTTTTTACGTTATCGCGGCGAGCGTCGGGCAATTGCCTAACGCGTCAGCCTTCGAACTCCAGCGCGAACAGCTTCACCTCGTCCTGCTCCGCCATCTCGATCATGCGTTTGAAGTGCATGCCACAGCTGTGCAGGATTTTGATCGAGCGCTCGTTATCCGGCGAAGTGATGGCGAGAATGCGCGGCAGCCGATGCTCGCGATGGCCGTACTTGAGCACGGCCGACGCTGCTTCCAGCGCATAGCCCTTGCCCCAGTGCTCCGGCAGGAACGCGTAGCCGATGTCCGGATCGGGCAACGTGTCGCGCTTGAGCAGGCCACAGGAGCCGATCGCTTCGCCGCTGTCCTTCAACTCCACCAGAAACATGCCGAAGCCGTAGCGCTGGTACATGTCCAACGGCCCGGTGCGAAGATAGTTGCGCGCATCGTCCAGATTGCGCACGTGTTTGTCGCCGATGTAGCGCAGCCATGCAGGCTCGTTGACCAGCCGCAGAATGAACTCGGCGTCATCGAGCGTGAGACGGCGCAAGACCAGCCTTTCGGTTTCCAGAACGCGCATGGCATCCCCCCGCTTGGGTTGTGTGAGCCATGCTACAGGCTTTCCAGAACCCGCATCAATTCGCTTGCCGTGTGGGTCCAGGTGAAACGACGCGAACGCTCCAGGCCGGCCGCGATCTTGGCGGCGCGCAGCTCCCGATCGTTTAGCAATCGGTCGATGCCGGCGGCGATGGCGTCGACCGATTCGGGATCGACCAGCAACGCGGCGTCGCCCGCGATCTCCTTGGTGCCGAAGCGATCGGAAGTGAGCACCGGGCAGCCGCACGCCATGGCTTCCATGATGGGCATGCCCACCGACTCGTACAACGACGGCAACAACAGGCCGTCCGCGAGCTGATAAAACGCCGGCAGGTCTTTATTCTCAATCCAACCGGGCCATTTCACCCAGTCGGCGATATTCTGCCGCTTGGGCTCGTCCAGCTCATGCTCGGATAAATAACGATTGCCGCCACCGGCGATCACCAGCGGCACGCCTTGCGCCGGGCCGACTCTGGCGTAGGCCTGGATCAAGCGCGTGAAGTTCTTGGGCGGATACACGGCCCCGCAGTACAAGAGAAAGCGCGGCGGCAGAGCGAACCGCTGCCTTACCTCCTGCAGCTGTTCGGGCGACAGCCGCGCGTGGAAGCCGTCGCTCAAGCCCGAGTAAATCGTGTGGATGCGCTCCGGCGGCACGTTGAGATATTTCTTCAAGTGCTCGCTGGTGATCTCCGAAACCGAGATGAGCGCGTCGGCCTTGGCGGCGTACCGTGGCACTAGAAACAGATGACTCAGCCGATCCAGAAACCGCTGTGCCTCGGGCATCGCGTACCAGTCCAGGCCGTGACAGACCCAGGACGTTTTGCACTTGGCGCGCAACGGCACGGAATATTTTGGATTGAACAGCACGTCGATGCCGTAATCGCGCACCGCGCGCGGCACCTTGATCTGATCCCAGTACAGAATCGAGCCGCCTTCCAGCAACACCTCCTGCACGCCATCGACGCCCTGGTAAGTGCCGAGGCGCTGACGATTGCGGAACAACAGAACGATTTCGTGACGCCGATTGAGCTCGATCAGCGAGCGCACGACTTCCCGGGTGTAGACCTTCACCCCGCCCTCGTGCTGGTCGAAGTGTCGCAACATGATCCCTAAACGCATGACTGCAACTCGCCCGATTCGTCCCGCATCTCGTCAATGAGCACGGTAGCTCGTGAACTGCTCGCGATACTCCGGCAACGAAGTCGCGTAGAAAGCTTCAGCATAGCCGCCCGGCCCGCCTCGCGGGTTCATCAGGCCGGCCGAACGATGTGCGTTCAGTCCGATGCTGGCGTGCAGATAGTCACATTGCTCGAGCTGGCTGCGATACTCCTGCAGCGCCTGCTTCTTTGTTTCGACCGTGCTATCGATGCGCACCAGACAGTTGGGAAACAGCGGCGTCCACACTTCATAGCCCATGCACTGGAACTGCAGCGACGTGCCCGCCGCGGCATCGAGCAGCACGCGGCTCGCCGCACGATGGTCAGGATGCTCTTCCAGATAGAACGGCAAATAAACGATGTCGGGCTGGTGTTTCAGCAGCACCTCGCGCAGCTTCTCGGCCGCCCACTCGCACTTGTCGAGCGCTCCGTCCTCGGCATCCAGGCACACCATGCGATTGGCGCCCAACCGTTGCAAGGCCGCCCGCGCTTCGGCGGTTCGAAGCTCGATCAGCTCCTGCTGCTTCCGTTCGCGCTCTTCGCCATACATCGTGTTCACCTCGCTGCTCCCGTTGCGCCCATCCGTGAGAAACACCACGGTGATCTGCGCACCTCGTTGCGCATGCAATGCCAACGTTCCACCGCAGCCAATCGTTTCATCGTCCATGTGGGGCGCGAGCACCAGGACTTTTTCGGCGCCCGGCTGCCAGACCATGGCCGAATGGTTGTACACGCCGGAGACTTGCAGCAATCCGGACGATTGCAAATACGGGCGGGCCGCGCGGCTCAACCTCTTGAGCAGAACTTTAGTGAGCAATTTCATATCGGGCTCATGCCGGAGCGTAGCTTCTTCGCCGCAACGTGCCGAACAGATTGCCAAAATACAGCAGATCCACCAGTAGATAAGAGCACACCAGGGCCGCGATCGTGGCGTTGATGCCGAACAGCGGCGTCAGTCCCACCGTCAGCAGCACACAAACGATCGTGCCCACGGTGATGCGAATGGCCCGGGCGACATTCAGGTTGGCCGACAGCATCAACCGGCCGAGCACGATCTCGATCCCCTGCGCCAGCACGATTGCCGCCATCGCCGCGATGACACGTTCGGCGCCGGCGAAGCGTTCGCCCAGCACCGGAACCAATAACGGCGGCACGGCCAGATACATCGCGACCGCCAGCACCAGGGCGAGCACGAAACCGATCGTCAGCGCCTGGCGTGACAGTCTTTGAAATCCCTCTCGATGCGCGAATGCCTGGCACAAGCGCGGATAAACCGCGACGCCTATGAACCACAACGGCAGGCACGCGACCTCCACCAGTTTGAGCCCGGTCGTATAGATGCCGGCCGCGGCTGCTCCGACTTGCAAGGACAGCGCGATCACGCCGATGCGATTGAGCAATTGGCCGAGCAGGCCGACGGCGGCGAAGGACCACAACGTGCGCGCGCCGTCGAGCACGATCTGACCCGAGAGATTCGGTCGCAACCGCGCCTTGAACGAAGCCGCCGAGCGCAGCGCCAGCACCAGCATCAAAAAACCGCCGCCGGCGAACGCGGCCGAAGCGGCGTACAGCGACCAGTTGAACGCCAGGATCAACACACCGGTCACGACGAATGCGGACCCTCTGCCCAGCAGGTTGATCACGGCCGGCGGCATCATCTGCTGTTCCGCCATGGCCGGCACGAACAGGGTCGCGGAGAACGCCGCGCCCAACTGATAAATCGTCATGGAAACGATAATGGCCAGCATCTGCGGCGACGGGCGCGTGATCAATAAGTATCCGAGGAGCAAGACCATCACCACGATGGCGATGCACACTTGCGCGCCCAGCAAGTTCGAGATCAACGCCGGCCGGCGCTCGGGCGGCAGGGTCACGTACTCGCGAACGCCGTATTCGTCGATGCCCAGAGTCGCGGCGTAATAAACCAGGCCGGCGAGCGCGAAGGCGTAGCCATACTCGCCCGTCCCTTCCGGACCGAAGGTGCGTGAGACCGCCAGAAACAGCAGGAAATTGAGCAGGTCCGCGCCGACGCGGCAGGCGAGCAGCGCAATCGCATTGCGCCCAGCCAGGCGTCCCTGCGACTTTTGCGAGGAAATTCGATTCATTGACCCGCTTCGCGTAAGACGCTGCAGCGCCTTGTCCGTTATTCCGCGATTGAGCGTCGCGGATTTGGCTGTAAACGCGCCGCGTAGACGACGGTTCCCAGCCGCGCGAGATGTGACGGAAACTTTATCTAATACCGGGCGAAACCGGCGGCAATGGAGCCGCGGTCACCGCGGGTGCGGGTGTGACTTGAACTGTCGTGGCGGTCGGCTGGGGTTGGACGGCTTCGGTTTCCGGCTTGCCGCGCTCTTCGCCGTACTCGCCTTCGGGCAAGCCGCTGCCGCTCAAGATGACCAGCAGCACGCGTCGGTTCAGATTGCGGCCCTGCGCGGTGTCGTTGCTCTGCGCGGGACGATATTCGCCCAGGCCGACAATCGCCAGCCGCCGCGGGTCCATGCCGTTTTGAGTAAACAAGTGCACGACGCTAGCCGCGCGCGCCGCCGACAGCTCCCAGTTCGAAGTGAACGCCACCGAGCGGATCGGCATGTTATCGGTGTGCCCTTCCACTCGGATGGGATTGGGAAACGGTTTCAAAGTGAGCGCCAGCTGCTTGAGAATATCCTGCGCCTGCGGCGACAGCGTCGCGACGCCGCTCGGGAACAGGATGTCGGTGCGAATCTCCACTTCCACCCACACGCCGTGCCGACGCACCACGATCATTTGATCCCGGATCAGATCGCCCATCGCCTCTTCGACTTCGGCGGCGACGCTCTCGAGCTCGATGATGGCCGCCGAGGTGTGCTCGGCATCGTATGCGTTGTCCGAAGCCTGACCGGCGCCGTGACTCATCATATCGGACACTTTCAGCGGCGGCGCTTCCAGCATGCTGCGCGGCTGCCCATCGAGCATGGCCTGCTGCACGATGGTCATGTTGATATCGGCCCCCGAGCCGACGCTCTTCTCGCCGACCTGAATCGGCTGCAACGTTCGCGGCGAGCCACGGAACGCGGCCACGAGCGAATCGGAAAGGATTCGGTACTTGCCCTCGTTGACCGAGGACATCGCGTACATCACCACGAAAAACGCCAACAGCAACGTCACGAGGTCGCCATAGGGAATGGCCCACGCCTCGTGGTTGGTGTGCTCTTCGTGTTGGTGTCGGCGACCCATGCCAAAGTCCTATCAGGAATGTTCCTGGGTCGTCTAGTGCAGATAACCTTGCAGCTTCGCTTCGATGCTGCGCGGATTCTCGCCCTGCGCGATCGAGATCATGCCTTCGATGACCATCTCGCGCGTCTGGCTCATGGACTGAATGGCGACTTTGAGCTTGCTCGCGGCGGGGAGAAAGAACAGATTGGCGAAGCCGATGCCGTAGATCGTTGCGACGAACGCGGCGGCGATACCGTGGCCAAGCTTCGCGGGGTCGGCGAGATTCTGCATCACCGCCATCAAGCCGAGCACGGCGCCAATGATGCCCAGGGTCGGCGCATACACGCCCATGCCTTCGAACACTTTCGCCGCACGCGTATCCGCCTGCTCGCGCGTGTGGAGATCCACTTCGAGCACGTTGCGAATGATCTCCGGCTCGCTGCCGTCGACCACCAGCTGCAGTCCCTTGCGCACGAAATCATCCGGCTCGCGCTCGATCAAGGATTCGAGGCCGAGCAGGCCCTGCTTGCGAGCCGTGTTACTCCACTCCACCATCTTGGTGATCATGATGTGCCGTTGCACGGCCGGCGGACGAAACACCCACGGCAGGATCGAGAGCGCGCGCTTCATTACATGCAGAGGCGTCTGCAGGCAGATCGCGGCGATCGTGCCGACGATCACGATCATGAAGGCCGCGCCGGACAGCAGCGAATGGATGCCCGCGCCCTTGAGGACGGCGCCGACTCCGATCGCGCAGGCCGCGAGGACCAGACCGATGAGCGAGAGAATGTCCACTACATACCCAGACCGGCGAGCAGCGAGTCGACGTCAGACTGGCCGCTGACCGAAGGACCGTTATCCACGCCTGGCACCGCCGGACCGAAGCCACGCGACATTGTATCTTTCGCCGCGACCGGAGCGGCCTGAGGCCCGCCGCGCGACAGACGCACCAGATCCACCAGCGCGGTTTCCAGTTCCGACACCAGCTTCATCACGCCGCGGATGATCTGACCGGACAAATCCTGATAGCCCTGAGCCATGAGCACTTCGGTCAGATTGTTGCGGACCCTGTCCATGTCGGTGCGCGACGCCACGAGGAACACATCGAGCTGCGTGACCATGGAACGGAACTCTTCGACCTGAAGTTGACGCGCGCGGAACCTGGTCCACTTGCCCGAGATGTCATCAGCGGAACGCGCGGTGCGTTCGGCGAGCGGACCGCACTGCTCCACCAGATCCATGGTTTTATGCGCCGCCTCGTCGGTCATCTTCAACACATGGTCGAGGCGTGCGCGGGCGTCCGGCACTTCCTTCTCGGCCAGATCCACCAATCGCGAATCGACGCTGAAGCGGTCCAGCGCGGATTGCAGATCTCCGGTCAGCTTGCGCAACTCGGAGAACAGCGTGCGCTCGCGCCGGTGCACGAGCAGATCCAGCTCCGAAAGAAACAATTGCTCGTCGCCGGCCGCCAGCGCGCCCGCTAACGTGGCAATGCTCGAACCGTACTCCGCGCGTAGCGCATCTATGCCTGAAGTCATGTTGGTCAGCTCAAATATTCTTGGCGTGGAATCGCGTCCTGGCGTCATGCCGCGCGCTGCTCCAGAATCTTGTCGATTTTTTCCTTGAGCGTGACCGCGGTGAAAGGCTTGATGACGTAGCCGTTCACGCCGGCCTGCGCCGCTTCGATGATCTGCTCGCGCTTGGCTTCGGCGGTCAGCATCAGCACCGGCAGCTTGGCCAGCTTCGGATCCGAACGCACCGCCTTCAACAGATCCAGACCGGGCATGCCCGGCATGTTCCAATCGGTGACCAGGAAGTCGATGCCGCCCGACTGCAGGATGGGCAGCGCGGTCTGGCCGTCGTCGGCTTCCTGCACGTTGGCATAGCCGAGGTCGTTCAACAGATTTTTGATGATACGACGCATGGTCGAGAAGTCGTCGACCACCAGGAACTTCATATCTTTGCTCACGTCAGCTCTCTCCTAATCTCAGATCCGGGCCTCGACGCGGTCACGCCAATCCGCCAGTCGAGCTTTCAAACGCACCAGCGCCTGTCCATGCAGCTGGCAAACCCGCGATTCGGTCACTTTCAACACCGCGCCGATCTCTTTCAGATTCAGCTCGTCGTCGTAATACATCGACATCACCAGACGCTCGCGCTCCGGCAGCTCCTTGATCGCGCCCGCCAACGCCGAGCGGAAGCCGTCTTCGGTGGCGTCGAGGAACGGATCGGCGCCCTCGTCCTCCACGCGACCGAGCAACGATTCCTCGTCACCCGTGGAGTCGTCGAGACTCGCCACCCGGCAGCTCGCCGCGTCCTGCGCGATGCGGTGATACTCGTCGAGCGACACTCCCATGCGCTCGGCGATCTCGCTATCGCGAGCTTCGCGACCGAACTCGCCTTCCAGCTCGCGAATCGCCGCGGCCGCTGCACGGGCCTTGCGATGAACCGAGCGCGGCGCCCAGTCGAGCTTGCGTAGCGCATCCAGCATCGCGCCACGAATACGGATACCCGCATACGTTTCGAAGCTCGCGCCGCGGTCCGCCGTGTAGTTGGACGCGGCTTCCAGCAGGCCGAGCATGCCGGCCTGGATCAAGTCGGATACTTCGACCGAAGCCGGCAAACGCCCCGCCAGGTGATACGCGATGCGCTTCACCAGCTCGGCATGTCGAACCACCAGTGCATCAGTGTGGTTGGACGCGGTGGCGCCCTTGTAAGCGCGCACGCCGCTCATCGCACCACCTCCAGTCGCACCTGGGGACGGCGGACCAGCCGCTCCACGAAAAACTCGAGGTTGCCCCGTGGGCCCTCCGGTACAGGCCACTTATCGGCCTTGAGCGCCAGTTTCTTGAATGCGCGGGAGGCCGGGCTGGCCGGGAACGCGATCACGACGGGACGCTGTTCACGAATCGCACGGCGCAGATAAGGGTCTTCAGGGATTTCCCCAACGTATTCCAAGGTGACATCCAGGAACTTGCTGGTGACTTTCTGCAACTTCTCGAACAGGCCGGCGCCTTCGCCCGGTGCGCGGGCCATGTTCGCGACGACCTGGAACTTGTTGACGCCGTGGTTGCGGCTCAACACTTTGGCGAGCGCGTAGGCGTCGGTCATGGACGCGGGCTCATCGCACACCACCAGCAACACGTGCTGGGCAGCTTGTGTGAACTGCACCACGCTGTGCGCGATGCCGGCGGAGGTATCGACGATCAACGTATCGACGCGCGAGCTGATCGCGCTGAACGCCTGCACCAGACTGAGGTGACCCGCGGCCGACAGGTTGGCCAGCTCGGCCACACCGGAGGCGCCGGGCACTACTTGAATGCCGTGCGGAGATTCGAGAATGATTTCTTCGAGCGTGCGCTCGCCGCTCAACACGTGAGCCATCGTGTAACGGGGCGACAAACCGAGGAACACGTCGACGTTGGCCAGGCCGAGATCGCCATCGAGCAGCATGACGCGACGGCCGGCGCTCGCCAGCGCCGTGGCGAGATTGACGGAGACGCTCGTCTTGCCGACGCCGCCTTTACCGCCTGTGACTGCAATCACCTGCACCGGCCCGGGATTGGCCGCGCGTTGCAGTCCGATCGATTGAATTGATTCCATAGTCGCTAGTTTGAATTACGTGAGCAAATGAGAATTTGAACGAGTCGTCAGGTTCATGCGATGGCGTGAGCCACGGTGCCGAATCGGCGACGTAACAAGTCCTCATCCGCTGAGGCGCCAGACTTACGAGACAAATCAACCGCACGCGCAATCAGCTGGTGCGCGCGGGCAGGAGCGAGATCTTCCGGAACGCGCTGCCCTTCGCTGACGTAGGTCACCGGCAGGCGGGCGCGAATCAGAGTGGAGACTGCGCCGCCCAGGCTGGTCGCTTCGTCCAGCTTGGTCAGCACGCAAGCGGTCGGCTTGGCGGGTGCGAAACGCTGCACGGCTTCTTCGATCGCACCGGCCTGCGCGGCGGCGGACAGCACGAGCGTCGTTTCCATGCGCTTGCTCGCGGCGGCCAGCAGCGTGAGTTCCTCTTGCAGTCGCGGATCGCGCGGGCTCAGGCCGGCCGTGTCGATCAACACCAGACGTTTGTCTTGCAGGTGTTCGAGCAGGCCCGCGAGCTCCGCGGCGCCGTCGATGGCATAGGCTGGCACGCCCAGCAGGCGGCCGAGTGTTTGAATCTGTTCCTGCGCGCCGATGCGCACCGAGTCGGTCGAGATGAGCGCGATGTCGCGCGGGCCATGACGCAGCACCCAGCGAGCGGCGAGCTTGGCGATCAGCGTCGTCTTGCCGACGCCGGTCGCGCCCACCATGGCGACGACGCCACCGCCGTCCATCCAGCGCTCGCCGGTGGTTTCGATCTTGCGCGCCAGGAGGGCCAACGCGAGTCGATTAGCCTCAGCGAATTCCAGGCGCGTTGGCATCTGGGTCACGATTTCGGTGGCCAGATCCTGCGCGAGACCGAGCTGCGTCAGTTGCTTCAACAGCTCCGTCTGAATGGGCGAGCGGCGAGAGAGATCGTTCCATGCGAGCGTCGCGAGCTGAGTTTCCAACATGCGACGCAACGAGCGCAGCTCTTCGTTCACATCGCTGTTCTCGTCGATGAGATCGAGCCGCGACATATCTACGTCACGCACCGGATCGGCTTCGACGGCGTAACGGGCGCGATCGTTCGAGGGCGCGGCGTAGTTCGTCGTCTGGCTGCGCTCGCTGGCAAAGTGGCGCGTCAGCTCGGCGCGCTCGCTCGTATCGTTCTGAGCACGACGGTCAGCGCCGTACGTGTCGACGAGACCACTCTTAGCCGCCAGCTGCTCCGTCGCTGCGTCTTCTCCGTCGTAGTCGATCGCGGCAACGACTTCCACGCCGCCGGGCACCCGGCGACTCGACAAAATCACCGCGTCGGGACCCTGCGCGTCACGCACCTGGCGCAACGCTGTCCGCATGTCAGCCGCACGATATTGTTTGATCTTCATATCTTAGTGACTACTCTCAGCGACCCACCGCGGTGACCAGGCGCACCTTGCGATTGTCCGGAATCTCGTTCCACGCGAGCACGTGCATGTTCGGCACGATCGAACGCATGAAGCGCGCCAGCGTCTGGCGCAGCTGCGGCGGCACGAGCAACACCGCCGGTTCACCCGTCAGCTCCTGACGTTGCGCGGCTTCGGCGAGACGACGCTGCATGCGTTCCGCCAGTCCAGGCTCCAGGCCCGGCGTGGCCGCGGCGTTGCCCGACAGTGAATTCGTCAACAGCTGCTCCAGCTCCGGCTCGAGCGTGATCACCGGCAGCTCCGTCGACATACCCGCGATGTCCTGCACGATCTGGCGCCCGAGCGCGACACGAACGTGCGACTGCAACTGCAGCGGATCCTGCGTGCGAGCCGCGTGCTCGGCGAGCGTCTCGACAATCGTCCGCATGTTGCGAATCGGCACGCGCTCGGCGAGCAGACCTTGCAACGTGCGCACAACCGTGCCGAGCGGCAGGAGCCGAGGCGTCAAATCTTCGACGAGCTTCGGCGCCGTCTTGGCGAGCGTGTTCAATAGGTGCTGCACTTCTTCATGGCCGAGCAGCTCATGAGCGTGCGTCTGAATCACATTGCTGAGATGCGTGGCGATCACAGTGCTCGCATCGACCACCGTGTAACCCAGCGTCTGCGCGTGATCTCGCATCGAGGGTTCGATCCACACTGCTTCCATGCCGAATGCCGGATCGCGCGTCTCGATGCCGGTGAGGCGACCGAACACCTTGCCCGGATTGATGGCGAGCTCGCGCTCCGGATAGATCACGCCATCGCCCACCGGCACGCCGGCCAGATTGATGCGATATGAATTGGGCGCGAGGTCGAGGTTGTCGCGGATGTGTACGGTTTGAACGAGGAAGCCCAGATCCTGCGTGAGCTTGCGACGCACGCCGCGAATACGCGCGAGCAGATCGCCGCCCTGCGCCTTGTCGACCAGCGGTACCAGTCGATAACCGACCTCCAGGCCGATGATGTCGACCGGCTGCACGTCGTCCCACGTGAGCTCTTTCGAATCCGACGCCATCGGCGTCGGAGCCGCCGCAGCCGCGGCCGCCGCCATTTCTTCTTGCGTCGGCTGCTGCTGGGCGCGCTTGTGAAGCATCCACGCACCGCCGCCGCAGATCGCCGCCATCATCAGGAACGGCAGGTTCGGCATGCCAGGAATCAAACCCATCACGCCGAGCAAGCTCGCCGCAATCGCCAGCGCGCGTGGCTGACCGAACAACTGCTTCGACAACTCACCGCCCATGTCCTGCGCGCTCGACACACGAGTGACGATGATCGCGACCGCAGTCGAGAGCAGCAGCGCCGGAATCTGCGCGACGAGACCGTCACCGATGGCGAGCAGCGTATAGACACGAGCCGCGTCGCTGAACGACATGCCGTGGGCCATCATGCCGATGGCCAGGCCACCGATCATATTAATGATGAGGATGAGGATGCCCGCCGTCGCGTCACCACGGACGAACTTGCTGGCGCCGTCCATCGAGCCGTAGAAGTCAGCTTCCTGACGCACTTCGGCGCGACGGGTGCGCGCGTCTTCCTGAGTGATCAATCCGGCGTTGAGATCGGCGTCGATGGCCATCTGCTTGCCGGGCATCGCGTCCAGGGTGAAGCGTGCCGTCACTTCCGAAATACGACCCGAACCCTTGGTCACCACGATGAAGTTGATGATGGTGAGAATTGCGAACACGATCACACCGACGGCGTAATTACCGCCGATCACGAACTCACCGAACGACGCAATCACCTTACCCGCCGCATGCCCGCCCGTATGACCATGGAGGAGCACCACTCGCGTCGATGCCACGTTCAATGCGAGACGCAGCAAGGTGGCGAGCAGCAGGACCGTCGGGAAGATCGCGAACTCGAGCGGCCGCTGCACGTAGAACACGACCATCACCACGATCAACGACAGCGCGATGTTGAACGTGAACAGCACGTCGAGCGCGATCGGCGGCAACGGCAGGATCACCATCGCCAACACCGCCAACACGCCCACCGGCACCCCGATGCCAGATTGCATCAGCGCTTTCAGATCGAGCTTGGGGGCGATCGCGGCAGCCATCGTTCGTCGTCTTCGGTCGTGAGGTCGTCGTCAAAAAACCGTTGTCTGGTTCTGGCGTCGGTATTCCGACGCACGCCCTTTAGGGTGCAACTCCCTTGCCACGCACCATCCGGCGCGGCGGGAGTCAGTCACAGTTTGGAGAGGAGGCGTTAAGGCGAGGGCTGATGCCGCCGATAGCGCGGCGGCTTAGACGAGAGGGAGTGTGAAGTGGGTCACGCGAGGCGGGGGCTAACGATCGTGAACTCTAGACCGCCAATATCCGGGTTCCCTGCTGCCATGCGCGATCGCGACGATGTAAATCAGATCCATCGTGACCGCATAGACGATGGAAAAAGGAAACTTCCGAAGCACAAAGTGCCGCAATTCGTGGTCGAGTTGCGCCGTATGCCGCAATTGTTCTGCCACATGCGTGACTTCGCGTTTGGGGGCTCTTTCGGCAAATCAATCTTCCTGCAGCACCCCGCCCCAGCTCGCCGGATCGACATCCGCGATAGTCTCAGAGAACGTCCACACATAGCCCGCGAGATCCTTCGCGGAGTACTGGCGCTCGCCGTACGGATAGTCCGTGGGCTCGCTGATGATCGTCGCTCCGTGGTCTCTCGCTCGCGCGAAATGCGCGGATGCGTCGGCCACTCTGATCATCACGGAGAACGTGGTACGTGAGTTATGTCCGATGACACCTGCCGCGAGGACCACCGCGCCAAATCCAGCGTGGAGTTGCACCCGGTGGGTTCCGATGATGAGCCGCTCTCTAAAGCCGAAGGCGGCGCACAGCCACTTGGTCGCCGCGAGCACATCGGGATAATTTAGTACTGGAATGACCCCTGTGGTGGGCATCGAACGGTTGTTTAGCTCGATCTTCTCTTTCATAGTGAGACCTCGCACTCGCGCGCAACGGTGTTGCGCGAGATTTCTCCTTACGGTTCGGAACGAATCGGCCTTCTCATTTCTGGTCTTGACTCCATCACCACACACTCATCCTAGCGTTCGCTTGGTCGGCCTGTCTTTAGCGGCAGCTTCCCCACCATGCTTGGGCCGCCCTAGGGCGGCCCTCTTCATTGAAAACGACAAAATTTCCGACGGACTCTCTTCCGTATTCGGCTGCATAGGTCACTAGCGCGCTACAACATTCCATAACCTGAATTTATTTCATATTTCTAGTGGTTATCGCGATGGAAATTCACGTCCGTTGTCGCTTTACTACATAGGAACGGCAGCTTTACCACGGATGGTGGAGTTGCTCTCCAGGGAAGCGCGAGTCGTGCAAGGATCGCACGCGATGACCGAGGGTCGAGAGGAAGTCGACGATCGGCACGTCGCTGCTAGGGAAGAGCAGACTCGCGAAACTTCCTGAAGTCGCTCTCGTGCTGCTCCCACGGCAAGAGAACGACTTTCGATACAAGGAAAGTGAAATTGAGAACGAACAGGAAGTCGCAAGCGTGCGCACGCCACTCCATCGCCAGGAAGGCACAGCCGGCGTGTAACCGCATCACCCCATTTCGCCCGCCGCGGGTTGTGAGTAGCAGCTCGCGGCGGCGATGTTCCCAGCCAGTCGTCGATCCGACGAGCTGCCATCGCAAATCGGCAATATGTTTTTCGAGAGCCGACATCATCCACTGACACGGCAAAATATTTCAGCGAAAGCCGCTCCGCCGTGAGGGAGAACTGGGACGGATGTCGCTTTATTAGTTAGGAACAGCAGCTTCACCAAGGACGGAAGAGCTGCTCTCCAAGGAAGCGCGAGTCGTGCAGGGACCGCACGAGACGGCCGGGAAGCGACATGGAGTCGCCGAACGGAACGCCACTGCTCCGGAATGAGCGGACTCGCGAACTTTCCTGAGATCGGCCGAGCGTTGGACCGGACGCTCACGCGGCCTTACGTGGCTAGGGATCGTAGCTCACGAATTGGCGCCCTCATTCCGATGAGCATCGATGGCCGCGACGAACGCCGCGAGTTTGTCGTCGAAGTTTCCTTTGAGCAGGTCCATCACGGCGACGCCGCCAGCACCGACAGGCCGCTGCGCAGGCGGCTGCTCGAACGCGGCGATTGCCGAAAGCAGTCGTGTTTGCTGATTGGTCTCGGTGGAGGGATCCACTAGAAACATGATGTGCAGCTCATAACCCCAGCGCTGCTTGGCAGAGCGCACGAGCCAGCTCTCCTCCAGCCACCAATCCGCACCGTCCGTTCGCGCCACCAACTCCCATCCGGAGGCCGAAAGCGCATCCAGAAGGCGTGCCTTGAAGCCTTCCATGTATGGGTGACTACCCTCTAAGCTGGTTCTGGCCCAGCGATTTGGGCGGCTATGGTAGGCGCGCGAATCGGGAGGCACAATCGCCAGCAGTGGCCCACCGATTCCGAGGCGAGCGATGAACTTCATGTCCGCTGAAGCAGCCCGCGACTTCGCCCAACGATGGCTACCGGCCTGGACCGGAAACAATCCCGAGCGCCTAGTTGAGTTCTATTCAGACGACACGTTCTATCTGGACCCCGGCGCACCCGCTGGCATCAGCGGCAAACCGGCACTGCTCGAGTACTTTCGACGCCTGCTGAGATACAACCCGAACTGGGTATGGACTCAGATCGAAGCCATCCCGCTGGAAGATGGTTTTCTGAACAAATGGCGTGCGGATATTCCTGTCGGCGCAGAAGTGCTGAGCATCGTGGGCGTCTGCTTCGTGCAGCTGAACGCCGCGGGCAAGATCAAGAGGAACGAGGTCTACTTCGATCGCACTGAGTTGCTGGCGAAGATCGCGGCCCGCCGCGAGTGACCGCGGGGCAAGAGCCCTCCAACCCGAAGGGCCCCGCCTCCCAGCGCGTTTAGAAATTCAATCTCGCCCCCACACCGATGGTCCGAGGCCGCAGTGTCGTTGCCGACGACTCGCCAGACGTGCGAGAGAAATCGAGATACGGCGTTTCATCCAGCAGATTGTTGACGAACAGCCGGTACTGCCAGTCGCCGCGAAGCACCGTGAAGTTCACGTTGACGATGTCGTACGCGTCCTGGATCTGGGTCATGTTGGCGACGTTGGCGGAGCTGCCATCCGGATAGGTCACCAGCATGGTCGTGTCGAACTGACGCAGGCTGGAGTCGCGGTACTGATACTCGGCTCGCAACGTCGCCTCCATGGTCTCGCTCAACTGGAACTTGTAGTCGCCGTAGACGTTGCCCATCCACTCCGGCGTATCGAGCACGGACTGGCCAACTTGCGCCGACACGCCCGGCGCGGACTCGGTGATCTCCGCGTCGGTGTAGCTCGCGGTGCCGCCGAGCGTAAGCGCATCGGTGATCGCCGCTTCGACAGCGAGCTCAGCGCCCTTGATTTCCGCCGCACCGACATTGCCCACGAATTGGAAGCCGCAAGTCGGCAGATTCACCTGCTGCTGAATCTTGCTCCAGTCCGTGTAATACACAGCGGCGTTCACAGTGGCACGACGATCCAGCACTTGATTCTTGCTGCCGATCTCGTACGTCCACAGCGTATCGGGACGGTAGCCGTCCGGCACGCGATCGATGCCGAGCCGTTCGAAATCGGGCGCGCACAGCGGGCTGTTGGTGTTGAATCGATTCGGACCGCCCTGCCGGAAGCCTTTGCTCGCGGTCGTGTACAGCATATTGTCCGGCGTCGCGCGCCAGGCGAGCGATACCTTCGGCGTCACGCCATCTTCGGTGCTCTTCTTGTTCTCGACCGTGCTGGCTCCGCCGTTGAAGATGCCGTCGAAGTCGCCATTGACCGTCTGCTCAGCATCGAAGTACCGCAGGCCCAAGGTGAGATCCAGGTTCGACAGGATCTCGTAAGTGACCTCGCCGAACGCGGCAAACTGCTTGCTATCGGTGCGCTGATCGCCGAAGTAAGTCACGTCCGTACCCAGTCCGAACGGCACCCCCGCGCCCGCGGTGGTCACGACCTGGAGCAACCGATCTTCCTGATCCGCGTAGTACAGCCCGCCCACCCATTGCAAGCGTCCATTGAACGCGTCGCCGCTCAAACGCAGCTCCTGCGTGAACGTCTCGGTCGTGGTGTCGGAAGTATTGAACGAATCGTACGCAAAGAACGGCGCGGCGAGGTTGCCGATGAACAGCGAGTAGTCTCGATCCCAACTCACTTCGCGATCGACGAAGGCGGTGATGGACGTGAGCGTCGCGCCGCCAAAGTCATTGGTGATCGTCAGGCTGTAGATGCCCACATCGTCTTTGGTCGGCTGCGCGAAGCGATAGGAAGACCGGAATTCGGGCAGATTCGTGAAGAAGGTGTCCGTGCCGTCTTTCTCGCTCTTTTGGTAGAACACCGCCGGCACGATGGCCAGCGTGTCCGTGGGTGTGTACTTGGCCGACAAGCGAGCTGCAAGCAGGTCGCGCTCGTTCACATCGTCGCGACCGAAAGCGCTGAGCGTCGAATAGCGTGTCGGCACGATAGCCGCCGGCGGTTGGGTCGTGCTGCGCGTCCATACTTCCGTGAGGCCGTCGGGAACATTGTCGATGTAGCCGCCGGTCTTGCGATACGAGACACCGCCACGAACAGCGAGCTTCTCCTGGACCAGAGGAATATTCGCCACACCTTCCGCCTCATACGAAAGATCGCCACCGCGCGTGGTCGACAGGCCCGCGGACGTCGAGAACGACGTGCTATCGATCACCGGCTGACGGCTCACATATTTGATCGCGCCGCCCATGGCGCTGCCGCCGTACAGCGTGCCTTGCGGGCCTTTCAACACTTCGACGCGCTCGAAATCGAAGAACGCCGGGTCGATGGCGCCCGCGAACGCGGTGGAAATGGACACCAGCGAGATGTCGTCGAGATAAACGCCGACCGTAGGACTCGACGCCTCGGTGCTGACGCCGCGAATGGCATAGCGACTCTGGCCTGGTTCAGTGCCGGCGAAAGAAACACCCGGCACGCTTCGTAACAAATCCTGGAACTGGGTGATGCCCTGCTGTTCGAGCTGAGCGCCGGAAACCGCGGTGAGCGCCATTGGCACTTCCTGAAGCTTCTGCTCGCGCTTCTGCGCCGTGACGACGATCTCCTCCAAACCGCCCAGGCCACCGGAGTCCTCCTGAGCCAGAACGTGCAGGGGGACAGCGCCGGCGATGACCGCGACTGTTGCCGCGGCCGAAAGATGCATTCGAGTGTTCACAGGATGACCTCGGGATGTTTTTCAGAATGCGACGGCGGCGCCGCCTGCCTTATAGATGCGTCCCTGCTTCATCACGAAAGACACTTGCTCGAGCACGCGGATGTCGGCGAGCGGGTCGCCTTCCACGGCGACGACATCGGCGAAGCGGCCAGGTTGCAAACTGCCGATGTCCTTGGTGCGATCGAGCAAATCAGCGGCGTTCTGCGTGGCCGCCCGGATGACCTCGAATGCCGGCATCCCCGCTTCCACCATGTAGCCGAACTCACGCGCATTGCGACCGTGCGGATACACGCCGGAATCCGTGCCGAATGCGATTGGCACGCCCGCTTTGTATGCGCGGCCCAAGGCTGCAACCATCAACGGGCCAATCTCCAATGCTTTCGCAGCGACGGATGGAGGAAAGAATCCCGGCGTCTTCGCCGCTTCGGCGACGGAAGCGCCGGCGATGACGGTGGGTGTGAGATAGACGTGATTGCGCTTCATGAGCGCGTATGTTTTCGACGTGAGATACGAGCCGTGTTCGATCGAGGCAGCGCCCGCCATCACAGCCAGGTACGCACCTTCATCGCCGTGCGCGTGGGCAGCGACTTTCAAGCCGTGACTCTTGGCGGTTTCCACGATGGCTTGCAGCTCCGGCGCTGAGAACTGCGGCCCCGAGCCATGATCCGCCACGGACATCACGCCGCCAGTCGCCGTGACCTTGATGACATCCGCACCGCGCTTGATAGCGATTCGCGCGCCACGAATGGCGCTATCCACGCCATCGACTACTCCATCAGCTTCAGTGGGATGAAACAGTTCCTCGCGATATCCCGCGGAAGGATCGGCATGTCCGCCGGTGATTGACAGTGCGCTGGTCGCGACCAGCATGCGCGGTCCCGGCACGTCGCCTCGCTCGATTGCATTCTTCAGCGCTGCGTCAACCAGGTGTTGACCGCCGAGATCGCGAACGGTGGTGAAGCCGGCCATCAGCACCAGCTTCGCATTACGAGCCGCCTTGTAGGCGATGTCGCCGTCGGTATCGACGAACTTGCTCAGATAGCTGCCCTTGCCGAACTCCATCGTCAGATGCGTGTGGCTGTCGATGAAGCCAGGCATGCAGGTGGCTTGGCGAAGATCGACGGTTTTCGCACCCTCGGGCGCGGACACGAAACCGGCATCCACACGCACGACTCGACCCTGATCGATGACGATGGAGCGCTCTGCCAGCGGCTGCGCCGACGCGGCCGGATCGATCAACTTGCCGCAATGAACGACGACGCTGCCGTGGGCAATGGCCGCGCTCATCCAAAGGCCCACTGCGACGCTGACGGTGAGTGAAGAACGAAACATCATGAACTGTCTCAACTGCTGGCCTTGACCGCACCGACTGCGCTCATAGCGCACGCCGCATCCTGATCAGGCTGAGCGCCCGACACACCAACAGCCCCTCCGACAGCATCCGCGCCGCGCGAGAACGGCACGCCGCCGGGAATGGCAGTGAGTTGCATGGTGATGAATGCGTCGCGCGTGCCAGCGTCACCTTGCACGATCGGCGCAAGCACCGCGGTGGGCGCATGGGTGCGCACTGAAGTGCGCGCTTTGAGCAACGCCGCGTCGCTTGAAACCGGCATCGCACCGTCCTGACGCTTCGACGCGATGAGCGCGCCGCTCGCGTCCACGACCACGACACTCAACGGCGGTAACTTGTTGGTCGCGGCGTAAGCGAAGCAGCTGGAGATCATTCGTTCCGCGGCGACGAGCATCGACTCGGCGCGAGGCGGCGCACTCTGGCCGAGAGCGGACGGCCCGACGCACAACACACAGGCGGCAACAAACGTTCGCATTTGTGACATCAGCGAGAAACTCCATTGTCAGCGGTGACAGGCGTGTGAGGCGCAGATTCCGGCACGTGCGGCGCGGACTGCGGAGTGTTCTGAGTTGTTTCGTAAGCGCGCCATGCCGAATCGACGACGGCCGCACGAATCTGCTGAGCTTCCGCCGGCGTGATCGATCCAGCGAACGAGCCCATGCCCTTGGCAGCGCGCACGCCCTTCAAGACGATGTCCTCGAACTGCCGATGGGTCTCCGCGCTCATCCAGCGCAGATCGGGAATCGCGCCGGGTCCTTCATTGGCGTGGCATCGGGCGCAATTGCGCTTCAGCAACGCGTTGCCTGCTTCGATATCCGCCGCGGATCCAAAACGCTCGACAGCGGGACGCGGCACGGACGACACGCGGTTCAACTCAGCCGGACGCGGCACGGCGCCGCCGTCGAGCTTGAATGTAACGATGCGGCCCGCGTTGCCGTATCTTGCGGCTGCCGTGCCAACGGGATGCACACCGCCCAACGCGCCACCGAACCCCGCCATCACAGCGACGTATTGAACGCCGTCGAGCTCGTAGGTCATTGGCGCGGCCATGATGCTCGTGCCGATGTCGATCGCCGCGAGCGGATGACCGTCGGTCGCTCGATAGATATGTAACGCACCGGTCGACTGGCCCTGGAACACCAGATTGCCCGACGTCGTCATCACGCCGCCGCCGTTCCACAGCGCATTCATCTGGCCGGTCCATTGACCCGAGGTGTCGACCTCCCAGACCACTTTGTTTGCAACCGGATCCCATGCGCGGAGGAAGCCGCGAATGGTCGTGTCAGGCTGCCCCTTGGCGAGCTCGGCAAGCGGCGGCAGATGTTTCGCGGCCGGCGACTCCAAACCCCAATCGCCCGCGTGCGCCGCCGGGAAACCATAGAGCGCGCCCGTGTTGATTCCGGCTTTGGCATAGACGTAAGGAGCATCGGGAATCCAGAACACGGCGCTCGCTTCCAGCGCCGGGATATACACGAGTCCCGTGTCCGGATTGAAAGCCATGGGCTGCCAGTTGTGCCCGCCCGCCGGCGAGGGAAACACCAGTCGCGGCTCGTTGCCGTAGTCGCCCTGTTCCGTTTCGACCGGACGACCGGTTTTCTCATCGACCCCCGATGCCCACGTCACGGGCACATAAGGTCTGGCGGAGAGCAACTCGCCGGTGCTGCGATCGAGCACGTAGAAAAATCCATTCTTCGGCGCCTGCATGAGCACCTGACGCGTGCGATCGCCGATGCGCAGATCGGCCAGAATCATTTTCTGTGTGGCGGTGTAATCCCACTGATCGCCCGGCGTGGTCTGGTAGTGCCACACGAGCCGGCCGGTCTTGGGATCGATCGCGAGGATCGAGGAGACAAACAGATTGTCGCCGCCGCCCGGACTGCGCAGCTTGCGTGGATACAAAGCGGAGTTGCCGACGCCTACATATAAGAGATCCAGTGTCGGATCGTAGGCCATGCCGTCCCACACGGTGCCGCCGAGCCCGACTTCCCAGCGCGAGTTGGGATCCCAGGTCTTCGCCGCTCGTTCCAGCTCGGGATGCTCGAAAGGTCCCTGTGAGCTGGCAGGCACGGTAAAAAAGCGCCACGCCAGCTCGCCCGTGGCGATTCGATAAGCACTGAAGTAACCGCGTGCATCGAGCTCGCCGCCGGAATTGCCGATAACCACCACGTCGCCCGCGACATACGGCGAACCGGTGACGGTGTAACCACGCTCGTGATCGACGATGGTATCGACTTGCCACAGCAGCTTGCCGTCGTTGGCGTCGAGCGCCGACAGCCGCCCATCGATGGAGGCTGTGTACACGCGCCCGTCGGAGACCGCGAGACCGCGGCTGACGATGCCGCAACAGACTTTGCTCGTGATGGCGCTATCGACCTTGGGATCGAAGACCCAGCGCCGCTGACCGGTGCGCGCATCGACGGCGTGCACGAATCCCCAGGGCGCGCTGGCGTACATCACGCCGTTGACGACGACCGGCGTCGCTTCCTGACCATGCGTCGTTTCGAGATCGTAGTCCCAGGCGAAGCCGAGCCGCCCGGCGTTGGCCGCGTCGATCTGCTTGAGCGGGGAATGATAGGTCTGGGCGGCATCGTGGCCGCCGGTCAGCCAGCCGGCATCGGCCACCCGGGAAGAGGCTGCTTCCCGCTTGGAACAAGCGGCCGCCAGCACGGCCATGACGCCCACGGCCAACAACGCACGCCACGCCGCATCGCTCACGAGTGACTCTCCCGGATCCCCAAAGACGATCGAATACGGGACAGTGTTTTACGCGATGCCGGGCCCAGCGGCTTACGGGATCGTCACTAAGTCGTTCGAGATCGTCACAATCGGGCGGACGGTCGAATCGAAAGGGCGTCGGCTACCTTCGATCAGAGAATCAGCCCTCGTGACTCGCTGGGGGAGTGGCCGAAGAAGCGGTGGAAGGCGGAGCTGAAGGCGCCGGTGGACGAATAGCCTACGGACAGGGCGACCTCCGACACGCTGAGGCTGGACTCGCGCAGCAGGCGCCGCGCCTCGCTCATTCGCAAGCCGCTGGCGAAGTCGAAGATCGATACGCCGAACAGGTTGCGAAAGCCCGTGCAGAGCTTGTTGCGATTGAGCCCGAATTCGCGGGTGAGATCCTCGATGCGCGCGCCTTCCATGAAGCTCGTTTCCAAGCGCTCGCGCACTTGTTGCAAGCGTCGCTTGTCACGCTCGGTCAGTCGTATGGAAGACCCTCGCGATTCGGCGGGCGAGACCAGGTGCTCCAGCACGATATGGATGAACTCGAGCGCCTTTGCCTCCAGGAACAGCTTGCGCAACGGTCCGGTGCGGCGGCACCCGAGAATCTCCTTCGCGAGGCGGATCTCATCCGGCGTGGGCACCGCTGTTGCCAGCCGCGGTGAGTAAGCGTAGCGACTGATGACATCTTCCAGCGCGACCGGAACAGTCGTGTTGCCGGCGTCGAGATACTCCATGAATCGCGAGCGATTCATGGCGACAGTGATCGACACCTCGTCGTGGTCAGCCAGGATATGGTCGGTTTTGGGCAAGTCGCGTTCGTGCAGGAGCACTGCTGTCGCCGTGTCCTCCAGCGCCAGGCGGTCGAAACCGTCGAAGGTCAGCGAGCGGCGGCCTGACAGCCGGACATGAAATTTGATCATGTCCTCGCCGTGGAACAGGCCGTCGAAGCGTTCGCGCAGCCGGTAATTGTCGATGGAGAGCCACAGCCGGCTACCGAAGTCGATCACCTCCGGCGCACCCGTGCCCGATACAGCTGGTATCGGCGACCCGGTCGCGGATTGCAACGAAAGCATCGATCCGGTCATCTATGGACCTCGGCCTCTCGGACTCTCCCCCGGAGCCGAGTCTATGCCAAGGTCTGGTCCGATGGGAAATGGCCGTGAGCCGCGCGGCCGCGGGCCGTCAAACGCCTCACTCCTCGACCGTCACATCCGGCCGCGGCGGCGGCTGGAAGCCCGAACGCTTGGCGACCCGCAGCTGGAACACGTACGTCAGCACTTGAGCGACGGCCTGATACACTGTCGAGGGAATCTCCCCGCCGATGTCGACATTTCTATAAAGGACACGCGCCAGCGGCGGCGCCTCGAAGATCGGTACATTGTGTTCTGTCGCGATCTCGCGGATGCGGGCGGCCACCAGGTCGACGCCCTTGGCGACGACGATCGGCGCGCGCATGCGTTTTTCGTCGTAGCGCAGGGCCACCGCGAAGTGCGTCGGGTTGGTGACGATCACGTCGGCCTTCGGCACGTCCTGCATCATGCGCTGGCGTGCGAACTGCTGCTGCAACTGACGGATGCGGCCCTTCACTTCCGGCGAGCCTTCCGATTCCTTGTGCTCTTCGCGGATTTCCTGGCGGCTCATCTTCAACTGCTTGGCGTGAGTCCACAGCTGATACGGTACGTCGATGCCGGCGATGATCAGCAGACCGGCGGTGATGGCGATCAGTGCTTTGCCCGCCAGGCTGATGGTATGAGCGATGGCCTGATTGAGCGGCTCCTGGCCGAGATGGAGCAAGGTATTCGCATCGTTCCAGAGCACCAGCACGGCGACCAGGCCGACGATGCCGAACTTGGCGAGCGCCTTGACCAACTCCACGACCGCGCGCATGGAGAACATGCGCTTCACGCCTGCAAGCGGATTCAAACGATTGAACTGCGGCATCAGCGCTTCGGTGCTGAACGACCAGCCGCCGAGCGCGAGCGGCGCGAGCACGGCCGCGAGACAGATGATGCCGAGCACGGGTGCGCAGATCTTCAATCCGTCGAGTGCGGCGCTGGCCAGCGCCGGCGCCATTTGTGAGGGATCGAGCGCCTGCTCGCGGGTGAACGTGAAGCTTCGCTGCATGAGCAAGTACAGCTTGCCGGCGATCGTATCGCCCATCATGTACAAGGCCGCGGCGGCCGACATGGTCACCGCTGCCGCACTCAAGTCCCTCGATCTGGGTATTTGACCTTTGCGCCTCGCTTCCTCGAGGCGCTTGGGAGTTGCGCTTTCTGTTTTTTCTTGTGCGTCATCGCCTTCTGCCATGGCGTTTCACTCCTATGGCGCAATGACGAGCAGGGTCCGGATGAGTCCGAACGCCGCTTCGAGTGACTGACCGAACGCGCCCATCACGGCGGGCAGGGTCAGATACATGATGACCAGACCGGCGATCAACGTGATTGGGAATCCGACCGCGAACAAATTCAACGTGGGCGCGGCGCGGCTCATGACGCCGAACGCGAGATTGACGACCAGCAACGCCGCCATGCCCGGCAACGCGACAGTAAGCGCGCCAGCAAACAGCTGACTGCCCCACTCCACCAGCCGCCAGATCATGTCGCTGCTCAAACCTGTCAAGCCCACCGGCAAGGTCGTGAAGCCCTGCACGAAAATCTCGATCAGCACCAGATGGCCGTTGATGGCAAGAAACGTCAGCGTGACCAGAATCATGTAGAGCTGACCGAGCACCGGCGTACTCACACCGCGCAGCGGATCGACGTTGAAGGCGAAGCCCAGGCCCATGGTGTTAGCAAGCAGTTGGCCGCCCATGGCGAGCGCATCGAAGATCAGCTGCAACGCGAACGCCGTGGCGAAGCCGATGAGCAGCTGATGGATGGTGACGATCACGGCAGCGAAGGAGAAAACTTCCACGCCGGCCGGCGGCGGCACGAGCGGCGCGACGATCAGAGTGATCGCCCCCGCCAGAAACAGCCGCACCCGCGGCGGCACGAAGCTCGCGCCAAAAATCGGCGCCATCATGAAACAGGCGCCGATGCGCAGGAATGGCCACAGATACTGCGCCAGCCATGCCTCGAGCTGCCCTGTCGTTATATTGAGCATCGACTCGACTAGCCGATGAGCCCGGGTATGCTCTCGAACAGCTCACGCGTGTAGCCGACGATGACCTTGAGCATCCAGGGGCCGGCGATCACCAGCGTCGCAGCCATGCCGATCAGCTTGGGAATGAACGACAGGGTCATTTCGTTGATCTGCGTGGCCGCCTGAAACACACCCACCAGCAAGCCGATCACCAGCGCGGCAATCAGCAACGGCGCCGCGAGCAGCATGGTGACTTCCAGCGCGCGCTGGCCGATGGTCATGATGGTTTCGGGCGTCATGTGTAGAAGCTCGCCGCCAGCGTACCCATGATCAGCCCCCACCCGTCGACCAGCACGAACAGCATCAGTTTGAAGGGCAACGAGATCAGCACCGGCGACAACATCATCATACCCATGGACATGAGCACGCTGGCCACCACCAGGTCGATGATCACGAACGGGATGAAGATCAGGAAGCCGATCTGGAACGCGGACTTGAGCTCGCTGGTCGCAAACGCCGGCACCAATATGCGCAGCGGCACGTCCTCGGGCTTGTCGAAGCCCTCGCCGCCGGAGATGCGCACGAAGGTCGCGATGTCACTTTCGCGCGTCTGATCGAGCATGAAGCGCTTCAGCGGTTCCGCACCGGTCTTCATCGCGGTGGTCGCGTCCATCGTGCCGGCCATGTACGGCTGCACCGCCTCGGTGTTGATCCGATCGATCACCGGGCCCATCACGAACAAGGTGAGAAACAAGGACAATCCGATCAGCACCTGATTCGGCGGCGCCTGGCCCGCGCCCAACGCCTGACGCAGGATCGCGAGCACGATGACGATACGAGTGAACGACGTCATCATCAGCACGATGCCCGGCAGCAGCGTGACTGCCGTCATCAGCATGAGGATCTGCAGCGTCAGCGAATACTGCTGACCGCCGCCGGGGGCCGTGCTGACAGTCACGGCCGGAATGCCCTGAGCGAAAGAAACAAACGGCGCCAGCATCAGCAGGGCAGCAAGCGCATACCGCGCGAACCCACGGTCGCGCAGCTTGGAAAAAGCGCGCATCACAGGCCGAGGCTCCGCTTCAGAATCGATTTGAAATCCGTGGGGTACGGCGGCGTGGCGCCATCAGCGGCGGGTGCCACGGTGGTAGCGGGCGTTTGCGGGGTCACAGGCTCATCGAGTACGTGCAAGGTATTCACGCGACCCGGCGCCACGCCGAGCAATAACTGCTGCTTGCCGACTTGTACGAGCACCACGCGCTCTTTCGCACCGACGCCGATGTCAGTGATGACTTGCAAGGCGCTGTTGCCGAACCGGCCGAAGCCGCGCAAACGACGCGTCACCCAAGCGGCGGCGAACACGATGCCTAACACGAGCAGCAGCGACAACGTGACCTGGGTCAGGCTGCCAGCGCCGACTGCGGCCGGCGTTTGAGATGCTTCGGGCGCGGCGAATTTTTCCGCCGCGAACACCATCGGGGCCGCGAGACACAACGCTCCGATCGCAACTGTCACCGCCAACCCGCGAATCGCCACGCCACGAATGACGGACAACATCAAGGTGCGCGGCATGAGAACCTTCTGACTCACGTCGACTTCAACTCACTTCAACTTGCGGATGCGTTCGGACGGCGAGATCACGTCGGTGAGACGGATGCCGAACTTCTCGTTCACCACGACCACTTCGCCGTGCGCGACCAGCGTGCCGTTGACGAACACGTCCAGCGGCTCGCCGGCGGCGCGATCCAGTTCCACCACGGAACCCTGGTTCAGCTGCAACAGGTTGCGAATGGGGATGCGCGTGCGCCCCACTTCCATCGACAGCGTGACCGGCACGTCGAGGATGACGTCCAGATTCACATCCGACGCCGCGCCGCTCGGCATGCTGGGCTCGGACGGAGGCATGCGGTCGCGCTGCTCCTTTGCCAGCAGCTCCTCGAATTGCGCGGCCTGCGCCGCTTCCATCGCTTCTCTACTCATGCTCATGGCGTCAAACCTTCGAGTTCAATATGTCCAGCATCCGCGGACGAATACGGGAAATGCGTTCTTCGACCTGCACGGCCTGCTGGCCGTTGGACACGCCGAAGGTCCCTTTGAAGATCGGCACATCCTCGGCGAGGATGGTGGCGCGGCCGTTGAAATCGCAGGGCAGGATGTCGCCTGTCTTCATTTCCATCAGCTGACGCATCGTGACCTTCGACCGGCCTAGCAGCGTCGTCAGCTCCACGTCGGCGTCTTCGATCTCTTCCTTCAGCGCGCTCACCCAGCGCTCGTCGTGCTCGACGCGGTCGCTCGCCACGCCGGCGTCGAGCAACTCGCGCAGCGGCTCGATCATCGCGTACGGCATGGTGATGTGAACGTCGCCGCCGCCGCCATCGAGCTCCACGTGGAAGCTGGTGACCACGACGATTTCCGTCGGGCTGACGATGTTGGCAAAGTGCGGGTTGATTTCCGAGTTGAGATATTCGACGTCCAGGCGCTGCACGTGCGACCAGGCTTCCTTCAAATCGGCGAAGATATGTTTGAGCAGCATGTGAATGATCCGCTGCTCGGTGGCGGTGAATTCGCGGCCTTCGATCTTCGCGTAGCGGCCGCTGCCGCCGAAGAAGTTGTCCACCGTGGCGAACACCAGTTTCGGGTCGAGCACGATCAGGCCGGTGCCTCGCAGCGGCACGATCTTCACCAGATTCAAATTCGTCGGCACGTGCAACGAATGTACGTACTCGCTGAACTTGAGCATTTTCACCGGCGCGACCGCCACTTCGGGCGTCCGGCGCAGCAGGTTGAACAGGCTGATACGGAACAGGCGCGCGAAACGCTCGTTGATCATTTCGAGCGTGGGCATGCGCCCGCGCACGATGCGAACCTGATTCGCGAAATCGTAGTTGCGCGCCTCGCCCGGCGCGATGGGCGCTTCGGTCTTGACGGCGCCGCTGTCTACTCCGTGGAGTAGCGCATCGATTTCGTCTTGATTCAGAATGTCACTGCCGGACATGTCTCAATCTCTGTGGCCTGGGTTACTGCATCACGAAGCTGGTGAAGTACAACTGCTCGACGGCTTCGGGCTTGCCGCCCTCGGCGACGATCACGTCCGCGACCGCCTTGAGCGCCTCGGCGCGCAGCTGTTCCTTGCCTTCACGCGAGCTCAGGGTCTCGAACGTCTGGCCACCCAGCAGCATCAGCAGATCGTTGCGAAGCTTCGGATCGTGCTGCTTGAGCAGGTCGGCAGTGGCCGCATCGCGCGTCATCACTTCGATGCTCACCTGCAGGAAGCGCATCTGACCTTTGTTCTGGAAGTTCACGACGAACGGCGGATCGAACTTGCTGTAGATGGCCGGGGTCTTGACCGCCGGCGCGGCCTCGGGCGCGGCATGCTCTTCGCCGCCCTTTTTCGCCGTCATGAAATACACGCCGCCGCCCGCCGCACCGGCAGCGAGCAACGAGCACAAAACGATCACCAGCATTTTCGATTTAGCAGGCGCCGCGGGAGCGTCACCGGCAACAGCATCGACCATCGCGCATTCCTCGAGAACTTCGTCGCACCCGATTAAGAGCAAGCGACGTGCCACGCTCTGCGGCGAGCGCGCAAGTCATTCATTCGGAAGAGAAATACGCTGAAAACGCAGTGTGAACTGCGACACATCGCAAAAGCGCGACAGAATCTTGGCGCGGGCAAATGTGACGCGCTCCACAAGCGCTGCCCGGGGCGCGTCGGGCGGCGTCAAAGCCTGGACGCGCAGTTCTTTCAGAGTCAGCCGTCGATGGGCTTCGCCGGCGTCTGCAACGTCAGCTGATAGAACGCGAGATCCAGCCAGCCGCCGAACTTGAAGCCGGCCTCGCGAATCGTCCCTGCGTGCACGAAGCCGAGCTTCTCATGCATGGCGATGCTGATGGCGTTGGTCGCATCGATGCCGCCAACCATGACATGCAAATCCTGCGCACGAGCCGCCTCGATGAGGCGTTCCATGAGCGCCAGACCCAGGCCCTTACCGCGATGGTCCTTGTGGATGTAGACCGAGTGCTCGACGGTGTATTTGTAGGCCGGACGCTCCCGGAACACGCCGTAAGTCGCGAAGCCCATCAGCGCGCCCGCCTCGTCCTCGACGCCGATGACCGGATAGCTCTTGGCTTCCTTGGTCTTGAACCATGTCACCATGCTCTCCGAGCTGCGGGGCACGTATTCGTACACGGCCGTCGAGGTTCGAATCTGCTCGTTGAGGATGTCGAGGATGGCGCCGCCATGCGTCTCGAGAGTGCAGGTCACGAACTTCATCTCATCTCCCATCACGCCGCCGTCCGCGCGGTGATTTCATAGCCCAGCCATGCAACCAGCAAGCCAACCACCACGCTGATCGCGATGTTTGCGATGGCCACGCCCGCCTCGCCCCGCTTCAGCAGCAGCAGCGTCTCCAGGCCGAACGCCGAGAACGTGGTGAATCCGCCCAGCAGTCCGGTGAACAGGAAGACCCGCGCATCGGGCGTGAAGATGTCCTGCTTGACTGCCATCCCTGCCAGCAGCCCAGCGATGAAACATCCGACGAGATTGACGGTCAGCGTGCCGAGGGGGAACCGCCAGCTCGGCGTCTGATGCAGCACCCAGCCCGACAACTTGAAGCGCGCCATCGAGCCGAGCGCGCCGCCGAGAGCGACCAGAAGCACCGATTTCAAATTTCACCTCGCCGATTAAGCAGCAGTTGCTCATTGCAAAGCCCGTGCAACCTTTCCGGCGGCCCTCGACATCCAACTCGCCGACATGGTCACACGGAAGGGGATGCGATGACCCAGGCATTCAGGCCGGCCCGCGCCAGGACAATCGCCGGAGCAATTCTATGCGTTTGCGGATTGGTGGGCATTACCGACAGCCACGCCGAGATCCTGATAGTCACCACGCCTCCCGGTCAAAGGGCGCTTGAACGATCCAACAAGGCTGCGCTGCAGGGGGACGGCAAGCTAGCGGCTCAATCTCTGGCAGGCGTCCCACGCAATCATTTCGCGGGCGCGGACATCAGGCATCGGCGCTGCATGCTCAGGCGATTTGGGAACCAGGCCGTCGCGCCTGTGTGGCGCGATGCCGGCGATCCTTTCGTCAGCGACGTGCTGAGTCTCTATCAAAACTACTGGTGGCATGCCCTGATGTCGCCCCCGGAGCGCGACAGCCACGGACGGCAGCTGCAGCGTGATCTCAGCGAACTACTCGGAGAACAAACGACGATCGAGGATTGGGACGCGATCGAGTCTCGCGTGGCCGCCAAGCTGCGCGAGCGAGGCTACTACTCGCAGCTCGGAGTTACGCCGCCGCTGCGCGAGCTGATGATCTGGCGCAAGCAGGAGAGTTCGCTGCATCAAGTGGCGTTGCCCGAAGGCTCCCATCCTGTGCAACTCGAACTGCTGAACGACTTCGTGACGCGCGGCTGGAGCGCCTATGCTCGGTGCGACCGGAGCTCCAACGGCGGCTGGGCCACGCCAGATCGTTTGTACGCCGTCGGCCCGGCGTTCTCCGAAGGCATGGACAATGACGCCTTTCGCGCCAGCCTGCTGGGCCACGAGACGCAGCACTTCGCGGATCTCAAGCGCCATCCAAACTTGACGCCCTGGGAACTGGAGTATCGAGCCAAGCTCGCGGAGCTGTGGCTGTCACGAGACTCGTTGGCTCGCCTGCTCTGGAAATTTCATCGGGATCAAGGCGACGACGAGCAGGTTCCGCATCTATTCGCCAACAAGCGGGTGATGCATGCTCTGCATGCGCAGCTCTCGGCCGAGGGAGTGACTGCAGAATCCGATCTTCGCGACGTGAGCCCGGATATCTTGCGGGCTGCCGCTCGTGAAGTGCTGATCCAGGACACTCGCGCCAGAGAAGCGGCAGCGAGTCTCGCTGGCCCTTCTCGGTAGAAACATTGGCGAATCGACGCAAGGGCCGGGGCCCGCGCTGTTCAACGAGCGGCGCGCACTGCCCAGTCCAACGCTTCTTCGAGCCGATCGTTACCCCAGAACAATTCGCCGCCGACAAGGAAGGACGGTGCGCCGAACAGGCCGCGCTCCATCGCCTCCGCCGTCTGCGCCTTGAGTTTGTCTTTTGAGGCTGGCGTCTCTGCTGTCGCCAGGATTGCAGCGGCGTCCTGACCGAGCGAAGTCAAACATCGCGATATGACGGTTGGATCGGAAATCTCCGCGTCCTCGGCGAAGTTCACGCTGTAAATTCCACGAACGAAATCGGGAATCCATGGCTCATCCGCGTGACTGCAGACGACACGCGCGGCGAGCAATCCATTCCGCGGAAACTTCGTCGGCCTGCGCAACGGAATATCGAGACGGTCGCAAATCCGTTCCAGGTCCCGCCACATGTACTGGCCCTTCACCGGGTAAATGTTGAATGGCGAGTTGTTCCATCCCTGTTGCTGAAAGATCGGCGCGAGCAGAAACGATCGCCACGCGACCGCCACCCCGCGACTCGCGGCCAGCGCTTCGATGCGCATGGCTGCGGGATAGGAATATGTGCTGGCAAACTCGAACCAGAACTCCACCTTCATTGGCTTGCTCTCGAACGGTTCAGACATGGCGTCCGTAATAGTAACGCGGCAGGACGACAAGCGCTCGTTAATGCCGATCGGTCCTCGACAGCACCAGCAGAAACAGCGCGAGCACCCAGTGGAACGCCACCGGAATACCGCCGGCGGCGATGACGTCGTCTGCACCTCGGAAGAGCTGAATGGCCAGCCTCGACACCATCACCACGAAATAGACCAACGCAAAGCGTCGAACCCAAGTCCGCCAGCGTTCTGGCCTCGCAAACGCCAAGCCCTCGGTGCGCATCTCGCGAACGACAAGGACGGACATCAGCATCAACAGCGCAATCTGCGCCGGCAGCAACAACGGATACGGAAGCAAGCCGGAGTACCAGTCGTTCATCGGTGGCAGCCACGGCGGAGACAGCAGCAGAACTTCCACCTGCCCGATGACGCGCAGGAAGAACAAGCCGATACAAATCCATAGGATGGCGATTCGCTGCTGATGACCGCGCCGGCCCGTGTTGCCGACGTTCATCGCTGCCCCGCGAATTCGGCGCGGTAATGCCGATACCAATCGCTTTGAAACACCTCCTGGGGGTCCAGTTGTTTCTTGGCCGCGAGGAATGGTTCGAACATCGGATAGCACGCCCGCACCTGCTCGCGCGAGGCGTGACGATGGTACGTCAGGAAATAGCTGCCTCCGTGGTTGATTGCGATATCGATGAGTCGACGGAACGAGTCCGCCGAGTTTGCGAGTCCGCGCGCGTCATGATCCACGTGCAGATTGAAGATGACGCATGCAAAGCGCTCGCGAGCCCACGCGAGCATGGTTTCGGTATCCGGCTCGATGAGACGCACTGTGCCGTAGATGAAGTCGACGCGGTGCCGGAGAAAATCCCGGCGCACGTCTTCCATGAATGCGGCCAGCCGCTCGCGCGGTACGTACAGCTCAGTGATCATCTCCGAGCCAGGCACCGCCGGCTGCAAAGCCTCGTCGAGCCGGCCGTGATAATCATCGAGATAGACACTAAGCTGGTGAGTGTCGCTCCAGTAGATCTGACCCGACGACTGCAGATAGAAACTCGCGAACTCGTTGAACGCCTGCAGCTTGTTGCGATGGGCGAGATACAGCAGGCGACGCCAGTCCGAAGGCATCAGGCGAATCTGGTTTGGAGGAATCGGTGTCTGCGGATCGACGGGGCGATAGCACGAGAACACGCCGCGAACCAGAAAGCCACGATCTTCCGGCGCGGTCGAGAACTGAAAGTCGCCGTAGAGATAGCCGTCGCGGATGCGTTCGTTGAATCCGTCGACGATGTGCTCGATGCGTGCGAGTTGCACCACGCGCTCCACCTTCTGGCGCGGAACGAGGCGCAACTTGACTGACGTGACGACGCCGAACAACCCGTAGCCGCCTACGACTCGACGGAACAAATCGTAGTTGCAATGGCGGCTGCAATCGACCACCGACCCATCGGCCAGCACGACTTCCAGCGACTCGATGTCCTGAACGAACGGCGCATAAGTCAGACCGCGTCCGTGAATGTTGGCAGCGACCGCCCCACCGAGCGTCAATCGGTCTGCCCCGGTTTGTTTCTGACGAATGCCCCACGCGCTCGCGCCATCGCGCTGCTCAATCACGTAGTGACGCATCAGGTCCGGCCACGTAATCCCCGCCTGCGCGTGGATGATGCCGCGCTCGCGATCGAAGCCGAGCACCTTGTTCATCGAACGCATGTCGAGTAGCCACGCATCCTGCGCGAATTGTTGTCCGCCCATGGCGTGACACAAGCCCGCGATACTCATGCTTTCGCCGCGCTGCTGAACGCGCCGGACCGCGGAAGCCACGTCGGCGACACTGGTGGGAGCGATGCGCCCCAGCACACTCGTGCTGTTCAAGTGGGAGTGCTTGTCGTTACATACCTCGCGCGTCTGCCCGTCCTGGGGAACTGTCGTGCAAACCTTTGCCAACGCATTCATTCGCCTGCCTCCGCTGCCAAAGCTGCCGTGAGGGTGCGGACCACCTCCAAAAGGCGCAACCGGGCTTGCAGAAGTAGCGAAATCCAATACTCTGGGCCTCACCCGACTGAACTGAACGAGGCCCCAATGAGCGAATGCGCGCAGATCATTGCCGTCCTGAAGCGCAGCCTGAAGGCGCGCGGCACGACCTATCGCGATCTCGCGCAGGCCGTGGGCCTGAGCGAGGCGTCCGTCAAACGGATCTTTTCGGAAGAAACGTTTTCGCTGGCGCGGCTGGAGCAGATCTGCACGGCGCTGGGCCTGAGCATCGTCGAGGTCGCCAAGATGGCCGCTCAGCAAACCACGCCCGGCGGACAACAGCTGACCATCGAGCAGGAACAAACACTGGCGGACGACACTCGCCTGCTCGCCTGTTTCCACCTGCTCATCAACGGGCACGAGCCGGCGGACATCGCCAACGAGCTCGACCTCACTGAACGCGATCTGCGCCGCTTGCTGGTGAAGCTCGACGCCGTCAAATTGATCGAGCTGCAACCCAAGATGAAGGTCCGACTGCGCACCTCGAATGTCATCGTCTGGCGCAGCAACGGCCCGGTGCGCCGAGCCTACGAGCAGCAGGTCAAGCGCGAGTTCCTGCAGTCCGACTTCTCCGGTCGCAACGAGTCCATCAGCTTCGCGTCCGCCGAACTGTCCGAAGCGTCCACGAAGATCCTGGCGCGCAAGCTCGAAGTGCTGGCTCGCGACTTCGCCGAACTGGCTGCGCTGGACGCAGGATTGCTCGACAAAGAAAAACGCAGCACGGGGCTTCTATTGGCGCTGCGCCCTTGGGTGTTCTCTATGTACGACGGCGTGAGGAAAAAAGCCTGACGTCCATACTCTCGATCAATTCTTCAGGATTCTGCGTCACCCCAGCGCGGAGCGGCGGACGTACAGTGCTTCCCAGCCGAAGGGCACACCTTAATCAACGAACCTGGAGAGAATGCACATGACCGCTTCTACACGCACCGGCAGCTACATCACCGCTAAAGACGGCACACAGCTTTATTACAAGGACTGGGGCACCGGACAGCCGATCGTTTTCAGTCACGGCTGGCCGCTGAGCTCGGACAGCTGGGAGTCGCAGATGCTGTTCCTGGCCTCGCAGGGTTATCGCGTGGTCGCGCATGACCGTCGCGGTCACGGCCGATCCAGCCAGCCGTGGAATGGCAATGAGATGAACACGTACGCGGACGATCTCGCGACGGTGATCGAAACATTGGATCTGCAGAAGGCGGTGCTGGTCGGCTTCTCGACCGGTGGTGGCGAAGTGGCTCGTTACATCGGGCGTCATGGCACCAGGCGCGTCAGCAAGGCTGCATTGATCAGCGCCGTGCCGCCGTTGATGCTGAAGACACCGGCGAATCCTGGCGGTCTGCCCATCGAAGTGTTCGACGGCCTGCGTCAGCAGTCCATCGCGAATCGGTCGCAGCTGTATCTCGACCTCGCCTCGGGGCCGTTCTTCGGCTTCAACCGCGCGGGTGCGAAGGCGTCGCAGGGCCTGATCAACTCGTTCTGGGCGCAGGGCATGCAGGGCGGCCACAAGAACACGTCCGACTCGATCGCGGCGTTCTCGGCCACGGACTTCACCGAGGACTTGAAGCGCTTCGACGTGCCGACGTTGATCGTGCATGGCGACGACGATCAGATCGTCCCCATCGACGCCGCCGGCCGGGCCTCGGCGAAGCTGGTGAAGAACTCCAAGCTGATCGTCTATCCGGGCGCGCCGCACGGGCTGGCTGACACGCACAAGGATCAGCTCAACAACGACTTGCTGAAGTTCATCAAGGAATGAGCTGTCAACGGGGGCCGCGGGCGGTGTAGTCCGCGGCCCGACCGTAGAATCACCGATGCCCTGGCGAGGAAATCGTCAGGGCAGCGTCAGGTGACATCCGTATCATGCCTCTAAGCGCAATCACGCGCGCTTCTTATAACAACTGGCATGAACATGTCTGGCGCACGACTGCTGCAGATGGCTGCCACGATTGCCGGCTTGACAGTTACATCGAACATCGTTGCCGAGCCGAACCGCGCCGAAGAGCTCGAGCATCTGCGCATCGATACTGGATACATCATCGAGGCCGGCGAGCTCGAAGTGAACATCGTCCCCTCCTACTTCGACTACGACGGCGAGCGTCGCCAGGAAATCGAAGCAGAGCTGGAATACGCGATCTCGGACCGGCTCATGGTGGAGGTCGAAGTTCCCTATCGCAGGATGAGCTTCGACGGCGCGGGCGAGGACATCGATGGCGCCGGCAACGTCGAGCTGGGCGCCAAGTGGTTGCTGGCCGAGGGCGAGAATTTTTCCGGCAGCTTCGGCGTCGGTGTCGCGTTGCCGTCCAGCGACGACCGGCCGGGAATCTCAGACGATCTGTGGGGCGTCGATCTCTCCGTGCCGTTCACCCTTCGGTTCCCCGATCGTTCCATGAGCCTGCATGTGGAAGCCGGCATGGAATGGAAGGAGCAGGAAGGTTTCGAAGAGCAACTGCTCAACGTGGCCATCGAGCGTCGCCCGGACGGACGAAACATCACCTTGCAACTGGGCAGTAATATCGTCCACGAAGAGAGCGATTGGGAGGCGTACCTCATCCCCGCTTTCGAGATTGCCGCGACCGCCATTCCGTTTCAGTTCGGCATGGGCGTGGCCGCCGGCCTCACGTCCGAGTCGGCGGACTGGGGCCTGCTGGCCGATTTCGAAGTCGAGTTCTAACGGTATGGGTTACGCAGGCCGCCCGGTGATCGGCGGCTTGTCGGCGTCACCTTCGAATACGGAGCGGTACACGAAGCCCGCGAGCGCCGCGCCGACGATGGGCATCACCCAGAACATCCAAAGCTGGCTCAGCGCCCAGTCACCGACCAGCAGCGCCGGTCCGGTGCTGCGCGCCGGATTCACCGAAGTATTGGTGACCGGAATGCTGATGAGATGAATCAGCGTCAGCGCCAGGCCGATGGCGATGCCGGCGAAACCAATGGGCGCTCGATGGTGGGTCGCGCCGAGAATGACGATCAGGAACATGAAGGTCATGACGACTTCGGTCACGGCGCCGGAAAGCAACGAGTACTGTCCTGGCGAATGCTCGCCGAAGCCATTGGCAGCGAAGCCATGCGCGACGCTGAATCCCGGAGCGCCGCTGGCGATCACATAGAGGATCGCCGCCCCAGCCACGCCGCCCACGACTTGCGCAACGATGTAGGGCAGAACCTGCGCAGCGGGGAATCGGCCGCCCGCCCACAATCCAACGGTCACGGCGGGATTGAAATGGCCGCCCGACACCGGGCCAAGCGAGTAAGCCGCCGTCAGCACCGTGAGGCCGAACGCAAACGACACGCCGAGCAATCCAATACCCACCTCTGGAAATGCGGCGGCCAGCACCGCGCTACCGCATCCACCCAACACCAGCCAAAGCGTACCGATCAACTCCGCAGAGAGCTTCGCGACCATGAGACCATCCTGATGATTGGTTGCCAGCCGTGGAAACATCGCGAATGTAGTGAAATCTTCTGCGGAGCGCCACCGTTAAATAACGCTATGCCGTCGATGGCAGGTACTGGCTCGTCAGGCGTATGCGTCGAGCAGTCCGAGACGAACCTGAGCCGCGGAGACGACTGTGGAACCGTCGTCGGCAGCGAAACTGCCGGACGATGACGAACCAGATTGCGCCGTCTGATTCGGCTGCTGACGCGGCGGCTCGCGAGAAACGTTAGCATCCGACAGCGACAATCCCTGCGACGCGAACATTTCACGCAGTCGAGGCAGCGCGTTTTCGATGGCGTTGCGAGTATCCACATGCGCAGCGCCGAACTGCACTGAGGCTTGATCGCCATTCATCGTGATGCGTACTTCGAGGGGGCCCAAGTGCTCGGGCGACAAGCGCAGCGAGGCAGTGTGCTTGCCCTGCTCCACCATCATGGTCATGCGCGAGCCAATCTCATCTGCCCACTGCGCATTGCCGACAGGGACCTGCACAGGTCGAGAATGCGCGGATTCAGCCTGGCGCAGGGGCGACGCGCTTTCGCCAGTCTTTGGCAGCTCGGGAATTTCAAACTTGCCCTCGCCCGTCAATTGCTCGGGCTGAATCAAATCCGTCAGCAACTGCGCTTCCGGAGCGACAGCATCGCCCTGCGCCTTCGAGATGCCGCCCGCGATGCCGAGCAGCGCAGCCTGCACGCCTGCTGCGTCAGCCTTCACTTCCGTCGGCATCACCGGCAACGACAGCGGCATCATGCCGAGCATGTCGGTGGACTCGGGATCGGTATCCAGTTCATCCGAGTCCTTCACGACTGGCGCGCCGGCTTGCATCGCAGTCGATGCAGGCGTGGGCGCAGTCGCGCCGGCAAGCTGCCCCAGCATCGACATGAAATCCACAGCGACGCTGGCAGGCGCGTTCGACGAAGACGCCGCTGGAGCAGCGCTCCCGGACGTCGAAGTGCTGGCTACGGGCATGGAGCTACCTGCGGAAGGAACACTGGGCATCATGATCAATGGGTCAAGGTCTGTTGGTCTTGCGCTGGGCGCGCTCATCGCTCTCGCGCTGTTCGCGACGGTCGCTCACATGGCGCTCTTCGGCATGCCAGCGCTCGACCACGTGGCCCAGCGCCTTGGAACGTCTCAAAGCGTCCTGCCATTTCAATCGCTCTGCCTGGTGCTCGGCGCGGGCTCGATTCACGAGCGCCTGCTGTTGCTTGATCGCTTCGGCGAGTTTGGCGAGGAACGCCTGGTAATCGCGCAGCTCCGTCGCACCGATGCCGCGACCCGCCCGTTGTGAGAGCCCTTGTTCGTACTCGGCCTTGTAACGTTCCAGCTCGGCCAGCTTGGCCTCGCCATCCAGCACACGCTTTTCGAACGCAACCACGCTCAGCGCAAGACGCTTCTGCGCCTCGTCGACGATGTGCTGAACCGGTTCGAGTCGTTTCGCGCGCGTCATCTAGTTCAACCGCCCACCAGCGCCTGCAGGCTGGCGAGACTGGTGCGATAGTCCACGGACTCGTGCACGTTCTGCTGCAGGAACTTCTGCATGCTCGGCCACGCGGCAATCGCTGCATCGATGCGAGGATCGCTGCCCTTGTTGTACGCGCCGATGGCGATCAGGTCGCGGTTCTGCTGGAACGTGGACAACGCTTGTTTGAACTGGCGAGCCATCGCCGAATGCTCGTGCGGCACGATCTCGTGCATCACGCGGCTGATGGATGCTTCGACGTCGATGGCCGGATAATGGCCGGCTTCAGCGTAACGACGCGTCAGCACGATGTGACCGTCGAGAATGGCCCGCGCCGAGTCGGCGATCGGATCCTGCTGATCGTCGCCTTCGCTGAGCACGGTGTAGAACGCGGTGATCGAGCCCGAGCCGCTGTCGCCGTTACCCGCGCGCTCAACGAGCTGCGGCAGTTTGGCGAACACCGAAGGCGGATAACCTTTGGTCGCCGGCGCTTCGCCGATGGCGAGGCCGATCTCACGTTGCGCCTGAGCGAAGCGGGTCAACGAATCCATGATCAGCAGTACGTTCTTGCCCTGATCGCGGAAGTACTCGGCAATCGCAGTCGCGCGCCACGCGCCGTGCAAACGCATCAGCGGCGGATTGTCAGCCGGTGTGGCAACGACAATGGAGCGCGCCAGACCCTGCGGCCCCAGAATGCGCTCGACGAACTCTTTCACTTCGCGACCGCGCTCGCCGATCAGCCCGACGACGATCACGTCGGCAGTTGTGTAGCGAGCCATCATGCCGAGCAGCACGCTCTTACCCACGCCGCTGCCGGCAAACAAACCGATACGTTGACCGCGACCGACGGTGAGCAACGCGTTGATCGCACGCACGCCGACATCCAGCGGCTCTTCGATGGGCTTTCTCATCAGCGGATTGATGGGCGCGCCCACCAGACGAATGCGATCGTCACAATTCAGCGGACCGAGCCCATCGAGCGGATTGCCCGCGCCGTCGATAATGCGACCCATCAGTTGCGGCCCGACAACCGCAGTGCCCGCACCGGTGCGAGGTACAACACGCGCGTTGGGCTTGAGACCGTGAATATCGCCCGTGGGCATCAGATACAAACGGTCGCCGGAGAATCCGACCACCTCGGCTTCCACGCTATGCCCGCCCGTGCCGAGCACATCGCAACGATCGCCAATGGCCGCCTGGCAACCCGCCGCTTCCAGCGTGAGGCCGACCATGCGAGTGAGCACGCCTTCGACTGGCGGAGGTTCGAGACGATCGACGATGCGAGATGCGCGCTGGAGCTGCTTGGCCCAGTTCGCGCCGCGCTTGAGTTGCAGGACGGGACTGTTCATGCCGTTCAAGCGTTCGGCCCGTTAGCAAACAAGTCGGCCGACGTGCCTTCTTCGCTCGCCGAGTCTTCGCCGCGAATCGAAGTCACGCGCTCGTCTCCCAGTAACGCACTAACGACGCTGCCGATGCGCGTGTCCAGACGTGCGTCGATTTGCGCCGTCTCGGTAGTCACGCGACAGCCGCCACGGCCCATCACTGGATCTTCTGCAATGGTCCACACACGTTCGCCAGCAGGTGTCGCCAGCTTTTCGCGAACGACCGCGGCGTCTTCCGGATGCAAATGAACTCGCACGTCACGCGCGGACGCAGGTAGCAGCGCCACCGTCTCGCGAATGATCGCGATGACCTGCGACGGATCGATACGCAACTCGCGACGAACCAGATGACGGCCGATGGTCAACGCGAGCTGCAGCAGCTGATCTTCGACTTCCGGGTCGAGCTCCTGCAGCGGACGCGCCAATGAATTGATGATGGCGTCGAGACGCTCCACGCGCGCCTGCAGCTGCTGGAGCTGCGGACGCATTTCGCGCTCGATGGCGGCCAACCCTTGGGCCCGGCCTTCGGCCTGACCTTTGGCGAACGCTTCGTTGTACGTGCGCTGCTCGAGATCTTCCAGCTCCTGCACGGTCTTGCCGGCGCGGCGTCCCTGCACGGCAAGGCCGCTGATGCTCGGCAATTCGTAGCGTGCGTGCGTCGTCATACGAACTCTTCACCCTTGCCGCCGAGCTGGATGGTGCCAGCTTCTGCCATTTTACGAACCTGCAACAGGATTTCTTTTTGCGCGGCTTCCACTTCGGACAAGCGCACCGGACCGCGCGATTCGAGATCGTCCTTGAGCATTTCGGCCGCACGCTGCGACATGTTCTTGAAGATCTTCTGCTTGAGATCGTCTTCCGCGCCCTTCATCGCCAGCAGCAGCTTCTCGCCCGGCACCGCGCGCAGCACTTCCTGCATGCCGCGATCGTCGATCTCGACCAGGTCGCCGAACACGAACATGAGGTCCTGGATCTTGCCGCCGAGCGCGTCGTCCACCTTGCGGATGTTCTCGATCAGCACGCTCTCCTGGCTCGAGTCCAGGAAGTTCATGATCTGCGCGGCCGTTTTCACGCCGCCGATGATGGAAGTCTTGAGCGCGCCGGTCTTGCCGGCGAATTGTTTCTCGATCACCTCGTCCAGCTCATGCAGCGCGGTCGGCTGAATGCCGTCCAGCGTCGCGATGCGCATGATGACGTCGGCCCGCAGCCACTCCGGAAACTGCTGCAGGATCTCCGCCGACTGATCGGCGTCGAGATACGCGAGCACGATGGAAATGATCTGCGGATGTTCCTGGCGAATCAGCTCGGCGACCGCGCGCGAGTCCATCCACTTCAACGCTTCCAGGCCCTTGCTGGAACGGCCAAACAGAATGCGATCGATGACGCCGCCGGCTTTGTCCTCGCCGAGGGCGCCGATCAGCACTTTGCGCAGATAATCGTCGACGCCGATGCCCAGTGCGGTCTTTTCCTCGAGCTCGCTGGTGAATTCCCCGAGCACATCCTGCACTTCCTGGCGCGAGATGTTCTGGAGCTGCGTCATGGCGGCGCCAATCCGCTGCACATCCTTGGCGCCCATGTGCTTCATCACTTCGGTCGCTTCGGCCTCGCCGAGCGACAACAGCAGAATGGCCGCACGCTCGGTGCCATTCCGTTTAGGTTCTGACTTTTCCTTACTCATCGTCGCCGACCCACGTCTTCACCAGCTGCGCCACCCGCGCAGGATCTTGCGTCACCAGAGCGCGGGCTGCTGCGATCTGGCCGTCATAATCGAGCGGTGCAGGCGCCGAGCCATCGGCAGCCAACGCCAGGGCGGCGGCGGGAGCGCCGGGCACTGCCGTTGCCTGGACGACCTGCACCGGCTGCGATGGCTTCTCGGGCTTCGCCGGAACGCCGATCAGGCCGCGAATCAGCGGACGCAACACCGCGAGCACCAGCACCAGCAGCGCGATCAAGCCCACCAGCAGCTTCGCGATGTCACGCATAAGCGGCTGCTCCCACAGCGGAATCTTGTCCGCGACGATGTCTTCTGGCTTGGTCTGGCCGCGGAAGGAGGCATTCACCACACTCACACTGTCGCCTCGGGCTTCGCTGAAACCGATCGCGTCCTTTACCAAGCGGGTCATGTTCTCGACCTGCTCGGGCGTCAGCGATGTTTCTGTCACGGTGCCGTCTTCCGCGGTAGTGCGCAGGTTGTCCACCAGCACCGCCACCGTGAGGCGTTTGAGTCGACCGGCCGGCAACTTGGTGTACGCCACCGTGCGATCGATCTCGTAGTTACGAGTCGACTGCTTCGATGTGTTGTCCGGCGGCGCGACGACCGGTGCGCCATTCGGAGTGACGGCGTTCGCGGCTTGAGCTTGCTGAGGCTGAGGCTGAGCCTGCGCCGGCGCCCCCGGAGGCAACGCAACGCCGGGCTGCGGCGGCTGATTGGTCAACGCGCCAGGCACACCGAGCGGACCGGCGCCATTGCGGCTGGTTTCTTCCGATGTCTGTTCGCTGCGAACGATGCCGCTTTCAGGACGATACTGTTCGCGCGCTTCTTCAGTGGTGGACATCTCGACATCCGCCACGACCTGCGCACGCACGCGATCGCTACCGACCAGCGGCGCGAGCAACTGTTGAACACGCTGCGTGTAACGATCTTCGAGCTCGCGCGCGATCTCCATCTGCTTCTCGCGCTCGGCCATCTCGCTGTTGCCGTCCGGCGAGGACAACAGGCGACCCTGTTGATCGACGACCGTGACCTGCTGCGACTCCAACTCGGGAATGCTCGACGCCACGAGGTTCACGATGGCCGTGACCTGCTCCGATTCGAGACGACGACCCGGCTTCATCTGCAGGAACACCGACGCGCTCGGCTTGCGACGATCGCGCACGAACGCGGACTGCCGAGGCAGCGCGAGATGCACGCGAGCACCTTCGACGGCCTGCAAGTTTGTAATCGTACGAGCCAGTTCCGTTTCCAACGCGTGCTGATAACGCGCGCCTTCCATGAACTGACTGACGCCGAAGCCGGGATCCTTGGACATGACGGCGAAGCCGCCGTCACCTTCTGGCAAGCCCTGGCCGGCGAGTTTCAAGCGAGCATCGTGCACACGATCGGCGGGCACGGTGATGGCGCCGCTGCCTTCGAGCTTGTAAGGAATGCCGTTGGTGTCCAGCGCCTGCGCGATCTGCGCGGCGTCCTGCTGGCCGAGGTTGCCGTACAACAGGCTGTAGGTCGGCTCCTTGGACCACAGCACGACGCCCACACCGGCAGCCACCGCGGCGGCGATGCCGATCAACGTCGCGAGCGGCTTCAAGCCGGGCGGAATGAGCGTCGGGCGCGGCGACTGCGACTGCGCCGGCAGTTGCGAGCCAGGCGCCTGCTGCCCATTCGAAGGCAACGGCAATGCTGTCGCTTCAGCGCTCATGCTTCACCCGAACCAACCGATCGCAATCCATAACGGTGTCACCAACTTCAGTCATCAATGTGTTCATCGACGATCCGGACTAAATCGGCATGTTCATGATTTCCTGGTACGCGTTCACGAAGCGATTGCGCACCTCGGCGACCGCGCGGAAGGAAACACTGGCCTTCTGCATTTCCAACATCACTTGCGGCAACTCGACGCCGGGCACGCCCTGCTCGAACTTGGTCGCAAGATCCCCGGCGCGCGCCTGCGCCTGGTTGACCGAATCCAATCCCTGCTTCAACACGTTGGCGAAGGAGCTGGTCGGCGCTTGTACCGCGCTCTCCACGCCCGCGATCTTGGCGACGTCGTTCTGCGGAGCGCCGACACCTTTGATCTGCGACTGCATGGCGCGGATCTGCGAGAGCACGGCGTCGATCTGTAATGAAGACATGTGTGCTTACCTCAAGCCGCCGGAACGACGAAGCCTGCCTCACGCAGGCGCTGCAACTTGTAACGCAACGTGCGAGGACTGAT
>NZ_DASWTF010000026.1:0-96327 GCF_036402275.1 Steroidobacter sp. | reverse complement strand
CGGTATGGTCCAGGTTCATCCTTTACACATCAGTCCAGGTTCATCGTTTACACCGGTGTAGTTCACGCTTGGCGAACCGAGGAGGTTTTGCCATGGCCTGGAACGAGACCGATGCGATGGATCAACGATGCAAGTTCGTGCTGGCGTACTCGACCGGCCGGTTTGAGATGGCAGAGCTGTGCCGGCTGTATGGCGTGAGCCGGCCGACAGGCTATAAGTGGGTTGAACGTCATCGCACTGAAGGGATGGCGGGGCTAAAGGAACGTTCTCGAGCTGCGCGCCACTGTCCGCACCGCATGCCGCAAGAGGTGGCCCAGTGGCTACTCGCGGAGCGCCGGGCGCATCCGCAGTGGGGACCGCGTAAGTTGTTGCGTCGATATCGGAACACGCATTTGCAGCCCGGCCCATCGCGATCGGCAGTGGCGGATCTGCTGCGACGGCAGGGGTTGAGTAAACCGCGACGACGGCGTCCAGTGCGTAGTCGAGGCGGCCGCCGCGTTGGCCTGATCGAGGTGCCTAACGAGGTGTGGACGATCGACTTCAAAGGTCAGTTCCGCATGGGCGACGCTCGTTGGTGTTATCCACTGACGGTGATGGATAGTGCCAGTCGTTATCTGCTGGGCTGTGACGGCGAGCCGCGCATCCTGGGTTCTCAGGTCCAACAGCGCATGGATCGGCTGTTTAAACACTACGGCCTGCCTCGCGCTATTCACAGCGACAACGGCGCGCCGTTTGCTGGCACCGGTCTGACGGGGTTATCGCGCCTGTCAGTGTCATGGCTGAAGCTGGGCATCGAGCTGCGGCGCTCCCGGCCTGGCTGCCCGCAAGACAATGGCGCGCATGAGCGGATGCACCGTACCTTGAAGGCAGAGACTGCCCGACCACCCGCCGCTAACCTGCGCGCTCAGCAACGCCGCTTCCAGCATTTTCGCCGAGAGTACAACGAGGAGCGTCCGCACCAAGCGCTGCAGGATCGCACGCCCAGCCAGCTCTATGCTTGCAGCGCTCGAAGCTATCCGGCTCGCGTGCCCAAGCCTGAGTATCCCGCGCACTGCGCAGTGCGCCGTGTCCGCACCGACGGTTCGATCAAATGGCAAGGCGGGCTGCTGTTCGTCAGCACCGCCTTGTGTTCAGAACTCGTCGCGCTGGAAGAAGTCGACGACGGCCTGTGGTCCGTATGGTTTATGGCGCACCTACTCGGACGCATCGACCTGCGCACCAAGAAGATTACCTATGTCCCGGTGTAAAGGATGGACCTGGACTGGTGTAAACGATGAACCCGGCTGGACAGTCAGCCCAACAGCCACCGACGCAGCACCGCCGAAGTCTCCTCGGGCGCTTCCATCGGCGGCAGATGCCCGCAGGAAACAAATGTATGCAGCGTCGCGCCGGCGATGTGTCGATGCATGTATTCCGCATCGCTGGGCGGCGTGAGGATGTCGGAATCGCCGACGGCGATGAGCGTCGGCACGTCGATCGAAGCCAGCAACGGTCGCGAGTCGGGTCGGTTGAGAATCGCATTCTGCTGACGCAGGAATGCATCGCCACCCACCCGCTTGGCCATCGAACGCACCTCTTCGCCAACCGGGCCTTGCACATGACGCGTGTGAACCAGTTGCGGCAACATTCGCGCAGTCACACCGAAGAAACGCCCAAGCCTCAACGACTCCATGCCAGCCAATCGTTGCGCCGTACGCTCCGGCGTATCCGTAGCCGCGCTAGTATCCAGTAGCGCAAGCCTGCTCACGCGTGTTGGCTGTTGGCGAAAAATCTCGAACGCCACGTAGCCGCCCATGGACAACGCAGCGAGCGCGAAGCGCTCGGGAGCGGCGTCAAGCACGCGCCTGGCCATCGCGCTCACAGTGTCATCGAGTGTGAGATCCGGGACAGTTGAATCGGCAATGTCGCCGAGATCGCGAGCTTGATCGCGCCACAGTCGCGCATCGCATAGCAGGCCGGGCAGCAAGATAAGAGGTGTACGTTCGGGCACGATGGAATTCCTCGGTCGTGCGTATCTTCCGCAGTGACTGTGCAAATGTCACGACAATCTGTTATTTAAGGCCGCGAATCTGGAACCATCGATTTCGCAAGAGGCGAAATCCGCAGCAGGGAAGACCAGGGACTGGGCGTGAGCTGCAACTTGGTGGCGCGTTCCGCGCCGCTCGCTTCAGCACTGAAACTCTCCTGATCAATCTCTGTCGCGCGTGACGGATTCGCGCTTTATCAATCATCCATTGACGTTAGGGAGAACCATGAAAACGGCAGCAGTGTTTTTCAGCGGTGTGATGTTGTCTGCTTTGGCGTGCGCGCCAGCCGCGGCTGAGACGGTTCGCGTGCGCTTGACGGCTCGAGTCACTTCTGTAAACGACCCAGGGACTCTGCTTCACGGTGCGATCGTGCTGGGTCAGCGACTCACTGGCACTTACGTGTACAACACGAACACGCCAGACTGGGAGACGGGCACCTCCGACTTTGGGTTCTACGTACCGTATGCCAACGAGGCGCGCGTGCGGTTGGTGTCGGGCGGCGTGGTCTTTGAGAGTGCGCAGCCAACGCAAGGTATCTCGATCGCGATCGACTCTCACGCCGACAATGGTAACGGCATGTTCAATTTCCGGAGCGTTGACAACAAGCCGCTGCCGTCCACCATGGACGTCGATGAGATCAGTGTGCAGTTCGAGGGAGCCGGCACGGTCACGGAGTCGGATGCGCTGCCTTCGGTCGCTCCGGATCTGCTCAACTACCCGACCAAGATGGTGACCGTCAGAGGCCCCGGCAATAACTTCGAAGTGGTCGCCGACATCGAGACCGCCGAGCTGATCGTGACCGGCGCGCTCGAGTTATCTCCGGCGGCGGGCAGCTTCGTTCCCACGCAGCACTTCGATGCGGCCGTGACTCTGCCGCGCAATACCACTCCCGCATCGGCGCAGGCGACTGCGAATGGTGTGACATTGCCGCTGAGCTACCCGGGCACTTGCCAGCTGCTGCCGCCGGACCAAGCAAATCAGCGCGCATTGTTGTGCCCGAACGCTGACGCAGTGCTGCCGCAGGCGGCGGGCGCGCCGATCGAGTGGACTGTCGTGCTCACCAACGGCACGACTCTCACTCAATCGGTGAATTGGACGCTCGCTATGTAATCGAGCAATCGCTGAACGACGCGCGCGTCCCCAGGGGGCGCGCGCGTCGACGGTTCCATGCGTCACAGTCCCCAGCCTTCGTTGATACAACGAACGCCCGCGCTCGGATGCTCGATGAATTTCTTCGTGCCGAAGTTATAACGCCTGATCCAGAGAACCTCGGTGAGCCACTCAGTTTCCGCGAGCCGAACGACGGCAACGATGCCTTCATCCCGCTCGCCATTGTCCTGACAGCTGGCGACGGCCAGAGTGTAGCCCTCTGGAACCTCGGGGTAAGGCATGGCGTCGGTAATGGTCCAGAGCGCATGGTTCGACTCGTCCCGTCCCGCCAGTCGTGAGCCATAGAGGATTTTGGGAACGTCATTCGAATCCGCGAGGATGCCGATGGAAAAGTCACATGACCTGTCGGTGCCCCGCAGTGCTCGGGCAATGCACGAGCCGCCTATATCCTTGAGCCCATCGGGATACGGCGGGACTGTCGAGCCTACGAGGCTGCTAGCTAATGCCGCCGCTGGAAGAATTGCCGTAAGCCAAGCCATGACATTCATCCGTGACAAAACCCTGAACTGCTGATTGAGCGACGCGTATAGCACAGCGGCGGCTGAAAGGAACGCGACTGTCGTCAGACTATGAAGGTGTCAATGATAGCGTCGGACACTATTTTTCCGACGATACGACATCCAGGCTCATTTCTTCCATTTGATGTTGCAGCCGATGCTCGGCTTCTGGTTCTTCGGCGCCTCGGCGCCGCCGAGCAGAGCATCGCATGCAGCGCGCAGGTCGGCGCCCGTGGGCGTGCCTTTGCCGGGTCGACTGTCGTCGAACTGGCCGCGATAGATCAACTTGCGCTGCCCGTCGAATAGAAACAGATCCGGCGTGCAGGCCGCGCGATACGCCTTCGCGACTGCTTGCGTCTCATCGAGCAGGTACGGAAACGTATATCCCGCGCTCTTTGCTTCCGCGGACATTCCTTCCGGGCCGTCAGCGGGATAGGCCTGTATGTCATTCGAGTTGATCGCCACGACAGCTATCCCCCTCGGTTGATACTCGCGTGCAAATCGCGCAAATTCGTTGCGGATGTGCTTGACGAAGGGGCAGTGATTGCAAATGAATGCGACCACCAATCCTCGCGCATCACGGAAATCATCGAGCGCGCTCACCTTGCCGTCGAAGCTGGTAAGCCGGAAGTCCGGCGCGGGCGTACCGAGATCGAGCATCGTGGATTGAGTTGCGGCCATGGCACAGGCTCCTGTGAGTCCAGCCTATAGAGTCTTCCCGTGCTAGAGTCGACGCGGGATCCTCACGGGCAGGGATCGATAGCCGCGCACGAATGTCGAGTACACGCGTTCAGGTTCGCCGACGACTTCCACGACCGGGAAGCGCTTGAGGATTTCCTGCCAGACGATCTGCAACTGCAGTTCGGCGAGGCGATTGCCCACGCAGCGATGAATGCCGTAGCCGAAGGAAACGTGCTGGCGAGGCCGTTCGCGATCGATGATGTAATCGTCAGCGCGGTCGATGACCGTCTCGTCGCGGTTGCCCGATAGATACCACATGACGACCTTGTCGCCCTTGCGAATCAGCTTGCCGCCGAGCTCGACGTCCTGCACGGCGGTCCTTCGCATATGGGCGAGAGGCGTCTGCCAACGAATGGTCTCGGAAACCATGCTGCCGACCAGCTCCGGGTGCTCGCGCAGTCTCTGGTACTGATCGGGATTTCGATTCAGGGCGAGCACGCTGCCGGTGATGGTGTTGCGCGTCGTATCGTTGCCGCCGACGATCAGCAGCACGATGTTGCCTTGGTACTCGTAGGCCGGCATGTTTCGAGTTTCCGCTCCGTGCGCGAGCATCGAAATCAGATCGTTGCCTGGCGGGCGCGCCGCGCGCTCATGCCATAGCATTTGAAATGTCTGGAAACATTGGGTCATTTCTTCGACCCATTGCTCGGCTCGATCGATGATTCCACCGCCCGGAACCGCCGTGGCGACGTCCGACCAGCGCGTCAGTTTGCGCCGCTGCTCCTGCGGGAAATCCATCAGCGTCGCGAGCGTCATGGCGGTGAGCTCGATGGAAACCTTTTCGACCCAGTCGAATTCGACGCCGATCGGCAGATCGTCCAGGATCGCGGCCGCGCGGGTTCGGATCAGTGGCTCGAGGTTACGCAGATTGGGTGGCGCCACGATCGGTTGAATGGCCTTTCGTTGCACATCGTGCTTCGGCGGGTCCATGGCGATGAACATCGGCAGAGCAGTGTTGGCAGTCGCTGCGATGGTGATGCCGCCCAGCGATGCCTCCGACGAGAACTGCTGATGGTTCATGTCGACCGCCACGATGTCGTTGTAGCGGGTGATCGACCAGTAACCGCCGAACGTCGGACTCTCGACGTAGTGAATTGGATCTTCGCGGCGCAGCCGTTCGAAGTAGGGGAACACGACGTCCGCATGGAACAGTTTTGGGTTGGCCACGTCGATGTCGGCGAGTGGCTGCAAGTAAGCATCCGCTCGCGCGGCTTCGAGCGACAGCGGCGCGTCCGGAAAGTCAGCCAGATTGAAGTTGTTTGGCGGCCCGGAGCGAGTGGCGAGTGTGTCGGTCATTGACGCATCCCTTCAGCGATGTCGACGGTGCAACGTTGGATGCTGCGACAAAGCGTGCGCCGTTGCAATCGCGAGAGCGGGAGAATCGGTTAACGACGCGATCCTAGTTCCTGGATCTGTCGGACAATCCGGCCGATAAACGGTCGAAAGACATGACGCAGGAGCCATCCCGGCAGATACGGGCCGCGCTCTTCGTATGCCACACGGGCTCGCGGGTGATCGAGGACACGCAGCAAAGCGCGGTAGCTTCGGTCGTCGCCGCCCAACTCGATGCGGGTGAGATGCTTGGCATTTTTGTATCCATAGTGCGCGGGAGCGACGAGCCGGATCGGTGCGCCGTGGTCCATCGTCAGCGCCTCGCCGTTCAGCCGGTCCGCGAGCAACACGTCATCGGCAAGAAGATCGGTGAGCGGCAGTGCCGTTCGGAAACCGTCCTCGCAGCGAAGTATGACGAGCGCGATGTCGGTCGTCGGGCGCGCCTTGGGCAGAATCAACTTCTCCCAAACATCTTTGAATCGAACGCCACTCCATTCATTTGCCAGGTGACTCCAGCCCGCCGCGCAATGAAAGTCCGTCGTCTGCGTCACGCGAGGTAGCGTCGCGAGATCGGCGGCTGTCAGCACGACGGGTTGTTCGATTGCACCGATAACTTCGAGGCGGATCTCGGTTGCTCGCAGCGTCCGCTTCGCGAAAGCGACCACGCCGAAGCGAGGAAAATCCGAGCGAACATGTTGACCCGGCGGAAGCAGCGGAGAGTCGTGTGTTGCACGCATGAGGGCATAGTGCGCGAGGGGTTCCTGTTCCTCAACTTGCAGAAACTGGAGAAACGAGAGAAGCGGGCGACGGCGCCGAACGAACGGAGAGTTCCTACGCAAAAGACCTGGATTTTGGCGGTACAATGCGATCATGACCGCTGTCTCCACCAGTTCCATCGCCATCCGTTCCTATGGGGCGCACAGCACCGCGGATTGTCATCGCTTTGCGCAGATCGTATTGCCGTTGGCGGGTGAGCTGTCGATGGACATCGCCGGCCGTCATTCCGTTATCGACCGAAGCATTGCGGCCTATGTCGAGGCGGGCTCCTGGCACGATCAGGTGAGTGACGTCGCCAATCGTTCGCTCATCCTGGACTTGTTCCCCAGCGAGTTGGACGCGCGGCTGTCGGATCGGTTGGCCTCGCGCCCTTTCATTTCGATGACGCCCGAGGCGGCCAACCTGGTCGCCTATATGGAGTCGGTGATGAATCGAGGGCGCTTGCTTCCGCACCGGTTGAAGCTCTGGATTCCCCTGCTGCTGGACGCCCTGCTGGGCGAGGAGCCCCAGCTGCCTTCGAGGTTGGCGCGTTTGTTCGCGGCGGTCGAGGCCGATCCTTCGAAGGAGTGGACGGTGGAAGTCATGGCAGAGAGGACGGGCGTCAGCGTCAGCAGATTGCACGCCATCTTTCATGAGTCCGTCGGCAAGTCGCCTCGCGCATGGCTGACCGCGACACGACTGAATTTCGTGTGTCATCTGTTGACTGTCACTGACCTGCCTGTCGCAGAGCTCGCCCATCGCGCCGGTTACTCCGATCAGAGCGCGCTCACCCGAGCGATGCGCAAGGCGATGGACCTCACCCCCGCGGCCTATCGACGCCAGGCAAGAGCCCAGGCCTGAAAAACGCGAGTCGGGGTCAAGACTCATCGACCGCGGAGAACCTACCTTGCGTGGTCATCGAGGTGGGCATGTCTGGCAATAAAGACACAATCACGGGTGTGGTTTGCGGCGTCCTGGCGGGTTCGTTGTGGGGACTCGTGTTTCTGGCGCCCGAGCTGGTTCGAGAGTTCGGCGCGCTGGAGTTGACCGCCGGCCGTTATCTGTTCTACGGCCTGTTTTCAGCGTTGCTGATCGCTCCGATCTGGCGGCGAGTCGTTGCTCAGCTGGGACGACGCGAGTGGCTGGCGCTGGGCTGGTTAGCCTTCGCGGGCAATATTCTCTACTACGTGCTCCTCGCTAATGCCGTTCGGATGGGAGGCATCGCGATGACGTCCCTCGTCATCGGCTTTTTGCCCGTAGCAGTGACTATCGTGGGCAGCCGTGACAAAGGAGCAGTACCGCTGCGTCGTCTCGCGCCATCGCTCGCTCTGTGCGCGATTGGCGCCTTGTGCATTGGATGGCAGGCACTTTCCTGGTCGGCTTCCGCGTCCATCGTCCAGCAATCCATCGGATTGCTCTGCGCGATCGGCGCGTTGGTGTCATGGACGTGTTATGCCGTTGGGAACAGCCGCTGGCTGATGCGGCTCGATCACGTGTCCGCGCATGAGTGGAATCTGCTCACCGGCGTGATGACCTGCGTTCAGGCGCTGCTGCTCGTGCCGGCTGTGCTCGTTTTTTCCAAAGGCCATCACGACGTCGCCGCCTGGACGAAACTCGCCGGCGTCGCGGCGGGCGTGGCTCTCCTGGCTTCCATGCTAGGCAACGCGCTGTGGAATCGCATGAGCAGACTCCTGCCGCTGACTCTGGTCGGGCAAATGATTCTGTTCGAAACGTTGTTCGCGTTGATCTACGGATTCATCTGGGAACAACGCCTCCCGACTACGCTGGAGACCGTGGCGTTCGTACTCGTCGTCCTCAGCGTCCTGTCGTGCCTGGCCGCGCACCTGGATGTTGAGGATCGACGGGAGGTAGTGAGGCTCGGGGAGGGCGGGCCGAAGCCCGCCACTCCAGATCTAACATCAGGGATCGAATGACAACGTCGCGTTGTCCAGGTCGAACGAATCAGTCGCACCGGGGAACGCCTCGTAAGTGGTTCCCGTCACGGACAGTGGCGCGTTCGCCGACAGATCGGTCTCGCCCGGATTCGTTGCTCCGCTACCCTCTGTGATTCCGACAACTGCGTCGAGTGCCGCCACATCGTCATAAGCGACGGCGACGCCGCCGTCGGCGGACAAGGTGATAGAGAACGAATTGCTGTCGCCAAGGATGAACTGCGGCACATTCACGAAGCTGACGGTCCACGACGCGGCGTCCGCCTCGACGTAGACCTCGCCCTCCTGCGGCGACAGATCGTCCCACAGCGCGGCAATGCGTGGCGGTCCGCTTAGAAGCTCCCCGACCGACTCCGAGTAGTCGGTGCTGCCGGCGCCGAATGTGAGATTACCGTTGGAGTTGACGAACACCGACGACCAGTTCTGCCCCTGGTAGGGGAAGTTGAAAGGAATGTCGATCTCCTGGGTCGCGTCGTCGTCGAGAACCATTGTGATGCGATCCGTTGTTTCGACGTTCAGCACGTAGCGACCCGAACCTTCGCCGTCTCCGGTGAAGTCGGTATCCGGGTACGTGCTGATGCCGAGATAGTACTTGCCCGCGCTCGGCACGAACGTCGCAATCCTCGACAGCGCCCCGGCCCCGCTGTCGTCATCCTGCGCGATGACATTGCCGTACACGTCCAGCAGCACCATCACAGTGTCGAGCGAGCTCGACACGATCTCGGCCACGACTGCGTCACCAGCCTTGGCTTCGATACGGAAGAAGTCCACATCGGCGCCGGCTGGCTCGATTTCCGTGTACTGCTTCGGATTTGCCGAGCTGAATGGCAGGGAGATAGGCCACGCAGTGTGCTGCGTATTATTCGACCCAGCCCAGGCGTCGCTGTAACTAGCCTTGCTGTTGTATCGAACTGTCGCGCCTGTCAGGTCGTTGGGATTCGTCGCGGTGAACACCTCGTAGATCGCTGGCGACTTGGCGAGTTCGAGAGTGCCTGCGAGCAGTGTGCTCAGGTCGCTCGCCGGCTCGCTACCCGCCGTGACCCGATTTCCGCAGGACACGCCCGCAATACCATCCACCGCCGTCATGCCTTCGTAGGTCACGTGAATATTCGCGGTGCTACCTCTACGTTGCCGGTCACGGGAGAGCTTGATCGAGAAGCTGTTCGCGCCGGCGTTCGGGAACTCGGGCACGTTCCGGTAGATGACAGTGAAGTCGTCCGCCGTCTCCGCGAATGTGACGATGCCCTGCGGCGCGCCGGTCGTGAGATTGAACGGGCTCAAGTCGTCCCACAACGCGGCAATCCGTGGCGGTCCGTTCAGGAGCTCGCCGGCCGTTTCGGTGTAGTCGGTGCTGCCCGCGCCGAAAGTGAGGTTGCCGTTCGCGTTGACGAACACAGAAGTGAAGGTCTGGTCACAAAGCGTGAACGAGAAGGGCAGCGCGAGCTGGAACGAGCCGTCTTCTCCCAGCGGCAGCGGATCGCCCGGCCGCGGCGAATTGAAGATGACATTCACGCTCGTGGCATTGGGCGTGACGAGCGCGAACTGCTCCGGTGGATCCACGCTCGTTTGATTGTTTGATTCCGCGCTTCCGCTCGCATATTCCTCTGGACCCGGCAGCGACGCCGGTGGCGTCGAGAAGCCACCCGCGAGAAGCTGGTCCACATACACGCGATAATTTGCGCCCGGCGTCAGGCCGAACAGCGTGTAAGTGCCAGCGAGCGGATTGGTCTGGGTGAAGTCCTCCGTGTAGTCGCTGGAGATCGCCGATACCGCGTCTTGGAACGGATCGGCTTCGTTGCGCGCGATCACGTTCACTCCCGTCAGCTTCGTCACCCCATTCGACGCGAGTATGTTGCCGGCGATCGTGCCCGTCGTCGTTGCGAAGTCCGGTGTCGGATACAACGCGGACACCGTGGCGATGTCATCTCGATGTAACGTCTGCGTGCCGATGCCCGGTCCGTAATAGAACGGATACATCGTTTCGACCACGTCCACGGCGAGCGGATTCGCCGGCGCCGCATAAGGAGAGAACGGCGTCGGTCCCGTGTCGTCACCGCCGACGGAGCCGAGATAGATCTGGCCGTTCACGACCGTATGCGCGAGGTTCGTGTAATGCCCGAACTCGTGGACCATCACGTCCATCGCCGCGGTCAGATCGTCGAACGACGGGCCGTTCAGGAACGACAGACCTTCGGTAATGGTGCAAGAGGCGCTGTTGCCCCATTCCGGCCCCGCGAAGCCAAGCACGCCGGAGTTCGGTCCGTACAGCAGATCGAAGATTTCGCCCGTGTCGTCGAAAACGATGGCGGACAGGCCGTCGGGCGCCGGCGCATCGTAGTAAGGCACGAAATTGGTGATATTCACGTCCACCGGCAGCGTGCCGCCGTTCGTGTAGCTCACGGTTGAGGTGCCAACCGCGGTCCACACGTCGAAGGCGGCCTGCACCGCGGCGACCGCCTGAGCGTTCGTGAGCGGGCCGAGGTCGCCGAGGTCGGGATTGAATGGAATGTTCGCGCCGCCGTTCGGCCACACGTAGGGCTCTCCATTGGCACAGTTGGCCAGCGGTCCGCCGGCATGCGCGAGCGGAGCGCACAACAGAAGGGTGGCGACCCCCGCCAGGGCGAGGGAACGTTTGCTCATAGTCATGGCGGGCTCCCTTATTTGCCGAGTTGGGTGAGGATGGCGGTGGCAAGGCGGGTGTAGGTCACCGGCCCTTCGATGCCTGGCGCGCCTCGTTGCGCGGAGCCGGCGCCGTCGAACAGGCCAAGATTGTTCAGCTCATTCACCGCGAGCTCGCTCTTGTTCTCTCCCGCATAGATACGGAAGCTGCCCTGGCCCAATCCGACCGGCGCTCGCAGTCCGCTGGCTCCGGGTGCTGTCGTGAACAGCACGTAGCTCTCGCCCACGCGCAGTTCCGGTACTTCGGGCAACGAGGAGGATAGGCGCGTCTGGCCGCCACTGCGGGCGGTGGTCTTGAACGTGCCGAGCATCGTGATCTCGACTTCCGGCGAAGCGTTTTCCTTCGCCTCGAACGTTCCCTTGAACGCCTCGTCGATGCGCAGGCGATAGGTGACGGTCGGCAACGTGCCGCCGCCGATTGCAATCTTTCCAGGCTCGGCCGACAGGACCTCGCCCCGGAAGATGGCGTCGGCCCGGTCGGTGAGCTGGGCTAGATTCATTTTTAATATCATCGCGGCGCCCGCAGGCGCCGTGACGGCGGCCAGCAACGCGGCCATCATCCAGGACAGCGCTCTCAATCGCATGCAAATACCCTCCTTGGTTGAATTCGGTCGAGGTTCGGTTTGTTAGCTTCTCCCGAAAAGTCAGTGTTTAATCTCGTTCAAGAATATTTTCAAAGCTGTTTTGCGTGCTAAGAAACGGCGGCAACCCGGACTCGTCAACGCATCGGCGGCTCGGTCGCTCGCCGGTAGTAGCGGTACTTGCCGGATTTTTCGCGTGGGACCAATGACACTCGTTCGATATCGACCTGGCAGCGCTCGCCGAAGGTGGAGTGCACGATCTCGCGCAGCTGTACGGCCAACGCGTCGTCGAAGCCGGCAGCGCTTTCGACCAGCACGTTCCAGTGCGCCGGATCTTTCTGTTGAAACAGCACCTGTCCCACCGAACCGAGCGGCGCCTGAGAAAGAAACAACTGCAAACGGCGGCCAAGTTCCGAGCCGTGCACCAGTTTGCCGTCCGCCGTGACAAACATATCGGCTGCGCGACCCACCAGCTCGGACAGCACTGGATGCGGCAGTCCGCAGGAGCAGGGATCAGGCGAGATCCGTCCGCGGTCGCCGATGCGACACCGTACGAGCGGCATGGCACGATTGAACAGTGACGTGAGCACGAGATCGCCGAGCTCGCCCGGCCGGGCGGGCTCGTCGCCGTTGAATATTTCCAGATGCACGTGGTCCGCCATGATGTGACGAGAGCCGGCGGGGCATTCGTGCGCAATCGGCCCCATCTCGGTCGAGCCGTACGATTCGAAGACGCGCGCGCCAAAGTGCCGCGCGATCTCGTCGCGTTGGAATGGATAGACCTGCTCGCCCCCCAGCTTGACGAACGGCACGAGCTGCACGGGTGCATTCGGCCTGTGCGCGCGCACGTGTCGGGCGAGCTGTGCGATCGCAGACGGAAGTCCCATGCAAAGCACCGGGCGTCTATCCAGCAAATAGCTCGTCGCCCGTTCGAGCTGGTCGAATGTCAGGTTCTTGGTCGAGAACACACGACAGTTGCGGACCCAGTCGAGCAGCGGATGACCGCCGCCCCACAACAGCAAGGTGCGGCTTCCTGGCGGAATGCCGAACCAGTACATGGAGCGATACTCCTGAGCCCAACTCCATCCGCCCGCGTGAGGGTTATAGAAGACAGAAACGATTTCGCCGGTCGACCCGGAGCTGTGTCGCGCGAAAGTGCCCGGCGTAAAGCGGCGAGCCCGAAGCTGCGCGCGATGTGTAATCAACATCTTGCGTTCGAGCACTGGCCATGCGCTCAGCTCCTCGGCGCGGGCGCGCGACAGTGACGTTTGCCATGCACCCGAAGAGTAGAGGGGAACCCTCGCACGCGCATAGATCAGCGCTTCCCGAAGCAGCCGGCGTGTAAGCTGCTCGAACGACGCGCGGTCGAGCTTCTCCCAAGCTTGCAGCCGCTGCACGAAGGGACCGACGTGTCGGCCACGCATCGACTGCAGCGTGTAGTAGAGATACTTGTGGCAGCGTTGCTCGATGCCCTGGTTCACTCGTCAGCAATGCCGGCATATCAGGATAGTTCCAGGCAGGGTAGGATCGAATCCTCGAATCGAGGATGGCCATGAAGCTGCGCATCGCGCCGAGACAGCGGCTGCTTTTGCAGTTCGCCGCGAGCGTTGGGCTGCTCGCGTTTCTGCTCTCGCGGCTCGACTGGCAGCGAACCGTGACGCTGATTCGCGGCGCCGAACCGCTGTTGCTGGCAATGATCGTCATGATTCAGGCGGCGGACCGGGTGTTGATGGCGCTGAAGTGGCGTCAGCTTCTGCGGGTGCTCGACAACCGACTCGGACCCTGGAGCGCGATCGGCGTCTATTACGAGAGTACGTTCATCGGCTTCGCCCTGCCGCTCGGCGGATTCGGTCCAGACATCGTGCGGTTTGTGCGGCTGCGAGAGCGAGGCTTGGATACGCACGTGACCTTGGCATCCATGGTCATGGAGCGGCTGAACGGTGTGATCGCGACTCTCGCGCTCATCGCGGTCGGGTTTGCCGTTCTTGCAAACCTTGCGCCCCAGCCGACGTTGCGGGAGTTTGCTCTCGTGGCGGCAGTGGTCGCGGGCGTTGCGGGCACGGGCGCCGCCGCGTTGATCTTTCATCGATCGTTTGGCCGTGTCCTCCTCAGGTTTGAGAAGGGACGCTTCGCCAAGTACGTCGAGGCGGCACGAACATACTCGACACGGCGTCTCACTCTTGCCGTCAATCTCGGGCTGTCGGTGATCGAGCAGACGGGCGCGGTGTTCACGCTGTGGGTCGCGTCACACGCGCTTGGTGCGCCTTTGCCATGGATGGTCTGTCTCGCTGTTGCTCCAGTGGCCGTGATCATCCAGCGGCTGCCGCTGACGTATGGAGGCTTGGGCTTGCGCGAAGGAAGCGCGGCTGCACTGCTCGTCGCACTCGGCTACGACTATTCCACAGCGCTCGTCATGCTGATGACGCAGTTGGCGATGTTCCTGATTTCGCTGTTGCCGGGCGCGATCGTGCTGGCGACTTCCGGGCGCCCCCGCCTCGACGCACCCTCCGATCGGGCGCCTGCCGCTTGAGTTGCGCATGGGCACAGGAACAACCCTGTCCCCGAATCATTTACATTCGGTGAGCACTTCCAGCGAGAGTCTGAGCCCGTCACCCGCGGCGGAGCCGTCTTGTTTCAGCAAGCGCTTCACCGAAGAGTGGATGTTTCGGGCAACGCTATGGAATTCGCTGCGAGCCTGGGCGGCTGCGCAACGATCCTCCTGGCTGCGGGTCCCCCGGGTGTTGCAGGCCGACGCCCGCGAGTTGCGGATCGACTACGAGTTCCTCCCTGGCTGGTTTCCTTTGCATACCGTGCTTCGGCACCGCACTTTCGCGGGGCTGTCCGGCGCCGAGCTGGTGGGGCTGTTCTGGATGCTCGGCGCCGCATTGGAGGAATTCCATCGGCGCACGCATCGGATCCACGGCGACTTCGACTTCGACAACATCCTCGTGAAGCGAGGCGCCGACCGGGTCGTGTTCGTGGATTTCACGCCGCCCGAGTACAGCGCCTTCCGCCGCTACAACCAGGCGAGCCCGTATCGTGACATCGCGTCGCTGGTGATATTCGTGCGCGCCAAGTATCCGCCGCAGCTGATCTATCTCGCGTTCCGGCCACAGCTGAGAAAGCTTGCGCGCAGCTTCGTGGAAGGCTACTTTCGCAATGCACCCGCCGAGTTCGACCGGTGCATGCTCGAGCACCACATGAACGAGCTTCTGCAGAACACTTATCTCGGCAGATCGTTCAGCGCGCGCTATCTGCGGCGCAGCCGGTTGTTCCGCACCGACGATCTGACGCCGGAGCCGTGATGCACTTTCGGGACTACAGAACGTCCCATGTGGGACCGGACTCCTGGGCGACCGACTATGACGCCAAGCTGTTCTCGCCCGGTTCGTTCGACGCCGTCATGTGGGATCGCGAACAGCGGCTGCTCGATCGCATCTTGCAGCAGCACGCGCCCCGTCGCGACAGCTATCTGGATTTCGCATGCGGCACCGGGCGCGTGCTCTCGTATCTCGAACCGCACTTTCAGTCGGCGGTGGGCCTCGACATCTCGGACACGATGCTCGCCGTCGCGAAACAGCGCGTCCGGGCCGCCGCTCTGCTGCAGGGGGATGCGACCCGGGATCCGACGCTGTTAGGCGGACGGCGATTCGATTTCATCACTGCCTTCCGATTCTTTCTCAACGCCCAGCCCGCGCTGCGCGACGAAGCGATGGCGTTCCTGGCGTCAGCTCTGAAGGACGAGCAGTCGCGATTGTTGTTCAACGTGCATGGCAACCGCTACAGCACTCGCGCGCTGCTCGCCGCGAAGGCCCGTTTCACACGCGAGCAGTTCGCTTCCATGTCGGTCCGAGAAAGCATCGAGTTGGCCGCACGCCACGGACTCGAGGTGGTCGAGTGGTATGGCATCGGCTCCTATGACAAATCGCTGCTGCGATTGATGCCGCTGAGCGCGTGGTGCTGGGCCGAGCGTGCCTCCGCGCTCCCCAAGCGCTTCGCCGTCTATCTGTACTTCGTGTGCCGGCTTCGCAGGTGCCCTACATAAGACTCGGGATTGCGGGCTCGTGCGCTCGCCGAGGTGTCCGAGGTATCGAGGGGGACGATCTCATTCAGTACGGCCAGCGTTCGCCGAGCTGTTTCCTTCCACGTCAAAGTCTGCGCTCTCTGGATACCCAGCTCGCGAAGCCGTCGGCGCAGCTGCTCCGAGCTCGTTACTTCCGCAAGCGCGCGTGCGATGTCCGCCTCGTCGCGAGGATCGATCAGGAAGGCCGCGCCACCTGCGATCTCCGGCGCCGAACACGTATTCGGCACGATCGCCGGACAACCGCACGCAAACGCTTCCACGATCGGAATGCCGAAACTCTCGCAGAGCGTTGCAAGCACGAAGCATTCTGCCAGCTGATATGCGAGATGCAGCCGTTGGTTCGGCACGAAGCCCAGGAACATCACATCCCGTAGATCCTCATCCGAGAATCCGTGCGCTCTCAGATAGTCCTGTACATAGTTTCCCGCCACGACCAGTGGCAGATTGCCGCCCGCGGCGCGGTAGAGCCGATATGCGCGAACCAACCGTTCGTTATTCCCGCCCGGATAGGGGCGCAGATGTTTCTGTCCGCCGTGGAGCACGCGGGCGACGGTGAGGATGAAGCGCTCCGGCAGGCGATATTCCGCGCGAAACTCTTCCAGTGCGCGTGCGTCGCGTTCTGGTGTGAAGTTCGCACCGACCCCTGCGTAGCTCACGACGGAGTTGCGCACATCGATGTGAGTGTAGTGAGACAGATCGTCGAGCGTGGTCTGCGAGATCGACAGTGTGCGGGCCGCTTTCCAACTGTACACAGGCAGCATCAAACGAATGTAGATGTTGTCCCACCACGGATAATTCTGCGGGTTGACATACCAGTCCGACCCTTGATGCACGAAGACGCAAGGCTTTCTGGTGAATAGCGGCAGTGAGAATTTCGGGTTGAGGATTAGATCGGCATGGAACTTACGCGCCGCTCGCGGTACGCACACTTGATCCCAATACAGCTTGCTTCGCGCCGGGATCACGACCGTCTGCGCGTTACTGAACTCGCGAAACAGGTCCTTACACTTCGGTGTGTCGAGCAAAATGACGTAAAGCGTCTCGGGATCGGCCTTGAGCATTTCGCGCAGCAGGTACTGTCCATAGATACCGAGGCCGTCCTTCTGGTCCACCAATCGACCCATGACTGCGATCGTTCGCCGTGGCATCGCCAAAGTCGCTCAGCTGAATCAATGTGCGAGATGTTGGACTGTGTCGAACCCCGCTACCTTGCGACGTACCGCGCTCACGATGCTGGCGCGTTGTTCCCCAGGCAAAAACTGCAGCCAATCGGACTTGAGCCGGCCGTACACCGGTAATGGCAGTCGCGCGCGACGCCGCTCGGAGCGGTAGTCCATCGCGACGCCAAAGGCCGCTCGAAAACCATGGTGTCGAGCCAGTTGCATCGAGAGTGCCGACCCCAGGCTCCAGGGATAAGCGATGCAGTGGGGCTCATAGCCGAGATGGCGCTTGAACTCCTCACGGCACAGCTCGAATTCAGACGCGATCAATTTCTCGAATGCGGGCGCGTCCATGAACCGTCCGGGCGCGAGTCGTGCTTGTTCGTCGAAGCAGCGAGCGAGGCGCGCACGCCAGTCCGGCTGCGCAAAGAAGTCGGGCCCACCCTGGCTCGTGACGAAATCGCGACAAGCGAGTGTTACGTCGCCGTTTTCGAGATAGCGACGTTGCGCCGATAGCAGCGGCGCGGCCCTATACACGGGCGTACCCAACGCGGGCTTGCCCAACTCGTCTGCGTTGTCGACGAAGCGCATGGGCCAGTCGTAAATATCGAAGCGCGCCAGCACCGACGGATTTGCGAAATCAATCACCTGCGACGAAGTGGCCACGAGCGCATGTCGATGTGCGTGCGACTGCACGTCCACCAGGCCCGAGTCGAGACACACCCGGAGTTGCTCCCAGGACATGAACAGATCGTCTGCCGCACGACGCGCGGGCTGCATCCAATAAGAGGGAGCGAAGAGCACCGCATGGGCGTCGAATTGACGCAACAACGGTAACGCGACCTCTCGGAAGCTCTTGCGCGCATCGTCGAACGTCAGCAGCACGGACCGTCCAGGCCAATCTCCGCCTTCACGCGCGGCGAGGTACTCGTCCAATCTGAGCGTCCTGTAGTTGTTCCTGCGCAGGAACTCCAAGTCGCGCGCCAACGCGGGCGTTTCGACATCGTGATAAATAAATACGGGAATTTCTCGGCGGGCGAGCGGCAAGCCGAAAATGAATCGGGGATAACGAGTTCGTGATATCCGCGCTAAAGTGCGCACGAACCGCCCAAAACCACTCATGGACCCGCCCTCGCGAGCCGAGCGCAGTGGGACAGTTCGTTTCCGTACGGCTTAGCCTCGACTGTGCGCTGGCCCGCCAGACTTGAATTCTTGATCGCTCCCCGCCAGCGGCACATGCTGGCCGGGTAACCAACGCGCGTGGGGCGGAGCGAGTTCCGTGTCAATCACGACGATCGCTCGCGGTTGCGGATTCAACGGGTTAGCCTGTGCTCAGAACGTGCCGGACACAGTGAAGCTTTGTCCTCCAGTGGTGTACGTCACGGAGTAGGTGTCGCCGCTGGTCGGATGCGCTGTGCCCGTGCCGCTCATTTGAGCGGCAAACGTGCGGTTGGTCGATGCGCCTAGAGTTTGTCCAGCCGACAAAGTGTATTGATACGTGATGGTGCTCGCTGTGCTGTTGCTGCTCTGAGTAATAGTCGAGCCCACTGTGTTGTATTGCCCAGAGAAGCTGATGCCTGTCGTGCGCTGAACGACAATGGTCACGGAGAGCGCGGTCAGCGTTCCGGTGTTTGCGATGCGCAGTTGCTCTTCGACAAAGTGCCCGCTGCTGCTCGTGACTGTCGGTGTCACTGTCACAGTGCCGTTGCCGCCGGGTGTTGTTACAGTGAGCGCGACGGTGGTGGTGCGCGTCGTCGTACCTGATGTGCCTGTAATGGTGACTGTGGCTGCACCCGCCGACGCTGTGCTCGAAGCTGTCAGTGTGAGTGTCGAGCTGGCGCCTGTCGCTGACGCGGGGTTGAAGCTGGCTGTGACGCCGCTCGGCAACCCGCTGGCTGTCAAGGCGACCGCACCAGTGAAGCCACCTGAGCGTGTGATGGAGATCGACACACTGCCGTTTGATCCGCGCGCAACGGAGAGCGTCCCTGGGGACGCCGCGATGGAGAAGTCCTGGGTTACAGCAGTGGTAGTCGCGCTCACCGATGTGCTTGCCGCGGATTGTTTGCCCGAAGCGTCCTGAGCGACGACCGTGTACGAGTACGTCGTGCTTGGAGTTCGTCCAGTGTCCGTAAACGTCGTTGAGGCGGCGCTGCCGGCCAGCGTCGTGCCACGGAAGATCTGATAACCCGTCACGCCCACATCGTCAGTAGATGCATCCCACGCGAGAGAAACGGTCGAGCTCGTCGTTCCAGTCACACGCAGGTTCGCGGGCGTGGTCGGCGGCTGGGTATCTACGACTCCGCCGCTCGGTTCGTTTCCGAACACGCGCACGCCATCGTCGTACACCGGAATGCGCTGGACGAGTACGGGCGTCGAGCCTGGCGTCGTCGAGACGCCCGAGAACGACCAGTCGTTACTTGGATCCCACGCGCCAGAGCTCGCGATCCGGAACTGCACTTCCTTGCGATAGTGCTGCTGTCCTCCTGGATAGATCTTCGTTCCGTTACAGCTCACGGTGACGTAATAGATGTTGCCCGAGTGTTGTGTGGGGCCGGTGGGCGGCAAGCATTGATTGTAGTTTGCCGCTAGCGAAATCTGGCTTGGGGTGACGCCCGCATCGAGCGTGAAGTAATAGCGGAATGAGAGCCTGTCCGTGACGCGGGCGGGCCACCCGGACTGGTTGTTGAGGAACAGCTTGATCTCGGTGAAGTTGGAGCCCGAGGCGTTGATTGAGGCCTCGGCGAAGATTTCATTGCCGACGACCGCCTCAGGCGTCGGGAAGTTCGCGAGCGGTGTGCCGCCGAACTCACCGACCAGGCGGGCGAGGGCGCTGGTGAACCCTGCGTTGTAGTCGGTGGCCACCTCATTCATGGTGTAGTCTGAGCGATCGTCGGTGTACTGATCGTTCGGCGAGGTCGGGCCGCCGACCAGCGCGCCATAAAGAATGTGACGACTGACAGTCGGGCTGCCGATCTGGTCCGTCCAGGAGCCGTGCGCGGTTCGATGGTGCGGATTACGAGGTGGATTCGTGCCGAAGCCCACGACGAAGCTGCGGTTCAGCGGATTCTGGCCGAGCGCGTAATTGATCTGGCGCACGCCAAAGTCGTGATAACGAGCCTTCAATGTCGTATCGGCGATGGCGTCGGCATAGACGAGGGCGATGAACGCGGTATTCGCCGCATAACGCAGCGATCCCCAACGGTCGAGCACTGCTTGCCCGCCCGGGCTGTAGCTGACGCGTGTGCCGTCTGCTCCGAAAGCAGAGCCGCCTACTGTCCACCAGTTGAGCCAGCGTTGTGAGTCCTCGTGGTAGCGCGTGGCGCCCGTGAGCTTTGCGAGTAACACATAGCTGCCGTAGGACTTGTCGTCCCACGCGTGCGTCCACTTATATGACTTGACGCTGGTCTGCTGCTGGTTGGAGAGGTTGGCGTAATAGCTTTCCGCCTTGGTGAGAAACGCCGCTTCATTCGTTGCGCGATACAGCCAGAGGGCGCCCCACACCAGTTCGTCGTTGAAGCCGCTCCAGGAGTTGTAGAACGACGCCGCGTCAGTGATGCAGTCGGAATACTCGCCTCGGTAAGTATCGGCGAACGAATAAAGCTGTCGCGCGTGCGTGAGCAGCGTGTTTGCGTATGTTGGATCCGTCGGCCGGAATGCGATGGACGCGGCAGCGAGCGCCGCTGCTGTTTCACCCGCCAGATCCGAACCCGGGCACGACGTGGTGACTCGGAACGACGGCCGCGCCATCTGCATGACTTCGGCCGGACCCCACCACGCGTGATCCGGGCCACCCGCGCCGACCTGGCCATAGAGCTCGTTCGGCGCGGAATGCGCTTTGATGAAATAGTCGGTCGCCCAACGCAGTTGATCGAGCGCCTCGTCGAGTTGCCCGATCTGCACGTAGTTGGCGCGATACTCGACGATTCCCCAGGCGAGCATCGTGGCGCTCGCGGCCATGGGCAGGCCGAATTTCACATGATCGCCGGCGTCGTACCAACCGCCTGTCAGGTCGCGTCCGACGTCCGAACCGTCCTGCATCCCCGAGTCGCCGCGCCAGTTCACACGGTTGGAGGTGGGCAAGTCACCCGAGCGCTGCGCTTCATAGAAGAACAGAGACTTTTGCAACGCCTCGGCGTAATTGAATGTTTGCGCCAGCAGCGGCGGCGCGACGAGGACGGAGCACGCGATGATGAATCTCGCGGCGCGTACTAATGATTTTAGAATCTGAACGGGCACGCGTGCCCGCGCGAACAACGCTCGTACATCCATGTCTCCACGCTCCATATATAAGCGATGGCGCGCGCGAACACGACGCCTCCGCCCGTGGTCAGACTCGATCCCCCTTGCACGTGGGGTCCAAACTTACTCCAAAGGACAGCGTTGTCAATGCCGAATTTCGGGCAGAGGCGGCGCGCGCGCCTGGTGTTCGCAACGGTCGAAAGTTGATGTCCGAATCCCGCCAGCGCCCGCGGGGGTCTGGCTGGACAATGGCGCTTGCAAGGAATCAGGAGTCAGTGCGTGAACAAACTATCTAAGATCGGATCGATTGCGATGGCGACGGCCTTGGCCACGGGCTGGGTTGCGATGACCTCCGCCAATTCGCGGACGCTGCCGTCATACCCGAAAGGGTATCGCCAATGGGCTCATGTGAAGAGCGCACTGGTGAGCGAGGGTCATGCGGAGTACGAAAGCTCTGGAGGCTTTCGTCACATCTACGCCAACGACCAGGCTCTGTCGGGTTATCGATCCGGCAAGTTTCCGGAAGGATCCATCATCGTCGTCGACTGGCTGGCGGAGCGGGACAGCGGGGGCATGTTCGAGGAAGGGCAGCGGCGGCGTGTCGACGTGATGATCAAGGACAGCCGAACGTTTGCAAGCACGGGTGGCTGGGGCTTCGAGCGGTTCAAAGGCGACAGCCGTACCGAGCGGATCGTGAAAGATGTGAGCTCGCAGTGCTTCGCGTGTCACGCAGGTCAGAAGAGCGCGGATTTCGTCTTCAGCACCTTGCGTGACTGATGTGTCAGCGAGTGCGTCGACCAATGTCCACTGCAGGTCGACGCACTATGTGGCTTACTTCTTGGTCGGCCGGAACGGCCACACCCACGAAACCAGCGGACCGACCTTGCGTGTCTGAATCCAGACGCGCCCCTGGCCGGAGAAGCGGCACACGAAACCTTCGCCCGAAAAGAACAACGATTTGTAACCGCCCACCTTGGTGACGTTGTATTGCAGGCCGTCGGTGAAGGCGACGATGTTGCCTGTGTCGACGACGTACTCGCCGCTCACGTCGATTTCGATGATGCCGCCATAGCTGCTGAACCACAGGTCGCCCTGACCCTGGCAGCGGATGAGGAACAGGCTTTCGCCGGAGAAGAAGCCTTTCATCAGTCCCTGCCACTTGCTTTCCACGGTCACGCCGCTGCTCGAGGCGACATAGGCCGAGTTCTGCAGATAGATGGTTTGATCCTGCAGATAGACATGACGCAGATCGCCGGGAGCGCCGGGAGCGATGCCGATCTCGCCCGGCCCGCCCTGGGCAGTGAACTCGTTGATGAAAATAGATTCGCCGGTCACGAAGCGGCCCAGACCGCCGCGCAGGCGTGTCTTCATCACCAGGTTCGTGTCCATGGTCGCCATCGCGGAGGCTTCCACTTTCAACGTCTGATTCGCGGGGATCTGCACAGTGAGGAACGCGTAGTCGGGCTGACCCTGCACGTTGAATTTCATACCGCGCGGGTCAGGAACCAGAACCTTCGCTGTGGTGGCGGGCGGCGTTGACGCGACAGCCGCCGGAGCCTGCTGAGGCTGCGGAGCGGAAGCAGCAGGAACGGAGGCGACAGCAGAGGCAGCGGCGGGCTGCACGGTTGCCTGCGCACCAAGCTGGATGATCGCCGCACACAACTGCTCCGCCGTTGCACGGTCGACGCCTTTCTTCACCACCGAAGGCTGACCTTTCAGCAACCCGGCGGCCCTGGCCATTTCGAGCTTGAAGCGAGCGGCCAGCGAGCCGATCACCGAGTCGAGATCGTGCCCGTCGACGACCGTGCCGCTGAGGACGACATTGAATTGCGCTGACATGACTTGTTCCTAACGATTGCGTGCGCGCAGAGTCGGGGTCAGCGCGGAGCCGAAGCTGCGCTGATTGTTCGACTGACACCAGACGGTGCCCTTGCCCTGGAACTTGCAGACCAGTCCTTCGCCGCCGAGGATCGAATGCAGCCAGCTGTCGCCGGCCTTGGTCAGCGTGAACTGGAGCGTCTCGTTGAACGCCACGATGTGGCCGGTATCGACGATGAACTCGCCATCGACCGGTTGCTCATAAATGGCGCCGAACGAGTTCAGCAGCACTTTGCCGGTGCCCTGCAGCTTGACCCAGAACAGGCTCTCGCCCGAGAGCAGCGTTCGGAATCCCTGCCAACCCATGCCGACTTCGACGCCGTTCTCGGCGGCCACGAACGAACCGCCCTGCACGATGAGACTCTCGCGTTGCAGAGTGTGGGTCATCATGTCCCCCGGCAGCGGCGTGCCGAGCCAGACTTCCGAGCCTGCGCGCCGGGATTCGAAGTGATTCAGAAACAGCGACTCGCCGGCGAACAATCGCTTCACCGTCTTGGTGAAGCTGCCCGAACCGCGCTTGTGAGTCGTGGTCGTGATGCCGACGTCGGCGCTCATCGCGATCATCGCGCCCGCTTCAGCCGTGACCGTTTCACCGGCGTCGAGTATCAACTTCGCGGCGCTGTTGCCTGGTCTGTGTACGAGTTGGATATCCATGCGTCAGCCCCAGAGTTTCGGATTCAGCCAGCCGGTGAGCCCGCTCAGGCTGCGGGTTTGAATGACGATGCGGCCTTTGCCGACCACGCGCGTGACCAGGCCTTCGCCGCCCATGACGCTGGAGATGAGGCCGCCGGCGAGTTGTAACTTGAGCGTGATGCCAGGCTCGTAGGCGACCAGATGGCTCGAGTCCACGATGTACTCGCCGTCGATCTGCCGTTCGATGAGCGCGCCGTAAGCGCCGTACCAGACTTTGCCAGGGCCGGTCACCGAGATCTTGAACAGACCTTCCTTGGCGATGAAGGACACGATGCCGGCCCACTTCAGGCCGATCTTCACCGACTCATCGCACGCCAGGAACGCGCCGGGTTGCAGATAGTAGGACTCGCCCGCGGCGAGCTCTTTGCACTGCATGTCGCCGGGCGTCGGCTGCACCAGTGTCAGCTGCTTGGGCGTCGATGTGCCATTGTGAAACCGATTGATGAAGATCGACTCGCCACCGAACAAACGTCGGGCGATGGCGCCGAACAGACCGCCGTTCAGTTGGGTGCGCATGGTCAGGTCGGCGGCCATGCTGGCCATGGCGTCGGACTCTGCAACGATGGCTTCGCCCGGCGCGAGCGTCACCTGCAGGTGCGCGAACGCGGGGGCTCCATCAATCTGCGTCTTCATTTCGCGGTCTCCTTCGCAGGATGCTCGGTTTCAAATTCACGAATACGGGTCTTGAGCGCATCGAACGTCGCGCTCATGTCTCGGAAGGGGCCCTGCTGGTGGGCTGCCTTTTCGCGCATGCGCTCGATGCGGGAGTCGGTGGTGGGATGCGTAGCCAAAAACTCGGGTATTTCCGTAAGCATGGCCCCGGCGTCGTCGCCGACCTGCTCGCGGACTTTGGCGCGAATTTTTTCTTCTTCAGCCTTGATCTTGTCGAAGAAGGACACCATGCCGCGACCGTCGATACGCGCGCGCTGTAACAGGTCGAAGCCTTGCGCATCCGCCTCGTTCTCGAAGCCGCGCGAATATTTCTGCGACAGCAGGAACGGCGCGGCGCTCGCAATGGTACCCAGCAAGCCGCTGGCGTCGCCCAGTGCGGCCTGCAGGGTCAGAAACATTCCGGTGGAGGCAATAACGTTGCGTGTGCCGTGTTGAGAGGTCACATGTGAAATCTCGTGAGCCAGCACGCCCAGAACTTCTTCCGCCGAATCGGCACGCAGCAGCAGTTCCGAATGGACGACCACATAGCCGCCGGGTAGCGCAAACGCGTTCAGCGAGGGTTCGCGCGCGACGTAAAAATGAAACTTATAACGAGCGTCCGGCAGTGCCTCCGTCAACACGCCCGTGAGCTCGGACAGCAACCTGGCCGTCTCCGGATCCTGGATCATGTCGGCCTGCACCTGGTATTGGCCCATCGCGGTCTTGCCGAGTTGTTCCTCCCACGAGGCAGGGATCTGCCGGGCTGCGATGCCCGTGAGCCAGGCCATGTTGAGCAACAGCGCGACGGGGATCGCAACGATCACCGCGGAGATTGCAGCCAACATCGTCCAGTTATGCACCCGCTTGCGACGCATCTTGCCCAATGCGACCGTCAACTCGGGATGAGCGGTCAACACGGGATCACGCAGGATCGCGCGATCGCTGGTGTAGAGCGACCAGTCTGGAAAGTCCGGATGTGCGATGAAGACGATGCGATCGCTGGCTCCGCCCAGCGTGAGCCGGGCGCCCTCGAGGGGCAGCGTCACCGACTGCGTGTCATTGCGGAAGCAAAAGCCGGCCGCGCCGACGCTCAGATCGCCGGAGGCACGACCTTGAGCGAATGCTTGGTGAAACGCATGGGCTGGATAGAACGAGTCCGACATCCGCTGTGATCGAATTCTTTTGTTGGGTTTTCATAATGCAACCCAATCGTCGGCCGGCAATGTAAGTGAAATTCAGGAACGACAGCGAGGACAACATCACATTTCTGCAATCGCGTGGGGCGGCGCCCAGGGGTTGTCACAAATCAGGAACACGGGCTCTTACATTGCGTCTTTGTTCGGAGTGAGGGCGGGTGTCAGGGCACTGTTGGTTTTTTCGTTACCTTGAGTACCGCGATAGGAGGCTACGCCGTTATCGGCGACTGCCGGAGCCGGACTATGGGCGTATCTCACCACGACTGAGGCAGTGCAGTCGAAGTCATTGGGCATGGACGTGGCGCGATGAATGTTTGCATCTCGGCGCGGATGTGATTTTTCAGCCCAGCGGCCCGCGGTTGGTAGCGGACCATGTCGTTACAGCCGGTGAGCGCCTGTGGTGCTCGCTCGCGTACGTCAAAAGAGATATCGGCGTGATTCCCGGGCTCGGGAATGCAGCGGAACAACGTCTCGAGAGCACCATACTCGGATGGTCGTCATCGCCACCGTGGCGATGAGGCCCCACAGCAGCAGACGCCCAAGATTGTCGGCGAACAGGTCGGCCATCCAGACACGCTCCTCCGTCTCGAGGGCGAGCGCGGCGTTGGGCAGTCAGGGTCTCGGCTTATCACGCCTGAGCCTGCCGTTCCTCGTGGGCACGCTGTCTACCCAGGATCGCAATCGCGCCGTGGTGGTCGGGTACATTCTGTACACCCTCGGTGGATGGTTGTTCGCGATGCTGTATTTCCTGTTCTTCGCGAGCGTCGGTCGCGCCACGTGGTGGCTCGGCGCCTTAGTCGGTTGCTTGCATGGTGTGTTGTTGCTCGTCGGAGAGCGCTGCCGTTGCTTCCATACGCGCATCCGCGCATGGCATCCGAATATGACGGCCCGATCGATTGTCGGCGTGGCGCCATCACCATCCTGGATGCGCCGCCGCTGGAGCGGGTTTGATGCGCGCGGCCTCGGACCTGATCCGGCGAAAGAAGATGCGCAGCGCCGATTCAAGCCGCAGCAGGCGAAATCGTGGCTTGTTTATGGGATTTCGTGTCGACCAGGCAAATTCGCTGGCCCTCCGCGTTACGAACATAGATGTTCCAGTGTGTGACCACCGCTACCGATGCCGCCGTCAACTCGGTCACTACTCCTGCGGCGAGGTCGACGACCAGAGGCGGCGCGTCCTTCGCGCAAGCGACCACCAGCAGCTGTCGTGCGCCGTGTACGAGCAAGTCGCCTGGCTTGAGCGCGGACTGCTCGTGAGAATCGGTGCGGACTTGCTCATACAGATTGGGCTCGACGCTGAAGTGTCGTCCCAAATCCAGCACCCACCGCGCGGGCTGTTGCGCGGGCGAGAGCTCAGTTCGTATTGCCCGCAAGGCGCCACGGTCGGTCCGGAAGGACACCAAGCGGGCCGCGGACGGGTCCCCGGCTCGATGAGCCGCGATGGCGAAATGTTGCTCGACCTCGGCGCCGTTCGACCCGATCAGGAGCAATGATCCGGGCCGCACTTCCGCAAGCGGCACATGGGTCAAATGAATGGCATCCATGGAATCCTCCGGGCCAGAGGCGTCTGCTTCGAGCGGATGTTTAATATGCCTAGGGTGGAAGTTTCCTCTGCTGGCGCCGAAGGCTCTGTGCGGTAACGAACATTGGCCTGGTGGCGCGGAGTTCAACTTGCTCGAGCGAAGACGCCGGGCCGGCAGCTATGGCATTCCTGCCGCGGAAGGCGCATAAGAAGGTAATTGACAGCGGAGATCGTCATGAACACCCAACAGCCGATAGGAGAGGCGATCACGGACGGTGTCATCACGGCGAAAGTGAGAGCCGCCTTGGGAGAGGATCCGCTCACCGCCAGCTATGCCATTTGCGTCGACACGCTGCATGGAATCGTCGAGCTCACAGGCTTCGTCGACACGGAAATCGTGCACATCGAAGCATTGCAGGTCGCGGAGCACGTCCGGGGCGTGCGGCGCGTCCGGGATCTACTGGACGTGCGCCGCCTCGACTGAACCGAGAGTCAGCTCGACGCGATGAAGGGTTCCGTCGTCCAGTAGCTGTATGCGCGATTCGCCTGCGGGCAGCGAGACTCCGTCGAGAGCGACAGCAGTCACGCCACGATTGACGCCATCGGGATTCACGACGGCGATTTCATAGCGCGCCGATCGATATTTGAAGACCACGTCGAAGCGCGGCCATTCTTTCGGAATGCAAGGCGTCAGCAGCAGCTGCGTTCCCTGAACGTGCAAACCGAGAATGGCTTCGATGCCGGCGCGATACAGCCATCCCGCGGAGCCGGTGTACCACGTCCAGCCGCCGCGTCCCACGTGAGGAGCCACTGAGTAAACGTCAGCGGCGACGACGTACGGCTCCACTTTGTAACGGCGCACCGCCGTGCGTGTGCTCGAACGGTTGATCGGGTTCAGCAGTGAAAACAACGCGGCTGCCTCGTTTCCCAGTCCCAGCTGAGCGAAGGCAATGACGGCCCACGCGGAGGCGTGAGTGTACTGTCCGCCATTCTCCCGAATGCCGGGTGGATAACTTTTGACGTAGCCGGGATCGAGCGACGTGCGATCGAACGGCGGCGTGAACAGCAACGCAAGACCGTCGTCCGGCCGGATGAGCAACTCATCGACCGCCGCCATGGCTCGAGCGGCGCGCGTCGCATCCGCAACGCCCGAGATGACACTCCAGGACTGTGCAATGGAGTCGATGCGGCACTCGTCGCTGGCTGCCGATCCCAGCGGCGTACCGTCGTCATAGTATCCGCGCCGATACCAGTTGCCGTCCCAGGCTTCGCGTTCGAGCGATTCGCGTAGCTTCGCGGCGTGAGCCAGCCAGCTCTGGGCACGCGCAATTTCGTTCCGGGCGATGGCGAAAGGTGCGAAGGCGCAGAGCGTCGTGTGCAGAAACCATCCGAGCCAAACGCTCTCGCCGCGGCCATGCTCGCCGACGCGATTCATTCCGTCGTTCCAGTCACCGGTTCCTATCAATGGCAAGCCGTGCGCACCGAGCGCGAGGCTATCGTCCAGAGCGCGAGCGCAATGCTCGAACAATGTCGCGGCGATATCGGAAGTGTTCGGCTGGAAGTACGCGTCGTCCTGCCCTGGCTCCAGCGCGCCGCCTTCGAGATACGCGATGCTTTCATCCAGGATCGCGGCGTCGCCGGTTCTGGTGAGGTAGTGCACGGCGGCGTATGCCAGCCAGACCCGATCGTCGCTGATGCGCGTACGAACGCCTTGCCCGGTCGTTGGCAGCCACCAGTGCTGCACATCGCCTTGCGGGAACTGACGGCCGGCTGTGCGCAGCAGATGTTCACGAGTGAGCGTTGGCTGCGATGTCACGATCGCCATCCCGTCCTGCAACTGGTCGCGGAATCCGTAGGCGCCGCTGGCCTGATAAAACGCCGAACGCGCCCAGATACGACAAGCTAAGGTTTGATACTGCAGCCAGCCATTCAGCATCAGATCCATGGAGCGATCCGGCGTTTTGACTCGAATCGCCCCGAGCGCCTCGGCCCAGAAATCCTTGACGCGGACGAGCACGGCATCGAGATCGACGTTGCGATAGTGCTTCAGCAGCAACTGTGCATCGGCCGCGCTCGCGGCCTCTCCCAACAGAAAAACAATCTCGATGCATTCGTCCGGCTCGAGCGTGATTGCCGTCTGCAACGCGCAGCAGGGATCGAGCCCGGCTCCGACGCGCCCGGAGAGCGGAGCGTCGCCGCTCAGCGCGGCCGGTTGAGCGAGCGTGCCATGCCGGCCGAGGAACTCGCGGCGGTCGCCAGTCCATTGCGTTTGCCGATCAGCGAGATCTGCAAACGCGACGCGCGAGGCGAACTGCGAATTCCAAGGATTGCGAGCGAACATCGCGCCGGTGCGCACATCCATTTCCGTCACGACGAACGGCGCGGACGCGGCGCGTGAGGTTCCCAGAACCCATTCGACGTAGGCAGTCACGGAGAGGCGCCGATTCCGCGTCGAAGTGTTGCGGATCCGCAGGCGAGATATCTTGATGGAATCCTCTGGTGGAACATACATCAGCAGATCGAGCGCGACCTCATGGGCGTGATGCTCGAAGACGCTATAGCCGTGGCCGTGACGAACATGATAGGGCGCGCCGCCATCGCAGGCCGGCGCGAGACTTGGGCCCCATAGCGCTCCGGTATCCTCATCGCGCACGTACAGAACTTCTCCGGGCCGATCGGTTACGGGATCGTTGCACCAGTGCGTGAGCTGATTTTCGCGGCTGTTGACCGACCAGGTATAGCCGCCGCCATCGGCCGAGACCTGAAAGCCGAAGTGCGGATTGGCGATCACGTTGATCCATGGCGCCGGCGTCGTCTGTCCGGCATCGAGCGTGACCGCGTACTCGCGCCCGTCATCGGCGAAGCCGCCCATGCCGTTGAAGAATTCCAGTGTCGGCGGCGCCGTGACGCCGGTGCGAGTGCCGATACTCGGCCTCGACCGCCTCATTCCTGTCGGAACGTCCGCAGCGCCGGAGCGACGGTGAAGTTGATCTGCAAGCGTGCCTCGCGCGCCGATGAAAACCGCTCGCGCAACTGACGACAACGTCGCACGCGTCTCGGCGGAAACCAGATCGGTGCGCAGCACGAAGACTGAACCCTTTGTGTTGTCGACATGAAGCTGCGGTTGCGATTGGCGCGTGCGGACCATGCCCTCGAGAGCAACCTGCAGGTCCTGCACATAGGAAGCGGCGCGCTCGTTCAGGATCACCAGATCCACGGCGAGTTGCTTCAATCGCCAGTACTCATGCGCCTGTAGCAGTTGCCGGGCGATTGCCATGTCTTCGATATGCTCGATCCGTAACAGCACGATCGGCACATCGCCCGAGATGCCATGCGCCCAAAGGGCGGGGCGCGTGCAACCGCCGCGTTGAATCGCTGTCGAGGAAGGCCTCAGGGAAGCATCGGCGAGCAAGACATGGCCGGCGACACATTGAAACAAGTGTGCTTCTTCCGCGGTGATGCCCAGGTGATGGAGTTGTACCTGCGCCTGTGTCCATGCCAGCGTGGCGGCGCGGCCGAAGGCGTTGGGATCGCGATGTTTGTCGAACAGGTTCAGCACGCTGGCGCGAGTGGCTGAAGCGCAAGTCCAGAACGATAGCCGCGCCATCGCTCCTGGCTGGATGCGGACCCGGTGTCTCAGCGCGAACACCGGATCGAGGACGGCGCCGACGGTATTCGACAGCGGCCGGCCATCCATAACTGCGACCGGTTCATGAACTTCGCGGCCTCGCCCGAGAAAGCGGGCGCGATCGGTTTCGTATTCCAGCGTCCCTATGAGGGCGCCTTCGACGGCCACGTGATGGGCCGCCCAGATTTCGGGCTCGGTGCTGGAGCGCCGTCGCCTCGTTGCCAGCAGCACGCCAAGATTGGCGACGAACTCGGTCTGGACGAACAGCTTCGAGAACGCGGGATGAGCCGCATCGGCCGCGGGTGGGGCAAGCGTGAGCTCGCTGTAAGAGGTGACATCGAGATCGACTGCGATACTGCCCGTATTCGCAATCGACACACGTCGGACCTCGGCATTGTCCTCCGGGGATACGACGACCTCGAGGCTCGTGATGAGGGTCGCGTCGACGCGGGCGAACTCCGCCCGGTCTTCGCTGAATATGACTTCATAACTGTCGGGCTCGACGCCGCACGGTTGAAAGCCGGCCGACCAAACAGCGCCGGTGGCGACGTCCCGCACGAACACGTAGCTACCCGAATCATCGCGCGTGGCGTCTTCCTGGAAACGCGTTATGCCGATGTCGCCCCACCGGCTGTAACCAGACCCGGCGCCGCTGAGCATCACCGCATAGCGTCCGTTCGAGAGAATATGTGTCTGCGGAGTGGCGGAGTGCGCTGTGTGAAGCCGTCGCAACGTCGGCAGTTGTTGCTTGTCGCTACGCGCGGCGGCTTTCATTTCTTCGGCTCGTGGATGAGCCACGGACACATCGCGCGGTGTCCGCTCGTGCAACAGCAACTCGGCCGCCTGCACCATGGCGTCGAAGTGGAATCGCGCACGCATCCTTCCGTCGAACAAAACATTGGCGGCAGCCACGACGGTCATTCCTTGATGGTGCGCCATGAATGCCTTGACGATCACGACATCGGCGCCCTCTGGCAGGCGGGTGCGTGTGTAGTCGAGTGCTTCATAGAAGCCGTACTTGCCGAGCGCGCCTACACTGGTAAGGCGCGCATAGTTCTGCATCGCCGCTTTGGGATCGACCATGGCGGCAAGAGCCGTTGCGTACGGCGCGATGACGAGATTCTCGCTCAGGCCGCGCTTGAGCCCGAGGCCCGGCACGCCGAAATTGGAATACTGATAAGTGAGCTCGAGATCGCGCGCGCCGTAGGCAGATTCGGAGACGCCCCAAGGAACGTCCAGCGATGCGCCGTAGCTCATCTGTCGGCGCACGATGAGGCGGCTGGTCTGCTCCAGCAGGCTGCCTGCCGGTGCGCGCATGACGAGCGATGGCATCAGGTATTCGAACATCGAACCTGACCAGGAGATCAGCGCCGCGCCACGTCCGACGGGCGTGACTGCGCGACCGAGCCTGAACCAGTGGCTTGCCGGCACATCGTTTTTCGCGACGGAGAAGAAGCTCGCGAGACGCGCCTCGGATGCCAGCAAGTCGTAGCAACTCTCATCGAGCGCGCCCTCTGGCACACGATACCCGATGGAAAGCAGCTTGCGTTCGGGATCGAGGAGGAAACCGAATTCCATCGCCAGGGCCAGCGCGCGTGCGGTGGCTGCCAGCGCCAGCAGCCGTCCCGGTATGTTCTGGTCCGCGTTTGCCCCCGCGTCGATATCGCGTTGCCAGCTTCCGATCGAGCGCTGCGTTGCCTCCGCCCAGAAGAGCAGGTCTTGGTACGCCGACGCATCATGTTCGCTCGCCAGGGCGCGAGCCCCGTCGCACAAGATGGTCGCTTGCGTGTCGGCGTGGACGAGGGTAGTCGTGATATCTGTTGTCGGAGTGTCGCGCTCGAAAGCTGCGGATAGTTCCGTCACGGCCGCTGCCAGCTGGTGCCGCGTGAGCGCCTGAGTGCGATCATCGTCGGGAAGTTTCAGCAAAGCATCGCGGACCAGATGGACGGCATCCGCCACTCCGCCGAAGTGAGCCGCGGTGTCGATCGGGACACGAAGCCACTCATGACATGCATTGGCGACTGTGGCCAGGTGCGCGGCCAGATTGCCGCTGTCCACCGAAGATACATACTGCGGTTCGAGCGCTCGCAGATCGCGCGTGTCATACCAGTTGTAGAAGTGGCCGCGAAAACGTTGCAATCGCTGCATGGTCGCCAGCGTTGCTTCCAGGCGTTCGACGCTTTCCAGCGTTCCGGTCCAGCCGAAGTCGCGAGCACTGACGGCGCACAGCAGATACAAGCCCATATTGGTCGGCGACGTACGATGCGCCACCACGGGTTGCGGATCCTCTTGGAAGTTGTCCGGCGGCAGCATGTGGTCGTCGGCGGTGACGAACGTTTCGAAATACCGCCAGGTGCGACGCGCGATCAGGCGTAACGCCCGACGGTCGGCGGCGGAGACCGGCAGGCGACCGGCGACCAGCGGCGATTCGCTGATCCGTCGTGCGATCGCAGGCGCCGCGGTCCATAGCACTACGAAGGGCAGCGCCACCCAGATTGTTTCGAACTTGCCGAAGGCGACCAGGGCCGCCGCACTCAGCGCAGCCAGCACGCTTGCGCTCATGCGCCGGTAGACGCCAGCCAGGCCCGGTTGCGAGGCGAGCTGCGATTGAGCCGCCGTGACCCACTCGAGCAAGTTGCGTCGGCTGACGGCCAACCGGTACAGCGTGCGGCCGATGGCGTCGAACATGAGCCATGCCTGATGCGGAAGAAAAGTGATGAGCAAAGCGATTTGTTTGCAGGCGAGTGCCACGTCCTGACTCCAGGCAGTCAGATGACTGCGGGCGATGACGCCGCGTCGAGGCACTACCGCCGCCAATGCCGGCAAGAGCGCCGGTAGTGCGATCGCCGTTAGCACGAACGCAGTCCAAAGCAACGCGGCGTGCAGCGACAGCAGCCAGCCGGTCAGCAGAGCGAGCAGGGCCGTCGGAGGAGACAGACTGCGGCGCAGGTTGTCGAACATCTTCCATTGGCCGAGCAGCGGCAACCCGCCAGTGCCGCGTCGAGATGCGTCGGGTCGACCGAGCAACCAGGGCAGCAACTGCCAGTCGCCGCGCGCCCAGCGATGACTGCGTGCCGCGGCAACGTCGTATCGCGCGGGAAACTCTTCGATGACCTCGATGTCCGAGACCAGCCCGGCGCGTGCGAAGGTGCCTTCGAACAGGTCATGGCTGAGCAGCGAGCCTGCCGGGACCCGATCGGCCAGCGCCGACTCGAACGCGTCGACATCGTAAATGCCTTTGCCGGCGTACGAACCTTCGCCGAACAGATCCTGGTAGACGTCGGAGACGGCCGCGCCATACGGATCGATACCGGTCATGCTGGAGAAGGTGCGTTGGAACAGCGAGCCTTCACGACCGGTCGGCAGCGAAGGCGTCACCCGTGGCTGAAGCACGCCGTAGCCTTCGACGACCCGGCCGGTGGTCGCATCGAATCGAGCACGATTGAGTGGATGCGCCAGCTTGCCGACCAAACGTCGCACGGCTTCTCTGGGCAAGCGTGTGTCTGCGTCGAGTGTGATGACGTAGCGAACATCAGGCGGCACCGGCGGCATCCCGGTGTCGACACTGACGAACGTCGTGTCGACGGCGCCACGCAGCAGCTGATTCAACTCATGCAGTTTGCCTCGCTTGCGCTCCCAGCCCATCCAGTGCTGCTGGCTCTCGCTCCAGGTGCGACGGCGATGCAATGCATAGAAGCGCATCCCCTGCGACGGAGCGTCATGGACCCGGTTCAGACGAGCGATGCCGTCAGCCGCAATCTGCAACAGAGCTGCGTCGTCGGAGGTATGCTCGGTGGCCGCGTCGGTCCAGTCCAGGAGCAGCGCGAGATGCAGCTCGCCGTGCGTGGAGGCGAGGTAGTGAACCTCGAGTCGTTCGAGCAATGTTTCGATAGCTTCGCGCGTGGTCAGCAGCGCCGGCACCACGATCATGGTTCTCATGCTTGCCGGAATGCCCTTACGCAGCGACAACCCAGGCAACGTCGTTGCGCCGAATCCGCGCGTAACTGCACGGTTCACCAGGGCAACCGATACGTCGATGGCCGGAATCATTCCCAGCAGTGCGCACACCGACAAATACGACAGCGCGATTCCCTGGGCCGCCAATGCGGCCAGCGGCGCCGCGATGATGAGCACAGCGAGCAAGAGCACCGAAAGAATGTAGCCGATGGGTCCGGCTGCATTGCTCAGGGTGCGCGGCCAATGGTTCAGCGGTGCACGGTATCCAACGACTCTTTCAAAGGAGGGGCGTCCGCGTCCCAGGAGATGGTAGCCGGGGTCCCGCTTGCGTGGCTCGTCGGGATCCGACGCGGCGACCGAGCGGGTGGCGGCGATCAGCGCATGCGTTACTTCCAGCTCGCTGTACGCGGAACGCCGGGACAAAGTCTCGATGGCGCCGCGATACAGGTTGCGGGTGGCGAAATCCATTTGCGCCAGGTCGGTATCCCTGCACAGAGCTGCCTCGACCAGGCTCACGGCTTCGAAGAATTCCGCCCAGTTCACGTCGGAGATCAGGCGCATGCTGGTGATGATGTTGCGTACGGTGACGTTGGTCGCGCCTTGACGCTGGTGCTCGTCGTGGACGATCTGATCGGATGTGGTTCCCCGCGCGATGAGTTGCTCCTCCAGCCACTGCAGCGCTGGCGTTACGCGTGGATCCTGATCGCGCAAGCGCTTCACCACCTGCACCACGAACGACGCGGAGAGCTCGCCATGCTTCTGGAAGTAACGAAACAGCGCCTGCTGATCGATCGTGAGTTCGTTCACTCCGAGCAGTCGGTCGGCGACTCGATCGGCCTGCTCGCGTTCGGCTCGACCGCTCACGATGCGTTCGGCGGCGCGGCGGAGGTTTTCCACCAGCACGATGCGCAGCGTGATCGCCATCGCCCATAACTCGCCGATCGTCAGCGGTTGCACCACTTGATACGCACGAACGAAGCGGCGCAACGCCTCCAGATCGAAGCGGCTGTCGCTGTGCGCGACGCAGGCCCACGCCATGCCGAGGACACGCGGGTAGCCGGCGAACGGGCCGTCCGCAAGCCTCGGCAGCTGTCGATAGAAGCTTGGCGGCAGGTCGTTGTGGATCTTGCGGATCTGTTGTTCGATCACATGATAGTTGTCGACCAGCCATTCACCCGCGGGTGTGATGTTGCTGCCTTTGCTCGCCGCCAAAGTGATGGTGCGATAAGCCGCCAGCAGCACCGCTTCGTTATTGCTCAGGCGTGTATTGAGCGACCGCCTGCGTTGTGGGCGCGTCGTAACGGGTTGCGACTGCGCCAGGCTTTCAGCGTGCTGTTCGAGTCGTGTGATGCTGAACAGCTCCTCACGAATGATCGCGGAGCTATTCCAAGGCGGCGCGGGCCGCTGCCAGCGAGGCTGGCGAAACAGGAACCATTTCAAGGAGGTGCTCCGTGGCGTACTTCTGTGGGTGCGCGTGGAAGCGTGAGATCGATCGCGCTCGTCACTAGGCTGTAATTGGCGGCTATCGTTGCATGCTCCGGTGAGCGCCGAGGCTGCCGCCTTCATTTTCCCAAACTCTCAGGGCGGCCTTTTGCTGCTGCTCTTCGGCGCTCTGCTCGCGCAGCGAGGCGATCGAGCGCGACATAGCAGCGTTGATCCATGGGTTCTCGCGCCAGCAGCCTGTGTATCGGCGGTGCGGCGTGGGCCAGCGGTTTGCGGTCGTAGGACGGCGCATGTGCGGTTCAGCCCGACGTCGAGGAATTTTCGATGATCACCTCGACTCGTCGCAGGGGTTGCTGAGCAGGGGCAGAGCCGTCGTCCGGGAGAGCTGCACGATTGCCGCGTACAGTGAATCGACTCGGAGCGATCCCTTGTTGGACGAGATAGGCCTTGACCGCCTCGGCGCGGCGCTTGACCAAGGCCAGGTCGTACCGATAGCCGCCCGCGCCCGCATAGCCATCGATCGTCACGGCGCGCTCTGGATAGTTCTCGAGAAACCCGGCCAGGGCGTTGAGCCGGTAAAGGCCGCTGCGGCTCAAGGTGGCGTCGTTGGTGGTGAACAGTGCGTCGCCCAGCGTCAGCAACAAGCCACGGTCGATGGCCTCGGCCTGCAACTCGTCTATCTCATGGCGCAGTCGGTCCGCGTCACGACGGGCGTCGGCGTTCACGTCGCGCCGGTGTTCCAACTTCTGCTTTTGGTCACGGGCCTCGCTCTGGGCTGCGGCAGTGCTGTTGGCCGCGCAGGCCGCCAGCAGTATTGCGCTCGAAATGCCGAGGGCAATCGCGGAACGTCGGCGCAAACGACGATGGTAGATGGAGGGCAAGACGGTTCTCCCGCGAAGATGCGAACGGGGACTGTGCGCCCGAGCCGTCCTATGCGTCGGTACGGTAGCGAACTTAGCGAGCGTTGTGCCCGAGCCGGGCAGGATCGCGGCTGTGTTCGGGCGGACTATGTTCGTTATCGCACCGACGCCCGAAGGACGACCTGAGTCAATGATCGATCGCCGTTGTGGCGAGAAATCAAAAGGTGACCTATGAGCAAGGGCGAGAATCGAAAAAAAGACGAGAAGAAAAAACCGACCAGGACGCTCGACGAGAAGCGTGCGGCGAAGAAAGTAAAAAGGGCCGAGCGGGCGGCGGCGCGCACCTTCATATAGGGGCTGTTTGGCGGGCCATCGTGGCTACCGGCTGACCTCCGGACGATTTACGTTGCCGAAATGCCCGGTTCACGTTGGCCGGCGGATCGTGATGCGGTAAAAAGCTCAGGAGGTGTCTCCCGGTTGGGGAATGAACGATGTCGATCAACGACGAGCAGGACATTGAAGGGTTGAAACGCATTGGCGCTGTGGTCGCCGAAGCCCGTGACGCCATGGGTGCGCATGTCGCGCCGGGCGTGACTACAGCGGAGCTCGACGCTATCGGCAAGCAGATTCTGGACCGTTACGGTGCGCGGTCAGCTCCGCAGCTCGCCTATGGATTTCCGGGCGCCACCTGCATCAGCGTCAATGATCGGCTCGCTCATGGCGTCCCCTCGCGGGACTGTGTGTTGAAAGCCGGAGACCTGGTCAATATCGACGTTTCCGCGGAGCTCGATGGCTACTGGGCTGACACTGGGGCGAGCTTCCCCGTTGGCGCGGTCTCGGCGCAGGCGAGCGCGTTGCTGAGTGCGACACGTCTCGCGTTGGAGGACGGCATGTCGAAGGCGCGGGCGGGTGAGCCTCTGCGTAACATCGGGCGCGCCGTCGAGCGGCGAGCCAAGCAGTGCGGTTTTCAAGTCATTCGCAATCTCTGCGGCCATGGCGTCGGACGTTATATCCATGAAGCGCCGAGTGTTCCGAACACATACGATCGCGACGATCGAACCGTGTTGCGAGCAGGGCTCGTCATTACTATCGAGCCGTTTCTTACGACCAGCGCGACCATGGCCGTGGATGACGCCGATGGGTGGACCCTCCGCACACCCGACGGCAGCCGCGGTGCGCAGTTCGAGCACACGTTGATTGTGACCGGCGGGCGGCCGATCGTCGTCACCTGACCGGATCGATGAGCCATCCGGGCGAGATTCATGGCCTCGCGCCGTGAGCCGCGGCCCGTCAGATCGGCATTCATTGGTTAGAAAACCTTACCTCAGCGTCCAGCGGTGAGCAGTTCTCTTCGCCGTCTGCCGGACTTAACTTGTCCGGCAGGCAGCGAAACCTCCTGCACTTCGAGGACTGAGAGATGAGTTCACTTGACGAGTACCGCCTGCTGGGCCGCTCTGGCCTGCGCGTCTCACCGCTTGCACTCGGCACAATGACGTTTGGTAAGGACTGGGGCTGGGGCGCCGATGCAACGGAGGCGCGCCGCATCTTCGATATGTATGTGGATCGCGGCGGCAATTTTGTGGACACCGCCGTGAACTACACGGATGGCGCTTCTGAAGAACTGCTCGGCGAGTTCATGCGCGAGAAGCGTGAGCGCCTGGTGATCGCGACGAAATTCACGATGGCGCGCCAGCCGGGAAATCCCAACTCCGGCGGCAATCACCGACTCAACATGCAGCGTTCCGTCGAGCAGAGCCTGCGGCAGCTCGGCACGGACCGAATCGATTTGCTCTATGTGCATGCCTGGGACTTCACCACGCAGCCCGACGAGGTGATGCGTGCACTCGACGATCTGGTGCGCACCGGAAAGATTGTTTACGCCGGCATCTGCAACACTCCTGCCTGGCGCATCGCGCAGTTGCAGACGCTTGCGGAGCTACGCGGCTGGTCGCCCCTGGTTGCCCTGCAGATCGAATATAGCCTCATCGAACGCACTGTAGAGCACGAGCTCCTTCCGATGGCTGCAGCGCTTGGAATGGGCGTGCTGCCTTGGTCGCCGCTCGGTGGCGGCGTGCTTACGGGAAAGTACACGCGCGCGGACGTGACAGATTCACGCGAAGCCAGCGTGTCAGCAACACGCAAAGGCGTCATTGCCTCTAGCGGCCAGCTGAGTGAGCGCACATTGAGGATTGCGGACGTTGTCCGTGAAATGGCCCAGGAGACCGGTGCGACACCTTCGCAGATCGCGCTGGCCTGGACCCTCTCGAACCCGGCCGTGACCGCGCCAGTCATGGGCGCACGCACGATTGCGCAGGCGGAAGACAACCTCGGTGCACTGAGTGTGTCGCTCTCCGACGAGCAGCGCGCACGCCTCAATGAAGTCAGTGCAATCGATCCGATCTTCCCAGCGCGCTTCGTCGATCGGCCACTGGTACAGCAGCTCATCTTCGGCGGCGCCAAGGTCGCGCGCCGCTCGTTGGCGGCGGAGTAGGGCGATGAGGCGCGCAGGACTGATCGCCATGACCGCTGGCTTGATTCTCGCGGCCGCTATAGCCGGATCGAGCGAACCTCAACACCGTACCGAAGACAACCGGCGCATCGTCACGGCGGCATTCGATCGCTGGGCGAAGGGTGGGGCGGGGTTCTTCGACGAAGTGATCGCTCCGAATGTGGTCTGGCGCATCGAAGGATCGAGCAGCAGTGCCGGTGTTTTCCGCGGCCGAGCCGACTTCATGGAGAAAGCTGTCCGCCCATTCACGTCGCGTCTCTCGTCGAACGTGCGGCCAATCGATGTACGAATCTTCGCCGACGGAGATCACGTGATCGCGCACTGGGAAGGCCGCGCCGTTGCTCGTGATGGGGGCGAGTACAGAAATCGTTACGCGTGGATATTTCGCATGCAGGACGGGAAGGCGGTCGAAGTGTGGGCCTTTCTCGATCTCGCACCTTATGACGATGTACTGCGCCGTATTCCGGCGCCAAAGGAGCAAACTATGTCGACTCATCCGTATGTTGGCATGTGGGTCACCGATGACGGGAACATCCGCCACGAGCTGTTACCCAACGGTCGTTACGACGAAGCGCGCGGGCGGCGGCAGAGCGCCTATCAGGGCCGCTATGAAATCACCGGTACTCACATCGAGTATTGGGACGATACCGGGTTCACGGCTGACGGCGACTTCGTGGACGAGAACACTCTCCATCACGGCGGAATGATTTTCCGGCGTCGCTGATCGAACAAGAGGTTGCCGCGATCGAGAGGCTCCGGTAGGTTGTCGAACCAATGGCAGTCGATCTGAATGGCGTCGCGGTATTCCTTGCAGTCGCGGAAGCGAAGAGCTTCACCACCGCCGCTCGTCACCTTGGCGTCACTCGCTCCGCCGTGAGTCAGACGATTCGACGGATGGAAGACCGTCTGGGTATCGCGTTGGTCCAACGCACGACTCGGAGCGTGAGTCTCACGCAGGCTGGCGAGGAACTCTATCGGCGCGTCGCGCCCGCGGTCAGCGAAGTCGGCCTTGCGCTCGACGCCACGCGCGATCGCGAGGCTGCGCCTTCGGGCCTGCTGCGGGTCGCGGTGTCCTCCATCGCGGAGCGTTTCATCTCGGGTCCGCTGCTTGCGAGCTTCGTCGACAGCCATCCTGGCATTCAGCTCGACATCACCATCACGGACGAGGAGTTCGACATCGTGGCCGAAGGCTACGACGCAGGCGTGCGGCTCGGTGAAGTCATCGAACAGGACATGATCGCCGTGCCGGTTTCGGACAACCAGCGCCAACTGGTCGTTGGCGCCCCATCCTATCTCGCACGCCATCGCCCCCCGAAACATCCAAAAGAATTAGCCCGGCACTGCTGTATCGGCTGGCGGCCTTCACCGCGCGCCCAACCTTATCGTTGGGAATTCGAAGAAGACGGACGAGAGTTCGACGTGGCCGTCAATCCGCGAGTCACGACGAACGACATGTGGGTCATGGTTCGCACGGCGGTCGCCGGCGGCGGGCTCACGTTCGGCATGGAGGAAACGTTTCGGCCGTATCTCCAGCGCGGCGAGCTGGTGCCGCTGCTGGAAGCTTTCTGCCCGCGATTCCCCGGCTTCTATCTCTATTTCCCTGATCGCAGAAACCTGGCGCCCAAGCTCCGCGCGCTGGTGAGCCACGTTCGACATTCGACGAGTTCTTCCAAAGCACAAAAGCGTCGCTAGCACAGGCCGTTGCAGTCGCGGAAACGGTTGCATCGCGCCATGGCGCTAACTCTACAAGCGTGGCGGCTTTATCGAGTCCGAACACGATCGATGTCGGCGGAGCAAATCTCCGGAACCAGTGCTTTCAGTCCCGCATTGCCAGCGAGTGCGGAACATCCGTTTCAGCGCAGTCGACTTCCGGTGGGCTGCTGCAGCGGCTCACCTCAACCATTAGATGAGGAGTTCTGCCATGGCACTGAGAGATTTATGGCGAGGCCGCGAGCGTCACGGCGAGGATCGTGATCGCCAATGGGGGCGCTCGATGAGCGAAGACTGGCGTAGCGGTGAGGATTGGCGCGACGAGGGTCGCTATGGTCGCGAGCGCGGCGGGGTGTTTGGCTCCTCCGAGCGCGAGTACAGCGGCGCGGGTCAGCGGTGGGGAGAAAGCAACTGGAGTCCTGAGAGCGACTACTCTTCACGCCGCTCTTACGGTCAAGGTGGTTATGAAGGTTACGGCGAACGCGACGAGGGTCGCCGATTCGGTTCCGGTAGCTACGGTCGGGATTATGAGCGTGGGGAGTACGGCCGAGGATATGGCGGTGGCTACGGTAGCAGCCAACGTTATGGCGGTGGCTACGGCAGTAGCCAAGGTTATGGACGGGGTGGTGGATATGGATACGGCATGGGTCAATTTCGCGGCCGCGGACCGCGCGGCTATCAGCGTTCCGACGATCGCATTCGTGAGGACGTTTGCGAGCGCCTGACCGATGATCCAGAAATCGACGCCTCGAATCTGGAAGTCACAGTCAAAAACGGCGAAGTCACGCTGTCAGGATCGGTGAGCTCGCGTGACGATAAACGTCGCGCGGAGGAATGCGCCGAAGACATCAGCGGCGTGAAGGATGTGCATAACACGCTGCGAGTATCGATGGAGCAGGGCGGCAGCGAGCAGATGTCGACACAACAAACGACGCAGCAAACAGCTCGTCACTAACTGTCAATCGGTTCGGGAGGCGCGCTGCTCGGCGCGCTTCCCACGCGATTGAAAGTGCCTGCGCAAATCACGAGCCACGAATCCGATGACTATGATGTCGGCGAGCAAGGCCGCGGCAATGAGCGGGGTGCGATTGCCCGTGTCTGGTTCGCAAACCTCATGACGCTCTCGCGGCCGACGCTGCGGATGGCTGGTGAAGCAGAGCCGCTCCTGCGTGAAGGCCATCCAATTGAACATGACGACCACCGCGAGCAGCATCAGGACCATCACGTTGCGCATCTGGTTGATCCAGGGGAGGTCCAAAACGTACAAGCCGACGCCCACGAACGGCAGACTCACGATGGCGAGCACCCAACCAGGCACATGCAAGCGCGATGGATCTATAGGTATCCAACCGAGGCCCATCAATAGCATGTAGGCCCCTGGAAGCAGGAACGGCGACGCTATCAGAGCCCGGATGGCGAGTTGGCGAGCGGAGGTTTGCGAAGCGGACGGCATTCGCGCAGTGGACGACATGGCTGCCCGTCCGGCAAGGACTTGCGTCTCGCTGTAAACATCGTCCGTTCATGCGCGTCTCCAAGTTCTGAACTTGGTGAAACGCTCGAAATAAAGCCACGGCCTGAAGGTAAAAAACACGACTCGTGGCGTTCGGTGTCGCGCCCATTCAGCTAGGATGCCGGGCGAATGAACAAGCCGCAGGAGCGGCATCCGGCACACGAATGAAGAACTATCCACGCACTATCGGCCTCGTGATCGGGGCGTTGTATGGGCTGCTGCTGCGATTGATGTTCGAGTGGGATGCCTTACACAACGAGTACGAGATCGTTTCCACCTCGTTTCTGTTGCTGGCGCCGTTCGCCACGGGCGCCATCGCCGTGTTCTTTGGCTCTCGCGCCGGCCGTCTTTCGGTGGGTGCGCAGATCGGCACGGCCATCGGCACGATGGTGTTCTTCCTGATCGCGATGTTCGTATTGTTCATCGAGGGCATGATTTGCATCATGCTGGTGCTGCCAGTCTTCATGATCGCCTCGATCATCGGCGGTCTCGCGATGGGGCTGGCATTGCGGCTCGTCAGGTACAACGGTGCGGTTGTGAGCTGCTTCGCGCTGCTGCCGGTAGCGTTCGCGCCTTTGGAATCGCGGCTGACGCCCGATTCGCACGAGCGCACTGTGGTGAATACCGTCGTGATCGACGCGAGCGCCACGGAGATCTGGAACAATCTCACATCGGTCTCGAACATCGAGAAAGAGGAACTCGGTTTCTCTTACACGCATGCCATCGGTGTACCGCGCCCGTTGCAAGCGGCGATGGATGGTGCCGGCGTTGGCGCGGTAAGAACGTCGCAGTGGGAGAAGGGCGTGCAATTCAAGGAAGTCGTTACACAGTGGCAACCTCCCTACCGACTTTCCTATGACTTCGACATTCCGCCCGGCTCGATCCCGCGCGATGCGCTCGATCGGCATGTGGAGATCGGCGGCGAATATTTCACGGTGGTCTCCGGTGCCTATACGATCCGTCCGCTGAGCGCCGAGCAGTGCGAAGTGACGCTACAGACGACGTACGCGAATCGCTCGAACCTGAAGCTCTACGGCGATCTATGGGGCGACTTCGTGTTCGACGATTTCCACCAGTCGATACTGCGACTCATCAAGCATCGGGCCGAACGCGAGTCACGGGCGCAGGAAACTACATAAGCATTCGAGCGTGTGTTGATCGTTAGACCGCACGGCAGGGTGCACCCGATCATCCGACTTGGGAAGCGCGCTGTTGGCGCGCTTCCCCCTCGAGGACCGACCGATCGTAGGGTACTCCGGCAATCAGCTCACACGTGCCGCGCGGCAGCTTCCGCTCGAGGCTCGTCGATCTGGAAGGCGCGTGACAGCGGCAAAATTTGATACAGCGCCGACAGGCCGACCAATGCATAGATCAGCCTCGCAGCGGCCGTGTCGGGTCCGAAAATGGCTGCGACCAGGTCGAAGTACGCCTCGCCTACCACTCCGATGTAATTGCAGTCCGATGCGGTTTGCGAGGAAGCGGCTGTAGTACGAGCACGAGCTGCACGCCGAACTGCGGATCGTATTCGCTCTGCTCCAGCGCGATCACTGAATTCAGCCCCTGAAAATGCGCGAACCGCCACTTGTAGGGCTTCTCGTAGGTTCCCTCGGCCAGCGTGGTAGGAAAGCAGGCGCGGAGCGCCGCGAGGGCTTGCTCGAAGCTCGCGTCGAATTCGCGGCGAAGCTCATCGTCCTCGAGCATCTCATCGGCGTCGTAGTCGTCATCCTGCTCCAATCGACAAATGAGCGTGATGGGCTTCGTGGTGGTGTCGAGGACGAGATACGTCCCTTCATCTGGATGCTCCACATCCCACAGGCCGACGCCGTCGTCGACCGGTGCAGGCCAGCCTGCCTTGACACAAGCCTCGGAGAAAGTGCCTGCCGAGAGCGTCGCTCCATCGAGAGCTCGGACGATGGGCAGGACTCGCTGAATGGAAGACATGAATAACCTGCGATGGGGCCAATGTAGATCGATTAGAATACATTCAACTCGGCGTCGGTGGCGACTACCATTCCGCAGATGACGATGGCTGACACGGATCCATATGTTGTGCATGGGATCCAGAGGATTCTCGATGAAGCTGGGTGAGAGCGCCAGACCGAGGAAAAACCCGGTGTGGCTCTGGGTGCGCATTCTACTTTTGTTTGCGCTGTTCGTTATTGTCGGATTGCTGCCTGCGCTGACTGTCATTCCTGCGTCGGCCGTGCCGTCATTGGCGGACATGCAGTTTAGTGAAGGAACGATCTCGACCAAGTCGGTAGGGAGAGCGGGCCCGCGTACCATGATTACGAGAAATGGCGGTGACAAAGAGGAGTTCTCCTGTCGCGAGAACTTCGGAGGAAGGCACACTTGCATTCACCCCCGCTACGCAGGTGGAGCAGGGCAGATTCATTGGTTCTGGGCGAAAATGCCTCTCGATAAGAGCTACAAATTCGCGGCGCAAATAGTTGTGAACGGGAAAGTTGTGCGCGATCGCTCGACTGCGATCGAGGAGCTCGAGGAAACGCGCGTCGTCTTCCAGTTCATGTGGGGGCCGCTTGCCTTCCTCGGCTTCGTTGCGTGCGTATTTGTAATGGTCGTGGATAAAGGGACGGTGGTCGTGGAGAAGCAGTCGAGGAATGAATCGGTCAACCAGTGAGGCGAACTGTCGCGCGCAGCAAAGCGGACACCAGTTCGCCCACGGCTAAGGTTGTAGCTGCTCCTGGAGCTCATGCGATTGTTGGAAGCTCCGCCTCCGCGCAGAGCGAGAACACGAATGCGCCGTCGTGTGCGAACTGGATGAACTCATCCAGGATATTCAACAGCGATTGCTCGCTCGAGCGGCCCAATCCGATGTGAGCACGCATCATTCCGCTGAAATAGGGGGAACGCTTTGCCACCTGCAGCGCACTCGCCCATTCGGTCGCGTCCGCTGCTTCGATTCGCTTGGAGTCGTGCATGCCGCCCGGCTGATAGTTGTGGCGTATCGGTTCGGGCGCTGAGGGATTCTGCCGGGCACTCGTCACATACGTGGTGCCTCGGGGATGCCAGCCGAACGTCTGGCCCAGATCACGCAGGAATTCCCATGTGTCGGAACGACAGACGATGCGCCGAGCGTCATGCTGGGGTGCTCGTCGAACTGCAACGACCGTCGCGCACGACATGGTCTTTTCAAGCGACTGCCATCGCTCCATAACACACCGGATCCAGTCGAGGCGCACGTCGCGCGTCCGCCACGATACGCTCGCGAGGGTCCTGCGCGTAGCGGGTCACATGGGAATAGCCGTTCAGCTCGCCGCTTTTGAGCCGCATGGCCTGGATGATTGTGACCGCCCAGAAGATCGTTCCCCCCGGCCGCCGGTGCCATCTCTGTTGTGTATCGGAGCCGTGAAGGCATGCGGCTACCAGGCCGCTATGTGGCCGCCCGAAAGTCACGTCGTGCGGCAAATAGAACTGTGAGACGTGAGCGCCAGCGACTCTGAGATCGAACGCCTTGGCGCCTGGCAGGGTATCGTGCCATGCGACGACCATACCGCGCGTATCCAGGATCGCGATCGAGCAACGATCGCCCTTATCGACGCTCGCCGCATACATCCAGGCGCCTTGCTTGGTCAACAAGCGTTGTCGCCAGTTCTGCGAGGTCCGATCGCGGGCTGTGAGGGTTGGTGCGCGCAATCTGATAATGTTGCCGCCTGTATCGGCGGGATGCCGCCGCCCGGCTTTCGAACAGGCGCCTTCGTTCAGCAGTTGCCGTAGCTGGCGAGATAGATCGTGCAACATGGTTACTCCGCTTGGGATAGGACAGTGGGGGGCGCTGGAGCGCCGCCTGTCCATGCGGATGCGATAACGCCGTAGATTGCTCGATCGCGCATGTAGCCGGACCAAACGAGTGTGCGCCTTGCTGGCCCAGATAGATAGCTAAATCTTCGCTGCTCGCGGATTCCTACGCAGAGGGAGGTGTGACGGACGCGATGCGTGCCGAAGATTCTGCGTAGAACTCGAACGATTACAACAACCTTCCGTTCGATCAGCGGCAGGCTGCCGCGCGCGAGTCCCGAAAAACATATTTATCTATCTAAAGGAGGCTGATGCGCGCACACTGCGGGCCACTTCGTCCCCATGGAGAACGATTTGCGCGTTTCGGCGATTAACCGGCTCGTCGCCGGATGTGCGGCGGTATTGCTCGTTACGGTCACGATATGCAGTCACGCGCAGGATTCGAGTTCCGCCATTCCCGAGAATTCACGTCAGAGAAGCTATGGTGGCGGTTGGGAGTGCATGCGGGGTTATCAGGAGACGCAGGGGCGTTGTGTTCGGGTGGTGGTTCCGTCGAACGCATATCTGGATTCACGGGGCTCGTGGCAATGCGAGCGCGGGTATCGCCGCTCAGGGGAGAACTGCGCGGCCGTGCAGATTCCTGCGAACGGTTATGCCGTGGACTCCAGCTATGACCAGGGCTGGCGCTGCAATCGCGGCTATCGAGCTGTCGGCGATTCCTGTGTGAAGATCGCGCTGCCCGCGCATGCCTATTTGCTCGACTCGATGTACGGCGTCGGATGGGAGTGCGAGCGAGGCTTCAGAGAATCAGGTGGCGAGTGTGTAGCCATCGAACTTCCAGCGAACGCATATCTGGCGCGCTCCGGCGACGATTGGAAGTGCGAGCGTGGTTTTCAACGAAGCGGCAGCCAGTGCTCCCTCATCGTCGTGCCGACCAATGCGTACCTCAACGACACAGGTAGCGAGTGGCGCTGCCACCGTGGCTTTCGCAAGCAAGCTGGCAGTTGCGTCGCTGTGAGAGTGCCGCCTAATGCATTCATCAACTATTCGGGAGACGATTGGCAATGCGAGTTGGGCTTCCGCAAGCAGGACGGCGCGTGCATCGTAGTGGCCGAGAGATGATCATCCGGGTGAGGACATGAGCAATTCAAACCGGCCGGCGGCGTTGCACGCTGCGCTTCGATTCGTGGTCACGAGCAACATACCCTCGGACTACAAGTCGACGCTCATCGAAGTGCTGACCCAGGCAGTGCGTGACGATGAGGCGGCCGAACGATATCGCGAGTCTATGGCGGAGCCCGAGGGAGAATGGCAGGAGCATGAGATCTCGCAGCTGAAATCGTTCTTGCAAGGGCGGACTGCGAGAGGCTGGCAGCATGCGGATGAGTGCGTGATGCAATTGGCTGCGCAGCTGCATCGCGGGTCTGAGTCGGTTCGTCACAAAGCGACGGAGCTCGGCTTGGGGGCGGCCGTGGACTACCGGTTTGCCAAGCAGTCGAAACTCGACCGCGACGAGTGATCGTCCGCGACACTGGAGCGCGCGATTGGAATACTCACCGGAATTGCTGATGCGTCAGCAGAAGACCAGCGAATCCATGGCCGAGGATATCCGGCTCGCGCTTGAGCACATGGACCTGTCCGATCGAGCGCCGAGCTACGCGACTGCGCGCAAGCACTACAAGAAAGCTCGCCTGGCTCATGACGCGGTAGATCAGCTTCTCAGGCGGGAATTACCGGCGTCTCCAAGCACTCGTGCAGAGTTGGGAGCGGCGATAGCCAGGCTCAGGTCCCGCCTGGTGGCGTACGAGAGCGCGCATTTGTAGATCGTCTGCGGGTGCAGAGGTGCACCGAAACCTCGGCATGTCGCCGCGAACAGGAGTAGGCTGCGCGACCCTGCCACGACCTTGTGATGACATATATATGAACTGGACATTAGCAGAGAGCAACTGGGCCCAGTTCCGAGGTACGGTGAAGGCTCGCTGGCTGAAGCTCGGTGACGACCGGTTGCAAGCGATCGCCGGGCAGCGAGCCGCGTTGCTGAACGCAATTCAAGACGTTTACGGCCTCACCCGGAGCGAGGCCGAGAGGGAGATCCGGGCGTTCGAGACACGCAACAAGGATTACCGACCCAAATAGCGGCCGGGGACATCACCCCATGAGCCGCTGAGGTGTTTTCAAGCTCATCCGTTCGGTAAGGGTGCAGTGGGCTGTGGAGTCTGCGCTTTGCGCTGTCGTTTGGCCTCGCTTTTTCGGCGCTTCGACTCTTCCCGCTGTTTCTTCTGCTGGCGATAGTTGGGCTGTTTCAATGTGTTTCCTCGGCGCGTGAATGGCGGCATGCACTTGCGTGCAGTGTACGCGATGGCGAAGTCTGCCGAGTCGATTGTCGCCAGTAGGAGTGACTTCTATTTCGGCGGGGCCGGGGGTGGCGGCCAGACGACACTCGCCGCGCTGCAGTCCCTTGGCTGCGGCCCTCGAGTCTTGCGGCTTCAGAGGTCGATCGTTAATACGACTTTGCCTGTCATTCGCCCACTCTCGACTAGGGCATGAGCATAGGCGAGCGATGCCGGAGATAGATTTCCGATGACTTGCCTTGCGGTCGAGCGCAACACTCCGGCATCTACATGAGCGGCAATCTCATTGAGGATGACGTGATGTCCCGTGAGGGCCTCGCCTCCAATAGCAAACCTCGTCACGATGTCTTCCCAGTGTACGGAGGCGCTCTTCGCTCGGAGGGGGGCGACATCCAATGCATCATGGTTGGTGATTACGCCGACTTTCCCATACGGGGCAATGAGTCCGGCGATCGCCGTCCAATGCCGATCTGTCTGGGTGAGTGCGGCGATATGGGTAATGGGCGGTGCACCGAGGGCGGCGAGCTCGTTTCGCAAGTCCCGGGTATGGTCGATCACGTGATGTGCTCCAAGTGACAGACACCACGACCGACTCTCCTCTCGCGACGCCGTGGCAATCACTTGCAGTCCTGTCAGCTGATGTGCCAGCTGGATTAGCACGGATCCAACGCCACCAGCCCCGCCAAGAATGAGGATGGCGCCATCCCGCCGACGGCCGCGCTCAACCGAGAGGCGCCCGAAGAGAAGCTCCCAAGCCGTAATTGCTGAAAGAGGTAGAGAGGCCGCTTCTGCAAAACTCAGCTTCGTCGGCTTGCGGCCAACGAGACGTTCGTCGACCGCATGCACCTGCGCGTTTGCGCCTGCCCTCGTCAGATCTCCCGAGTAAAACACTTCGTCACCAGGCATGAATAAGGTGGCCTCGGAACCCACGGAGAGAACGATACCGGCGGCATCGAAGCCAAGAACATCGACGGCTTCTCCCATATCCACCTGCCCGCTACGAATCTTGGTGTCCACGGGGTTGACCGATACCGCCTTCACGGCAACGAGAATGTCTCGCTCTCGAAGAACCGGCAGCTCCTTTTCGACCAGGGAAAAGCGCGTGGAGTCGACCGGAACCGCGCCTCGGTGGTAGGTGATGGCTCTCATGTAGCGGTCCTGTTGTTTCGATGCGCTACATTGACGCGAAAGCGCGCTTTCGGGCTACACTCATTTGGCGTAGGTAGTTCCTCAATGGGTAGTGGGATGAAGGTGAAGCGCTACGGTACTGTTCCGGGCTGTCCGGTCGAAGTCACGCTCGACCTTATCGACGGACGCTGGAAAGGTGTCGTGCTCCATCACCTTCTCGAATTCGGATGCCTGCGTTTCAACGAACTCCACCGCCGCCTTCCGGGCATCACGCCACGCCTGCTGACAAAGCAGCTCCGAGAGCTCGAAGCAGTTGGGTTGGTCAAGCGCACGGTCTACGCCGAGGTGCCGTTACGTGTCGAATACCGGCCGACTGAGGAAGGCGGCAGCCTGAAACCGATCATCGACATGCTCGCCAAGTGGGGAGAAGCCCGCCTCGAACGTCAACAGTCCGCCCAGAGCCGGACCAAAATGAGCCGGCGCCGCAGGTCCAAATGAGGCGACCCTCGCCCAAGCTTGTCCGTAGAGTCATCGAGCGGTACGTGACCTATTGGCGGGTCCAACCGAATGTAGCTTGATACTCAACTAGATGACGCCCCTCCGTGGAGGGGCGTCATGCTGGCGGCCTGCACCTGCGAGGCTCGCATCGATAGAAACAAAGTTAGCGTCCCAGGTAGTTCATCAGCCAGGTCATCGCGGGACGGTGTCTGCCATCGCTGTAGATCAAGCCGCTGCCATTCACCCAGGTGCTGCCAACCACGTATCCCCAGAGCGTGATTCCGTCCACGGATGGATGGTTGTAGAACAGCGGGAACTGGGTCTGCATGATCTGCAACTGCTCCTGATCGTTGGTTCTGGCAACGTCGTACTCGGTGATGTAGATGGGCAGGCCCAGCGCGGCCACTTGGTTTAGCTTGTTTTGGATGCTGGTCAGAGACTGGCCCTCGAGGCCGTGGCCCTGCGCCCCGAGCGCGTCGACGACCCCGGCGTTGACTGCCGGTCTCGCCATCTCTATGAATCTGTCGGTGTCCCAGCTCAGCACGTTGTAGTCGTTGAGGATCAGCACGGCGTTGGGGCAATACTGCCGCGCCAGCTGGAAGGAACGGATGATCCAGTTGTTGCCGAACGCGTTCTGCGCAAAGCCCGCCGGCGCGTGGCCTGGCGTGGCCTCGTTCACCACGTCGATCAATGCCGTTCTTGGATAACGCGCGCAGTAGTCACGAATCCATTCCTCGATCTCCGCGGCCTGTTCGGATGCACTCAGATTGTTGATCCAGTTCGGCGCCTGGTTACCCCAAATGAAGGTGTGGTGCTTGAAGGGGATGTTGTTCGCGATCGCATAGTTGTACGCGCGGTCGAGGCCCGACCAGTTATATACATCGCGCGTCGGTTCGACCGTGCCCCACTTGCCCTCGTTCTCGGGCGTGATCTGGTCCCAATACTGAATGAAATCAGACCGCACGTTGCCGTTGGTTGTGATGTTGCCGACGAAAAATTCCGGGCGAGGCCCGCCGCCACCCACGTCCCCAAACCCTATAGCGCCGTTACAGTGCATCCATTCACTGTTGCTGCCGCCACCGCAACGTCCGTTGGCGTAGAGCCCCGTGTTGTAGCTCTGAGCCTCCGCCTGCCGCGCTTGCCCGTTGACGGTGATGTAGTCCACCTGCACGTCGCGGCCACTGGCATCGTTGGTGAACGCCACTGTAATGCCGCCGGAGAGATTCGTGGCTGCGCTGTAGTCCCGGTAGCTCGTCGTGAGCGTCCAGCTCGTAACATTGATGTTGTTGACACGCAGCGTGATCGATTCGCTGCCGGCGGTGCCGCGGGCACGCACCACGATCGTGGAGCTTTGTGCCTCGGCTTCCGATACGAGCCCTGTCATGAACAGGAAAGTAACCGCCATCATTCCTATCGCGAGGATCCTCATGGTGGGTCCGCCCACCTTCAAGAATCCGGTGCTGCTCGTTGCTTGTCTCATCGGATAATCCCCCTAGATTGAAAAAGATACCGCTAACAATTTGCTTCGTCGTTCAGAACGAGTCGTTTCACGTCACTAGCAGGAAGAATTGCTTTGGGTCAGCAGGCCCATCCGCCAGGGCAGGCGGATGTAGTCACCACCCGCGCTCGGGTCTTGTCCCTGATACAGGAACTGCATCCGGCACGGATTCAACGGCAGCGTCTGATCGTTACCTGCCCGGATCAGCTCCCCATGGCTGAAATCTCGCGTCCAGGCGGTGCCATTGAAGGTGACATTGTTGGATCGAGCGAAGGGATTCGACTCGGTCGCGAGGTGCGGACTCCACGTCCCGGCCAGGCTGCTCGACGTGAACGAGCGATACCAACGCCGTCCATCCGAGCCGATCGCTTCCTGCAACAACAGATATTGATTGACTCCCGTGACCTTGTAGACCGCGCTGCCCTCGAACAAGGCGAAGCGCGAGTCCTGTAGCGCGATCACCGTGTTGCCGAAGCCGTTCGGGAAGTTCGCCAGCGTGGTCTGCGATCGATAGATGTGCCCGTTGTCGTCGCTGGAAAACAAATAACAATTGGCGGCATCGCAGATCATCCAGAAGTCCAGCCAGGAGCCATTGCCCTTGTTCTGCGTCACGATCGCCGGCTCGCTGCTCATGAAGTTTCGCGGCGTCGTCCACGAGCGAGGGTTACTGGGATCGGTGCTGGTGGAGTAGGTGGGCAGGCCGGTTTGATAGACCAGGTACCACAGATTTTGTGGCGCGAAGTAGAAGATATGCGGTGCCGCTCGATAGCCGCGGCCGATCGGCGTGGCCGTGTCCAAGTAGGTATGTGTTGCCGCGTTCGCCTGCGGCCAGTCCGCAAACGCGAAGTGCACCAGGTTCCAGCCTTGCGACGGGCTCGCTGTCGTCGCATAGACCTGCCATGCATTGTTATGCCGAACGACCGTGAAATCTTTGATCGCTACTACATCGCCATGCGCGGAGTCCGGTTTCGGGCCCGCCAACACACCGCTGGAGCTCCACCGAATCGACGTTGGCAATGTTCCGCCGGGCGTTGTTCCGTCGACACGCACCAGCTGCCATTGCTGATTGGCGCCGTTCCAGTCGGAATATTGAACGACGCTCGCGCCGTTTGCGGTTGAGGCGCCTTGCACTTCGACGGCCTTGTTGCTGTGACGGCTGATGAGCCGCACATAGTTGCTGTCCGAGTCCGACAGCCGGAACTGCTGATTGGCGCCGTTTGTGTCGGCCCACTGTACGATCGCAGCGCTATCGGCGGTGGACCAGTTCAGAACATCGAGTACTTTGCCCGAGTGCCGCGACTTGAGCCGGTAATAGCCACCGCCCGAGTCCAGGAACTGCCACTGTTGCCACGCGCCGTCGTTGCGAGTCCACTGCGCGATGATCGCGCCGTCGTTGGTCGCGAGGTTATATAGATCCAACGCCTTGCCGCTGTGCCGATTCACCAGCACGTACCATGCGCCGGTGTCCACCGTGGCCGCCGATGCAAACGGTGCTCCGGCCGTTGCTGACGTTATAAGAATTACCAGCGTCGCTGCCAGCGCGCTCAGGCCCGATCGCCAGCTGCGATAACGACGTTTGAAAAGCCTAACATCCATGTTTGCTTCCCCCCGCGCGCCATTGCGCGAGCGAACTTTGGTCGCGAATGGCCAGCGTTGTCAATAGCTGTAGCGTTGACGAGTTCACGACACGCGCGCGTGGTGGATATCGCTTCGCATGGAGAGTGCCCGGCGCTTGGTGATACACGCTAGCCCACACGATGGCGAGTTTTCAGTAAAGAAAAGAAGTTTATTAGTAAAATCAAGCGATTCTGGTCAGAATGCGAGCGACAGTTGCCTGGCTCATCCCGGTGGATGGTCGTAACTGATGCGGGCGCCTTGCAGCGAATTGGCAACGATCGATCATGAAGCTCCACACGCCGACTTGCGCTCCCACGTAGAAGAATTGCGCCGCCATGCCGAACAGAAAGCGATGTTTGATCAGCAACGCGGCGATCGCGCCGCGCATCGAAATACAATCACAAAATAAAAATACCGTCTGTCAGCTCGCACGCTACCGCGACATGAAATTTTGCGCCGAAAGCATGCCGTATCGTTCATTGGCCGAAACGAATCTCTTCCAGCAGATGATCGCTGGACAGTCACGCGTTTCGGATGTGGGCTTTCTTGCGCTCACTAGCGAACGTTCATTGCTCGTTCGCAAGCTCCGCGAGTACCGCCTCCAGCGCTACCGAACCGGTGCGTTGCTCCGTACCGTTGCGTTCGAAATCGATCCAACCTTCGTTGAAGCCGTCGAGCATGCGCATGCGTGCTTGCGGATGCTGCATGCCTTCGCTGCGAAAACGTTGCTCCCAGGTAGCTCGCGGGACCGCGGCAACGTCGACCGCATGACCCAGCGCGGTTGCGAAACCGGAGGCGATGTCGAGCGGGCTGACTTTGCGTGGTCCCGACAGCTCGACGACACGCACACCTGACCATTGCTCGCATAAGAGATCGGCGGCGACTCGACCGATATCGCGTGTGCTCACCATGTCGATGGCGCGGTCGGGCGGTTGGAGATAACTTTCGATTCGCCCTGCGCGCGCAGCGGCGACATCCCACGCGGCGTTCTCCATGAACCAGGCCGCGCGTAGGAACGCCACGGGAATTCCGCTTTCGGCGAGCATTCGTTCGACGATTCGCGCGTTGTTGAGAAGATTGAACTGTTCGACCTGTGCGCCGACCGTGGACAAGTACACAACCTTGTCGGGTCTGGCTTGCGCGATCGCTGCCGAAACTGCGGCCGATAAGCGCTGGACGTTGGGAAAGCCGGGCTCCGGGTCATAGTCGGGCGGCTGCATCAGGAACACGCCCGAGGCGCCTTTGAACGCCTTCGCGAGCGCCGTCGCATCCGTGCCATCGGGCACGATAGCGATGTCGCAACCTCGTGTTTGCCACACATCGCCCTTCGATGCGGAACGTACGACCGCGCGGACCGATTGGCCGCTGGCCAGCAGCGTTCGCGCGAGCTTGCCGCCCACCTTTCCGGTAACTCCCGTCACGACGAACATCTCGACTCTCCTGAAACAGCTCATTCCTGCGGGCACAGGTTGATTCACTGCTACGCTTCGATCCAGTGGGGTTCGGTCAATTCATCTTTGCGAGAATTCAAAGGTGGGCGTGATGAGTTTCGATGGACGATTGCTTGCGGGAATGAGCGTGCTCGCCGCTGTTGCGGAAACCGGGAGTTTTACGCAGGCGGGTGAGTCGCTGGGACTGTCGGCTTCGGGTGTCAGTCGCGCGGTTGCGCGGCTCGAGGAGCGCCTGGGCGTGCGTTTGCTGGATCGCTCGACGCGCGCTTTGCGGTTGACCAGCGAGGGAGCGCGCCTGTATGAGCTTGCAACTCCTCATCTGGAGGGGCTGGAGGAGGCGGCTAATGCGACCTCAGGTGCGGCTGTCGTCGTCAGTGGTGGCTTGCGAGTCAGTCTGAATCCGGTGTTCGCGCGGCATATTTTCGGACCGAAGCTGCCGGCTTTCATGCGGCGCTATCCATCGGTCGAGCTCACGATGCTGCATCAACCGGATTCCGAAAACCTGATCGCGGAGGGCGTGGACGTCGCGGTCAGGTTCGGGCCGCAGCCGCCGTCGCGAATGTCGTCGCGACTACTGCTCGAAACGCGGGTGCTCACGGTCGCCACGCCGTCCTATCTCGCCAAGCACGGGCGACCGGCCGAGCCGAAGCAGTTGGCGAGCCACGAATGTTTGCAGTTCATCGACCCACAGAGCGGTCGGCCATTTTCATGGGAGTTTCAGCGGCGCTCGCAGGCGCTCCCGGTGCAGACCCGGGGGCGCGTCACGTTCAGCGATCCGGATATGATGATCCAGGCGTGCCTCGCCGGAATGGGAATTGCGCAGGCGCTCGCGATCAGCATCCGGCATCAGCTCGCAAAGGGCGATCTGGTGGAGCTGTTCCCCGACTGGCCCGGCGAAACATTCCCGCTCTATGCGGTGCGACCGTCGCGCCGGCTGCCCTCGGCGACCGTCCAGGTGTTTCTGGACTGGTGCGTCGAGGTCTGTCGCGAGTTTCAAAGTAACAATGCGACGCGCTGATGCGATCTCGGTGGCAGCGCATCTTCAGCGCGCCCGGATCAAAAGCGTGTGCGCACCCCAGCGCTCGGAAGTAGGCTCGGCTCTCCTGTTTGATCACAGCACCACTCCCGAGCGGTCATTCTTTTTTTACGGGCCTGCGTCCGTCCGAGGAAATCGCCTTGCTGGTGGATGACTGCGACCTGAGCCAGGGCAAGCACGGTTGAAGCTCGCTGGGATCTGGATTGTGGACCCTGTGTCGGCAATGGCATCACACCTGGCGCATGCCACCGTCGACGCACAGCTCGGCGCCCGCGATGTAACTTGCGTCGTCGCTGAGCAGGAACAGCGTCGCTGCCGCGATTTCTTCGGGCCGGCCCATGCGGCGCAGTGGGATTTGATCCAGCAGCGCCGCGCGCATTTCTTCCGAAGTGGCAGCCATCATGGCCGTATCAGTCGGGCCAGGGCTCACCACGTTGACACGGATGCCTCGCGGCGCCAGCTCGGCCGTCCAGGTGCGCGCGTAGGATCGCAACGCCGCTTTGGTCGCGGCATAAGTTCCATACGAGGGGATGCCCATCACATCGGCAATCGACCCAACCAGCACGATGGAACCCCCATCGCTCATGTCAGCGGCGATTGCCTGCAAGCCGAGCACCGGGCCGCGCACATTGACGGAGAACAGACGATCGAAGTGTTCCGGTGTCTCTTCGGCGAGCGTGGCGGGCTCTGCAATCCCAGCATTCAAGACCAGCGCGTCGAGGCGGCCATGCGTCGCGGATATGGTTGCAGTGGCTGCCGCTACATCCCGCGGCACACTTGCGTCCGCAACCAGACCCCGCGCTCCTCGCCCGATCTTCTCCGCTGCCCACTCAACCTCATCGGCAAGACGGCCGGTAAAGAATACTGCCGCACCTTCGGCGGCCAGGCGCTCGGCCACGGCAAAACCGATTCCCTTCGCGCCGCCCACCACCAACGCCACCTTGTTCGTCATTCGAGCCATCGTCAGCACCTTGTTTCAACGATGGCAGATTAGATATACGGTATGTATCTGCTTTCAAGAACGCACCATGAATAGCCTAGATATAGCCGGCGATACCGACCTCGAGACGTTGTCAAATCGCGCGCTCTGCGACATGCCGAGGGTGCGGCCGGTGCTGGATCGGATTGCCGACAAGTGGACCATCCTGATCCTCATCGTGCTGTGTCCGAAACCTACCCGGTTCAACGAGCTCAAACGACGCCTCGGGGGCATCACGCATAAAGCGCTGGCGGATTCGTTGAAGCGCCTGGAGCGAGACGGTCTGGTGACGCGGAAGGTATTACCCACGACGCCCATCGGCGTGGAGTACGCAATCACTCCGCTTGGCCATTCGCTGCGCCAGCCGTTCGAGGCTCTGTGCGCCTGGGCGCTGGCTCATGGTGACGCCATCCTCCAACACAGTCAGCGAGCCGGCGAGTCGCGAGCGAGTGAAGCGACGCCCTCGCCCGACGATGGCGTCAAAATCAAACGTTAGCCATCGCCCCGACCGCACGCACGAGCGCGGAAATGAATCTGTGTCGCGATCACATGCATCCTTCTCGCAGTCGAAGCGTCCGCCGCTATCGAGACACGAGCCCACCTCCAGCTGCCCCGGCACTTCGAGGGCAATCACCAATCCTAGGATCATCGCGAGAACGCTCAAGAGTACGGCCCAGATGCCGCGGGCGTGGAATGATGGTGGCCTCCCCTCGATTCCGAAGGGGGACTTCGCGCTTGATGATCCAATACACACCGACTGCTGCGAAGCCAATACCGAAGATCAGGTGCCATGCTGGGCTCATCTTTCGCTTCGCACTTCATAGCTCCGTGTTCCCGATGCTGGGATCCGATCGCACGCGAATCGTAGACATCAGGAGTTTGGCACTGACTCGGCACTGGAGTCGCGCCAGAGCGGACTAGTATGTTGTGCGCCGAGGGGAAGGGATGGTGGAAAGGGAGGGACTCGAAAACTCGACCGCGATTCGAAGAATTCGTAAGTTACGGAATTGTGGTTAGATGGAGGGCCCCGGAATACCTCCAAAATCCCCAGGTTGGCACTGGATTTGGCACTAGGGTTGGTGCGGGGCAGACGTCACAATCGCCAAGCGCTTCAATCCATGTAAACGATGATGCGCGCCGCGACAGCGCCGCTATCATACTGAGCCGGCGAGTCGGAAGTATCGCCGACTTATCGGCGATACTCGCAGATGCGCTTCGCCAAATACAACTTAGCCTGATCGAATCAACCGTGAGTCAATTGAGCAGCATTGAGCGCGACGGCTTTGCGATAGTATTTGGCGTTCTGGACGAGCGCACTCGACTCGATCTCATTCGGGATGTGGAAGAATTGCTCCTTGAATCTACGGCCGGTATCCGCGAACTTGCCGCCAAAGTGCCAAGCGTCGCTGCACTGGCCCGGTCAGCTACCGTTCGTTCTCTGGTCGAGCCGGTGCTTGGTCCGCAAGCCATGTTGGTCCGCTCGATCCTCTTCAATAAGAGTTTGGATGCCAATTGGCAGGTGGCTTGGCATCAAGATCTGACCATTGCGGTCGCAAGTCAGGAGGAGGCTGAGGGTTACTCATCCTGGTCGGTGAAAGAAGGCGTCGTGCATGTCCAGCCGCCGGTGCAGGTTCTCGAGCAGATGCTGAGCGTACGGCTGCATCTTGATCCGGCCGACGACACAAATGGAGCATTGTGGGTGTCTCCTGCTTCACATCGTGAAGGTCGGCTGCGAGCCGGTGAAGCGGCGAGTGTGGCCGAGCGCAACGGCAAGCATCTGTGTGTGGTGCAGGCGGGCGATGCGCTTCTGTTCCGGCCACTCATTCTTCATGCGTCGCGAAAGGCCAAGTCGCTCAAGCCTCGGCGAGTTATTCACTTGGAGTTCACCGGCGCATCGTTGCCAAAGTCACTTGCATGGGGCGAGGTCGCCGCATGAGAAGCTCCGGCCTGCAATGCGCGATGCCGCCGAGGTGCAAAGGTCAGAGCAGCTGTCCACTGTTGACCGTCTGTCCACGCCGCGTGGACAACGCCAATTTCGTGGACAGCGCGTCGCTCACCTTCGTAACGTGCGATAGCGAAACAGAAAACCTATAAAGGTTCGCGCATCCAAGCCGGAATATCGCGCTCGCCATGAAGGACGCGCCAAACGTCCACGTAGTCGTCTCTTTCGACGTAGAAGACGAGGTGCGGATACTTCTGCAACGGCCAGAAACGCAAGCCGGGAAGATTCAATTCATGGGCATACCTGGAAGATCCAGTGCCCGGATGACGGCTGATACGACTATACGCTCGCTCCAGCGCATCAATGAAGCCGAGGGCAGCTTCCGGGGCGTTCTCGCTCAGGTAATAGTCGATCGCCTCGTCTGCGTCCTGCTTGGCCAGTTCGCGCGGAACGACGGCCTTGGGCATTATCGACGAGCGCCGGATTTGGTGGCCCGGACTCTGCGGCGCAAACCTTCGAAATATGCATCGTCAACCGGCTTTGTCGGCGCAGACGACGCGCCGGCGAGTAGGAGACTGCGCAACTGCAGGCGATCCTGCTCTTTGCGTATGAGTTCACGAACGTATTCGCTGCTCGTGCCGTAGCCGCGCTCATTGACCTGCTCGTCGACGAAGTCCTTGAGCGAGTCTGGCAAGGAAATGTTCATCGTGGTCATAAGGGGAATGGTAGCGCTGTTGGCAAATTTTGGCAAACTCTGGCAGATGGTGTCCTTATGGGCACACAGATCGCCGCTGGACCTCGGCTATCTAAATCCCTTGGGCATAGAGAGCGGCGTGGACAGCGTCACGCGCGGGCGGTGTCTCAACCGCAGCTAGTGCACTTTCGCGAAGTGACTCAGCGAGTCCCGATTCGCCGACTCCAATGAATACGTCGAGGAGCAGACGTACTTGCGTCACGTAGTAATGGATGTAGGCGTCAAATCTTGGCGCGTTGCTGGGAGGTTCATTGGCGAGGTCAGCAATATCTTCGTTCAAGATGCGACTCCACCGGCGAATCGAGCCGTCCGGGTCCCGAACGAGTTTGCGGGCAAGGTCAAAGTCCTTGGATCTGACGATCGCGGCCATCGCGAGGTCAGCGCATTTCTCGGCGAGCCCGTACCAAGGCCGCCGCTAAGTCCCTGTTCACGACGCAATTCACGGTCACGCCATAGCCATCCTCCGCCAGTTTGCGAGCGATGGCCGCACCGATGCATCGAGAAGATCCGGTGCAAGTGCAGATCGTCCAGCACCTGAAGGAGGCTGCGCTGAGCTGGTGCTTGTTGACCCTACCAAGATTGCCGGTGAGAGGGCGACCGCCGTCAATAACTCGCGCCGAGAAAGCTGCTGCCGCTCGAGGACCGATTGCTCATCGTCTCTTTCCGTTTCGCTCACAACATCCTCCATCTACGTTGCGCGTGCGCTCGAGCCGTGCTGCTGAGTCGGACGCTCAGACCACTCCGCCATTCACAAACACCACTTGGCCCGTTACCCAGCCGCCATCGCCGCGCACTAACGTGGAGACAACATTGGCGATGTCTTCGGGTTCGCCCAATCGGCCAAAAGGCGTGCGCTGTACGAAGCCCTGGATCTCCTCCTTGGTTTTGCCATCTGTAAACAGAGTGGTATTCACCAGGCCCGGAGCAATGGCATTGACCGACACGCGTCTCGTACCGAGTTCTTTTGCGAGGACGCCTGCATACATGTCTTGCGCCGCTTTGCTTGCCGCGTAAGGACCATAAGTCGGAGAGCGAAGCTGTGTGATGCTGGAGGATAGAGTAAGGATGCGACCACCATCGCTCACACGCCGAGCGGCTTCGCGCAGGACATGGAAGCTGCCTTTGATGTTGACGTCGATCATCCGGTTGAAATCTTCATCAGTCATCTTGGCGAAGGGCGCCAGTCGCATGATGCCGGCGTTACTCACGACGACGTCTACGCCGCCGAATTCTTTCTCGTTGGCCTCAAACAGACTCGCAACAGCACGTGCATCGCTCACGTCTGCTTGTCGCCAGATCGCCTGACCGCCGGCGCGTTCAATGTCCCGAACGACGCCCGCCGCCAACTCAGTGTTCTTCACGCAATTGACGGTCACCTTGTAACCATCCTGCGCAAGACGCTTCGCGATGGCAGCACCAATGCCTCGCGAAGAACCCGTGACCACCGCAACCTTGCCGTTCTCTTCAGTGGCTTTCGATGACGTTTGGGGGTTAGCACTGAGCGCCATCATGGCCGGCGCAACCACCGCACTGGTGGCAAGAAATCGGCGGCGGGATATGTTCTTCTTATCCGAGCCCGTGGAATCGCTTGGCATGGTGAATCCCTCTTTGCAGCGTTGTTTGGACGTGCGGTTTGTTGCTCAGGCCGCGTGTGCGCGTGGGTTGAGCTGTTCGAACACCATCTCGAACCGATGCTCCGCCTCGGCCTTGCGCAACAGTTCCACCCGGCGAACACAGAGTTCAGCAGGGGAGCGTTCTAGCAAGGCCATCACCTCGCAAATGAACTCATCGAGAGGCATGCCACGCGGATCCGTCGCATGCCCCGGCATGAGATCCGTCCTCACCGATGGGGGAATGAGCTCGATGACTTCCGTCGTGGTGCCTTCGAACTGTCGACGCAACGACAGCGTGTAGGAGTGCACGGCAGCTTTTGTCGCGCAGTACGTGGGTGTGCAAGCCATCGGCACGAAGGCGAGGCCCGACGAGACGTTGATGATCGTTGATCGGGGCTGGCGCCGAAGGTGCGGGAGAAGCGCGGCTGTGAGTCGTATTGGCCCGAGCAAGTTTGTAGCCACGATCTGTTCCGCGGTCGTAAGGTCAGCCTGCGGATTGGTCAAGTCCTCGGCAACCATGATGCCCGCGTTGTTGATCAGGACGTTCAGGTCCGGATACTGCTGCGCCAGGTTGGTACTAACGTCGCGAATAGCGTCCGCATCCGTGACGTCCAGTACAAGGCCTTCAAGCGCCGGACGTTCGATAAGAAGTTGGTCTAACTTGCCTTGACTGCGAGCGGCAACAATCACGTGATTGCCGCGCTCAAGAAGCTCTTCCGCTAGTCGCAGTCCGATGCCGGAGGCCCCTCCGGTGATGAGTATGGTGTTCCCTGAAATCTGCATGTCACACCTCCAGCGTCGGTAGCACTGTGCTCGAACGCCAGATGACGCAGACCGGTTTTGCTTGAACCTACTCCAAAGTTGCCTATTCCTGCCGGTGGCTTCTGGAGCACCTCTCCTCGGTGTAATTTCAAGGCATGAGTATGAAGAGAATGTCCAAACTTCCGGTGCTTGAGCGCTTGAAGGAATCGGTGCGTCGCTACGCCGATCAGCATTCAAATGCAGACGGGCTCGCGATCACGCCTGTCCCGGGCCTGCGCATGATGCGGGTCTATAAACCGAGCGGGCCGATCCGATCCATGTATCGGCCGTTGGTGTGTTTGGTGCTTCAAGGTGCGAAGCAGATGACAGTCGGTCGGACGGCAAGAACATTCACCGCAGGTCAGGCAGTGATCGTGGCGGTGGATCTGCCTGTTATCGGCCGAATCGTCGAGGCTACGCGAAGCCAGCCGTATCTCGCTGTCGCCATTGAGGTCGACATGACGATCATGCAACTGATCGCCTCGCAGGTTGCCGAGACCCGACCCACGCCGGAGAAGCTCTCGCCGCTCGCCATCGAACAGTTAGACGACGATATAGTCCTGTGCGCTGAAAGATTAATGCGGTTGGTCGACGAGCCTGATGCTGTTCCAGTTCTCAGGCCTGCCGTGCTGCAAGAGCTGCACTACTGGCTGCTGAAGAGTCGCTATGGTCCCTCCTTGCGTGCTCTGAGCTTTCCTCAAGGGAACACGCAACGCATTTTGGTCGCTATCGAAATTATTCGCAAAGATTTCCGTAAGCCGATCGCTGTAGAAGAACTCGCTGCAGCTGCGAACATGAGCCCTTCGGCATTCCATCGCCACTTTCGAGCAGTGACCTCGCTCTCGCCATTGCAATTCCAGAAGCAGCTCCGATTGATCGAAGCGCGCCGATTGATGCTGAACGAACGGGTCACGGCGCGCCGTGCTGCGTTTCAGGTCGGTTACGAGAGTGCCTCTCAGTTCACCCGTGAATATCACCGGACCTTCGGCGCTCCGCCTCGCACACACGCAACTGGCAAGAAGCCGAAGAAGCGATCAACAACAGGCGTAACTCGACGCCTGAGTTCCGCGAGACAGTTGGGTGATTGAGCTGGCGTTCAGAGCAGGCGACTCAGCTCGTGGCTTGTTCACATGCGCGGATCGTTTGCGGCGGAGTTTTGAAGGCCGTCATCACGGGAACGAGAGCTGGGCATTCGGCTGTTTCTGCGCCTACGCGATCTAAACCATCCGTACGATCGCTGGCGGTGGACGCTAATGATGACCGTCAAGGCGCGCTATCGTGAGCCGTACAACGCACGTCATTCCTTCGTGAGCTGGAATCTGATGCCCGGGAAGAATCTGCTCTGGGTCGCCAAGCAGCACGGCCACAGCGTGCAGACGATGCTCGACGTTTATGCCGCTTGGATCGAGGGCTCGCAAGAGACGGATTTGGACGCCATTCGTCGGGCCATGGAAGCAAGCCCCAAGTCGCCAGGTCGCACACTCTTGCTATTGCCTGGTTTCAGCCCCCGGCGTCCTCAACCGTCCCCAGAATTTGGCAGTAGCCCCCACCATGAGGGGCTAAGTCGCGGAATGAGAAGGGAATTCTATGGTGGAAAGGGAGGGACTCGAAAACGCCCTGACAGGTAAGCGCATCAGTAACTTACTGGAATGTCGGCATATGAAGTCCCCGTAGATCCCCTCCGAGCCCCTGATTTGGCACTGGATTTGGCACTAAGGATTTCGGCTCGGCCAATGGGTCGCGGTTGCTTTGTCGAGCGTCGCTGCGAAAGTCTCGTTTCGCAATCCGGTGAATGCAACCATCTGCGACGACTTGCGATAGATGTACGCGGGGCGAGCCAGCCAACGTGAACGATGAGACCAACGGCGAGCCTGCGCGGCGACAGATGCGCGCAGCTCGCGGTGCCCCGTACAGTTGCCGACAATCCTGCCGATACGGCAAAGTAGCTCACGCAACGAACAACAACGAGGGCTGAAGCTTGGCAGCACAGGAGCCCGCCACATGCCAGTGGCATGATGCAATTCCTTGCCAGTTCGATCCGTCGGAGTTAGCTGAGGCGTCCGATATCGTTCTATGGCAAGGGCGTGCCTATTGCCAGTTGCACCTGCCGCTCCTCGCCGGCGCATTGAAGAGGGGATTCAGCGATACGGCGTGCGGTCACATCAAGACGGCCCTGAATCTTCGCGGCGTGCAGTTCCCGCCGCGACAGTACAACCTAAATACGAAGAACGTAGACACAGACCTGCGCGAGTGTGCGTTCGCTGCCGATGTCGCCCTGTCGCTAGGTAGCTCGAAATTCGATATGTCAGGCTCAACTTTCGGATCCAGCGCGCGTCCGCCACAGGGCCGCATAACCCTATCACTCGCCGATCATGCGACGGTGCAGCTTGATGGTGCACGTGTGTTCACATCGTTGGAGATCCAGTGCCAGCAAGGATCGCACCACGCGCGCAACTGGAGCATGCAACGTGTCGCGTTCTGGGGCGAGTTACTATTGAAGGACGTCAAGTTCACAGGAAGCTTGGACTTCAGCGGCGCACGCTTTTATGCGCCCGTCAGGTTTGACAACACGAAAATGCCGCAGCAAACGCGCGGCGACCGCCTTCACTTCGCGAAATCAGCGCTGACTCCCGATGCCGAGGGCAACTACAGGTCCGCACGCCTCGTGTTCGCCGACCATAAGAACCGCGAGCTTGAAGGGGTCTTCTACGCCTGCGAAAAGCGCTGTCACCGACAGTCGCTCAGCCCACGACACCTGCGCAACTGGTTGCCGCTCTCCCTTTCGAATCTATACGACCTCACTAGCGGCTACGGCCACAGCTACGGAAAGGCGTTAACCGCGTTCCTTGTGATACAGGTGCTGTTTGGATTGGGATACTCAGTAGCCTCCGAAAGATTCGAGCTTGCACCCGCTACTGACTGGAACGTTGTGCTATTCACGCTAGCTCAGGTCGCGAAGCCATTTGATTTGCTATCTGCTCGCTCCTACGACACGACCCTTTTCGGCGTGGTCAATCTCAGTGAAGCCTCACCATGGTGGGGCATAGCAGCCTTCATTCACTCGACGATATCGCTCGCGCTCATCGCGCTCTTCTTGCTTGCAGTGCGGTGGCGCTTCCGTAGAGACTAGTGCGGAGTGCGTCGGCGTGAATCCGATCAACGTTGCGGCCGGACTGCTCTGGCCGTTTTCTCGGCACAAGCACGTCGGTGCCGTTGTGATCAGCGCTCTTCATCGCGCGCGCACGGTGGCACTGACGGAATGATCGGCAGTATACGTCCGCGGCGGTTCGGTGCGATGCGCGGCACAAGTCAGCACAACGTCACGGCTACGTTACGGGGGAGTCCCAATTCATCCTGGCAGACGCGCCCCCGCGGCCGCTGATGATCGCGGGTGGACTTCCTCCCATTCGAAGTAACCCTTGGGGAATAGACGCGGCGCTTCCAGATCCAGAAGCGGATCAAAGAAGTGCTTCGGCAAATTCTTGACCATTCTATAATCAAGGATGAGATTCTGCTTCCACCAATTGAAGCCGACCGGCGTCAACGAGTTGACGAGTAGAAGCGCTTGCTCGTGAGTCGTGAGCTGGGCGCGCAGTGTCTTCACATAGTCGTACTTGTCGATGCTGATCTTTTGCTGATCTACGTACCTAACCGACTGATACAAATGTCTGTAGTAGTGACCTAAACGCGATTGGTGCCCGCGGAATGGACGGTATCCTATCGCGTATTCCTTGCAGACTCGCTCGCAGACATCAGCGTCCTGCAGCTTCCAATCCATCTCATCGACCAAAGCTTCGTCGATATCCCCTAGTGCGTGCCGGAGCATTCGCGATGAATTTGGACCCACTCCATAGAACACGCAGTAGTAAGCCAGCTTGAGTAGCGCGCGCTGCTCGATCCTGATGCCGAGCCCTTCAACACTGGATCGTGCGATTTCCATCGCCGCCAATAGCTCCGAGTAAATCTTGATGAAAACTCGCCGACCATGAGCCTCGCCAAGCTGAACTTCGGCAACATTGTCCCGATGCATCTTGATCAGCTCGAAGAATCGGGCCTCGAACGACTGCAGCTGTTGCGCAACACGCTGGCTGTGGAGAGTCGCGTAAAGCAGCCAGACACTCAGCAGCACGAACAAAGTCCCGACATAGCCGCCGACGAAATCGCCGAGTTGACCCGCCCCCTCAGCACTCGCGGAATCCGCGCCGCGGAACGCATCGGTAAGGAATATTGCGTTCATTGCCGCGAAACCACCGACCACAATGAGGAGCCCAACGCGATTGCGTCTGAACCAGGTTTCGTTGTCTTTCTCAATCATGGCTTTCAGATCATCAGGACTGAGTTGATGCACATTCCAGTGATGTCAGGAGTGTGAGGGGCTCGCTTTTCGGATGTCGAGCGCCAGGGGCGGCCGCCGAGTAAGAGAGCTGCGTTGTCCAGCTTGACGCAGGCCAGTGGGGAGGCGAAATTCATGCAACCAGGAATCGGTATCTTCGCGCTCGATCTTTGAAGGCTCTTTCCCCTCCCTCCAAGATCGCGCACACCTGCATCCGTATTTCCCGGTTCTCCAGTGAACCGCCCTGATAACTAATTGTGGGCAACCCGCCGCTCTCCGACGAAACCGCCGATGCAACGATGACTTGGTCCACATCAGTATTGACCACGAGGTTTGCGTTGTGAGTCACGATGACTACTTGACGACGTCCGCGGGCATCCCGGAAATGCGGTACGAGTTCATCGAAGACAGATTTCGGATCTAGGTTCTCCTCGGGTTGATCGATGATCAGGGGCCGCAAGTCCGATTTGTCTAACACGAGGTATAACAAAAGAAGAACGATGCCACGAGTTCCCGGCGAGAGTTTTTCGATCGGCGTATTGTCGTACCTCAGGGAATAGTGCATTTCGACGTGAGAGCTGTCATAGAGCCAGGCTGCCAATGACTGAATCCATTGTCCACGTCGTTCCGGTCCAATGTCGTTCGGTATGGCAGAGGTTAGGTCATCGCGGTAATTGTCAATGAACTGTTGCATCGCCAAGCTCACGTCATCAGGAGTACCGCTTCTCCATACCGGAAGAAGTTCTCCTTCAACGATTTCTTTCAGTGCACCTTCACCCTTGAATGCGGTCGCTTTCCTTAGATCTAGCAGTTCCTTCCCAGCTTCGATCCATGCGTCGACGTTTACGTTACGCTCAACTACGCAACGAAGCTTTCCCAGCGCCCCTTTTCCTTCAATGAGCTGAGTTTTCAGTGGAGCGTACAGCTCGTTCAGCGTTTGCTCCTCGTCCTCGAAGGTTTCGAAGATCGTCCTATAGATGACGCGCCTGTTCTCGATGAGCTTCTTTCTGCGGTCGTCCGCGGACTGACTCTCTGTGATCTGGCCGTCTATTTTGGCGAGCAATGCCTCAAGCCGTGAAGCCTCGCGTTGCAAAATGTCATATTTCTTCTGCTGTTCCGAATCGATTCCAACCAGAACTTTCAGTGCATCCCGCTGCTCTTGCAGAACTTTCAGAGGCCATGCTGCTGTCGGTGCAGCGCTCAGATCAACTGATGCTCCTTGTTTACCGTTGATCGCGAGATCGATCGCCTTGTCCGCCGCCGCGATCTCCCGGTTTAGAATTGCGTCCACGTCGGCCGAATAGCTCTGCAGAAACCTCTGCCAGTCTTCCGGCGTAAGTTTCACCTCGGGAAATCGCGCCTGGAGCTGAGTAAGTCGACTCTGTGCGCCAGACTGGCGGTGGTTCTTCACCTCCAGGCGCAAGTCATTGAGTGAGTTCTTCCGGCGCTTCAGCCCTTCTACATGCAACTGAGCGCTCGTCAACGCCGTCTCAAACAGGGCAAGGCGAGCCGCATGGGCTGCCGCGTCTTTAGGAATGAGATTCGTCAAGTCCTTGCGGACATTCTCGAGGTTCTTCCCCTGCTTAATCCTTTCCCCTTTCAGCTCCTTGAGACCGGCAATGAGCTTATCCTCTCGGACAATCGCGTTTGTGACGATCTCGATCTCCTGGCGCAAATCGGTGCGTCGTTGACGAATGGGTTCATCGAGTAGTGTCACCAGTTCTTCGAATGAAGATGTCTGCATTCGCTTTGACTGTTCGATCGATTCATAGATGACACGTTCGATCTCATGGCGCAGTTCAGTAGCGAGCCCAGGACCGGAACACAGTCTCTCAACAAATCGCTGGGATAGGTACCGGACACGCTCACCATGCAGCCAGTCGATCTCGTAGTGAGGAACTCGCAGGAGCTGCGGCGCCGCCACCTCTCCGTCAGCCCAACTCAGCTCCACGCTTTCGTCACTCAGATGTTCCTCCGCCCGACTGAGGAAAGACGAGTCCGCTAGTGATTCGGCTGAGCACCCAGCGCCATGGGCGATCATCTCGACTAGGGCAGACTTGCCCGACCCTCGAGCGCCAATAATGGCTACCAGGCCGGTATTCACTGGTACCACGTTCTCTGCGATCCAAGAGGCATCGTCGAACCTGACGCTGGAGATCGAACGTGCCCCGCCTCCATCGAGCGGCGGTGCCTCACCGATCCAAACTCGGCGCTCGGGTTCCAGCACGGCCTGGCGCAATGCCTCGAACGTAAGGTCGCCTTTGATCCAGCAAAATCGATTCAGGCTAGGTGCCGCTGTTTGCTTCTCCGAGTGTCCATCCGAGCCGTGGAGGCAGGGTTTGAGAAAGCCATATGTCTTCTCGATGAACGCTGCGTCTGTACCGAGGCGCTTTCCCAGCCAGAACGCTCGCTGGCTTGGCGTGCTTGCAAAGATGATGTCCGCGAATCGTTCTATTTCTCTCCGCATCAATGCATACGAGTCGTCCGCTTGTAGCCCTGCGGTCCCATCGTTACTGCTTCCAGCGACCGCAACCAGACAATTGTCTCTGAGCCATTTTTCGCTTCTGAATAGCGCCTTCACCTGGTCCAGGGTGACCTTGAATTGCTGCGCGCCGTAACGTGCTGCTGCCTGATCGTCTAGCTGCAAGGGATCAAACGCACGGCCGAGTTCGGCGAGCTGGTCGAGCTTGCACTGATAAGTCCGTCCGTCGTTCTCAAATTCAAGGCGACCCAAGATCCTCTCGATTTCGATCTCGTGCTTCGGATCATCTGGCGAGAATATTAGGTGAAGGTTGACAGGGAGCTTCTTATCAGTCTTTATATCAAGCCGCATTTCAACATTCGGAAAGACGAGCGCCACGCCCGGCAGTTCCCCTTTCTTCCATCGGTCCTTTACGCTGCGATATGTCTGAATGCAGAAATAGTCAGTGACACCAACGGCACGAATTGGAGGGGCAGCTGTATTGATCCTCGCAAGGTACTTTTTCCAATCGCCGTTAAATTGATCGTTTAATAGCGTCCCCGGCGCGTGTAGGTGAGGATCCCATCTGTGCCAGTGAGAGCCGGCAGCATTGATATTTGGTGGCGCGGTCATAGTTGTTTATTCCTGGGTGAGTTAGCGACCGATTGGCCCGTTTCCTTGTGCAGGGGCGGGTGACGCTTGCATATTGTTCTACGACTGCTGTCCTTAAGGAGTCTGCCGCAAATATGGTCAATTCTTCTGCCGGCGACAGTGGGTTAGATCACATTCTGGTAGGGAGTCGTTCTGAATTCAGTTCGGGCACCACTCGAACGCCAGGGAATGTGGAAGTGGAGTCAGCGGCATAGCGGAGCTAAGCGGCCAAACAGTCTTTCTCTCGTCGGCGCCCCATTAGATAGAGAGCTTATGCGCGATCCGCCGATCATCTTCATTGCCAGGCGAGCTACTCGGCTCAACTAGTTATCGATTCAACGAGTCCGGACCCTCCCGTTCTCTAAGTCGCTACCTCGACATTGAAATAACTCTCCGCGCTATGTCGATAAGCAGTCCCTGAAATTTTTGACGCGGTGCAGTGGGCGCCACCAAAATCCGCGTTCTCTGGCGTCGATCACGAACCATGGGGTACCCACTTGTTGCAACCAAGCTCTACTTGCGCTGCGGGACTGGGCGCTCAGTGAGTCTATGGAGGACAAGGCCGGCGCCATTGATGATATTTGAATCGCAAACTCGAGTTGGGGATATACGATGCGCAGGTCCTGCAATGGCGGCATCACTCCCAGAGGCTGTCGCGCAATTCAATACGATTTCATGTTTCAGGGCGTCCGTTATCGGCCGTCACTGAGGCGAACACCCACGGAAGCGAATCTTCGCCGCGCCCGTGAGCATCTGGCGGCCATCAAGGAACGGATCGCGGCAGGCACCTTCCAGTTCGCCGAGGAGTTTCCACGGTATCGACACGTTGATGCTGTGATGAGCGCGCCCAGTCAGCGCACGTGTGGCTACGTGTTCGACGCTTTCTTGAATCACTGCGCGTCTCTTCAGCTGAAGGGTGCCATGGAGGAGATCACGGTTGCGGGTTATAAGAAGATCTTGGATGGCATTTGGCGACCGAAGATCGGCCATCGAAACTTCTTGCAGGTCACTCACTCAGAACTCGTCAGCATCGCTGATTCGCATGTCTGGAGCCGGAAGACCTACAACAACGCGATCAGCGCGCTGCGTGTCGCGTTCGAGTTCGGCTTTCGCGCTCATCCGCAGTATCACAATCCTGCGTCGATGCTGAGGTGCGTACGCATTCGCAAGCGAGATCGAGTGATCGACCCGTTCCGGATCGATGAGGCCGAGCGCCTCATCGCTGCGATTCGTCAGGACTGGGGTGAGGCGCAGGAGAATTACGATGAGTTCCGATTCTTTACTGGGCTCAGGCCGTCGGAAGAGATTGCGCTGCTGACCTCGGACTACGACGCGGTGAATGGAACGCTGCGTGTGTCAAAAGCACGCGTGGCCGGAATAGATAAGAACTGCACGAAGACCGGAGAGGATCGCACCGTGACGCTGTGTGCGCGGGCGGTCCGGATATTGGCTCGTCAGCTCAAATTGCGAGCGCGATTGAAGGCCGGTGGGCTGATTGATCACCACCATCTTTTCTTCACCGCCGAGGGCAGGGTGATTCGTCACCTGCAATACGTCGGTCGGCGATGGCGACAATCGCTGTCTCGCCTGTCCGACCTTCGCTATCGCCGCCCGTATAACGCGCGCCATTCATCCGTGAGTTGGAACCTGATGCTCGGCAAAAGTCCGCTGTGGGTCAGTAGGCAGCATGGCCACCGTCCGGAAACCATGTTCCGCGCCTACGCGGCCTGGACTGAAGAAGCGCCGGAGTCCGAGGTGGTTCTCATCCGCGAGGCGATGGGCTTGAGCGATCAGCCGCGGCATAAAAAGAAGAGCGTTCGCCCCACCGTGGCCCCGCGAGTTGGCACAGAAATAGGCACAAGCGGCCCGATGCCACGGCCTAATTTGCTGAAAATTCAGGAGTTGATTGGTGGAAAGGGAGGGACTCGCGTAGGCGAGAAATCCCTCGACAATTTCCATCGACCCAGAAACACGATCAGAGACTTACCCCGGATAGTTACCCCGAATCAGCCCTGACTGCCAGGCGGCCGGAGCCGGTGCTACTGCACCGCCCTCGGCCTACCAACACCTGACTACGAGGTGCAGTCATGGCTACGCCGATTATCCCCCGGCCGATCCGGGGTCGTCTCTATTGCCAAACCGTCGACGCTCTTTCTCCCGCCCCCACCAAAGCCGCTAGCGCCCATACCACCGGCGATCCTCGCCCGGACGGCATGACCCAGCTGTTGGAGCAGAAAACACCACCGCCGCTCCGTCGCTGTGGGGACTGCCAGCTGGACCTCGGCCGCGATGTTCTCCGCGCGCTCTGCACCTGCCCGCGCTGGGGCAAGCGGCGACTTGGCGTCGAGAGTCACTGTCCGGCGTTCGTCGCCAAGGAAGGTGCGCAATGAACTCTTTCGAAGTGCCCTGCCTCGCGGATGTGCTCGTCGCCCTTGTGCCTCTGATCGAGCGCGGACTGGGCACGCTCGATCAGGCGGAGGTGCGGCGGCCATGAATCTGATACGCGCTGAATCGAAGCGTTACTTCACGGCACTAGGCGCGCACATCGCTCAACTCCGCAAGGAGCGGGGTATGACGCAAGCGGAGTTGGCGCGCGCTATCGGTGTTTCTCAGCAGGCCGTTTTCGCTTACGAACTCGGTGACCGCCGTGTCTCGGTGCTTATTCTGACCAGAATCGCCAAAGTATTCACCGTCCGTGTCGAGGAGTTGATCGGCCTCGCTCGGCCCGTGGGAATTCGGAAAGGGCGGCTGTCTCCAAGGGCAATGCGGCATGCGGAGCGGTTGCAGGCACTTTCTAAGACGCAGCAACGGTTTGTCATCCGGATCATTGACGTATTGGAGGCTGGTCACAAATTGCGCTCCTCGTACCACTGAGTATCCATTCCCGTTCATCAACATTCCCTGTGCTGGCGAAGAAAGAGAGCCGCGCGAAAGAAACAAAGTCGGATATGAGCGGCATAAGAGGCATTGGGGCGTGGAACGACTTTGCGCCCCGTGTGTAGCTGTACAAACAGACAGTATCGGGGTACATTTATCTCTCTACGGGCTGCGCTGATCAGCTCGTCCAAGTTGGTTGCAGTCAACGCCTGCGGTCAAGAAGAGGCTCTTCAGGAGTTGCCTCGTCATCAGCATCCGGCGCCTCGCGAGCTTGTGTCGTCAAGAGGAGGAATGTTTGGTTATGATGTCGCATTCCCGTGCCTCAATGGACAAGTGTATGGCGAAACCGCATGTTCAACCTTCGCTATTTGAAGAGGACTACCTTCTCCGCGAACTTGGGCCTGTGGCGCACTATCCGCACATTGCGCTTACGGAGCTTGTTGCAAATGCGTGGGATGCCGGTGCATCGCAGGTGAGCCTCGTTCTTCCAGCTGAGGTTGGTGGGACTCTGACGATAACAGATGACGGTCACGGAATGACGCCGGAGCAATTCAAACATCGATGGATGACGCTGGGATACGATCGCGCGAAGCATCAAGGACCTAACGTTGAGTTCCCGGAGGGTGCGACCAGGAAGCCTCGCAAGGCGTATGGGCGCAATGGGGTGGGGCGACACGGACTGCTATGTTTCGCAAACGAGTATCAGGTGGAGACATGGCGGCGTGGCGTTTTATCGACCTTCGTCGTTGGCACGGATGCTGGGCCGAGTCCATTCGTTCTACTGAGTGAGGCTAGTGGACGCAGAGAGGGGCACGGAACACGGTTATCGGTGGAAGCAGCTCGCAGGTTGCCTGACGCTGAAGAAGCGTTGTCGATGCTGGCGGCTCGCTTCGTTCACGACCCTGAGTTTACGGTTTTGGTGAACGGTCGTTCGCTTGCCTTTCATGAGCTCGAGGGCAAGGTGGCGGAGGCGAGGGTAACAATCGATAACACTCGCTCGGCAACCGTCATCGTTATCGATTCGACGCGTGTTAGCCATTCCTCGATGCATCACGGCGTTGCCTTCTGGTCGCAGCGTCGGCTCGTCGGAGATGCATCATGGACGATCGGACATGTTGCTGCATTCGACGGGCGTACACGATTCGCCAGGCGGTACAATGTGATCGTCGACACCGAGGGATTTGAAAAGGACGTCACTTCTGACTGGACTACCTTTCGCAACAATCCTCCGGTCGAGGAGTTGTATCGGCGAACCGCACAAGAAATCAGTCGAATAGCGCAAGCGCTAGCCGCGGAGACCGTGGAAGAATCATCTGCGGACGCGCTTATCCAGAACCGATCAGATTTCGTTTCTCTCGGCCATGGCGCCAGAATTGAAGTGGCCGAATTCACGGTAGCGGTTGCTCGCGCGCATCCGACCATGGCGCCGGAATTTCTCTCCGCGGCGGTTCAGGCGGTTATCAATTTGGAGAAATCTAAGAGTGGCGCTGCGCTGCTTCACAAGCTCGCAGTGCTTCATCCGGAGGATGTGGAAGGCTTGGATAGGTTGCTCATGGAGTGGACTGTAAAGGACGCGCTCCGGGTTCTCGATGAAATCGATGGGCGACTTGGCGTAATTGACTCCATACGACGGCTCGCTCGCGACCGAACAGCCGATGAGCTGCACACACTGCATCCGCTCGTGTTGCGATCCCGATGGATTTTTGGTCCCGAGTTCGAGTCGCAGGAATACTGTTCAAACGCAACACTTCAGACGATCGCCCGGGCTCTGTTCAACAAGCCGGATGCAAAGTTTGTAAATGAAAAGAATCGCCCGGACGTGGTTGTTTTGCCAGAACGGACGACCTGCCAACTCACCGGTATCGAGATGTTTGATCCGGTGGATCCTGCTTTGGTGCGGCTGCAGAATGTTCTGCTGATCGAGTTAAAAAAGGGAGACTTTGAGATCACCAGGAAAGAAGTCACGCAGGCCGACGGCTATGCTCAGGACATCGCGGCGTCGGGCATGCTGGCAGGCAAGCCATTTGTGTGCGCGTGGGTTGTAGGCGAGACAATTGCCCGGGGCACTGCCCGTGAGAAGGATTTACGGACCGACAGCGGAGAGGTGTACGCGAGAATCAGGGCTACGACATACGGGGCACTCGTGGATACGGCAAATCGCCGGCTCCTTCGTTTGCGCGACGCGTTGTCGAATCGGTACGCGGCAATGCCCACCGATAGTCTCTTGAATCGAGTTCTCGGAAGCCCGGAGCAGACAAAGATGGACTTGATCGGCGCTTCGCCGCCGCAGGCAACGTAAGCCGATGCTGTCTGTAGGCTCTCCGCGGGTACTCCGCTGGGCGGCCTCACAGGAAGAGCAGCGAGTGGGCTTCAGCGTCGTTCCACAGAAGTCGCCAGGTCCTGATATGCGCGCGTAGAATCACCGCACGGCGCCATGATATTGGCGGCAAACACCCGATAGCCGTCGGAGGCCGAAGAAATGCATTTGTGGTCCAAAGGGATCTCTCGATGCAGCCTGAGCTCGTCTTGACTCACAAGGGCACGTCGACGCCGACCCGATTCAGTAGTTCGAGCTGAATTTCTCCTACCGATAAGCGGCGCTTTCCAGAGTCAGTTTTTACGTAAACCTCCCCGCCGCCAGTTGCGTACAGGAGCGCTCGACGCGCAGCCGGGACCCTGATCTCAACCACGTATAGATCTGGAATCACTTGCATTCCATCAGTGATGTGATGCATTTCGATCCGATACGCGGTGGGCGCAAACGTTGGTGTGATTTGATGGAGCTTATCAGTCACCACACGTCGCACCTCGTCGCAATCCTGCTCTGACAGCAAGACTCCGGTGATCGTTCGATCCTCGTCTCGTATCCCCCACAGAATCAAACCTTCCTGAGGATGCCCCGCGTTGAGGAACGCCACGACGTACTGATCCACAAGGCTTCTGATCGCAGCCACTGGACTGCTTCCCTTGATCTCTTTCAATTCACAGGTGCGACTTTCAGGTAGAGGAAAGACGGCGCCACGCACCCATTCCGCCCGCCGCCGAGCTTTGAGACGCGGCCGCTGCTGCTCAATCAAGTTATTGTAGTACGCTAGTGAATGGACATCGGTGACACGGGACTCCAGATAGATCGTGTTGTCGAATCGTTGGATTGGCTGTCGACTTGACAGCAGTATGACCTGAGAAGTCGCGGCGATGGCTTCCAGCAGCTTTGCAGTCAAATGATCTTCTCCGAACCAGCCGAACTCATCGACAATCAACGGAAGACTCTCGCGCGATCGACTTCGGCGCGCGAGCTCACCTAGAAAGGTGCGAAGAGTCATCTCCCTGCCACTCGCCGCAGCTCCCCCTTCCATGACTCCACTTTCTAGCAGCTGCCACCATTCCCGCGTACGCTTGAAGCTGGCCGGAATAGCTGCCTTGAGATCGTCCGAGCTGAGATCGCATGGTCGAGACAAGGTCGAAGGCAGATGCAAAAGCCTAGGCCCCGCAGGATTGGACCATGCAGCCAGTAATCGCAGCTTCAAAGTATTCGTCGATTCACAACTGTCCGCGCTCCTGGAGAATTGCTCGACGGTTACATCGCTGCCGTTCCTCTGCGCCACAGACAGACGGAGATGCTCGGCAACGTCTCCCTCCCTGACGCAGACATCAACGACGGAAGGACCAATCCCATCTTCTTCGATCCGGAGCGCCGGTCTGCCAATCAGTGCTGCGACAATGGCGCCAGTCAGCTGTGACTTGCCAGAGCCATTCTGGCCTACAATGACGTTGACGACACCCGGCCGAAAGGCAAACTCAGCTGATTCAAACGGTCCAAAATTCTTGAGCGAAATGCGATCAAAGAACATACGGCGCTCTCCCGGACAAAGGCTCATTTGCTTGCCACCAGAACTCGGAACACATTCGAGTGTCCGGAGATAACTCATTAGACCGGGAAGGCCAGCATGCGTGTCTCCTCGTCCTTCAAAATCTCAGACTGGAAGATGCTGGCACCCTGCGCTAGGGTTAGCGGCTTAACGAAACGACTCCAGTCCTGGAGAATCTGCAGGAATGGCAAAGCCGACTTGAGCGGGATTCGACCATCTAGTCAATATTGGCTCGTTATCGCATGCCGGAACGAATTGAACTGCCCGTCGAGGGCTCCGATCTCTGGATAGGTGCAATGATGTACCTGTGCCTTCTGACCTATCCCCAGTCGACCGATCAGGCAAAAAGGGAAAGGCTGTATCGTGCTTTCTGCAGTTACACTGTTCGCGCGGCGCGACATCATCGACGACTCCCCAAGGGCGGCAACAAGCATCATTCGGACCTCCTGAAGAGCGTCCCGAAGCAGCAGATGCTGAACTCTCTGAACTTCGCGAACCGGCACATACTGCTGCGGTTATTGGCGGCCGGAGAAGTTTCTGTGTTCTGGCACCATGAAATGGGCGAGTCGGCGGATAGTTGGGTAGCGACCACCGCTCGAGATTCAGCGAGATCGGCGCTGGATGCGGCTTCGTGAGGGCGAACGCCCCGAGGGGTTCCAGGGTGGATGGCGCTGGAATGGACAAGCACCTGAGTCCTACGTGGAAGCATGTCGGTACGAATCGGAGGAACATGTGCCGTCAGTGAATGACATCGTGCGCGCCATATCCGCCCAGATCGGAATGCATGAAAGAAATGTCCGGTCACACGTCATCGCCCCCGCTAGAGCGGTTATGCATATGGCGGAGGGCCTTCGATGCACGATCCTGGAGTTGCGGGATTGCAGCAAAGAACCAGATCCGAAGCTGCCGATGGGGTTTGACCTTCTGGGTCTGCTTCGACATCCGGCTTGGGTCAAACGTGCAACCGAGATTGCCATCACCACGGCCACGTACTGGAAGGATCAAGGGGACTGGCCGGCGATCCGGGCTATCGATCCGAGGCGCTTCATTCGACTGACGCCCAGGAAGTGTTGAGATTTCGCCAGCCCCTGGCGGGCTGGAGCGATGCTAAGTTGCTGACCACATCCTGTCGGGAGGTAGCAATGACGAATCGCAAGCACGAAAGGGCGTCTTCGAAATCGATGTTTATCGTTCGCACGGAACTTAGATCGCATGCCTTGGACCTAAGCATCGGTGCCCGATTGAGCCTCAATCGCGACGTGGTTAGAAAAATTGGCGCTCGACTCATTCGTGGCCTATCCATGGGGGGCGCCGTGGGCATCGCTATCGCCGTTTGCTCTATTCCCGGGGTAGTCGCGCATCTGCTGGCAGGGGCCATATAGTTGCTAACCATCATCCGGGTACCTGAGGACCCGTCAAAACGGGTCTTTGCTGTTCCGAGAAAATCACCGAGGGCCCCTACATTCCTGAAGCATCCCGCCCAGGTGAACGAGTCATGACCATGTCCCCTCCGCCGGAACTTCAGCGAACCTCCGAAAACGCCCTCACCGAAGCAACGTCGACAACTACATTTCCGCCAGGGAGAATGCAGTAATAGACCGGGCTGCTAGCCGCATCGATATAGCCAAATAATGTCAAACCCCAATCCTGTTCGGCCGAGTCGAGACGGCGATCAGTTCCACTATTTATGGGCCGCTCGCCGCTCGCTGAGGCTCCTTTCACCACAGGATGACCTTGTAGCCATCAGCATTGAAGGAGCATCTCCCCAGGAGGATGCGGGTCTCTCGACTGGCGCAGGCGACGAAATCATAGATATCGCCGAATACTTTGGGAGCGAACAAGTCTCAAAGGCGCGGTTGGTCCGCTATATGCAGCTCAAGCATTCGACGCTACACGCAACCGAGCCCTGGACTGCGAGCGGACTTGAGAAAACCATTACGGGGTTCGCCAGGCGTTACCTAGAGTTGCTTCAGTCCCTCTCCATCGAGGCGCTTCTCTCAAGAATCGAGTTCTGGTTTGTCACAAACCGATGGATCGCAAGAGGTTTCAGTGAGGCCATAGCCGACGCTCAGGCCGGCTTGCCACCCCGACATCCTGCCGAACTCCGGAAGTTAGAACGGTTCACCGGGTTGACAGGGGATCGCCTTGCTCACTTTTCGAAACTGCTACGGATCGAGGACAAGCAAGATGGTTATTGGGACCAGCGCAACATTCTATTTCAAGATGTGCAAGGCTACTTGCCGGACGCCGATGTCTCTGCACCTCTGCAGCTTAAGGAACTTATCACTCGAAGGGCATTATCCGAAGGAGAGAAAAATCCTGTCATTACAAAGATGGATGTTCTGCGAGCGTTGGGCACTGATGAAAGCAGACTTTTTCCTGCGCCATGCTTGATCCAAAAGCTCGATGCAGCGGTAGCCCGGGCCCAAGAGACCGATATTATTGAGGAGATCATCAAAGCCACGGAGCCGGTTGTTGTCCACGCTTCGGCCGGCGTGGGCAAGACGGTATTCGCTACGCGCATCTCCGCAGGCTTGCCCGAAGAATCAGTATGCGTCCTGTATGACTGCTTCGGCAATGGCCAGTATCGAAATGCATCGGGTTACCGCCATAGACACAAGGATGCGTTAGTACAGATCGCAAATGAACTCGCGGGTAAAGGGCTTTGCCATCCGTTGATCCCTACCACCCACGCCGACGCCGCCGCATATGTACGGGCATTCGTCAATCGAATAACTCAAGCGACAACTCTCCTGCAACTGGTAAATTCTAGTGCGCTTCTATGCGTCATTGTGGACGCTGCCGATAACTCGCAGATGGCGGCGGAAGAAGTTGGCGAGTCGCGCTCCTTCGTTCGTGACCTGATCAGGGAAAAAATGCCGAGCGGCGTACGCCTTGTCTTTCTTTGCCGTTCTCATCGACAGAGCCTCCTTGACCCGCCATTTGGTACGATACGACGCGAGCTACGCCCCTTTGATCGCAATGAAACAGCGACCTTTCTACGTCGCCAGTTTGCCGACGCAACCGAACACGATATCGATGAGTTTCATCGCCTGAGCTCCGAGAACCCTCGAGTCCAAGCCCTCGCATTGTCACGAAATCTGCCGCTGCCCGAGACGCTCCGCGCCCTCGGTCCTTCTCCGACCACTGTCGAAGACACGATTGGTAACTTACTCGAGAACGCGATCGCTAAGCTCAAGGATAGCGTTGGCTCGATTGAGAGGAACCAGATTGACAGTATATGCGCGGGACTCGCGGCGCTACGTCCGCTGACACCGATTCCAATACTATCCAAGATGTCTGGAGTTGACGAAGGAGCGGTCAGAAGCTTCGCGATCGATCTCGGGCGACCACTGATCGTATCCGGTGACATGATTCAATTTTTTGATGAGCCTGCGGAAACATGGTTTCGCGAGAAGTTCAAACCATCGTCCGACGCCGTCGTTGAGTTCATCGCCAGTTTGAAGCCGCTCGCGATGAAAAGCCCATATGTAGCTTCGGTGCTGCCGCAGCTAATGCTAGAGGCTGGGAGACTTACCGAGCTCGTCGCATTGGCCCTCACTTCAGAAGGGTTGCCGGAGACGACCCCTCTTGAGAGGCGTGACGTAGAACTCCAGCGCCTTCAGTTCGCGCTGAAGGCAGCATTGCGCTCAAAGCGATACTTGGATGCTACCAAGCTTGCACTGAAGGCTGGCGGCGAGACAGCAGGAAACGACCGCCAGCGGAAGATTTTGCAATCGAATACCGATCTAGCATCCGCATTCCTTGGAACTGATCTTGTTCAAGAGATCGTATCCCGCCGTACTTTCAAATCCGGATGGCTCGGCTCCCATCATGCCTACGATGCTGCACTATTGTCCGGTCGTCCGGAACTGCTAGGTGACGCTAGAAGCCGTCTGCGTATGGCCGGTGAATGGTTGCGCAACTGGAGCCAACTGGGACCGGATGAACGAAAGAAAGAGCAAATCACGGATCAGGATATTGCCGAGCTGACACTCGCACATCTCAATATCTACGGCCCTATAGGAGGAGCGCGTAGCCTCGCAGGCTGGAGCCCGCGGGAGGTTGCCTTTCGTGTCGGTCGGATAGTCGCCAGACGCCTAATCGATCACGGCCGGTATGGAGACGTGGATGAACTTGCGAGAGCGTCCAACAACAACCTATGCATTGTACTTGCACTGATCGTTGAACTTCGCGAGGTTCAACGAGTTCCACCGGCCGAGGTTACACATCGTGCATTTAAATTCGCCACCGACCGCCGGATCCAATTGGATCACGCCCAGACCTGGGATGACAAAGGCACTGTTATCGATGCCATTGCAGCGCTCACCGAAGCTGCACTGAGCCACTCCGTCTGTACTGTCGACGCTGCCGCCGCATTGCTTTCACGCTACCTTCCAAGCGAGCCTCCGAAGACAATGTCTTCCAGATATGCAGGAGGTCGCTTTCCCTTGTTGCGAGCGTACTCTCTGCGTGCGGCGCTGCTCAAGCAAGACATCAGTCTTCGAGATCTCGCGCACCCGGAGTTCCTTACCGAGATGGATACGAACAAACACTCGGTATCACAACACGTACGAACGTTCCAGCAGGACATCGGCACACTTCTTCCTTGGCACAAACTGCGGGCAGCGGCGCTTCTTGGCCAAGTGACCAAGACCTCGTTGCATGAAGAACTGACACGCGCACGCGAAGCATCCAAGAACGCCAAGGCTTCCTATTACGAGGACGATGCACATACGGTCAACGAGGTTGCGCTGGTGTGGATTGACATCCTTCAGCGGATTGACGCCGATGACATGCAAGCGATGGCGGTCTTCTCACAATGGAAAGCTGACCAACGAAGACCTCTTTTCACATCAACCCTGACATCCCTTTCTCGATTATGTGGGCTGCGCCAAGCAACGAGATTGGCAGCGATCCAATTTGCTCAGGAAGCGTTTAGTCTCACCGCAGGCGAGCGCGCGGACGCGGAAAGTAAATCTCAAGGCTACATTGATGCTGCACGCGCCATTCTCACGGTAAGCCCGGAGGACGCCAAGGCGTACTTCAATGAAGCGGTTGAAATAGCAAGCAAGATTGGTGATGAAAACCTGTCTCGGTGGGACGCCATTCTGCACTTGGCTGATCGCGCTGCCCGGATTGGCCGTGCTTCACCCGAGTCCGCTTACAACCTTGCCCGCTGTGCCGAGCTAACATATGCATACGTCGTACGCGATAAGCATTTCGACTGGGACGCAACAGTACAAGCACTTTGCGGACTCTGCCCGTCCTCCGCCATCGCCATACTCAGTCGTTGGCGTGACCGTGGTTTTGGCTGGCATGAAGAGACCCTTCCCGTTGCAATCGAACGACTGGTTGCGGATGGCAGCCTCGACGCACGTGACGCATTGGCTCTAGTTCCCTTCCGCGCCGGTTGGACCTACGAATTTCTGCTGGATAGAGCCCTGCAAAAAATTGAGACCGACGACCAAAGACAATCTGCTGCTTTGCTTTTCTATCGGTACGTCCAGTTCACCAGTGCAAACCGATCAAAGCTGGCAGAGGTCGCGTCTGCGCATGGAATCACGATAGCTGGCCTCAATGAGGCAATCGCTTTCGACGAGAGCCATAAGGGAGACAGTAATGAGCAGGATTGCCATGAAGCTGACGAGCGTATCGGTGTTACAAGCGAGCCCCACTACAACTGGGACGCTGTCTTCGCCGCCGGCGACCTCGCGACGAGTATCGGCTTGTCTCGCATCTACTCAGCATTCAGGAATGCGGGATCACCAATCAGTTACGACGCGTTCTTCCAACAAGCTACCCGACGCGTCCCAATAGGTTCCGAAGCGTCCTTCATCCACGCGGTGGGCCAAGCGCCGGAGTTTACGCTATACCATTTTCGAAACTTCCTGGAGCAGATACCAACAACATGGAAGGGGCGACCGGCGATTACTCACGCGATCGGGTCGGCGGTGAGGGCTTTTTGTCGCCGATTCTGCATGGACGTGAGAAAGAGCCGGTATTACGAAACACTTCCTTTCGAGGAGGCAAGTTCCCTCGCTGGAATGAGTGAGAGTACCCTTGCGGGAGTGGTGCTCGATGCCATCGGAGAGACACCCGACTCCGTAGACTCGAACAGACTCTTCTCTCTCGTCGGCCTGCTTGTCCTTAGACTATCAGAAGACGAGTCGCTCGAAGCTCTACAGTTCGGGTTAGCGCTCCTTACACCGGTGCTCGAGGACAACGACGGGGACGGTCCTTGGTCAAGCGAACTGCTGCCACCCGCTGATACCTCAGCTTCCTTAGCCGGCTATGTCTGGGCGTCGATGGCCGCGCCCGAAAGCGTACTGCGGTGGGAAGGCTCGCACACAGTCCTTTGCCTAGCCGCACTAAACCGACAGAAGATGCTCGACCAGATCGTGAAATTGGCAGTCGAAAGAAGGAGCGTGCCCTTTGTTGATACTAGACTGAAATTCTACGACCTGCATGCACTCCAATGGCTCCTAATCGGGCTTGCACGTGCAGCACAGGAATTCCCGACGGCTTTAGCGCCCTTCGGAAACCAAATTGCAGATTGGACACTGAAAGATCAGCCTCATGTCCTAATTCGACAGTTTGGGGCGCGTGCGCTGACAGCATTGATGAACTGCGACATAGTCACAAACCAGAATGAGCTCAAGGAACGTCTCGCCGGAATCAACTTGTCACCCTTCCCTTCTGTGAAGTCTAAGTACTACGACCGCGATCGAGCAGAGGACAAGGTCGAGTCAAAGAATAATGCCGACGAAGACCGCTACTCCTTCGGCATCGACATAGGGCCGTATTGGTACGCACCACTCGGCAACATATTCGCACTATCACAAGGGAAGATCGAGAGAGAGGCATTGAAGGTCATTCGTGCCGAATTTTGCACCTCCCACAGCGGCAGATGGGACGAAGATGAGCGCGGGCGGCGGAGAATCTATGCGGAGAATCACACTCATCATTCTCACGGATCGTATCCGCGCGCCGATACGCTTCAGTTCTACTACGCGTATCACGCAATGATGATTCTAGCCGGCAACCTGCTGGCCAGTAGGCCAACTCATCACTCGGAGTTCAGTGAAGAGGATGAGTTCGCCGATTGGCTCAATCGCCATGACTTGGCACGAACGGACGGAGGCTGGCTTTGGGATCGACGCGATCCGACACCACTTGAGCACCCCGCTTGGCGGCATCGAGAGGCGGACGACCGATCAGAGCATGCCATTGAGACAACTGATTTTGACGAGGCGCTCTATTCAGGAGAGATGCTGAACGTCTGGGGATACTGGACGACCGCCGACAGCAAGCGAGAACAATCGGTCCGCATATCCAGCGCATTAGTATCACCCGCTAGGTCTGAGGCTTTGCTCCGAGCGCTTTCCACCGCGGTAGACCTACACGACTATGCAATTCCGAGTGTCGACAGCGACATGGAGATTGACGATGAATCTGGCTTCTCGCTTAAGGGCTGGATCGTTGAGGGCCGTTCGAGCAGCGGACTCGATGACCGCGATCGCTGGGCGGGTGGTGTAGGTTTCCCGCCACCGTCACCAGCTCAGTATATTGTCGAGCTAATGGGCCTCGAATCAGACGTGAATCTCAGGAGATGGAAAGACCAAGGAGAATCAATCGTAATGAGATCACAAGTATGGGGGCACTACGACGAGGCCATTCGTCACGAGACAACCAATCCCGAGCGAGGCAGTAGAATCCAAGCCTCTTTGACTTTGGTGAAAGCCATACTGAAAGGACTACATCGCGACTTGATTCTCGAGGTGCAGATCGATCGCCGACGTCGATATCAACCATACGAAAGCAGTAAAGAACATGACGAAGAACGAATTCCAACAAGGGCCAGACTCTACCTTCTCAAGCCAGACGGCAAGTTCATCACGGTCTGACCACGTCCTCCGATTGGGACGCAGACTTGTCCAAGAACTGCAGCTAGAGCCTTCGGTCGACACTCTCGGTAGGTGGATGGCACACTATCTGGCCGAACTCATCGAGAAAGCGGAAAACGCCGCTGGAGAAGATAAGAATTCGATAGAGAAAGAGTGCTTCGACGCCATACTAAAGCTGTGGCAACACCGAGCCGAACTCCCCGACGGCAAGCGTCCATTCGAGGACATGGAGCCAATTCTTCGTGCGGTCGAGACTTTGGATCCACGCGGTGAAACTCGTCGCTACTTTCGATCTGCCAGGCCGCCGAAGGAAGAGGCCAATCAACCCCCTGAAGTGAAAGCCTGGCTTGACATGATAAGTGGGCTGGATTATTCCGCACGGGTATTAATCCAGTACTGCCTCGCCGAAGCTGCACGTTCCGCCGTGGACCGGTCCCAAGAGTGGGTCAAGCTAGCGGAAGCAGCAGGAGCAGACGAAGGCCCAATGGCAGTGGTGATTCGCTTCGTCTCAAGCGATTCCGAACCTGACGCTGGCGCTGCGGCGCGAGAACAATTGGAGGACCGAATAGGCCGCCTGGCGGGGTTCATCAAACTTGCTGAGACAATGCGTCGCGATTTGAATGCTCGGCTGGATAAACTCCCGCCATCCCCTCGTACCGATGATGACGCTCCAGATAGCAAGCTCGTACTGTCATTCGTCCCGCCTTTTCCACCAAAGTCGGAATGACTGAATATAGCATTCAGCGTTCCTCGCAGATGTCCGCCACAAACTTCCCAAGCCAGTCTCTGTTTGGATATACGGAGCTCAGTCAGCTCGTAACGGTGCGGATAATGGCGTTTCTAGAAAGCTACATAAAGCGCCTCCGACCTGGCTCATCATCCCGTGCCGGCTGTCGCGCCCAAGACGTCCGCTACCACTTCGCGCGCGCAGACACGGAACTGCCTTCCCGCGCCGGCCTTCACCCTCCTGACCAGACCCAACGGATCGGCGTTCCATCGCTCACAAACGCCACGCGGCCGCGAAGCGAGAACGCTCATTCCTCACTCGACTTCGAGGAGCAGCGCTGATTCCGAGGTCGTGGCCTCGTAGCCGGACAAGCTATTGTTTAGTCCTCATTAAAACGCGTCATTCCTCAAGTGCTCTATTACGAAACGCGTCACTTTATCCAGGCGCCGTTCGAGAACGCGTCATTTCTATAGCTAGCCAGCCCCCTAAAAGTGGCGTCCATGTCCGACGGGGCCGCCGAAATGGTGCACATTTCACTGGCAGCAAACCTAAGTGGCGTCCATTTCCGATGGGAGGCCGTCGAAATGGTGCACATTTTTCTGGCAACAGATCTAAGTGGTGACCATTTCGAAACCACCACGACATCGCCCGCTGCGGGGCGGTCTGCATTCGATATGTCCTCGAGGTCATTCAGAGCCTGTGACACTAACCACAGCGAGCTGCCCTACCAAGCTATCGGAAAGACCACCGCATGCGTCTTCAGCTGACCTCGCGAGAAACAGAGTGATTGCAATGTGAGCGAAGGGTGGAATGAAACAGCGCGGGATCAATTGCTTGCAACTCGCGCCGGTTCACAGCATGAGATTTCGGTCGCTCAACAAGGAGTTTGCGGCGATCGTTGCGCGGTTAAAAAAACATTTGACCAACGCCTGTGAGTGTGAAACTGTAATGGCGAGCGCGGATCGTTGATCGATCCGACGGGGGCGACCCCCCCCCTGTGCAGCGTCGCCGACGCTTATCGGCCTGATAGGTCTTTCCTGGTCAAACAGGTCAGACATCCAAGAGTGCAACTGCCTGCGCGTGACGAACAACACGACAAGATGTTGACGTCACATTCGATTCCTTCTCGGATTCCCTCGCGGCCACGATCAATCTGATCGACCTCGCTCCGTTGCGACGTTCGCGCGCTTCTTCCAGCGCGCCGCCGATCGTAGAACCAAGAACCACACGGTAATCGCACGCGCGACCAGCTGTCCGAACGGGCAGGCGTGGCTGCAGTCGCTGCCCAGCGCAGCTCCTCCACCGCGTTGACGCGCAAGTCGCCGCCGCACTGGCACTGCGACGCTCCCTCACGACTAGCGGTTACCTGAACAACGCTTCCCGGCTGTATCTGTCACGAATGGCCTGCATCCGCGGACGCGGTCGCGCTTGCCTGGGCGCAAGCACCCAGCACTCAAGTTTCGAGCCAGGTGCGGATCGCACCGAATCGAGGGAATCCGCTTTGCTTGTTTCTCTTCCCTTTCTTCATTTTCTTTTACCGCTAGAGGTATCTATGCATGCTATGCAGATGGCGAGAAGCTGTGGACAGAGAGTATTCCGCCTGGGACATCAGCTTTGGCGAGAAATCAGAGACAACTTTCAGTCGGCAGTGCGGATGTCAGCGGGCGGTGATCGCCAAGTGGGGACCAAGACCCGCAGCGATCGCGTAAAAAATCTGAGGGAGTTGGCGTTCTGGTTGGCTGCGGTGTTTCGGGTGCATTCGATCGTGCACCTGAAGCGGAAACATCTGGTCGCCTACTGTCACTGGCTGGAAGATAAGAAGCTGTCGCCGGCGACCATTGCAACAAAGCTCGCCCATGTGTCCGTCCTGTGTCGGGCGTTAGGCAAGCAACAGCTCATGGAGGAGCGAGAGAAGCTCTTTCAGAATCCGAACAGCTTGAGGCGAAGCCTTGCGACGAACCGAGACAAATCCCTCGAGGCAGCCGGTGTCGATTTCCAAACGATCTACGATCAGGCGCATCGACTGAACCCGAGGGTCGCATGTCAACTAGCGCTGTGTTGGGAGTTCGGTCTGCGCGTGCAGGAGGCTTGGCGCTTCCGGCCTCACCTCGCACTACGAGATGGGCTCGTACTCGTTCTATGGGGAGCAAAAGGCGGTCGAAAGCGAACTCTCACAGCGCCGTTGACTGCGAAGCAGGAGGCGCTCCTGGAGCTTGCCAAGACGTTTGCTCCGACGAAAGCAGAGTCCATGGTGCCGCGAGGACAATCCCTTCGGAGCTGGAAGTCGGTCTTCTATGGCGTGACTAAGAAGATCGGCCTTACGCGAAAGCAGTCTGGGGCTACGCCGCATTCTCTGCGACATAGCTACGCGAATCGCGAGTACGAGCGAGTGACTGATCGTGTGAGTCCAGTGAAGGGTGGTACGCTCGCGAAGGACGATCCTGATGCTGATCGTGCTGCTCGTGAGCTGGTTGCCGATGAACTGGGACACTCTCGCGCTTCGATTGCGTCTGCGTATATCGGCAGCGCACGGCATCGGCCGGATGAAGGTGGCCCATCCGAGATCACTTAAGAAGCTGCGCGCGAGCGGTCCCGGTATTCCTCCGGGACCGCTTCGAAATTGTTGCACTCTCGACTATGGTGGATTGTTCGTCCCTCAGGCTGGCAACGCAGTTGCAGTTGCGTCACTCACGTGAACGTAGAGTGGTTAGCACGGTGTGACGTTATGGCCGCCACGCTGAAAAGAGCTGTTTCAAGTGTTTCTCCGATTTCGTCACCGGATAGCAAATGCCAGTTACATCCTCTACCAGCAGCCGCTGAGCTTTTATCATCGGATCTTCGTGCGTGTTGATGAAATCGGGGCAGTCTTCGGGGCGGAAGATCCGTTCATAGATGTCCCCCTCGATAAGCTTAAGAGCCGCTACATGGGCAACGGACCTTCGCCGAACTTCCTCAATGTACTTTACCGGATCGGCTCGCGCTGATACTTCGACAGCCAATTGCTGCAGTGGTTGCGACCAACGGGATCGTCCAGCCCTCATTACTAGGTTTAGAATATAGATCGGGCGCCGGCCGACGTTCGCAACACGGATGTGCATAACCGGGACGTGCGTGTCTGGCCCTTCGGCGTGCCAGACTAACGTGCTCCATGCACGTATCTTGCTGCTGTCGCGGCGATAGGCAAAAACTGCAACGATGAAACTACACACGGAAACGAGCAAGGCGACGATGGACACGATCAGGGGTAGCTGCTGCACGTCGGTAACCTGGTGATGTCATTTCTCCATGTCACCCAAGACCGCAGCGACAGGGGCGCTTTGCTTTTGATTCACGAGCGGTTGCTGAATTGACGCTGTTTAACCCTTCAGGATGATGCCGGCGGCAATACCTTTGGGCGTCAGAATCACGCCGGGTGGTGCGCCTCGGGATCAATGGACAGCGTTCCTTCCAGTTGAAGGAAGCCGTCGCGTGACAGATGCTCGAGCGAGACACATATTTCCAATAGAGCTGGCAGATCAGAATCGATGGGTACCCTTCGTACATTCTTCTCCGCCGCGAGCGCGACCATGGCGACTTGCAGAAAATCGTCGCATGCATGCGCATGCCTGCCCGCTATGGGCTCCCCGCTGGCCTGACTCTCGCCGAGGACGATTAGATCTTTCAGCTCTTCGTCGTTCAAAGTGCTCAACCAATCGCCAATGTGAAACCTTTTCTTGATGGCGGTTCTTGGCGGGTCATCAAGAACGAGATCAGGTTTTCTGAGTGCGTCATCGCTGCGCCCGATGGATGGTCGATTCTTACGTATGGATGTTTCATGGGTCTTGGTGTGCACACCGGCGTAGTTGGCCGAAAGCGTCTCTGACGAATCAGGGGTTGCTGTACCTGGCTATGAGTTGGACCCCTCGCACTGGTGGTTGAGCCCCAACCATCCATAGGGGCGGTCGAACGCGCCAATCTGGCTTGGCCTGTCATGGCTCGCGCTTGTGGCAAATCCCGGCGACGCGTTTCTCTTGAGAAGCAAAGCGGGCCGCTGAACGACCGGGGGGCTCTGCCCAGGCGTGCACGCCGGGCATGGGTGATCGGCGCCCAGAATTCGGGTTGGAAGCCCAGGGCCGTTGAGGGGAAAGGTGACCAGGTGGCCACCAAGTTGCCGTGGCCGCCTCGCCCTCAGCAGCGCTACGCCGATGCCCTTGCGATGAGACCGTCCAGGCTCATGGCGCGATACCGCGATTGGATCGTCGTCAGGGCATTAGGCCACTGTCGACGCGCAGCATCGCTCATCGCACTATAGGTCGTCGCCCGGATGCGCGCGTAGCATCGGTCAGCGTTACAGAGCAGCCGATCCGTCGGCACCGTCGGCGCATGTCATCGCCGACTAACCCACGCGTGAACGAGTTCGCCCGTGGATAGTACGCCAGCGTTCGCCAAAGCGTGCGCGCACCCTTCGATCTGATTCATCGCCACTTGCGCGAGACTGTCGTCCCCCTTGGTCGGCAAAGGGACGCACGATAGCGGGATTACCCTGGCACCATCCGCGGCTTCGGATCACCTCAAAAGGAGGGGAGCGACATGCCGCGGAATCCCAGGCCGGAATGACGCGGAATTGGGGGCCAGCATGCGGCGGAATCAGTGGCCGACATCGGGCGGAATACACGGTCCACCCCCTATGTTGCATGTTTCAGTCAGATAGCGCGGTTCGTGCTTGCACTTGCGAAATCGAATGCGCTTGTTCCAGCGCCTCTGAATGGTCTGGAAGGCAATCCGTCGATGCGACTATTTCATTGGTCCCGCACGGATGGAGGTCTTCAAAATCCTGACATCATCCGAGCCAGTACCTCCTTTTCAATCTCGAGAATGCTACGAAATATAGACAAGTGTGACAGCAGTTCGCGGGAATATCGCTTGTCCTGGTTGTATTCGAAGGATAGTAGATGCAGAGCATGCGTCCATCTAACAACTTCGGCGTACAGCACCGGAAGATCATCCCCAATGCATGAGATAGCCAGCTTGGCTTTCCAAAAGCTGAGGTTTGCACTCATTATCTTCTTGTGCTCCCACAAAGCACGCGTACTCATCAGATCGACTAGCTGTTTCGCCGTTATTAGTTCTCTGATATTCAGTACGGTCGCTACGAATGCTTCCAGGCCGTAGCTGTGAGATTCGGTCGGGTAGCCAAATGCCATCACCCAATCACCCGCGTACTCGACGCCGCTACGGACGTATATCCCATCCTTCGGTGCGCGCGATTGTAGGTAGTCCTTCAGGTTTTGTTTGGCGCTATGTTGATCGAATTGGAACTGCATTCCCTCCTTCGGTCTTACTGCGAGAGCGACTGGTGCATAACAGATTGGATTGGCGAAACGTCGACTACCGCGCAGTATCAAGGCCATCGCCATCGAGACGAACGAAACCTCAGTTGTGCCAAATTCTCCCGTGCACAAGTACATGGCCACCTTAAATGTCTTCTCTTTGGTATTACAACCAACAAGCAGACAGTCATGAAGAAAGTCGCGTTTCAAATGAAACGCACTATGAGGTATGTAGTACTTGTTTACGTGCAAGAAGATGTACCACCCCTGCTGAACTCTCTCAGCCAGCCACTCAATACATTCCCGCGAACGACCGATCTTGTAGATTGGCTTTTGCTCAGTGTTGAGGGTTTCGCAATGACCCGAAGACACGAAATTGCCTATTGTTCTCCAAGGTACAATGACCGTGCCAAGATAACCGTTAGTGGTGATCTTTAGGGCGGATAGATTAATGTAGTCGGAAGCGAGAAGTGGCCTTAAGTCGCCAGCCGCTCCTAAGATGCCTAAGGGATGTGCGCCGAAACAGTGATATGCTCGATAGGGTGCTTCCTGATCGAAAGGCAGAGCAACAGCGGAAGGTGGCAGTATCGAATCCTTGAGTGCGCGAGAGATCAAGGATCTGTGAAAAATATCTGCAGCGGGTCTTAGTGCCCTTATCGCAGCATGGTATGTTGCTTGTAATTGGCGCCTATTTAGCATCGATGTTAATGAGGCATCTGCCCTTCGAATGAAGGCTCCGAGGCTTGAATCGCCTGTTTCCGCATAGTGCATTTCTTGCGCCAACCACGGAGCAGGTGCTGTTCGAACTCCGTGTTCCACGCAGATATAACGCGGAACGATCGCTCGAATGAGGATCGTCGGTGAGTGCTTGTTCCGACGTCCCCAAGTTCGTTCGGGCTGGCTATCGTACTTCGGGCACGACTTCTCACACTCACAGCACTTAAAAGCAACCGAATTATTCCACCCGACGCGATACTCCACTGTGCTATGCAGATAATCCGCTCGAACTGTTAGGAGCTCCCAAGGTTCTTTAATGTCCATCAGATCCCAGTGAGGGGAGATCACGCCGCGTCTTTCAAGCTCGTAGCTTTCGTCCACGACCTCGCGATCATTTGATGTGAACCATGCATCAGAAGCGAGCGGCGCTCCTTCTGCATGCTGCAGTCCGGGCAACAGATGCTCAGTGCTAGGGAACGATTGCGACTGAGCGAGGAAGTTAACGATCTCGGCCTTTCGGTCACGAAGAATCTTCATCCTTTCGGGTGTAAGTGCTCCATTTGGGGCTTGGTATCGAAGTTGGCCGCCCTCGACCCAGAGATGCACACCAATTCTGTACATGGAGACGAGCAGAGGGGCGATACTATCAATTGGATGTACCAATCGACTCGAACTCGATTTGGTGTCCGTGACTGAGTCCACTTACTGCTCCATCGCGCTTCCCGGCGTCTCGTTGTCCGACTTACTATCAGGTAGCAGAATAGGTATGTTCAGGCATCAGTCATCCGAAAGAGGTTGTCCAGAAGTCCAAGCTCATTGAGTTGTCAGATGCACTTCTCCGGGTGCTGTCGCTCTCTATTCAAGGCAAACGGGCGGCCGCCGCTGGGCGGTTGGTAGTCGGCAAAACTGTTAACCGCGACGGTCCTGCAAGAAACTGAGCAAGGTCGGCTCTGAACTTCCAAGGCTCCGTCTGAAAGATGGCGTGTCCGCTGTTCTCATATCGGATGACCTTCACGTTTGGCATAGATTCTGCCATCTCCAATATGGCGTCGTTTGGGAACAGTCGCGACCGGCGAGCATACAAGATAGTGACTGGTAGATTCATGTGCTCTAGGTCCTTCAAAGAGATTCCATAGTCATGATGAACGTAGTCCTCCATGATCTTCATCGTCCCGTGCCACATGATCGTAGACGATTGAATGAAACTCACTGCTGCCCGAATCAGGGGCTTTGTAACTTTTCCGCCTCGAATTGAGTCGCAGCAATAATCAATGGTTTCCATGCACGTCGCTCTGTACGCTCGCCGAAACTCCGGTGGCAGTTTCTTAAATGGAACTCGAGGGTCGTCTAGGTTCAGGTGTTTCCACATTGCAACCAGAGCACGATATTTTTCGAAGACTTCTGGATTAATCCCGTGTTTGTAGCCGTCGGACGGCGCTACCTTGATGGTGTGCTCGTAAAGCAGGAAACTCGTAATGCGGGAAAATCCGGTAACTTTGTACTTGACCAGACAGGCATATGCTCCTTGTGAGCAACCAACCAACTTCGCCTGAGCATGGCCCAATGCATCCAACAGATCGTCTACATCTTCGGCAAACTGCTCGAAAGCAGGCTTTGTGTATCGCGCTGTGGCGGATTCCCCTGAGCCACGCACATCCATGAGAATGAACTGACACCCCACACCTTTTAGCGTGCTTATCAGCGGGACCCACACCCTAGCCACGCAAACAAAGCCATTCACCAAGACACATGGAGACCCATCTCCGATGACGTAGGCAAATATCTGCTCACCGTCCCGCATAGTGTAGTAAGGCATGTTGACTCCTTCGTGTCTTAAGGTACGAGATTGTCGCCTCTCAGCTCCCTTCACTAAAGAAAGACCGGCAATCCTCGGCGCTGGTTGAGATATCCCACTGTGCCGGCCGCGATGGCTCTTGCTACACCAGGGTAGCCATCCATCAGTCCTTCCGTTGCTCGAGAAAGGAGCTGACGAGGCCTATAGAATTCGAGTTTCATCCTCTCCACGTTTTCGACTAATTCGTCGGTCGTGAAGTTGTCAGTCTTAACGACGGGATGGTACGTATCGTAGTGAGCAAGGTTCCGGGTGAGCAATCGATCAGCATCCTGCAATTCCTGATACTCAGGATACCCCGGGTAACAGGTGTAATAGTGAAAGCTCACTGCGTCCAAGGGTGCAACGTCGAGGAAGTCTTGCGTGTGCTCGAAGACATCTTGTGAGTCGGTCGGGAATCCGAAGATGATTCCGGCGCTTACACTGATACCTTCATTCCGGAACATCCTGAAGGTCTCCAGGTACTTTGCAACGTCGTTTTGTCGCTTCCTTTGTTCCTGCAGAGTGGTGGCGTCCAGGCTCTCCACGCCAAGGTGGACCCAGTAGCAGCCCGCTCGCGCCATTCTCTGAATCAGCTTGTAATTGCCCCGAACGTCCATCGACACCTGCGCGCTCCATCGTTTTCGCAGCGGGGCTATACGATCGCAGAGAGCGGTTAGATACGCGGAAGAATTAATTAGATTGTCATCGATGAAGGCAACACGTTGCGTAGGCGTGTTCTCTAGTTCTTCGACGAGATCGTCGATGTCGCGGAGCATGAATGCTCCCCCGTGGAACTGTGGAATCGCGCAAAACTTGCATCTGAATTTGCACCCGAGCGTGCTTTGTATCTGCGTGATGTGGGCGTTGTAGCCGCGCCCGGTGCGGCACAAGTTGTAGTTCACCGGGGGAAGCGTAAAGCCGTTCTTCATAAGCGAGTAATGATAGCGCCGGCGTAACTGGCCTCTTTTGAAGTCCTCTAGCAGCTTGGGCCAGGCCATCTCACCGCGGCCGACAACAATACTGTCGATGTCGGGGTTCTGTAGAGCCAAGTCTGGGCTGAGGGAAGGGAAATATCCGCCCATCACGACGGTCTTTCCCAGTGCCTTAAACAGACGCGCCAACTCGAAGGCACGAGGGGCTTGACTCGTCATTGCGGAGATACCGATGAGACATGATTCGATTTGCGGTGGCACCACGACATCGATCCGCTCATCGATGATTTGCACTTCCCAATCGGGGGGTGTAAGTGCTTCGAGTGTCAGTAGACCCAGCCGCGGCAACCGCTGAAGGGCAATCAAGGAGCCGTTGCGGTGACGGTCGCGCAGCGTGATGTCGTAATCCGCTGCCGGTGAGATCAGGGTGATCGAACCTGCTCGATCTGGGGGCGTGTTCACGATGCTTGTTCTCGAGTGCGGACCATAATAGTGGGATAGATAAACACATCGTCTCCATCCCGCAGCGCCTGCAGCTCGGCGGTCGGTATCGTGGGTCCCAGATCCGGGAGCAGGTCCTTGTCGTAGAGAGAGTAATAGACGATTCGTGCGCCTGGGGCCGACGCCCGCTTTACTTCCATGACCAGAAGCTTCAACTGCTCATCACTGAGGTAGTCGGGCATGTTCGACAGATAGACGCGTGTTGCCCAGCCGTCAGCTATCTCCTGGAGGCCGGAGGTGAAGTCAGCCGTGTGCAGCGAGATGCGTCCAAAATTATTACGAATCGCAGCGAACGCCGTTTCGGAGTACAGGTGACGATTCCATTCTTGGTGCAGTTCTCCGAGCGCTGCACGACACAAAACAGGATTCGCTCTTATGCCTTGCTCTAGAAGAGCTTTGAAAACGGTAAAGAAGTCATGGATGATTTCTTCAGGGCGATTTGAGGTGACACAGAATCGATGAGGGAATAGCAGCCACTTCAGCCGCGGCGCCAACCTTCTTAGGAGGGGGCGCACTACGCGTCTTACAGCAAGACTATCGCGAATCTTGCGCAACTTCTCGGCGCGATCCCTCGCAGTTCCATGCTCCCCAAGAAACAGAGCTAGAGTGTCCTTCGACATCGCGAACCGGGCCATTGACACAAGCAACTCTACAATCATATGGGACATGCCACTATTCAGGATGCCCTTCGCGACGAGGTCGCCCATTCTCAAGAGCTGGCGACGCGACCTATTGGGTACGGCGCGGCTAACACGCGTCAGTATCTGAACACGCATCGAAGCCGGCATATCTTCCAGTCCCATGAACTTCTTATAGTCTTCAACCGACAGAACGAGGATCGATGCGGCTTTTAGATATGCGATTGCCGTCTGCGAGCTGTTGGCATCAAAACCGACGACCGCCTTTGGACCGGCGGCTAACACGGACAGAAGGAGGTCTCCGCTCGCAGTGATACCAACGATACGATCTTCACTGCCAATCTGCATGGCAGCGAGATTCACGCGCAAACTTTCTGCAGTCTCAGCAAAGGCCAGGTCGCCATATAGATTGCGATTCTTGATCACGCGATAAATGAAGCGCGTGAAGCCGCGACTAGGTCGTCTAGCCGACGAAGTGTTTGTAGACGAATTCGATGAGGTCGCAGGATTCTGAACTAAGCGTTCCAGCGCCGTGTAGGTGGACGGCTTTAGATCAAGCTCAGCGCATGTCGCCGGTTCGCGGTGGCTGCTTGCGAGCTTCGTATCGCACTCGGGTCCTTCCCTCATGTGTTTCTGTCCAAGCGAACGCGGTTACAGCGTTATGCCTATACTTCTTTGGAATCGTGACCAGCCCAAGTGATTCGCCGCATGAGATGCAGCATGGACAGGAGGATTCTCTATATTTGTTAGGACCTTTCCTGCTTAACCGCCTCGATCGGTCGGGGCGCGTCAGTCATGAGATATTTTGGATCGCGCGACGCATATCGAGGAATGCCGATGTACTAGACAACGCCGCGATTGCGGGCACAGATGCATCATCGCGATATTGCAATGGAATGTTGCAGGGAAAGCATGTGAGGGGCGGGCTTCAGTGAATAGTGATCGCTTTTGTACGTATGGAGGGCTCTCACCGTGTGCAAGGATCAGCGGGTCTTTGACTGGGACAGTCAGGAAGAGTTTGCAAGGATTAGTGGCGATCGAAACCCCATTCACATGAACAGAGTGGCCGCGCGTCGGACCCAAATGGGGGCACCCATCGTACACGGCATACATTCACTAATCTGGCTTCTTGAGTGTATTTCCCGAAGCGGACTGTTGGTCTCGCGACCGGCTGCAATAGGCGCTCAGTTCCTCCGGCCAATTTATGTGGGCGACTGCGTGTCTTTAAAGAGTAACCGTGTGGTCTGGGCCGCATAGCTTCACGCGACCCAACGATCAATGATGTGCCCATGTTGTGGATGATGGGCACGAAGTGAAGTGTCCATGAGCGAGGCCATTAATGGACACGATCGATTCGGCAGTTCCGGCGCGT
>NZ_DASWTF010000025.1:0-3101 GCF_036402275.1 Steroidobacter sp. | reverse complement strand
CGTCTCCTCCATCGACACCGACAGATCGAACTGCGAGGTGAAGTGCGGCAGCGGCTGCGTCTGCAGCTGCAATTCGCCCAACTGCAACGTGCTCGGCGGCGTGTTCTGAAACACGAACAGGACTTGGAAGATCGGGCTGTGACTGAGACTGCGCGGCGGCTGCAGCACCTCCACCACTTGCTCGAAAGGCACCTCCTGATGGGCATAACCCGCCAGCGTCACCGCCTTCGCCTGCTGCAGCAACGTGGCGACGCTCCAGTCCTCCTCCAGCCGCAATCGCAGCGCCAGTGTGTTCACGAAGAAGCCGATGAGCTCCTCGAGCTCCACGCGCGGACGGTTCGCCACCGGGCTTCCGATCACCACATCGCGCTCACCGCTCAGCCTCGATAACAACACCGACAAGCCCGCATGCAACACCATGAAGAGCGTCACACCGTGACTGCGTGCCAGGCTCTTCAATTGCGCGCTCAGCGATGCCCCCAGTGAAAACTCGATGTTGTCGCCCGCATAGCTCTGCACCGCCGGCCGCGCCCGATCGGTCGGCAACTCCAGCAGCGCGGGCGCACCCTCCAGGTGATCTCGCCAGTAAGCCACCCGAGCTTGCAGCGCCTCGCCATCCAGCCAGCGACGTTGCCACGCTGCATAGTCCGCATACTGCAGCGGCAAGGGCGGCAGCGGATCGCTCCGCCCTTCCGCAAAGGCCGTGTACAACTCGCTCAACTCACGAATCAGCACTCCCATCGACCAGCCGTCGGACACGATGTGATGCATCGTCACGAACAGCACGTGCTCCTCGGCTCCCAATCGAAGCAACCGTCCGCGAATCAGCGGCCCGCTCCTGAGATTGAATGGCTCGTGCCTCTCTTCGTAGGCCTGCTGCGTGACACTCTCTTCACGGTCACGCTCTTCAAGAGCGCTCACATCGAGCCGCGGCAGTGATAAGTGCGCCGCCTCACGCACCACCTGAACTGGGATACCGTTACTGTCTTCGAAAACAGTGCGCAGCACTTCGTGGCGCTCGACGATCCGGTCAAGCGCCCTTCGCAGCGCCGCCTCATCCAAACTTCCCTGCAGCCGCAGCGCTCCGGGCATGTGATACGCCGCGCTCGCGCCTTCCAGCTGACTCAAGAACCACAAGCGCTGCTGCATGTGAGACAGCGGCAACGGCTCCTTCCGGTTCACTCGATCGATCGTTGCGAGAGTGATCCGATGCGTGTTTTCCCACAGCCCGGCCAATTCCCGAACGGTCGGGCATTCGAACAAATCGCGAACTTGTATGGCACGCCCGAGCACCCGCTGAATGCGGGCCACCACTTGAGTCGCCAGCAGCGAGTGGCCGCCCAGCTCGAAGAAGTTGTCGTGTCGTCCGACTTGCTGGACCCGCAGCACCTCGCACCAGATGCTCGCCAGCGCCTGTTCGATATCTCCGACCGCCGGCTCATAGGTCCGGTGGATCGGAGCTCCCACATCGGGCGGAGGCAGCGCCTTGCGATCCACCTTTCCGTTCGGCGTGAGCGGCAAAGCATCCAGGGCAACGTAAGCGACCGGCACCATGTACTCAGGCAACCTCACCGCTAAGGCGGTACGCAGTTGCTCCGACGTGGGGACACCCGCTTGCTCGAGGGCCAGCACATACGCCACGAGGCGTTTCTCCCCAGGCGCATCCTCACGCGCCAACACCACTGCGTCGCGCACCTGCGGCTGAGCGCGCAAGGCCGCCTCGATCTCTCCCAACTCGATGCGAAAGCCGCGGATCTTCACTTGGTCGTCGTTGCGACCCAGGTACTCGATGTTTCCATCTGGCAGGTAACGAGCCAAATCACCCGTTTTGTACAACCGCGAATCGTTGGGGCCGTACCGGTCGACAATGAACTTCTCTGCAGTCAACCGCGGCCGGTTCAGATAACCCCGAGCCACGCCGATGCCGCCAATGTGCAGTTCACCTGCCACGCCGAGCGGCACAGGCTCGCCACGCCGATCCAGGATGTGGACTCGAGTATTGCCAATCGGCCGGCCGATGGAACGGGCCGCTGCGGACACTCCGTCGATCACTCTGATCGTCGCATTGACGGACGCTTCGGTCGGTCCATATGCATTGATCAATCTCGGCAGGGATTCTTTGCGCTCGAACCAGCGTGCAATGAATTCGGCTTTGACTTCTTCACCCCCCACCATGATCTGGCGGATGCACGACGGAATGGGAACGTCCTCGCCGATCAATTGCGCCCAGTAAGCGGTCGGAAGATTGACCACCGAGACGGCCGCCAGGCTGCAATGTTTCCAAAAATCGGCTGCCGCGCCCACCCAGTCGGCGGATCTGAGAATCAACGTGCATCCCGAGCACAGCGCGCCGAAAATCTCTTCGACCGACATATCGAAGCCGAGCGCTGCGAACTGCAGCAGCCGGTCGTCGGAGGTCAACTCGTAGCTGCGCTGGAGAACGACCGCCAGGTTGACGAGACCTCGATGCTCGACCATCACACCCTTGGGTTGTCCGGTGGAGCCGGAGGTGTAGATCACATAGGCCAGATGCCGGGGCTGAGCGAGCGGCACGGGATTCGTGCCTGGATAAGCGCCGAGTGCCTGCTCGGCCGCATCCAGACACAGCACCACGCTCGCCTCGGACAACACTCCTATCAATGAGCGCTGCGTGAGCAACACCTTCGGCGCCGCGTCCGACAGCATGTACGCCAGGCGCTCCTTGGGATAGCTCGGATCCAGCGGCACATAGGCGCCGCCGGCCTTCAGGATCCCGAGCACGCCCACCACCATCTCCAGACTTCGCTCGACGCAAATCCCCACCAAACAATCCGGACCCACGCCTTGGGCTCGCAGATAATGCGCCAGCCGGTTCGCTCGCTCGTTCAGCTCGCGATACCGTAGCGAGGCGCCCTCGAACACCACCGCCACCTGCTCCGGCGTACGCTCGACCTGCGCCTCGAACAACTGATGCACGCACCGATCCTGGGGATACGGCGCATCGGTCACATTCATCTCATAGAGCAGACGATGCCGCTCGGCCTCGCTCAGCAGCGGCAGCTCGCCGATGCGGGCCTGCACGTCGTTCGTCATCCCGGTCAGCAGCTGTTTGAAATGATCGA
>NZ_DASWTF010000024.1:0-104237 GCF_036402275.1 Steroidobacter sp. | reverse complement strand
GGCTGGACGCCGCCGTTGTGCAAGCTGTCGTGGAAAATCGCGTCATTAACGAGATGACCGTCTAGGCATCAACGGCGATAGCAATTTTGTTCTGTGCCGTGTTGTCCGCGCGCGTCAATGCGGCCCAGGTCACCCGCTTACTTTAAAGATCACCGAGGCGACGCCAAGCGTCGTTCGCGCGCATTTGGATGTGGGGGGCGAGAAGGTCATGATGGCATCGATCGGATTTCGAGAACAGATCGATGCGGCTCCGAGAGGAATAGTCGCAGGTCCCCCGATACTGACGCCCGAAGCGCCTCAAGCATTAACACTGGCGCAGGTGGAAGGGGTTCGGGGCTCGCTCTCTCTTGAAACGATCACTTCTCAAGTCGACAGCTTGGCGCCGTACGCGAGCAAGGTGTTTGGCCGAAGGAAGATTGCAGCGTTGGTGTGTTCATCATGCGTGGTGGGAATGGTGGTGCCTGGGTTGTACTCCATATTCTCAGGACTCCGTCTTTCGCTAGATGCCGGTGATCGTGATGTTCACAACCGGATGCAGTTCGCGGTGCTCTCGGTGGCGAGGCAGTTTCGCAGTGTACGCATCGGAATTTGCGGGGCTGGATTTCGCGGGTCTTTAGAGGCCATCTATCGCGAGCAGCCGGTAGAGCAGCCAAAGATTGAGCGCATCACCGCGCTCATCTCCAGTGAGGAGTTTCGCAATTCTACTGCGTTGATTATCGGAGGATCTCGCGGTCTTGGTGAACTCACCGCGAAGCTGATTGCGGCTGGGGGCGGCCACGTGGCGATCACCTACGCTGCTGGAAAAAATGACGCTGACGCGGTTGTCGCGGAACTAAAGAACGCAGGGTTGTCTTGTGAAGCAAGGTTCTATGATGTGCATTGTCCAGCGGAGGAGCAAGTAGTGGAGCTAGGAATGGTGCCAACACACCTCTACTACTTCGCGACACCGATGATTGTTCGTCGAAAATCCGGACTGCTCGATCAAGAGCGGTTCTCTGAGCTAACTCACTTCTATCTGGCAGCGTTCGTGGAAGTCGTGCAGGCTTGTGGTCGATTGAATCCGAAGGGCCTGAGAGTCTTTTATCCGTCCAGCAACTACGTCGATATGCGCCCCGCGAATATGACCGAGTATGCGATGGCGAAGGCGGCTGGAGAAGTTTTGTGTGCGGACCTTTCGCGGTTCATTCCCGGCGTCAGAGTATTGACGAGACGATTGCCGCAAATGCTTACAGATCAGACGAGTTCTGTCTTGAAACTGCAGTCGAGTGACTCCATTGGCATTATGCTTCCTATCGTCCGTGAAATGCACGCCGGCTTCTGATGGACATAGTCAAGATTGAATAGACTCAGGTGCTATCTTTCTGGCTGTCCAGCAGGCTGCGCAGGAACGATTCGTCACACGATTTCGCGTTCCGAATAAGCTCATCCATCGCGCGTCGACGATCGGCAGGACTGCGGTCCTGCGAAAGCTTGAATCGGCCGATGATTGTTGAGATGGTGATTTCGAAGCCGACAACCAGATTGATGAGGGGCGGTATTCTGGGATCTTCCGCAGATAGCCTGAAAGCTGTCTTTCGGCGATCTGCCTTTTCAGAAAGACCCTGCAATCCCTGAACGACTCGTTGATTGTCCTCCAGGCGATGTGCGACGCCGGAGGCATGTACGATCAGGTAGTTCCACGTCGGCAGCTGCGACGTGCCGTAGACGTGCGGCGAGATGTAGGCGTTGGCGCCGTGGAAGATTGCTCGGATGGCGCGTGCGTTTAAAAGTCTGCTGTGCGGGTTGCTCCTATCCATATGCCCGAACAGTACGCCGTGAGCGCCTCTCGTGCGATCGAGGGTGAGTGGCGCGTGCGTCACAAATGCCTCGTCGCCTTCTGCCGAGATCAGGGTGGCCAGAGGATAGCGCTCGACGACGCCAAACAGCCGCTGAAGGTCGCATTCCAGGTGTCGCTGCGGCGGATATTGTTGGTCGCTCAAATCAGTGCATCCCGGGTTTCCGCCATGTCGCCTAACGTGTGGGTATCAGCGGCTGTCGCCTGAGAACAAATGGAATCCAGTATGTCCCGTGCTCGAAACGGAAGGAGGGACAGTAGCGTATCTGACACTCCATGAGAGCTTTCACACTGACCCTGTAGATACAGGCGGCATTTCATCGTAGGAATCGTACAGACGCCATAGTCCCGAGCGACCAGGATGTCACCGGAGGGGCTCCTCGCCACATGCGGTAACAGTGCTTCAAACATCGTTTCATCCAGGCATCTGCGATAGCCGGTTGCCAGTATGAGAGCATCACATCGCAGCGTGGTGATCTCATTTGAGTTCCGGTCACGTACAACAAGCTCGAGGTCGCCATTGCGCTTGCAGGCGGATGCGACGCGTGATCTCCGGATGATCCGCAGGCGGTGCACGCCGGCCACTTCATCCAGATACAAAAGTCTGTACAGCGCGCACAGCAAACCCTCGTCCACCACTCCGTAGTTCGTGTTCTGTAGCTCATCTAGGATCTCTTCCCTCGCGGCCTCCGGCGTGAGATAGAAATGATCGACTTCTTCCGAAAGAAAAGCTTCGTTCACGAAAGGCGTGCTATCCGAAGATCGCAGAGCGTACTGGGAGATGATGAGGTGGATGGTGGCGCAGGGATAGTTGCGAAGAATATAGTCCACGATCTCCGCAGCGCTCTGTCCATCTCCGACGACTGAAAAGCGGTAGGCGCCATGGTGGTCGGGAAATCGGGCGGGAAAGTGCTCTAAGAACTGACTGGAGTGGACGATTTCTTCGCATGCTCCGTCCTGCACGTCGAGGAGGTTCGGCTTACCACCTGGGGCACAGATGACGCTTTTGGCAAGATGGGTGTGTGTGAGCTCTGTGTCGGCAAGCTTAACGTCCACGCGAAAGACGTCGAAAACCTCGGGATCGCCAACCGTGCTCACCGGCGTGACTCGCACTACTGTGGCACCGTAATGCACATGCTGCCGGAAGGCATGAGCCACCCACGCCAGGTAGTCCTCGTACTCAACGCGGCTCGGACAAAAATCGCGCAGATTGGCAAAGCGCTCTAGCCTGCCTTTCGAATGCAGATAGTTCAGAAAGGAATAGGGGCTCGTCGGATTTCGCAGGGTCACAAGGTCCTTCAGGAAGGAGATCTGCATCCGTGCGCCGTCGAGCATCATTCCTGGATGCCAGGCGAAGGAAGTCTTGGATTCAAAAAAAATACCCTGCGGACACGGTATGTGCTCGCTTGCGGCGACTGCGATTGATAGGTTGGAGGGTCCGAAGCCGATGCCAACGAAGTCCCAGACTGTTGTGTAGCGTGATGACAAAACGCGTCCTGCTGTCTCGGGCATCACCATTGAAGTTACACCGGGCGAGTGGCGGCGAATGATGAGCGGCGTCAGCGTAGTGTGTGAGTGGTCGTGGCGCAAGCCGAAGAGGGTACGTGCTGGCTAGAAAAGCACCTTCGTTCGAGGCTACGGTTAGCGCCAGAAGTTCATCACACCACAGAGTCCTGAGTAGAACGGCTGGAGCGGCTTGATCAGAACGCAGAAGTATGCAACGTGCTCATGGCAGTGGTCTCCAGACTGACGTCTACGTAGATTTCCTTGTGTCTCGATCTGCCTCTTCTTGCTTGGACGGGCGGGCGCGCGTCAGTCATGCGATATTGGCATGTAGTGCGATGACGTCGTTCGCCTCTGACGATTACTGACCGTGGTCCCTCTCGCACTGCCGGTGACCAAAATCAAAGAATCTGTGCTGTGAGCGCGCGGCGGCTGCTCAAATTATCTCGCGACGAGCTGCGACAGTGAGAGGATCGTACACTGAGGCTAACCAATCCTCTGCAAGAACTGAGTGAGAGGACGAGGGTATCAGCGGACAATAGCGCTCCGATGATCTGGAGAAATGCGATGAAGCGCAGTCTACGAGTTGTCATCAGCTCAAGCTTCACGGCGGAGCCTGTAGTACGCCCACTCCGACTTTGGATGGAGCGTCTTGATATTGGCGCCGAAATCGTCATGGCGCCCTATGCGCAAGTGGCCCAGGAGCTCTTGAATCCGCAAAGCGAGTTTTGCCGGAACGGAGGCGGGATCAATGTACTGCTGCTCCGAGCGAACGATTGGATTCGGGACAGAAGCAGAGCTGAGGATTGGGAAAAGACCTTGGATCATCTGCAAAGGTCGGCTGACGAGTTTGTTGACCACGTAGGAGGGTTTGTTGAGAAAACCAGCAGCTCGATACTCATGCTTTTATGCGCATCCGCGTCAGTGCTTCCGCCAGCCTATAGAGAGGCGTTAGAAGTCATTGAGCGATCTATAAGAAAGAAGGTAGCGGGTCTGCGAAATGTAGACTGCGTGACGCATGCAGAGCTGATTCAGTTGTATCCGGTGGGGCCGTGCCATGACGTGCGCGCAGACCAGCTGGCGCACATTCCCTATACGGACGAGTATTTCATTGCGATAGCGACATTCCTTGCGCGCCGAATCGCAGCGAACGTGAAGCCGCCGTACAAAGTTATCGCGGTGGATTGCGACAATACCCTATGGCAGGGAACGTGTGGAGAAGATGGATCGACTGGGGTTGTGGTTACGCAAGCTCATGTGCGGTTTCAACAGAAGTTAGTGAAACAATGCGAGCACGGAGTGTTGTTATGTTTGTGCAGTAAGAACAATGCCAGCGACGTCGAGGAGGTTTTTCAACACCGCACCGACATGCCGTTGCGAAGCGAACACATCGTGGCCTCGCGTGTGAACTGGAAACCAAAGTCAGAGAATCTGGTCGCTCTAGCGAGAGAGCTCAATCTATCTCTGAACAGCTTCATATTCGTTGACGATGATGCGCTGGAGTGCGAGCAGGTGCGCTCAAGCATCCCGTCCGTATTAACCCTGAACATTCCGGTGGATCAGGAGGGAATACTGCATTTCGTGGAGCATGTATGGGCTTTTGACTGCATCGAGGTCAGTGAGGATGCAAAGGCGCGGACTCAGAAATACAGAGAGAACATTACACGAAGATTAGCGATGGAGATGGCACTCGACCTAGACAGATTTCTCGCGTCACTGGAGCTGTGCGTGGAAGTATCCAAGATGAGGGATGAACACTTGACGCGGGTGGCAGAGTTGGTTCAGAGAACTAACCAGTTCAATCTAACGACAGTTAGACGCCGATCAACGGAGATCGATGCACTCTGCGCCGAGGGTGGACTTGAGTGCTTAGTGGTGCACGTGCGAGATCGGTTCGGCGACTATGGGTTAGTAGGCGTTGTGCTAATTCGTCGGCCACCTCTGCTTATTGATGTCGATACATTCTTATTGAGCTGTCGAGTGTTGGGGCGCGGCGTGGAGGAGAGGGTGCTTTCAGAGATCGGCGGTATCGCGGCTCGAGAGAATCGCGTAGCTATAGCGTTGAGATATCGTCGGACGGAGCGCAATAGACCGGCTTGGGACTTCCTACAAACTACTGTTGGCCAATTTCGAGAGTCAGTCGTGGCCGAATGCGAATCGCAGACGGAGATGGTGTTCCGTGTGCCAACAGAGTATGCGAAGAGTTTGCAGCGACGGAGCACTGAGGGCGTCGAGGCGCAGGATGCGCCTAGTCCAAAGGTTGAGCCGGGGCCACCATTGCTTGCGAATTCCGAGTGGCACGACAACGCGTATCGGCTCAGCCAGGTGTCGCAACTTCTCCGAGAGTTCATGCCGGGGTCGGTAGGAGCGCAGGGTACAAGTAGAGTCACGACTGGGAGGACGGCAACGGAGGCTACGCTCGCAGCAATATTCGCAGAGGTGATCGGGCTAAGCGATGTGGACGTCCGCACAGGTTTTTGCGACCTGGGCGGAAACTCGCTGTTAGCTGTACAAGTCATCGTGAGGGTGGAAGAGGTTCTCGGGCTTGAGCTGTCATTGCTGGACTTCATTGAAGCACCGACTGTAGAAGGTATCGCAAAGCGGTTGGAAACTGCTTCACACTCGGGTCCGAGGATCGAACCTGTCGATCGATCTGGCTCTGCGCCACTGTCGTACGCCCAGGAGGGGCTGTGGTTTCTGGATCAAGTCGGCCTGGCCGGTCCGGCCTATAACGCCACGCTAGCCATCCGACTATCGGGAGATCTGGATGAGGGGGCTTTGGGGCGCAGCTTCACAGAGCTGGTTCGCAGGCATGAAAGTCTGCGAACACGATTTGCGGCACATGACGGGGCGCCGCACCAACTGATCGATTCGCCGGACGGCATTCCGCTGCACAGAGTGGACCTGAGCCACATTGTGGATCCTATTGTTCTTGAGCAGGAGCTGCGAGAGCGGATGCTTCGTGAGCGACTGCGTCGCTTCAACCTGACCATCGGCCCACTGATGCGCATCGTGCTAGTGAAACTCGGAAGCCGCGAGCACGCGTTGCTGATCACGTTGCATCACATAGTGTCGGACGGGTGGTCTATTGGCGTTCTCATCCGGGAACTTGGCGTGATCTATTCTGCGTACGTTGAGAAGCGACCCTCGCCCTTGCCGGAACTTCCAGTGCAGTATGCAGACTATTCGATTTGGCAGCGGAGATACCTGGACGAAGAGGTGTTGCGGGGCCAGCTAAGCTACTGGAGAGAGCGGCTTGCCGGAGCTCCTGCTCTGCTGGAGTTGCCTACCGACCGACCACGTCCTCCGGCGGCAAGTTTCAAGGGAAGTGCTTTCAGGTTCCACTTGCCGATGGGGCTGGTGCGGGCATTGGAGGAGATCGGGCGAGGTGAAGGAGCTACCTTGTTTATGGTCATGTTGGCGGCGTATCAGCTGCTTTTGTTCCGGTGGAGCGGCCAAAGGGACGTGGTTGTCGGATCTCCTATCGCCGGACGCCGCAGTCGGGACATAGAAGGATTGATCGGTCTATTTATCAACACACTGATATTGCGAGTAGAGGTGACTGAGGAACTGACATTCCGGGAGTTGCTCGCGCGTGTGAGGGAAGTGACTTTAGGCGCATACGAGCATCAAGACATTCCGTTCGAGATTATCGTAAGAGAACTCAAGCCCACGCTAGCCGTTTCACAGGCACCAATATTCCAGGTGATGTTGGCGCTACAGAACTATCCAGAAGAGGAACTGCGAATGGCAGGACTCACCGGGCGTTGGGATGATCTAACATGTGTAACGACACACTTTGATTTGACGCTCTATCTATATGGGCATGCCGACGGCTACTTAGGTACGTTCGAGTACGCGACGGACTTGTTCGATCCAGGAACGATCCAGCGTATATCGGAGAACTGGCGAGTGCTCCTGGATGGGATCGTCGCCGATCCCGAGTGTCCGATTCAGAATCTTCGGTTCCAAAGCGCTGAAGTGGCGTGTGCCGCTAGATGACGCCTGTTTCTGTTTCCAGTCCGGCTCCTTTGGGCTGTATCAGCTTTTCGACGAGTTGCGAGAATTGCCGTAAGGTCGGGTTGCGTAGCACTCCTTGAACTTGCAATGGGATCTCAAATCGGTTGCACACGTGTGCGACCATCTTTAATGCGCTCATCGAATGTCCGCCGAGCTCGAAGAAATCGTCTTGCGGAGCGACTTGCTCGACGTGTAGAAGTTCTTTCCAAATTTGCGCGAGTGTTTCCTCGATCTCGCCGTGAGCGGGTTCGCCCTGACCGCTAGTGAGCGAGCCGTGGGAAGGCGACGGTAAGTTGCGCCGGTCCACCTTGCCGGTCGAGGTGCGCGGAAGCTGATCGAGGAACATCCACTGTCCTGGCACCATATGCTCGGGCAACGTGCGCTTCAGATGCGTGCGCAGCTCCACTACTTCTATATGCTCACCGACCGGCACCACGTATCCTATAAGCCGCTTCTCACCCGGATTGTCCTCATGCGGCACCACCACCGCTTGTTTCACCTTCGGGTAGATCTGCAACACCGCTTCGATCTCTCCGAGTTCGACTCGGAATCCCCGCAATTTGATTTGGCGGTCGATCCGGCCGAGACACTCAATCGTTCCGTCCGGCCGATAACGACCCAGATCTCCCGTGCGGTACATCCGTTCGCCAGGCTTGCCGTACGGATCCGCAATGAATCGCTCTACCGTCAGATCTTCCCGGTACAGATACCCGCGCGCAAGACCCGCACCGGCAACGTAGATCTCTCCGGTCACTCCGATGGGAACGAGCCGCAGATGCCTATCCAGTATATGTACCTGGGTGTTCCAGATCGGCTGCCCGATCGGAGGTCTCGTGGGCCACTCCTCCGGTTTCCCATCGAGCAAGAAAGCTGTCGCCACCTGAATCTCTGTTGAACCGTAGTGGTTCCAAAGAGACGCATGGATTTTTGTAGCTGCCGCGACACTTTCGGAAGTGATCTCGATAATTTCACCGGCACTGACGATCTGCAAGGGGCCCCGCTCAACGGGACGCTCGAGCAGTGCCGCCCACACTTCGCGCATCACTGTCTGCGTTAGATACACCTGGCGCACCGGCTTCTCGCACAACAGATCAGCGAGCGCCTTCGGGTCGTGACGTACATCGTCTGGCAGGATCAGCAGCGTCCCGCCTCCCTGCCAACATGCGAACATCTCCTGCGCGGAAACGTCAAAGCTGAATGAGGCGAACTGGGCCACCATGTCCGATGGTCCAACCGGCATGACTTGCTGCTGCCAGCCCAGCATGGAGATCAGCGGCCCGTGAGGCATCGCCACGGCCTTCGGCAGCCCGGTCGAACCAGAGGTGTACATGACGTACGCCAGATTCGCGGCACGAGCGGCGTTCGACGGAGCAGTGCGCGGCGCACTCTCGATCTGTGACTGGTGTAGATCCAATTGCACCACGCGACGCGCCAGAGACTCCGGAAGCGAGACTCTTGAATGAGACACCACTCCCCAAGCCTGCGAGTCCCGCAACATGAATTGGAGACGTTCCGATGGATACGAGGGATCCAGCGGTAAATACGCTCCTCCAGCCTTTAGTATCCCGAGCACCCCCACGACCATCTCAGGGCCCCGATCCATGTACAGGCCCACTACTGTTTCCGCACCGACCCCAAGCCCCTCCAGGTGATGTCCGAGCTGATTGGACCTTTCATCAATCTCCCGATAGGTAAGACTCTGATCGCCATATACAACCGCTACCGCATCAGGTGTTCGTTGCGCATTCTCGCTGAATAGGTCCTGCATGCGCTTGTCCCGCGGATACTCGGCTGCCGTGGCGTTGAAAGTCTCGATTTGGAAACGCTCGCTTGGTGGGATGATTGGTAGATGCAGGGCCGGCATCTCTGGTGCGTATTCCAAAGTACCGATTAATGATTCCAGCGCAGTGTTGAAATGACGCAGGACGCGATCTGGGTCGATACGCAGGTCGGTTTGTACCGTAAGATCGAACTCTTCCCCAAGATCCTCTACCGTGCAAGTTATAGGGTAGTTCGTTCTGTATCGACTGGCAGACAGAACACGAATGTCGCGCGTCTGTGACGGCTCGGGCTCGCAGACTGGAACACTGGATTCGTAGACGAATACCGACTCAAATAGAGGCGCGGAGCCGATGATTCCGCTACAGCTTTGCGCCACAACCAGCGAAGTCCCTATGTATTCCAATAGCTCCGTCAACTCTCGCTGTGTCTGCTCGATGAGTCCGGCTGCTGTAACGCCGCGGAGCTGCAGTCGCAAGGGCAGGGTGTTGACGAACATGTCGACTATGGGTGCCGTGTTGTCCTTCCTTTCTCGGTCCAACAGAAAGACCGAGCCAAATACTACTTCGTCCTTGCCACTCGTGTGTGCGACCACGAGTCCCCAGCCAGCATGGAATAGCTGTGCCAAAGTAACTTTAAGTCGGCTCGCTTGAGTACGTATCCGCTTTGCGAGGGCTGGCTCAACTGCAATCTTGGCCTCTTTGATTTCACCGCCGTATGCACGGGCATCCAACAACCCAAACGGTGCGGTCGGCTCATCGACCGCGTGCAACTTGCTGCAAAAGAATCGTTCGGCGTTGCGCCTATTTGCCTCCGCGACCGCCTGCGTGACACGCGCTCGGTAGGCTACCGCATTGGGAGGCAATGGGGCGCCGCCGTTAAGCTCAGTCATTGCCTCATGCACCACTATTTTCATCGAGATGTGGTCGCAGATGACGTGGTGAAGCTGAAGTAGAACGTAGCAACGTTCTGTAGATGCGTGTGCAAATTGCAGGCGCATCAGCGGGGGCTCACACAGGTTCCATTTCCGAAGCCGTCGTGTCATCCGTGCACGCATTTGGGTCTCAAGACCGCCTGGCTCGAGCGACAGTTGTTCGATCGGCAGGTCGACACGCCGGCACACGACCTGGATGGGAGATTTTAGGCCATCTGAGAGAATCGCGCTTCTCAGTATGGCGTGACGCTCGACCACGCTCTGCAGGGCTCGAATCAGCGCATTCAAACTCTCGTGGGATGAAAGCTCGAGTAAGGTGGAAACGACGTAGGCATCGCCCTGCTTACTCAGATGATACTGAAATAGGATCCCGTCTTGTAGAGGAGTGAGCGGATGAACATCTTCTATGTTATCAGTTCCCCCCGGAACATCCTGCGCTAACCGTTGCAGTGTTTCGTCGTCCATCTCGACAAACGACGGCCAGCGGCGTGCCGCGATACTGCGCGTCGCGTCCGCTTTGGTTTCGTGGGAGATTGTGTGGCCTGGCACGTGTGCTTCTCCATGAGACAATCGAAGCGTCAACTTGAGCGAAGGATGCGGGGGCGTGGTGGGCGTTGATATCCGAGCGATGGCGGCTCAGCGGGCGAGCGTTGTCTCGGGAAGACCAATCTTCATCCTGAGGCCGATAGTCTATCCTGCAAGGGAAACGAAATCTCCTCCTGGCAATTGCGCGTGGTGATTGCAACGCATGCACGCAAATGTCTGCATATATAGGCGAGGGTATAAAGGGGTCCGAGATCCGCTAATCCTCTAGAGGCGAATCTCAAATACCTTAGCAGGAAGGTAAAGTGTATTGGTTCCTTGTATCTGTAATGTCCGGATCGTGCATCACTAAGTCGGTAAGGATCTGTCTCCCAATCCGTTGGCCATGAGCGACGGGCATGAAATCGCGTGTTCCAAAGGATTGACGCTTTTGGGAGAGTTGACTATGACTTCAGCTGGTTGAACTCTGGCGAGCTGAGATGGTGTCAAACAGATCCTATCGGACCTCTATGGAGATGAGCCGCTTCCATACTGGTGCGCGCTGAGAGCAAGACGATGTTCGTGGTGTTTGATACGCCGAAAGATAGCGTGTGAGCGTGGAATCGCATTGCCCCGGTCGTCTGGATCCCCGGATTGGTGGTTATGCGGCCATTGAATGTGCATCCCGGCGTACGTCTCCACGTTGCCAAGGATACTTATTGTTTCGGTGGGCTATGCAATGCGTTTGGACTTCCGGATAACCTTTGCTGGATGGCTAATGCCGGAACATACCGGTATATCCGATGATCTTGATCTGTTATTGACTGCGTTGCAGCCGACCCATGACAAGCGTCTTATAACAATATCGTCGTATGGTGCCGGAGAGGCTGCAATCTCCTTGGCGGCTCATGGTGCAGGCGAGGTCCTTGCATATGACATCGAGGATGCAAGAACACTCTATCAATTGATCTCCTTCAAGCTGGCTGCGGCAAGCAGGCTTGGGAGCGACGATTATTTGGCCCTGATGGGCCTCAGGTCAGTAGGGACGAGGGAAAGAGTCAATCTCTTTGATCAAGCGTTGGAGTGCCTCGCATCGGAAGATTGGAAGGTGTGGAGCAATCGCCGGCACTGGGCGAAGAAGGGACTCTTCTTCGCAAACAGGCAGACTTTCTTTCTTCAGCTGTTGTGGGGAGTTGTACTTTTACTAACTTCAGCGAATACGCGCACCAAGATCATTCGTAGTTCTGATCCTGGCGAGCGGTCCAAACTCTTTCGACGCTACGTTGCAAGGCCCTGGCTTGTCTGGCTCTTCGATCTGGTGGGCTCGCGCGTGAACCTGTTCTACCCGGAAGCTGAGTGGAGGAATTCAGAGTACCCGAGGATACACAATCGAAATCCGTTTCCATATTTTGAACATCTGGTCACCGCAGGGATAACAAAGAACCCGCTGTTCGCTCACTACTTCCAGGGTGACGCGGCTATTCCTGAAGAGATGATCCCTCCTCACATGCGAAGAATCGGATACTCCGGGTTCAAGAACATAGGTGATCGAATCAAGGTAGTGCCGTCAGCGCCAAATCAGGTGCCGAGCTTATTCGGTGACCAGTCCTGTCACGGTGTGTACCTGTCGAACATTATTGATTACTTGAATCGGCGGAGTCGCGAATTTCTGTGCAGAGAGGTTGCCAGAGTGTTGCGACCCGGATCTCCTGTATTGATCTATTCCAGCGAGTCCTTCGACAAAGTGCCCGGAGGCTGTGGTCTTGAGTTGGACGCCTGTGCGAGCGCTCAGTTGAAGGCGATGGATAGGGTTCGTGTGTACGCCCTGGTCCGCCTGTATCGTGCTAGGGGTTGAGGGGGCAAGGCTACGGAGTTGTTCTCGAACACGCTCTGATTGCTCGCTGAGACAATGCTTGGACGAGCGCCACGGTAGTTCGTGAGTCGTCATGTGCCAGCCCGTTTCACTTCACCGATGAAGGAAAGCTTGGCAGCTTGTCTATGTCGGCGGGTTCGTGCTGAATGATGATCTTCGCTTTGAGATTCGCAGCCGCCTTTAGAATCCGATCCATTGATGCAAGTGTGGCAGCGCGGTCTGCGTTGTAGGGCGGGATTCCATTGTGACTGACCTGTTCGGTGAAGTGCCACAGATCCCCCGAGAGAATGACCGTGCCGAACTCCTTCAGACGGATCAGCAGGGAGTGATGACCGGGTGTGTGTCCGGGCGTGGCCAGCATCACTACCGTACCATCGCCAAATACGTCCTTGTCTGCGACTACTCGGTCAACCTTCGCGGTGTTCGTCAGCCAGGGCCCGATATCGTCGCGCTGGCCATATTGCGCGCCACGGACCAGAAGTTCGAAATCCGGCTCGCCGATGAGCAGGCGTGCTCCCGGGAAGAGGGAGGCTTGACCAGTGTGATCCCAGTGGAAGTGGCTAATGCCGACGAACGTGACACTCTCGGGGGCGACCGCGATGCGAGCGAGTTGCTGCACGAGCGTCTCGACCCGGGCGCCGTCGGCCTTCGCCTTTAACTCAGAGGGTCGAAAACCCGTATCCCACAACATGTACTCGGCGTTATGCCGGATTAGATAGCAGCTATCGGTGAGCGTCTTTGTCTGGCCTGGATAGGCGAACGAGTCGGACGCAACGTTGAGGGGAAAGTCTACGAACTCGCCACAGTCTAGTCTCCAGAGTTCAACCTCAGCGGAAGCGGGCGTGTCGGCCGCACCTTTACCTAGCAATAGCAGCCCGAGAACTACAGTCAGTGCGGCTAGGCGTCGGCGCGTACGGAAGTGTTGCCGCAACGCAGTGTTTTCTTGTTGACAAGGCATCCATCAACTCGGATGTACTCTGCGACGTTGGCGCCAAGAAGCACTGAACGTCGCGCTCGTGAGGGCAAACGACAAGATTGCTGCTCAGGAGCTCCGCAGCTGCCATTCCTGTGTGTTGAGAATGGCAGTGCTTGATTACTCTAGGAGAGCAGACCGTGCTACCAAACGCCCTGACCCCTCGCGACGCTTAAACCAGGATTCGAATAAGGAGATTTTCCATAGAGTTCCGCGCTTGAAGAGCTCTAGATCTGTGCTCGAATTCGCGCGTCGGAATTCAGCAGGCGCTGCCTCGCGCGTGTTTCCCCGGTGGCTCAAGCTTGCCAGCAGGAGCCGCGCACCAAGGCGATGCGCATCTTCGACAGTTTATGGACCACGCAGGCACCTGCGTTCACGGCAAGTGGTGGTGATGTGACCGGACCAATCAACATCGGTACCGCCCCCGTTGAGTTCAGCATGCTGCAGCTGGCTCGTACCGCTATAAACATCACCGAGTCGGGCCCTATCGAGCGTTGATCGATGCCATCAGATGACTCTATCGTTTGTTCGTCTGCAGCGGCGCAATTCTCGAGCGAATGGTCGCGTACTGTGACAAGCTGCACGGTGATGAGCAGGCGGTTAAAGATCCGTTCCCAAGCCATCTTCCGCTTACAAAGTCCTGCTTGGATCGTGGAGCGCCCGAGTTGCCAATGATTTGCAGCAGGAAGATTGACTATCCGGACCTTACAGGACGCGCCAAATCACTACGAAAATAGGGCGCGATTCTCATCGAATTCCCCAGCGAGGGTTAGCGTCATGCGGCTGCTTGTTCTTCTGGTTTGGTGCGGGATTCTGATCAATGTGCCTGTTAATGCTCATGTGGTGAATGCAGACACTACCCAACCGCTTGATTGGCACAGTCCGCAAATAGATCGTGTCGTCTCGATTGGATACCCACAAGGAATGACGGAGGAGATTGAAGGTAAGCACTGCATGTCTGGTTCGATGCTCAACATTGACGTGCTAGATGACTACGCCTACGACATCGACGAGTCGGTGCTAGTGGAGGTGGAGTTTGATCTAGAAAGAAGTAGTACGGGCGTGGAAGTTCTGTACGACAGGAGCGTGGATAGTCCGGGGATGCAGAGAATAGAGCTCCCTGTAGGCGATGAGCGTTGGTACCGGAAAACATTCACCTTAGACCGGGCGCGGTTTGCAGGCGGTCCTATGGGCACTGTGGCCTTGCATTACACCGATTTTTCCATCGGAGCGATTCCACGTGGACGTGATGGCGTGTCGAAGGTGACGGTCTGTAGCATTGAGTTGAAACGCAGTTACGAAACTATCCAGCCGCAAGCCTATGGCTCGTTGTTGCTGAGAGTTTTGGATGAAGATAATAGGCCCACGCCAGCGCGAGTAGGTATCTACGATGCCACTGGACGCATGCCTCTCCCGACGGAGCAGGCCGTAACGCTCAAGTTTGGCTCTAAACTTTCGCGTACCATCGCTCTTCGACAAGGCAGTGTTTCTTGGCCAGCGAAGAATCTTCAGGTTTTCTATATTGACGGAAGCTATCGTGCGAAGCTGCCGATAGGTGTCTATAACATTATCGCGGCTCGCGGATTAGAGTATCGAATCTCAAGTCGCTCGATTGTAATCGAGGCCAACAAGGATACGACGGTCGCCATGAATCTGCAGCGTTGGGCGAACATGACGGCGAAAGGATGGTACTCGGGTGATACCCATATGCACTATCCGCGCAACGATACGCGGGACGACGTAAATGTCAGATTGCTGATGCAGGGCGAAGATCTGCACGTGGCGAATCTTTTGCAAGCCGGGAGCAGTGGCGCCGTTTACGGCAAGCAAGATCGATGGGGTGAGCAGCGGCGATATGGGGACTGGCCTTATACGCTAGTGTCGGGTCAAGAGGATCCACGTACTTTGCATCTAGGCCACACAGTCGGGCTTGATCTCAAAGAGCCGGTGCACAGTGACCCAGAGCATTACTATCTATACGACCGGACGTTCGAGAATGTTCGTCGCCAGGGAGGGGTCATCGGGTACGCTCACGCCGCCGGCTCACGAATGCACGCGCCGAAGGGACTGTCGCTGGATGTCCCTTACGGTCTCGTTGATCTGGTAGAAGTGTTGCAGGCAGGGACCCTCGGCACCGAACGATGGTTCGACTTCCTAAATCTCGGATACAAACTGACGCCATCGGCGGGTTCTGATGCTCCCTACTTTGACCATTATCCTGGATCAGTGCGCAACTACGTGTATGTTGGCGGCAATAGTTCCGTGCATAGGTGGTTTGAAGGTTTGAAGGCCGGTCGGACTTTTGTGACAAACGGCCCGATGTTGCAATTCACGGTGAACGGCAAACCCATGGGAGCCGAGGTGAAGGTCAATGCTGGAGACGTGTTATCAATTGACGCAGTGGCAACGATAAATCCTGATGTTGATCGGATCCACAAGCTGGAGCTAATCGAGCAGGGTCGTGTAGTGGAGCAGACCGTTTCCGAGGAGGGCGCTGAGAGGCTCCAACTGAGCCATGACATGAAAGCGGTGCAAGGAACTTGGTTTGTGCTGAAGGCGGCGGGGGGCAGAGGGCGGTCTCAATTGAAGGGGGATGCGTTTGGTGGCGCGGACGTCTCGGCTGTGAGCGCTCCTATTTACATTTCTGTGGCCAGTGGAGGGAGCTTTTGCAAGTTGGCGGCGGTCCCCGAAATCGTTGCAGATATGAAGCAACAACTTAGAGCAATAGTCGAAGCGGACGTCGTCAATGGTTTTGAATTGGAGCCGTGGGACACGCGAGAGCCGCGAAAGAAGTACTGGACCAGCCAAAGGGCTCTCCTGCAGGAGCGCATCAACGGTGCTACTAAGGCATATGACGCCATTTTGAGCGATGCGAAGCATCGGCGATGCCGTTTACATGGGATGGAATAATGAGAGACGTGCCGATCCGGCCAGGAAGCCGTGATCGTACGGTGGGACGTTCCCACGCCATTTTCACCGGTAGAGTAAATCCAGTGCCTAGTAGCGTTCTGGCCGGTCGTCGACACGACCAATGTAATTATCTCCAAAACAATCGAGAGGCTACTGCTGTGGAATCGTGTAGTTCACCGGTTTCCACGAATACTGTCCGTGTTTGAATCGGACGTGACCGATGCCGGGAAACGAGAGATGCGCCCCAGCTACCCAATGGTCGTGGTCCGCCGCTAGGTGCAACATCCGCTTGCGCTGAGCGGTAGCCGCATTCGGGTCAGCATCAAAGGGACTTGAAAGCGTGGGATCTGAAAACTGCATCGCGCCCATGAGCACGAGATCGCCCAGCACAATAAGCGTCTGTCCTTTGCTTTCGATCACAAAGGAAGTATGGCCAGGGGTATGTCCAGGCGTAGCGAGCGCACGGATGCCCGGCACGAGCGCCATATCCTGGTCGAAGCTCCTGAACCTACCGGCGACAATGTAAGGCTCGAACAAGTTGCTTCGAAATGGATGCCAGAACTTGTCTTCGCGTGCCTTATCCGAGTTGAGATAGGCATCCATTTCAGCCTTTGATGTGCGGAGGACGGCGTTTGGAAATGCACGCTGGTTCCCAAGCGTCAGGCCCCCAATGTGATCGGGACCTACATGCGTGATATAGACTTCGTCGATTTGTTCGGGTTGATAACCTGCAGCGCGCAGATTTGCGACTAAACGACCTGCCCCGTGAAATAACGGCGAGTCGTCCAATTTGCCGCCCGTGCCGGTATCGATCAAAACCAACTTGCTACCGGTATTGATCAGAAACGCGTTATAGGACATGCCAACGGGATCCTTGAGCCCTGTGGCGGAAAGGGTTGCTTGGATCACCTCCGGTGTCGCGCTGGGCAACACCTGCGCTGTCGGGTAGGCCACGACTCCGTCGTTCAATGCTGTGACTTCGAAATCGCCGAACATCATCCGATAGAAGCCCGGTGCCTGGGTCTTCACCAGAGGTGCCGCGGCGTGCGCTGATGTCGGGCCGAAAGTCGCGGCCACGAAGGCCATTGCTGTTGCTCGCACAGTCAACTTCGGTCTCCTCTCACGTCTTGCAGTCAATCTTTGCCTCACTCGGCGGTACCCTCGGGCGGTAGCCGACGACACCATGCGTTTCCTGGTGTGCAGCAGTACGACCTTGCGTGATCCCCAGGTGGACCCTCAGCAACGCGATCAAGCTGCCTTCCTCGAGTACTCGAAGGTAAAAACCTGCTGATGCTCTGGTCTCGGGTTAGGTTAAAGGAGCAGGATCGCCAGTGCTGGCTTAGATGGGCTTAGATGGTCGTGGTCAGTTCCTTCTTCCTCGGCGAATTGCACCTTCAGGTTGTCTAGTGCAACGGTGACGTCATCTAGGATGATCTTTCCTGCTCTCGCGAAATCAGCGAAAGCGAGAAGCTCGTTATCACCGTATGGCTGGTGACTGATCGCCTTTTCCAGCGTGATCAACAGGCCATAGACCGCGAAGATATTTTGTAGTTGCTCATCCAGAATCTTGCGGGCCTTGAGAGTCAGCACGGTTTGTGAAGCCAATGAAGGGGGCGTGTCGGTGCTCATACTTCTACGTACTTGTCGGATTCGCCCATGACAGAGCGGGCCATTTCTTTGTTCGTTGGTATTTGACTCTTCGTCAGCTCCAAATTGGTGACAACATCGTTTAGCAACCGTGCAGCGACAATAGCTACATCGGAATGCATCACGGAATCATCGTCATCCGCGTACTTGAGTACGTCTGCGAGGCAGCGGAGCATCCCATGGACTTGCATTAGCTCTGTTCTGGCGTGCTCCAGTTCCTTGGCTATTTTTCTGAGCGCAAGGAAGAAGGCGTCATTAACTTCGATGCCCGGTGGGTCAGGGGCATCGGCAGGCCGATCAGGGGGCGGCGGCTCAGTCATCATCGAACCTTGCTTGTTCGTTTGTGGCTCGGGGCGTGCGGTTGGCGCGATAATCCACATTGATTGTTCGCGATCGACTTTTGCGATGACATGCTTGCACCTCAATGTATTGTCGGCGTGGGCAACGACATGGTCGCTGGATGAAGGCCATCGAGGACGGTTCGAATTCCCTCTTCCAAGTCACGCAACGATTTGACAACTTCGTTAGTGTCGTCCGCTGGCTCGATGCCACTACTCTTGAGTACGTAGATCGTCGCGAGCGCGAGGTTTCGAGCGCGATCGAGCACCAGTCGTTGCGCTTCACAGCCAACTGCAATCTCCATGGCGCGGGTCTGTGGATCGATGTCGTGTGAAACAATACCGAGTGGAGACAATGCGGTATGTACTTGGTCCAGCAGTTGTCGCACGACGTCGTCCAGCAGATGCTGGGCCACATCCACGCAAGTGCCGAGATGAGGTTCGTCGTGCTCGTACTGTTTGCAAACATGCAATGCTTGCGATGCAGCGTGAGCGAGGTTGCTGAGCCTTGCTGTGCGCGCTCTGCAGCTCTCGATGTGTACCGACACCCGCAGCGGCTCGAATGTGCGGCCTCGGCCGTCTCTGCAGGATTGTTTCTCGCTTCCCATGGCCCATCACCTCGATCCTTCACTGAAGTGGTGGGTAGAGCCACTGCACGGTGCTGAGGGTGTCGTGCAGCCCTGCCATAGGTAAGTGTGAAGGTGGATTGCGGCGCGGGCGCCCCGACGGAAGCCCCCGGTTACATTGCAGGTGGCCATGTCTCAACCTCACGCGGTTGGGCTTTGGTCAGGCATCCGGCCGGTGTTTTCAACACCCGTCCGAATGCCGCCAGAGAGGGTCTGATGTCTAGCTTAAACTAGTCTATCTTTAGGATGGTAGTGTTACAAGTAGCCTAGCTTTAAGTTGCCGGCCTATGACACGCCGGCCCAAAACAGAGGAAGCGAGCAGGCCGCTCAAAGAGCGCATCGGGGAAGCAATCCGAGAGCATCGCAAAGCCAAGCAGTTCACGCAGGAAGGCTTTGCTGACCACATAGAGATGCATCGCGCGTACTACGGGGAAATCGAACGTGGTACGAAAGATTTCCAGCTCTCAACATTCGAGCGAGTGTGCGCCGGGCTTGAGACCCAAATGTGGGTGATCGTCAAGGACGCTGAATCGATGTCCTAGTGAAGCGGCGGGTGGGGGAAGCGGAGACTGCACCGGCTAGGCGCGCGACTCCAGCAGCAACTTGTCACTCACGACTCCGTCAGCGGTGTACACCAACTTTTTCGTTTATCTCATTATTGAGCCCGAGACTTGACCACGTACCACCGTCGGCCTAAGTTTTGTCAGCGCGCGATCAGTCTCGCGCGTCCGAGTCAGTCGCCGAGCGAACTCCTGGTTCTCGGCGCCCCCGCCCTGAATTCGTGCGAACCTTCGACGCACTAATCCAATGAGAAGCTGAAGCTGGAAGTGAGCCCTCCCAGCGGTCGCTGTAGCCCTTGGCTCCCAGAGCCTATCGACGATTCGTACGTCAGCGCTCCCCAATTCGCTTGCGGAGTGACCCGCCATCAGCCGCGGCCAGCAACCATTCCTCTCAATGCCATCACCAGGGCTCACTATGTCTACGTCTTCGACTATCGATCCTTCATCTGCGCCGCCGGCGAGGATGCCTCGTGGTCAGGCTGCAGTATCTGAGCTGGCGACGCCCCGCCTGCTGCGCTTGCCGCAAGTCATCGAGATCACCGGATTGGGGCGGGACACTATCTATCGTTACATTCGCGACGGCAGCTTCCCGCGTCAGCGACGTATCAGTGCGCGCGCGAGTGCATGGCGCGAGGATGAAATCAGGCAGTGGGTCGAGTCACGCCCTGTTGTCGGGAGGGCTGAATCGAAGGGATCGCGTGTCTAACGCCCCACAGGGTCGGTCATGGTTTCGGGCGCTTGGTCGGCGGGACGGTCGAAACACCAGCCTTCAGCGCATCGAGATAGTCGGCCCACGCCTGCATCATCTCGCGACGCAAAGGCAGGTGCGCAGCGCCATTGTACGAGGCGCGCACTTTGTCCCGTGGCATGTGTGCAAGCTGCAGTTCGATCGCATCTTTGTTCCATTGCTGCTCGTTGAGGAGGGTACTGGCTGTACCTCGAAAACCATGCGAGCAATGCTGCTGCTGGGTGAAGCCCATCGCGCGCAGAGCCACGTTTAACGTGTTTTCACTGAGCGGGCGGGCAGCGTTGCGGGTGCCTGGGAACACGTAGCCTCGGCCATCTGCACCAGTGAGCGGCTGGATCTCTCGGAGCACAGCGATCGCCTGCGATGACAGCGGGACGATGTGATCCTCGCCGCCCATCTTCATCCTCGCGGCTGGTATGCGCCACATTGGTTCTTTGCCGTCGAGCTGAAATTCTGGCCACTCGGCACGCCGCAACTCACCAGGTCGCACGAATGTAAGCGCGATCAGCTGGAGCGCGCACTTCACGACGAGGCCGCCCTGGTAACTATCGATCGCACGCATTAGGGCGCCGAGCTGTGTCGGATCGGTGATTGCCGCGCGGTGGCGGATATCAATGGATGGCAACTGCTCTCGCGGCTCGATGTGCGCTGCCGGGCTGGCCGCGATGAGGCCGCGACCTATCGCCCACTTGAAGACCTTTTTCAGAATCTGCAGCACGCGGCGTGCCGTATCGTAGGCCCCGCGCTTCGCCATCCGATCAACGCAAGCCAGGATGTCGGCGGATGTCACGTCGCGTAGAGCTTTGGCGCCGAGCCATGGAAAAACGTTGTCCTCAAGCCGCTGCAGGACGCGGTGTGCATGGTGGGCGCTCCACTGTGGTTTGAACTTCTCGTGCCAAGCGATGGTGACGGTTTTCAGAGTGTTCGCCTTGGCATCGATGAGAGCAGCTGTCTTCGCCTTGCGATGCGCTGACGGGTCCACACCCTTTGCGACGAGCTTGCGAACCTCCGCGCTTCTGTCGCGGGCCTCTGCCAGCGTGATGGCGTCGTAGACTCCGAGGCTCAGCAGTTGCTCGCGCCCGGCGAAGCGATAACGTTGCCGCCACCACTTCGAGCCGTTGGGATTCACGATGAGGAACAGGCCGTCCGTGTCGTAGAGCTTGAACGGCTTCGCTCGCGGCTTGCTGCTGCGGATCTTTATGTCCGTAAGCCTGGGCATGGGGTAACTCCCGCACACTCTCGATGGGAGATCGAGTTACCCCATGAAGTTATCCCTAACCATGGTAAGCTGTCCACGGATGTCAGCGGCTGAGTTCGGCCTGACTTTTTCGGGTTTTTTAGCGATTTCTGACGCGTTCTGCGACGGTGGCGGATGTCGTCGGATGCACGAGTGGTGGAAAGGGAGGGACTCGAACCCTCGACCCCGGCATTATGAGTGCCGTGCTCTAACCGGCTGAGCTACCTTTCCAAGCCGTTTGCCAACAGTCGGGGCCGCGAGAAAGGCGGGCCCGGGGAAGGCGGGGGCGGCGATTCTCCTGGCGGCCGTCCGGGGTGTCAAGGTCGGAGCGGCGGGATCCGGGTTCGAGATCCGAAAATGCCGGGTTTGCCGGATAAGTGGCTGGGAACCGGCCGGATGAGCGCCGACGCAGGCGCGTAGAACTACGCCGTTCCGACGGCTTTTCCGCAAGTTCGGTTTGGTAGAGTCCCGCCCGGTATACAGGGGTGGAGTCATGACCAGCAGCCAGCGATTCTCCGTTCAGGGCAAAGTCGTCTTGATCACCGGTGCTTCCAGCGGCTTCGGCGCGCACTTCGCGCGTGTGCTGGCGGCCGAGGGGGCGAAAGTAGGGTTGGCGGCGCGACGGGTGGAGGCGCTGGAGTCGATTGCCAAGGACATCCGCGAGGCTGGCGGTAGAGCCGCGACGGTGAAGCTCGATGTGACGGAAGCTGCGTCGGTGCGGCAGGCCGTGCAAGCAGTCGCGCAAGAATTCGGACGCATCGACGTGCTGGTCAACAACTCCGGCGTGTCGATCGGCAAGCCGCTGCTGGAGCAAACCGCCGAAGATTTCGATGCGGTCATCGATGTGAATCTGAGAGGAGCCTTTCTCGTCGCCACCGAGGTCGCACGTCGCATGAAAATGGACGGCAAGGGCGGCAGCATCGTCAACATCGAATCGATCTTGAGCTTCCGGCAGGCGGGGCAGATCGCGCCGTACGCAGCATCCAAGGCAGGGCTCACGCAGCTGACGAGGTCGATGGCGCTCGAGTTGGCGCGTTACAAGATTCGAGTGAACGGCATCGCGCCGGGTTATTTCGCGACGGACATCAACAGAGATTTCTTCGACAGCGAAGGTGGCGCGCAGATGATCAAGCGCATGCCGTCGCGTCGGCTCGGAGAACTGCACGAATTGGAAGGGCCGCTGCTACTGCTGGCTTCGGATGCGTCGAGCTACATGAGCGGTGCGACCATCGTCGTCGACGGTGGGCATCTCAGCAGCGCTCTCTAGCAGTCCAGCCGGAAGACCTACCCCCTGGCCCCCTCCCGTGCACGGGAGGGGGAACTAAATTCAAAAAATTTTTCCTCCGGAACGCAGAAACCGAGTCGCCATCACAATTCGCCACATTGTTTCCGCACCTCGCCACAGCGCGCATCGGATTGCGTCCGCATCCAGGTCTTGAATAGCTCCCACGGGCAAACGTCACCCGCCTCCCGCAAGGGGAGCAACGACGGCCGGTTCGATGGAGGAGCGCGACTATGTTCAAGAAAGCTTTGATTACGGCGGTGGCCCTGGCGGTGAGTGGCGGCGTGGCTCACGCAGGCGAAAAGAACAAGTTCACGAAAGAAGAGGGCGTCGGCATGTTCAGCGGCGCGGCGGCGGGCGCCATCGTGGGTGGCCCGGTCGGCGCGGCGGTGGGCTTCATGTTCGGCGGCATTCTCGGTGACAGCGTCGGCACGGCGTCGCGGGCGCAGCTGCATGCCAAGCAGGTGGAAGAGCAGTCCAAGAAGCTCGAGCAGGAGCTGATCGACACGCGCATCGCGCTGGCCAAGGCCAGTGAGCGTACGGGTGGCGATGAAATGCTCGACGCACTGGCTCAGCGTCTGCATGCGGATGTGATGTTCCGTACCAACGACGCGACCATGGAAACCGAGGTGGTCGGCAAGCTCGAGGATCTCGGCAAGTTGCTGGCGCTGCATGGTGAGCTCGAAGTGCAGTTGCATGGCTTCGCCGATCCGCGCGGCTCGTCCGAGAAGAATCTCGAGCTTTCGCTGGAACGTGCGAACGCGGTGCGTGAGGCGCTGATTCGTGGTGGCGCCGCGCCGGAGCAGATTCAGTTGTCAGCGCACGGCTCGGATCTGACCACGGCGCCCAAAGGAGACCTGGAGGCTTACGCGTGGGAGCGTCGGGTGAGTCTGTCGATCCGCCCCACTGCCACCTCCGCGGTGGCCCGTAACGAGTGAGCCTGCGAGCAAGTCGCGTAAGTCATGACGCGCAGCGGCCGGTGTGTCCTCCGCCGGCCGCTTTTTCTTCACCGCTTTTGACCTAGCCAGCGCGCCGCTCACCTTCTACAGTCGAGTTCCTTGAATGTGCCTAGCGAGCATCGTGATGTCTGAAATCACCAGTGCCTTGATCGTGGACTTCGGAGCGACCGCGCCCGAGACCACGCATTCCAAGCCGCCCCCGGAGCGTTTGCTCGCGGGCAATCCCGAGCAGGTGGCGCGCAATTATTTCAGCGATAAGACCGGCCGTTTCTTCGCCGGTGTCTGGGAGAGCACCCCAGGGAAGTGGCGCGTGAAATATTCGGAAAACGAGTTTTGTTACATCACTCGGGGCCGTGTGCGCATCGAGCACGAATCCGGTCGCGGCTGGACCTTTTCGGCCGGCGCTTCTTTTGTGATTCCGGCCGGCTTCAGCGGGGTGTGGGAGGTGTTGGAGCCCACCGCCAAGCTGTATGTGATTTACGAGCCGGCATAGTGCAGTAGACCCATTCTGTGCCCTAGATTGGGGCGCCCGCGCCATATGCGAGCAAAGCGAAGATCACGGGGCAAGGAGTACTTTGTATGCAAGACGCCGCGCCGTTGCTGAAGGTTCGGTCCTGCCGCTGCTGCCCCGAGCGAGCCTGAATGGCTTGGCATGCTTGCTGCATTATGACTTACGGGCGCGCCTGTCGCTTTTTTGCCGCAGATCCGCGTAATTCTGGCCAATTAAAGTAAACTTCAACCACATGCCGCGCTTGGCATGTGTCTTTCTCACCACAAAGGGGAGATCTATGCGTCAACTGAGGATTCTGGCTGCGGTTGGATTGATGGGCACAGCGGCGGCAGCGAACGCCGGTGTCAGTTCGACCTGGACGCTGGCGAGCGACTACGACTTCCGCGGCATCACGCAAACGGCCCAGGATCCCGCCATCCAAGGCAGCATCGACTTCTCCGCCGAGAGCGGCTGGTACATCGGCGCCTGGGGCAGCAACGTGGATTTCGGCGACGCCGACGTCGATCTGGAAGTGGACGTGTACACCGGTTTCTCCGGGCAGAGCGAAGGTGGGCTCGGTTACGACGTGGGCGTGGTGTACTACGCGTACCCCGACGACAACGATTTCGACTACATCGAAGCGTACGGCAGCATCAGCAAGGACTGGTTCAAGGGCAAGCTGTGGTACTCCAACGATTTCGGCGGCGACACCACCGACGGCGACACGCCAGGGTTTTATGCCGAAGCCAACGGCACGTTCCCGCTGCCACAAAACTTTTCCATCCTGGCTCACGTCGGCTATAGCTTCGGCGATTACTGGGAGGATGCGGACAGCGAGTACTACGACTACTCGGTTGGTGTCGGCTACACGTTGAACCAGTTCAACCTGGCGCTGAAGTGGGTGGATGGCAGCGATCTCGAAGCCGCCGATGGCACGCCGGATGACGTCTTCAGTTCCGAGTCGCGCGTGATCTTCACATTCGCTACCACCTTCCCGTGGAGCAACGATTGATCGACGGCTGACGCCGACGGATCGAGCATCGAAAGCCTCGCATCGAAAGATGCGAGGTTTTTTTTATTTGTTCGCCGACGCGCGCCCGGCCGCGACGGGCAATTGTTTGATCACGCTCGCGACGGCGTTCGTTTTGGACAGCAGCACCAGCTCTTGCGCGCGCTGCGCGGCGCTGGCCATCGCGGTGAACACCTGTTCCATCGGCGCCGGGCGCGCCAGCAAATAGCCTTGCAACGAAAGATGCTTGCAGCCGAGCAAACGTTCGAACTGCTCGGCGCGCTCCAACCCTTCGGCCGTCACTTGCAGGCCGAGGCCGTTGCACATCTCAACGATGGCGCGGACGATGGAGCGGGAGCGCGTGTTGGTGTCGATGCTCTCGATCAGGCTGCGGTCGAGTTTGACGCGGGTCAGCGGCAAACGTTCGAGCGACGATAGCGAGGAGTAGCCGGTGCCGAAGTCGTCCAGCGCAATGGCCAGGCCGAGCGCGCGTAAGCGATGCAGTTGCTCGATGGTGGCCGGGCCGGTCTGCAGCACCGACTCCGTCAATTCGATCTCAATGCAGCGGGCCGGCAGATCGTACTCGGCGAGCAGTTCTCGCACGCGGTCGACGAAACGATAGTCGAGTAACTGTCGCGGCGAGACGTTGACCGCGACACGAGCTTGCGGCCACGAGCCGTGATGCCACTGCGAAGCTGCACGAACTGCCGTACGCAAAACCCAATCGCTGATTTCGATGATGAGCCCGGACTGTTCGGCCACGCTCAGGAACTCGCCTGGCGGCACGTAACGGCCGTCGGGAGTACGCCAGCGGAGCAGGGCCTCGACCAGTTGCGTCTGCAGATCGTCGATGCCGACTTCGGGTTGGAAGAACAGCTCGAATTCATCGCGCTCGATGGCGCGACGCAGGTCCTGCTCGATGCGGAATTGGTTGGAGGCGCCTTTCAGCAGATCGGGCGTGAACACGCTCACGCGGCCGCGGCCCAGCGACTTGGTATGAAACAGCGCCGTGTCGGCGGCGATCAGCAAGGCTTCGGCATTCTGCTCGTGCTCGGGATAGATGCTGGCGCCGACGCTCACGCCGACGATCAGGTCGCGACCGTCGATGTCGAGCGGCGACTGAAAAGCGCGAATGATTTGTTCGCCGGCGGCGTGGACGTCGTCTGGCCCGCCGATGCCTTCATAGATGATCGTGAACTCGTCTCCGCCAAGACGCGCGGCAAAGCCTGCCGGCTGCGCTGCTGCTTGCAGTCGCTGCGCGATGGCTCGAAGAACGCGATCGCCGAAGGAGTGGCCGATGCTGTCGTTGATGTTCTTGAAGTTATCGACGTCCAGGAACAAGACGCCCACCCGTCGGCCGTCACGTGAGGCCCGATCGATGCTCGCATTCAACAGAGTGAACAGATGGCGGCGATTCGGCAGGCCCGTCAGCGGATCCACTTCTGCCAGCTCTTGCAGTTGCCGTGTTCGCTCGGCGACCTTCTCTTCGAGGTGATGATGTGCGTCGAGCGCGACTGCCTGGGCTCTGCTCAGGCGCTCGGCCATGTTGTTGAAGGCGACGGCGAGCGAGTCCAGTTCCTTGATGCCGCCGCGAGCGACGCGGGTATCGGGTTCGCCGGCCGCGATTTTTTCGGATGCCGCGATGAGCCGACGGACCGGAATAACGACGCTGCGAACGGTCGCGATCGAGATCCAGAGCAGCACGGCGAGCACGATGACGCTGATCCAGGCGACCAGTGTGCGATTCGAAGACGTCGGTTCGGCGGGCTCGGCGGCCGCGTTTGTTTCACTCAGCGATGGCGAAGCTAAAGGCTTCGTAACGAGCGAGTGTTCGCCGATGGGCGGCGCGCCGCCGTCAGCCTGCTGGGGTCGCGCCTCATGCGGTTCATTTGTAACGCCCGTTGCTGGCTCGGCCGGCGCGACGCTCTTCGGCATTCGTGCCAGAAGCCTGATGGTCTGTGTAACGAAGCCGTTGCCGATGCTCGTCAGCTGCTGGTGAGTTTCCACCAGGGCGGTGCGGACCTCGACCAGCCTGGCGAAATCCCGCTCCATGGCCGAGAACCATTCGTCGCTTTCGGCGCGCCGCAGGCTTCGTGCATTGTCGAGCAGCGATTTTGCGAACGCCGCTTCGGCCGTGGTCAACGATTGGAATATTTCTGGCTTGGTGCTCCAGGTGCGCACGGCGCCCGCGAAACTGTCGCGCAGACCGCTGAGGCTGGTGTTCAGCTGAACCAACGATTGGCGGGCCACTACGCGACCCCAAATCTTGAACGCGCCGTCGAGCGACGCGTTCACGCGGCCATCCATGTGCTCCAGCGTTTCCGAATATTCACGCAATAGCCGGCGGCGATCCTGCGAGAGATCGATCCACCGAGCAGCATCGCCCTTGTGTTGCCGAAGCGCCGCGGGCACGGACATATAAGTGTGCTGGCCGAACGCTTCGGTCTGGATCATGAAGCTCTCGGCCGCGCGGTCCAATTCGATGATCGATTGCCGGTAGCGCGCCTGCACTTCGATCGAGTCGGATTGCAGGGCGGAGTAAACAGCTTCGTCGAAGCGTTCGAGGGCGCGAGTCAGCTCGTCGGCCGACAAGGTTTTCGCGGGCGGGGCGGTTGTGGCCGGAGTGCCCGTAAGCGGAGTGGCTTTATCGACGGCGGGCAAGGACGCCGGCGGCGTCACCATCGTGATGTCCGCGACGAAGGACACACCGCGTTCGACGATGAAGTTCGCCGCGGCCGCCAGAGCCGCGACGCTCACGAATGCGACCGTCAGCCGCGTGGAAATGCTCCAAGGCGCTAGAACGCGCGAGAGCAATCCTGAACGAGCGCCCGCGGGTGAGCTCAGGGTGGGAAGTCTCGCCCGCACAGCGGTGAGCCACTGGCGCAAGGCGTCGATGGGGCGTGAATGACCCACAATTAGTCTGGAGGCAGCGCTGATTCCGTTAGCGGAGCGCTAGTCTGCGCAGCGCTGCCCCAATGGTCTATGAGGCATGTTCCAATTTGAGGGGATGCATCCCATCCCTGAGCGCGAGCGTAGGTTGCGACCTAAGCTATGGTCTTGAGCACTTCCCCTGTGCGCGTCACCAACTCATCGATCTGCGCCGGCGAAATGATCAGCGGCGGCGACAGTGCGATGGTGTCGCCCGTGATGCGAATCAACACGCCTTTTTCGAAGCACTTCACCAGCGCTTCATAGGCCCTCGCGCCGGGCGCGCCTGCGCGAGGCTGCAACTCGATGCCGGCAACGAGGCCGAGATTGCGAATATCGATCACGTTGGGGACTGAACGCAGCGAGTGAACCGCGTCCTCCCATGTCTTGGCGAGCTCGGCGCCGCGCGTCAGCAGGCCTTCGCGTTCATAGATTTCCTGAGTCGCGAGACCGGCGGCGCATGCGGCTGGATGGGCGGAGTAGGTATAGCCGTGGAAGAACTCGATGCCGTCCGGCCCTTTCATGAACGCATCGTAAATGTGCTTGCGTACGAATACCGCGCCCATCGGAATCGCGCCGTTGGTGAGCCCTTTGGCGGTCGTGACGATGTCGGGCATCACGTCGAAGTATTGCGCGCCGAAGGGAGTGCCCAGTCGGCCGAAGCCGGTGATCACCTCGTCGAAGATCAACAGAATGCCGTGCTTGTCGCAGATCTCGCGCAGCCTCTGTAAATAGCCCTTGGGCGGCAGGATGACGCCGGCCGAGCCGGCCATGGGCTCGACGATCACCGCGGCGACGGTCGATCCATCATGCAAGCCAACCAGTCGGTCCAGATCATCGGCCAGGTGCGCGCCCCACTCGGGCACGCCACGAGTGAACGCATTGTGTTCGAGGTCCAGCGTGTGACGCAGGTGATCGACGCCGGGGAGCATCGAGCCGAAGTACTTGCGATTGTTCGACAGGCCGCCGACCGAAATGCCGCCGAAGCCGACGCCGTGATAACCCTTCTCGCGGCCGATCAGTCGCTGCCGGGCCCCTTCGCCTTTCACGCGGTGATAGGCAATCGCGATCTTCAACGCGGTGTCCACGGACTCCGAGCCGGAGTTGGTGAAGAACACGTGATCCAGATCGCCCGGCGTCAGCTGCACCAGTCGGTTGGCGAGCTCGAAGCCCATCGGATGGCCCATCTGGAACGTAGGCGCATAGTCCAGGGTCGCCATTTGTTCGGCGACGGCCGCGACGATCTCTTTACGACCATGGCCCGCATTTACGCACCACAGGCCGGCGCAGCCATCCAGTACTTTGCGTCCGTCGGGCGTCCAGTAGTGCATGCCCTCGGCGCGAGCCAGCAGGCGCGGCTGGTCCTTGAATTGCCGGTTGGCGGTGAAGGGCATCCAGAAAGCTTCGAGAGCATCGCGCGTGAGAGTCATGGACGCCGCCTGAGTCGCTGGTGGAATGGGAGCGACCGGATGATAAGAAAAATCAACACAGGCCACAAACGTGCCCGCGACAAGAAGCGAAAAAAGGCTGGATGCCTGGGACGCCTGTCTATTATTCTAAACAGGTTCTCGGGGTGGGGCATTCGCATGAGTATCGACGTGGGCGGACATTTGAAAGCGGTCCGCATGATGTACGGCCTATCCCAGCGCGAGCTGGCCAAGCGCGCCGGTGTGACCAACGGCACCATTTCGCTGATCGAGCAGAACCGGGTCAGCCCGTCGGTGAGCTCGCTGAAAAAAGTACTGGATGGCGTGCCCATGTCGCTGGCGGACTTTTTCACCTTGGATTTACAGGAAACTCCCCAAGTGTTCTACGCCCGCGACGAGCTCACCGACATCGGCGATCGCGACGTGTCGCTGCGGCTGGTGGCGGCGAAGCGCCCGAACCGCGCCATGACCATCATGTACGAACGCTATCGGCCGAAGGCCGACACCGGTTCGGACATGCTGAGCCACAAGGGCGAGGAGGGCGGCATCGTCCTGGCGGGCCATATGGAATTGACCGTAGGTGGTCAAAGCAGAGTGCTCGGGCCCGGAGACGCGTACTATTTCGCCAGCGCGGTCCCGCACCGGTTCCGCAACGTCGGCGACGAGCCCTGCGAAATCGTCAGCGCCAGCACGCCGCCGACCTTCTGATCCTTATTTGCGAGCGCCTTTGTAAGACGTCATGAAGACCACTGTTGCCGCCACTCAATTCGCCAGCACGCCCGACCGCGTCGCCAATCTCGCCACCGCCGAGCGGTTGGTGCGCGAGTCCGCGAAGCAGGGCGCAAACATCATCCTGATCCAGGAGCTGTTCGAGACGCCGTACTTCTGCAAGGAGCACAACCCGAAGTGCTTCGCCGTGGCAATGCCCATCGCGGAGAACCCGGCCGTCCGTCGTTTCCAGGATCTCGCTCGCGAGTTGAACGTCGTCCTTCCGTGCAGCGTGTACGAGCGCGCCGGCAACGCGTTCTATAACAGCGTCGCGATCATCGATGCCGATGGCTCGCTGCTCGGCACGTATCGCAAGGCGCATATTCCCGAAAGCCCGGGCTACCACGAGAAGTTTTATTTTTCGCCGGGCGACACCGGCTTCAAGGTGTGGCCGACGCGCTTTGGCACGATCGGCGTCGCGATCTGCTGGGATCAGTGGTTCCCCGAGTCCGCGCGCGCCATGGCAGTTCAGGGCGCGGAGATTCTGTTTTATCCGACGGCCATCGGTTCGGAGCCGCAGGATCTGAGTATCGATTCGCGCGATCACTGGCAACGCGCGATGCAAGGCCACGCCGCCTCCAACATCATGCCGCTGGTGGCTTCCAATCGCGTCGGCACCGAGCAGGGTGAGCACTGGAAAGTGACTTATTACGGTTCGTCGTTCATCGCCGACCATACCGGCGCGCTCGTCAAGCAAGCGCCGCGTGAAGGTGAAGCAATTCTCACCGCGACGTTCGACCTGGATTGGATCCGCAACTATCGCAATGCTTGGGGCGTGTTCCGCGACCGTCGGCCGGAGCTGTACGGGCCCATCCTGACGCTCGACGGGCAGCAGCGCGCGCGATAGAGCTATTTCATGCAAATTTTCGTTTCGTGTCCGCCAGGCGTTGCGGATCTGACGGCTGCGGAGCTGCGCAATTGCGGCGCGACCCAGACGCGCGAGTTCAAGCTTGGCGTGCAGGCCGAAGGCTCGCTGGAAGTCGCGTATCGCGCCTGCCTGTGGTCGCGTACGGCGAGTCGCGTGCTGTTGCCGCTGGGCACATTTCCGGCGGCGACACAGGATCAGTTGTACGAAGGCGTTGCGAGCATCGACTGGCAGCAGCACGTCAATCCGAAAGGCACGATCGCGATCGACTTCGGCGGCTCGTCCAGTGGCATCACGCACACGCATTTCGGTGCGCTCAAAACCAAGGACGCCATCGTCGATCAGTTTCGCGAGCGCACGGGTGAGCGGCCCTCGGTGCAGTTGGAGCAGCCGGACGTTCGCATCGATGTGCGGCTCGACCGTGATCGCGCTACGGTCAGTCTCGATTTCTCGGGTGACAGCTTGCATCGACGCGCATACCGCGCGCGCGGCGTCGCTGCGCCATTGAAAGAGAATCTCGCGGCCACGGTGCTGCTGCGCTGTGGCTGGCCTGCGATTGCAGAAGAGGGTGGCGATCTCGTCGATCCCATGTGCGGCTCGGGCACGTTGCCCATCGAAGCGGCATTGATGGCGCTCGATGTCGCGCCCGGATTGCTCCGGAGCTACTTCGGATTCGTCGGCTGGCGCGGTCATGATCGCGCGTTGTGGGGCCGTTTGATCGAGGAGGCTCGCGCTCGTCGCGAAGCAGCCGCGTCCAAGCGAGTTACGTTGCGTGGCTACGATACTGATGCACTTGCCGTTCGTGCCGCGATTGAAAATGTCGAGCGGGCAAAGCTGCGCGGCGTCGTTCACATCGAACGGCGCGATCTGGAACAGCTCACGCGCCAGAGCGATGCGCCGACGGGATTGGTCGTTACCAATCCGCCGTACGGAGAGCGGATCGGCGAGCAGGAACGATTGCAGGCTTTGTATCAAACATTGGGTGCGAAGCTGCGAGAGCAGTTCGAAGGCTGGAAGGCCGCCGTGCTCACCGGTAATCCGCCGTTAGCCAAAGCCGTCGGCATCAATGCACGTCGAACGCACACGCTGTTCAACGGTCGTATCGAATGTCGGCTGCTGCGCTTCGATGTGACGCCGGGCGACTACATCGGCGAGCGCAAGCCGCCGCCGGATGCGGCCGAGCTGCGCGAGCGGCCTGGCGCGCAGATGTTCGCTAATCGGTTGCGCAAAAATATCAAGTCGATGCAGGACTGGGCGCGCCGCGAGAACGTCGATTGTTTTCGTATCTACGACGCGGACATGCCGGAGTATGCGTTCGCCATCGATCAGTACGGCAATGGCGAGGGCGAGCGCTGGGTGGTGGTGCAGGAATATGCGGCGCCCAAGACCATCGAACCGAAGGCTGCGCGTCAACGACGCAACGAAGCGCTGGCGGTGATTCCGCACGAGCTGGCGATCGAGCCGGATCGCTTGTTCATTCGTGAGCGTCGCCAGCAGAAAGAAGGGACGCAGTACGAGAAGCTGGATAACGAGCGCGAGTATCAGGTCGTTCGGGAGAATCCTTATCGGTTCGCGGTGAATTTCACCGACTATCTGGACACGGGCTTGTTTCTCGACCATCGCCTGACGCGAAGGCTGGTTGGCGAAATGGCGAAGGGCAAACGGTTCCTGAATCTGTTTGCTTATACAGGGACTGCGACGGTATACGCAGCCGGCGGCGGCGCGAGCTCGTCGACCACCGTCGATATGTCGCGGACCTATCTGGATTGGGCCAAGCGCAACCTGGCCTTGAACAACCTCGCGGGGCCGGAGCACGGCTTCGTGCAGTCTGACTGTCTGGCGTGGTTGAAAGAGCAGCGTGACAAGTCGCGCCGGTGGGATCTGATGTTCATCGATCCGCCGACGCATTCGCGCTCCAAGCGCATGGAGCAGGATTTCGACGTGCAGCGGGATCACGTGCAGTTGCTGACGCTTGCTGCGCAACTGCTGGCGCCCGGCGGCGCCATTGTGTTCTCAAACAATTACACGCGTTTTCGGCTCGATCGGGACGGACTTGCAGCATTCGATGTCGAGGACATCGGGCGACGCACGCTGCCACGAGACTTCGAGCGCAATCCGCGCATCCATGCTTGTTATGTCTTGAGGCCGCGAGCCTCCGCCGACGCGATTGCAGGAGTTACTGAAAATTCTGCTGGTCCAGTGCAACTGCGCTGAACGAAAGACGCTCACTTCCGGTGGGCCATTCATCCACCGGTGCGTGTCGGTTGAGGTCAAATGCTGCTCCAAAACGGTGAAGTATGTGTTTTTCCGCGCAAAAAACCGTGAAATAGGGGTGCCAGCGCATTGCTATGACGGGGCCGTTGCAGCACAATTGCGCCCGCGTTACAGGCGCGCCTCCCCCAAAAATCCGTCGATTCTGAAGTGATTGTTATGAGCGGCGATCCGTTCCAGGTTCATTTTCATCCCAAGCTGGGCGTGGTGATCTACGACCCCGTCGCGCAGATGGGTTTGGCTCGCGAGCAGATGCGCCTGTTCAAGGTCGGCTCGATGACTTCCAGCACCTTCATGCGCGGCATCGTCAGCAAGGACCTGAGCGCTTGCACCGGTGACGCAGCCAGCGAGAGCTCTGGCGCTGTCGACACCTATCGTGCCGCGCGCACCGGCCGCCGCAAGCCGTACTGCGAACAGTGCCGTCGTCACTTCGGCTCGGTGGATTTCGGCGTGTGCAGCGATTGCAGCGGCATCCGTTGCACCTGTGGCACCTGCAGCTGCGTTTCCAGCTCGCGTCGTCGCAAGGCCGCCTGACTACAGACAGCCTCGTACTAGCTGCGTCTTCGCGGCTGATCGGACAATCAGTTATAAAAGGCGCCGCTCACGGCGCCTTTTTCACATATGAACATTTTCCGCGTCTTCACCATCGAGGCTGCACACCGCCTGCCCAACGTTCCGCCGGGCCACAAGTGCGCGCGTCTGCATGGCCATTCGTTTCGCATCGAGCTGCATCTGCGCGGCGACGTGGATGCGACCACGGGCTGGGTGATGGACTTCGCCGACGTGAAGGTCGCGTTCCAACCCATCTACGATCGGCTCGATCATCATTACTTGAACGAGATTCCGGGGCTGGAGAATCCGACCAGCGAAAACCTGGCGCGCTGGGTGTGGCAGCAGGCCAAGGCGGTGCTGCCGTTGCTCGATAAGGTCGTGATTCACGAGACTTGCACCAGTGGGTGCGAGTATCGGGGCGAGTGATTTCCCACCGGAAGACCCACCCCCTGACCCCCTCCCGTGCACGGGAGGGGGAACTTGTATCTTTAAAATTCTATTTTTTTCCGGAACAAGAATGGGGCTTGCTTCAGCAGCGCCGGAACATTCAGTGCTGAATTAGTGACGCAAACGTCGTTTGAATGTCGGTCAGACTGACCGGCTTGACCAGGTGGGCTTCGAAGCCTGAGCTCGCCGATCGTTGTTTGTCGTTGGCCAATCCGTAGCCGGTGATGGCGATCAGGCGGGCGCGCGGGATGATGGTTTTCAGTCGGCGCGCCACTTCATAGCCGTCCATCTCGGGCAGGCCGATATCCAGCAGAACGAAATGCGGATCGAACGTCCCGGCCTGCCTCAGCGCATCGGCACTGGAATAGGCGGTGAGCGTCGCGTGCTCCTCGAGCTGTAACAACAGGGCGAGCGAGTCGGCCGCGTCGCGGTTGTCATCCACGATCATCACACGCGCGGCATTTCCGTTGTCATTCGAAACGGGCGGCGTGGCGTCGGCCGTGGCCACGGCCAACGGAATGCGGATTGCAAACGTCGAGCCTCGCCCCACGCCGGGGCTGCTGCCATTCACGCTACCGCCCTGCATCTCGATGAGCATGCGGCAGACGGCCAGGCCGATGCCCAAGCCGCCGAGCGAGCGATCCAGCGAACGTTCCCCTTGCACGAAAAGCTCGAAGACGCGTGGGATGAGTTCCTCCGGCATGCCGATGCCCGTGTCGATGATCTCAACCACAGCCGCGCCGGCTTCAGCGAACGCGCGCAGGCGGATCTCGCCGCCGGGCTCGGTATATTTAGCCGCGTTGGTCAGCAAGTTGGCGATACATTGGGCGAGCCGCACCTTGTCCGCGTCCACCCAGAGCGGCTCGGGCAATAGATCGAGCGCGAGCCGATGTTGTTTCTCTTGAATGAGCGGCTGCGTCGTTTCGAGCGCCAGATCGATGCACGATTGCAGCGTCAGCCGCTCACGATTGATTTCGATGCGGCCGCGCGTGATGCGGGAGACGTCCAGCAGATCGTCCAGCAAATGGCCGAGGTGGCGAATCTGCCGATCCACGATGCCGACCAACGCCTGCTCTTTGTCCTGACGCACTAGGCGCGACAAAGCCTGGGCGGCGTTGCCAATCGCCGCGGCGGGATTGCGCAGTTCGTGACTCAACATGGCAAGAAATTCGTCCTTGCGCTCGCTGGCTTCGCGGAAGCGCGCCTCGCTTTCCCGTAGCAGACGTTCGGCCCTGCGCTGCTCAGTGATATTGCTGCCCGAGCTGACGACGCACTCGTTGCCCATGGCGAACAATGTGACAAAGAAGTCCTGGTCGCCGTAGCGCGTTTCGTAACGAACGAGGTTTCGCGATTCCAGTGCTTGTGAGCACTGGGTGTTCATGCGCGCGACTTCTTCCGAGTCGAACAGTTGCGAAACGCAGCGGCCAAGCAATTCCTCACGAGTGCGGCCCAACAGCTGAAGCGTGTTCGTGTTGGCGTCGCGGAAGCTCCAGTCCGTGATGGCGCCGCTCGCATCGCGAACGGCCTGCAGCACCGTGAACAGCTCGGTGGGATGCTCGAAGATGGCGTGCAGTTGCTCGTCGCGTTCGGCAAGCGCGCTCGCGTAACGCGTTTCCAGCTCGGTGCGGGCTCGTGTCAGCGATGTATTCAGCGCTTCGAGGTGTCGGCGTCGCTGATGTAACTCCACCAGCACCGTGACTTTGGTGCGCAGGATCTCAGGCACCACGGGTACGGAAATGTAGTCGATGGCGCCGACCTCGTATCCCTTGAGCTGATCGAGGTTGGAAAGATTGACGCCGGTCACGAAAATGATGGGCGTCCGCTCCCAGCGCGGGTGCTCGCGAATCATGCGCGCCGTTTCAAACCCATCCATCTCGGGCATGTTCACGTCGAGCAGGATCAGGGCGAATTCCCTGACCAGCAATTGCTTGAGCGCGTCCCTACCCGACAGCGCCCGCACGCAGTCGACGTCCAGGCCGGCGAGAACCGCTTCGTACGTGAGCAACCGCGCCGGTTTGTCGTCGACGAGCAGAATACTGACTCGTGGTTTGGCGGGTTCGGCCTGCGCAGCAGGCTCGACGCCGGCCGTCGAGGTCCCTGCGGAAGGCGTGTCGGTCGCCTGTTTCATTGACGCACTTGAACCCACCGGCGGTCGCCTGCGACCGCCAAAATGTTATTGAGCGTTAGGAAGGTCTCGGCCTGCCAGACCTGCCGAGCGCTAATCGAGAATGCGTGTAAAACGCGGAAGTTCCAGCAGCAGGCCGGAAAAACTTACAGAAGATCTCTGGCCCGATACCAGAGCATCGCCAGCACCAGCGCGGGCGTTCTCAGTAACTGTCCCCCCGGAAAATTCCTATGGGTGAGCCGGGTGAACAGATCGAAACGTTCGGCCTGACCGGCGATCGCCTCGGCCGCCAGTCGGCCGGCGACGCCCGTCAAGGCAATCCCGTGCCCGGAGAACCCCTGCAGATAATAAATATGAGGGGCTACACGGCCGAAGTCCGGAGCGCGGTTCATCGTGATGTCAACATAACCTCCCCACGCATACTCGATTCGCACGTCGGACAACTGCGGGAACACGTTCAGCATGCGCTTGCGAGTCGCATTGGAGGTGTTGAACGGGTCCAGGCCGGAATAGCTCACCCGGCCGCCGAACAGCAGGCGATGGTCCGCCGAACGCCGGAAGTAATCGAGTACGAAATTGGTGTCGGTGACGGCGACGTTCTTGCGCATGAGGCGATGCATGCGTGTCTCGCCGAGGGGTTCCGTGGCGACGATATATGTACCGACCGGCATGATGCGTGAACGCAGTGACGGGACCAGCGTATTCAGATAAGCGTTACAACACAGCACGACGAACTTCGCGCGCACTCTGCCGCCTGCCGTGGTGACCACCGCTGGTTGGTCATAGCTGATGTTCGTCACCAGCGATCGTTCGTGAATCGTCACTCCCGCTGCGCTGGCGGCTGCGGCCAGACCGAGCGTGTAGTTCAGCGGGTGAAGATGTCCGCTGCCGCTGTCGTAGAGGCCGGCGCAATAACGCTTCGTTTCGAGTAGCGATTCGACCTGCTCGCGCTCCATGAATTCGAGATGCCGATAGCCATATGTTTCCTCGGCCTCGCGCTTTTCATGGAGCAGCATGTCGCGCTGACGCGGTTTGATGGCGACGTGCATCTGGCCCCAGTGCAGATCGCAATCGATGTTGTGTTTGGCGACCCGGTCGCGAATCAGCTGCAAGCCTTCCAGCGAGATGTCCCACATGCGCCGGGCGTTCTGTGCGCCGACCTGTTGCACGAGCTTGCTCTGTCCGCTCGCGAAGCCGGTGATCGCCTGGCCCCCGCTGCGCCCAGAGGCGCCCCAGCCGATCCGCTGGCCTTCGAGCAGCACTACCTTGTAGCCGCGCTCGGCGAGCTCCAACGCAGTCGAGCAGCCGGCGATGCCGCCGCCGATGACGCAAACGTCGGCAGTTTCGTCGCCGCGCAAGGGTGCATGCTCAGGCGCGGGGTTGGCCGAGGCTGCGTAATACGAGACCGCCTGGTTGGGATCCGTCGTCAAATCAGGCTCCAGTGCCAATTTCGACCCGAGAAGCTAGGACGGCTTACGGTTTTGCGCAACTCTGCGTCTTTCCTAACAATGGCCCGCCTGTTCCAGACTCGGCCTGACTGTCAAAAAGGATCGAATGCATGATCAAAAGGGCTCTTATCGCCGCATTGGTGTCGTTGGGCTCGGCGTCCGCCAGCACGTTGCCGCTGACGACTCCGCGCCACATCGCCTTCGAGACCGATGAGGGCACGTGGATGGCTCCGGATATCGCGCCGGACGGCAAGACCATCCTGTTCGACCTGCTGGGCGACATTTATGCGCTGGATGCCGCTGGCGGTCGGGCCCGGCCGCTCATGACGGGCGCGGCGTTCGACGCCAATCCGGTGTTCTCTCCCGACGGCAAGCAGTTCGCCTTCATCAGCGATCGCTCGGGCGCCAACAACCTGTGGATCGCAAATGTCGACGGCAGCAATCCGCGCCAGCTCTCGCAGGACAATGGCGCGCTCCTGTGGACTTCGCCGAGCTGGTCGCCGGATGGCGAGTATGTCTATGCGTCGCGCATGGTGTACTCGACGCTGGCGTTCGAAGTGTTCATGTTCAACAAGAACGGCGGCAGCGCCACCCAGGTCACCAAGGCGCGGCCGTCGGGCTCGGAGGACTTCGACAATCGCCGCAACGTGCTCGGCGCCGTGGTATCGCCCGATGGCCGCTATCTTTATTTCGCGTCGAAGATCGGCACGACCTGGTCGGACAAGGAGCCGCCGCTGTGGTCGATCAGCCGCCGCGATCTGCGTAACGGCAAGGACGAAGAGATCGTCGAGTCGCTCGGCGAGGCCATGCAGCCGGCGTTGTCGCACGATGGGCGGCGGCTCGTGTATGCAAGCCGGTACAAGAACGATACGGGCCTGCGCATCCGTGATTTGAATTCGGGCGACGATCGGTGGCTGTTGTATCCCATCGATCACGACGGGCATGACGGTGGGTACTACGCCAATCTGCTGCCTCGTTACACCTTCACCTCGGACGATCGCGCGCTCATCCTCAGCTCGGGCGGCAAGCTGCAGCGCTTGTCGCTGGCGGATCGCTCGCTGACGCAGATTCCATTCACGGCGCAAGTGGCGTTGGACATCGGGCCGCAAACTCGGGTCGAACAGCGCGAGGAAACTGGGCCGGTCCGTGTGCGTGTGATTCAGCGCCCGAGACAATCGCCTGATGGACGCTCCGTCGTGTTCTCGGCATTAGGGCAGTTGTACTTGCTCGATCTGGCGCCTGGCGCGAAGCCGCGCGCGCTAGGCGCGGGCTATCAACCGTCGTGGTCGGCCGATGGTCGCACGATCGCGTTCGTCACTTGGAATGCGCGCGAAGGCGGGCAGGTCTGGAGCATGGCCGCTCGCGGTCGGAGCACGCCCAAACAATTGACGAAGGAGGCGGCGTATTACACGGAGCCTCTGTTCACACCCGATGGCAAGAGTGTGTTGGCGCTGCGAGCCAGTCACTACGATCGGTTGCGTGCGCGTTCGGAGATCGATCCAAGCCGCGCGACCGACATTATTCGTTTGCCGGCGGGCGGCGGAGAAGCGCAGCTCGTTGCGCATGCTCATGGTGCACGGTTGCTCGACTTCGGCAGCGAGCCCAACCTGATTCGTTTCTATTCGCCCGAGGGTATCAAGACGCTTCGGCTCGACGAGCCCTCGGCGGATCCTCGTCGCGTCGTGGTGGTCGAATCCCGGCACGCGTCTCAATATGTCGAAGCGCCCCGGCCGGTGGATGAGGTGCGGTTGAGTCCTGACGGTCGGTGGGCGTTGGCGAAGTTGGCGTCGCAGTTGTATCTCGTGGCCGTGCCGCCAACGATTGCCAGCGATCCTCCGGTCGTGAATCTGAGAGCGCCGAACACCAAGGTGGTGAAACTTACCGCCATCGGGGCCGACTACTTTGCCTGGGCCGATGGTGGGCGGACCATCACATGGTCCGTCGGTGCGTCGTTCCGCCGCATTCCGTTGAATACGGTCGCCGATGCTGAAAAGTCTGCGGAGCGTTTCGACGCTGCGGTTGAGGTCAAGCGCGACGTTCCCGAAGGCGCCGTCGTGTTGCGAGGCGCGACTGTGATCACGATGCGTGGCGATGAAGTTTTGTCGGGCGCCGATGTCGTGGTCGTGAACAACAAGATCGTCGGTGTGGGGGCGCAAGGCAGTGTCGAGGCGCCGGCTGGCGCCGTCGTGCGTGACGTTTCTGGCAAGTTCATCGTGCCCGGGTTTGTCGACACGCACGCGCATTGGGCGGAGATTCGGCGAGATATATTGGAGCCGAACCAGTGGCCGTTCCTGGCGAACCTTGCCTACGGCGTAACGTCCGGGCTCGATGTGCAACCGTTCACTGTCGACGTCTTCGGTTATCAGGACATGATCGACGCCGGCATGATGCTCGGCCCTCGCGCGTATTCCACCGGGCCGGGTGTGTTCGTCAACAGCGATATCAATTCTGAAGCGGACGCGCGCAATGTGCTCACTCGCTATCGAGATTACTACCGGACGCGGAACATCAAGTCGTACATGGTGGGCGGGCGCAAGGAACGGCAGTTCATGATTCAAGGTGCGAGCGCGCTGGGCATGATGCCGACGACCGAAGGCGCGTCGGATCTGCACCTGAATCTCACTCATGCGCTCGACGGCTTCGCCGGCAACGAACATGCGATGCCTGTTTCTCCGCTGCGCAAGGATGTGGTCGAGTTGTTCGCCAAGAGCCGCATCGCTTACACGCCGACCATCAGTGTGTTGTATGGAGGGAAGCCGGCGCTTTATGACATGACCATTCGTCACCTGCCGCAGGAAGATGCGAAGGTGCAGCGGTTCATGCCGGGCGGCGTGCTCGATGTGAAGACTCGCACTGTCAAATGGTCTCGCCCTCAGGATCAAACCTATTCGTCGTTCGCTTCCGATGCAATCGCCATTCAGCGCGCCGGCGGGTTGGTTGGTATGGGCAGTCACGGAGAGATGCAGGGCATCGGTTATCACTGGGAGCTCGAAGCCTATGCCGCCGGTGGCGCGACACCTCACGAAGTCCTGCGCGCGGCGACGATTGGTTCGAGTGAGGTCATCGGGCGGGCGGCTGAGTTGGGGAGCATCGAAGCGGGCAAATATGCCGACCTGCTGATCCTTGACCGCGATCCGCTTGCCAATATCACCCACACGAACTCTTTGAGCTTCGTAATGAAAAACGGACGGCTATACGACGCGAACACCCTCGACGAACTGTGGCCGCGACAAAAGCCTTTGGAAGCGCAATGGTTCTGGAGTGATGCGCCGCCGACGTCATATCACGATTGAGCCCGAAGAGATCAGCAGGTACGCGCGTACCACGCATACTCGAGCGGGCTGATGTGCGACTCGAAGGCTTGTAGTTCGCCGCGGCGGGTTGTCACGAACAGCTTGTGGAATCTCTCGCCGAGATAATCGCGCATCACGCTGCTGGCTTCGAGCTTCGAGGCAGCTTCGGGCCAGGTGATAGGTAGTGTGGTGACGGCGTTTCGATAAGGATTGCCGGTGACCGGGGCGCCGGGGTTGAGGCGATGTTCCAGGCCGTGATGGATGCCGGCAAGCACGGCGGCCGTGAGCAAGTAAGGATTGGCGTCCGCGCCGGCGACGCGGTGTTCGATCCGACGATTCTCGGGAGTGCTTGCGGGAATGCGTAGCGCGACGCCGCGGTTGTTGACTGCCCAGTTTGCATTGAGCGGCACGTACGACTCCGATCGATAGCGGCGATATGAATTCGCGGTGGGCGCGAAGATGAGCATCGCGTCAGCCATGGTCGCCGCCAGCCCGCCGATGGCGTGCTTCAGCTGTTCGCTGCCGGTCGCATCGTCCGCCGCAAAGATATTCCGTCCTTGCCGATCGAGCATGCTCACGTGAATGTGAGCGCCGCTGCCCGCCATATCCATGTAGGGCTTGGGCATGAAGGTCGCCTCCATGCCGTGGCGTGCCGCGACTCCGCGCACCAGGCGCTTGAAGCGGATCGCTTGATCGCAGGCGAGCAAGGCGTCGGATGTGTGGTGCAGATTCACTTCGAACTGACCCGGTCCGTATTCCGCCAGAGCCGTGCCGGACGGAATCTGCTGTGCCTCGCAAGCGGTGGAGATCTCGGCGAGCACCGCGGAGTACTCATTCAGATCCACCATTGAGTTGATCTGCGTCTGATACTCGCGGCGACCGGTCTGCGGCAGGCGAGGCGGTTGGGCGCGACCGTCGACGGTTCGCTCCGGGTCGAGCAGATAGAACTCCAGCTCGATCGCGACGACGGGCGTAAGACCGAGCGCGGTAAATCTCCTCAACACGCCAGCCAACACATGCCGCGGGTCGCCATAAAACGGCGAGCCATCATGGTCCACCATCGATACCTGAACCTGCGCGATGCCTTCGCCCTCGCGCCAGGGCACCGGCACCAGCGTTCCATCGATCGGGAAGCAGCGCCGATCCGCATCCCCCTCGTCGAAGCCGAGGCCCGTCTCCTGAATGGTCCCACCCAGCACATCGAGCGCGAACATGGAGCCCGGCAGCAGGAAGCTCCCCCGGTACATGTTCGGCAACTCCTCGATGGTCACGCGCTTGCCACGAGGGATCCCACACAAATCCGCGAGCAGTACGTCGACAAAGCGCGTTTGGGGATATTGCTGACGGAAGGCAGTCAGCTGCACGGAGGGGTCAGTGACCGCCATAAGGGATTACCTGTTTAAGATTTGGGTGCGCTCGGCGACTTACCGACGCGCCGGCCGCGCAGCGAGGATAGCCACTGACGACGAGCCGCGGCAAGGGGGCGGCGTGCAGTGCGGCGCTCATAAGCCATTGAAACCACGGAAATTCGTCCCCATCATCCATTCCCGGACGGGCGGCTGGACCCCGGATGTGGTTAAATGGCGGCTCGTGAACAGACCGGTGCTCTCGCCGGTTGTTAAAGATCTTAAACGTGTCAACGCGCAGGCCACTCATCGGTATTCCGGCGGACAGGCGTCTGTTGGGCCACCATTACTTCCATTGCGTCGGCGAGAAATACATCGCGGCCGTGGCGGAAGGCGCTCAGGCGGTGCCTGTCTTGATTCCATCGCTGGGCGAGGGTCTGGAAGCGCGTGAGCTGCTCGCCGACTTCGACGGCATCCTGTTGACGGGCAGTCCGTCGAACGTCGAGCCGCATCGGTACAACGGTCCGGCCAGCGATCCGGGCACCTTGCACGACTCGTGGCGGGACGCGACCACGCTGCCGATGATCCCGCGAGTGATCGAGGCGGGCTTGCCGCTGCTGGCCATCTGTCGGGGCTTCCAGGAAATGAACGTCGCGTTCGGCGGCACGCTCTGGCAGAAGCTGCATGAAGTGCAGGGCTACCAGAACCATCGCGAGAATCTCGAAGCGCCGCTCGACGAGCAATACGGACCGGCGCACGACATCGAGCTGACGCCGGGCGGCCTGCTGGCTCGCCTGTCGGGCGAGCAGCGTTCGAAAGTGAATTCGCTGCACTCCCAAGGAGTGCAGACCCTGGGCGCCGGCCTCGTGGTCGAGGCGCGCGCTCCGGACGGAGTGATCGAAGCATTTCGGGTGGCGGACGCGCCGTCATTCGCGCTCGGGTTGCAGTGGCATCCCGAGTGGAAGTTCAAGGACAACCCTTTTTCGCGCAGGTTGTTCGCCGCTTTTGGTGAAGCCGCGCGCGAGCGTGCCCAACAACGGGCCAAGGTCAGGTGATTCCCATGAGTACCATCCAACAATTCTTCAAAGAACATGGCATCTCGGAGTGCGAGGCCATCATTCCCGACATGGCCGGTGTGCCGCGCGGGAAGGTGATGCCGGCGGCGAAGTTCGCCGAGGAAGAGGGCATGCGCCTGCCCGAGAGCATCTTCTTGCAGACAGTCACGGGCGAATATCCCGATGACGATCGCGCCATCAGCCCGTCGGAAATTGACGTGGTGATGAAGGCCGACCCCAAGACCATTCGTGTGGTGCCGTGGGCGGCCGAGCCCACCGCACAGGTGATTCACGACAGTTTCTATTCAGACGGACGTCCCGTGACGATGGCGCCCCGCTATGTATTGGAGCACGTGCTGGAACTGTACGCGCAGCACGGATGGGATCCGGTGGTCGCGCCCGAGCTGGAGTTTTATCTCATCGAGCCGAACACCGATTCGGACTATCCGTTGAAGCCGCCCATCGGCCGTTCCGGTCGTCCCGAGATCGGGCGTCAGTCGTATTCGATCGCAGCGGTGAACGAGTTCGACCCGCTGTTCGACGACATGTACGCGTTCTGCGAAGCGCAGGACATCGAGATCGACACGCTGATCCACGAAGACGGCGCAGCGCAGATGGAGATAAATCTGCTGCATGGAAACGCGCTGTCGCTCGCCGATCAAGTATTCCTGTTCAAGCGCACCTGTCGCGAGGCGGCGCTACGCCACAAGATGTACGCGACGTTCATGGCCAAGCCGATGGCTCGCGAGCCGGGCAGCGCCATGCACATCCATCAGAGCATTGTCGACCGCCGTACCGGTGACAACGTGTTCAGCGATGCCGAGGGCCGTCCGTCGCCGCTGTTTTTCTCGCACATCGCCGGTCTGCAGAAATACCTGCCGGCCGCCATGTCGCTGTTCGCGCCGAACGTGAATTCCTATCGGCGCATCACGCGGCACTATTCCGCACCCATCAATACACAGTGGGGTTATGACAACCGCACCGCCGGTCTGCGCGTGCCGGTGTCCAATCCGAAGAACCGTCGCGTCGAGAACCGGATCGCCGGCGCCGACGCCAATCCGTATCTGGCGATCGCCGCGTCGCTGGCGTGCGGCTATCTCGGCATGGTCGAAGGCCTGAAGCCGAGCGAGCCCATCACCGGCAGCGCCTACGATTTGCCGTTTTCTCTCCCCCGCAATATCGAGGATTCGCTGCGGCTGCTGCGGGAGTGCCGCCCGTTGATCGAGATCCTCGGCGAGCGTTTCGTCATCGCGTACGCGGCGGTGAAAGAAAACGAATACGAAACCTTTTTGCAGGTCATCAGCTCGTGGGAACGCGAGCACCTGCTACTCAACGTTTGACATTGCGTCGAGCACGAACGGCTCGACGCCGGAGGGCGAGCGCGTAAGCGCTCGATACAGTCATGACTTATTTCCGTCGTTTTAGATAACCAGCGCAGCCCAACATCATGGCGTCGTCTATCCCGGAGCGCAGCACCGCTGAATGGCAGGCGCTCGATGCGGCTCATTACATCCATCCTTTCACGGACCATGCGTCGCTGAGTAAGAAGGGCACGCGAGTCATTACCCGCGCTGAAGGCGTGTACTTATATGAGTCCGGCGGCCGTCGCATTCTCGACGGCATGTCCGGGCTGTGGTGCGTGAACCTGGGCTACGGCCGTCGCGAGTTGGCCGACGCTGCTTACAAGCAGATGCAGGAGCTGCCGTACTACAACAGCTTCTTCCAGGTGGCTCATCCACCGGCAATCGAGCTCGCGCGGCTGTTGTCCGAAGTGACGCCGCCGCAGTTCAAGCACGTGTTCTTCACCGGTTCAGGTTCGGAAGCGAACGACACGGTGGTGCGCACGGTTCGTCACTACTGGAACGTGCTCGGTCAGCCGCAACGTACGGTCATCATCAGCCGGCACAACGCTTATCACGGCAGCACCATGGCGGGCGCGAGCCTCGGCGGCATGAAGCCCATGCATGAGCAGGGCGGCTTGCCTATTCCTGGCATCGTGCACATCCGGCAGCCGTACTGGTTCGGTGAAGGCGGCGAGCTGTCGCCCGAAGAGTTCGGCCTGGTCGCGGCGCGCGCGCTGGAAGAGAAGATCCTGCAGATCGGGCCGGAGAAGGTTGCCGCGTTCATCGGCGAGCCCATTCAGGGAGCGGGCGGCGTGATCATCCCGCCGTCGACTTACTGGCCCGAGATTCAGCGTATCGTCGACAAATACGGCATCCTGCTGGTGGCCGACGAGGTCATCTGCGGCTTCGGTCGCACCGGCCGCTGGTTCGGCTCGGAGTACTTCGGCATTCGCCCCGATCTGATGCCCATCGCCAAGGGACTGTCCTCGGGCTATCTGCCCATCGGTGGCGTGATGGTCGGCGACCGGGTCGCAGACGTCATGACCGACAAGGCGGGCGAGTTTCATCACGGCTTCACTTATTCAGGGCACCCTGTGGCCTGCGCGGTTGCCTGCGCCGCCATCAACATCCTGCGTGAAGAGCGCATTGTCGAGCGCGTCCGTGACGATGTGGGTCCGTATCTGCAACGACGCTGGCAGGAGCTGGCCTCCCATCCGTTGGTGGGTGAGGCGCGGATCGTCGGCTTGATCGGCGCGCTCGAACTGGTGAAGGACAAAGGCAAGCGCCAGACCTTTCCGGATCCCGGCGAAGTGGGGCTGATGTGCCGGGACCTGTGCATCGCCAACGGTCTGGTGATGAGAGCGGTGCGTGACACCATGATCATTGCACCGCCTTTGGTCATCACGCACGCGCAAATCGACGAGCTGGTGGAAAAAGCCCGCCTCGCGCTGGACCAGACCTTCGAGGAATTACGGCGGCAGGGTAGGTTATAGCCGGTACCCCCGCTTCTGCGTTACGCTCTTTCTTTCCACTTTGCGGGGAGAAATCCGGATGAGTAGGGCGTTGAACAGTTCCGTGCGCGCAGGGCTTGCCGTCGTCTCGATTGCGCTCGCCGTGGCCGCGTGCGGCAAGAAAGAAGAAGCACAGCAGACGCAAGCGCCTGGCGCTGCCGCCGCCGAAGAGAAGGTCCTCCACGTTTACAACTGGTCGGACTACATCGCCGAAGACACCATCAAGAACTTCGAAGACAAGACCGGCATCAAGGTCACCTACGACGTCTTCGACTCCAACGACATGCTCGAGACGCGCCTGCTGGCCGGCAACTCCGGCTTCGACGTGGTCGTGCCTTCGGCCTCGTTCCTGGAACGGCAGATCAAAGCCGGCGTGTTCCAGAAGCTGGACAAGAGCCAGATCCCCAACCTCTCGAACATGGATCCGGACATTCAGCAGCGCGTCGCCCTGCACGATCCCAACAACGACCACGCGGTGACCTATCTGTGGGGCACCACGGGCATCGGCTACAACGTCGATAAAGTCAAAAAAATCCTCGGCGACAAACCGCTGGATTCCTGGAACCAGATTTTCGATCCCAAGGAAATCGCCAAATTCAAGGACTGCGGCGTCTCCGTGCTGGACGCGCCGGATGAAATCCTAAAAGTGGTGCTGCAGTGGATGGGCCGCGATCCGAACAGCCAGAAGGACGAGGATCTGACCGCCGCGGCCGAGAAGCTGCAGCTGATCCGTCCGTACATCCGTAAGATCCACTCCTCGCAGTACATCGACGACCTCGCCAACGGCGAGCTGTGTGTGTCGATCGGCTGGAGCGGCGACATTCTGCAGGCCCGCGACCGCGCCGAAGAGGCCGGCCAGGGCGTGAAGGTGGCCTATTCGATTCCGAAGGAAGGCACCATCGTGTGGTTCGACATGCTGGCCATCCCGGCCGACGCCAAGCACCCGAAGAACGCGCATGCGTTCATCAACTACCTGATGGATCCGCAGGTCGCCGCCAACAACACCAACTTCGTGAACTACGCCAACGCCAATGCCGCGTCGTTCTCGCTGGTGAGCGACGAGGTGAAGACCGATCCAGGCGTGTATCCCACGCCGGAAGTGAAGGCCAAGCTGTTCCCGTCGCTGGCCTACAACGAGCAGGCCACCGCCACCATGGCGCGCCTGTGGCAGAAGTTCACGACTGGTCAATAACAGTTACTCACTGACACTTCTGCATGGCCACGAACCCGCGGCCCCAGCAACAGCTTGCGGTCTGGAACGATCCGCAAGCTGTTCCTTATGTTCACATCGACCGCGTCACCAAGAAGTTTGGCGACTTCGTCGCGGTCAATAACGTTTCGCTGAAGATCTATAAGAAGGAGCTGTTCTGTCTGCTCGGCGGCTCGGGCTGCGGCAAGACGACGCTGCTACGCATGCTGGCGGGCTTCGAGGAGCCCACCAGCGGCAAGATCTTCATCGACGGCGTGGACATGACCAACATCCCGCCGTACGAGCGACCCGTGAACATGATGTTCCAGTCGTATGCGCTGTTTCCGCACATGACGGTGGAGCAGAACGTGGCGTTCGGCCTGAAACAAGACGGCGTGGCCAAGGACGAGATCCGCACGCGCGTCGACGACATGCTCAAACTCGTGCGGCTGTCGCAGTTCGCCAAGCGCAAACCGCATCAGTTGTCGGGTGGTCAGCGTCAGCGCGTGGCGCTGGCGCGCTCGCTGGTAAAACGTCCGAAGTTGTTGCTGCTCGACGAGCCGCTCGGCGCGCTGGATAAAAAGCTGCGCGAGCACACTCAGTTCGAGCTGGTGAATCTTCAGGAGCAGCTCGGCGTGACTTTCGTGGTCGTGACGCACGACCAGGAAGAAGCGATGACGCTGTCGACGCGCATCGGCGTGATGAACGCCGGTGAAATCATCCAGGTCGGCACGCCCAAGGACATCTACGAATATCCGAACAGCAAGTTCGTCGCCGAGTTCATCGGCAACGTGAACATGTTCGACGGCCGCTTGATCGAGGACGAGCCGGATCACGTGCGCATCGACTCGCCGGAGTTGGGTGGCACGATTTACGTCGATCACGGCGTGAGCTCGGCGCCGGATGCGGTTGTGTCGGCGGCCATCCGTCCGGAGAAGATCATTATCTCTGTGGATCGCCCGGCGCAGGCAGATAACGTCGCGCAGGGCATCGTCAAAGAGATCGCGTACATGGGTGACATGTCCGTGTACCTGGTGCAGCTCGCCTCCGGCAAAGTCGTGCGAGTCACCCAGCCCAACACTTATCGGCATGCCGAAGATTCCATCACCTGGGATCAAACCGTGTACTTGAGCTGGCATGCCTCCAGTCCCGTGGTGCTTAGCGAATGAGCGCGCGCGCGGAAGCGCCCCGTCGCCATCGCCATAGCGCGGGAGTTCAGCTCATTCTGGATTTCCTGCAGGGGCTGCCGCCGTATCGCTGGACGCAGGCGCGCCTGGTGCGATGGGGGCTCACCGGTCGCACGCTGGTGACGGCGGTGCCGTACTTCTGGCTGCTGCTGTTCTTCCTCGTCCCGTTCATCATCGTTTTGAAAATTGCGTTCGCCGAAGCGCGCATCGGCATCCCGCCGTATTCGCCGCTGCTGAGCTGGGTGGATGGCAGCCTGGCGCAGATCCAGCTCAACTTCGCGACGTTCCAGAACATGGTCGAGGACAGCCTGTACTGGAAGGCGTATCTGAATTCGATCAAGGTCGCGGCCATCTCGACGGTGCTGTGCCTGCTCATCGGTTATCCCATGGCGTACGCCATCGCGCGTGCGCAATCGACGTGGCGGCACATCCTGTTGATGATGGTGATCCTGCCGTTCTGGACGTCGTTCCTGCTGCGCGTGTACGCGTGGATCGGCATTCTGAAGAACAACGGCCTCATCAATAATTTTCTGATGTGGACCGGTCTCATCGACCAGCCCATCGTGATGATTCAGACGGATTTCGCCATCTATGTCGGCATCGTGTACTCGTACCTGCCGTTCATGATCCTGCCGCTGTACTCGAACCTGGAAAAGATGGATCTGACCTTGCTCGAGGCCGCCGCCGATCTGGGCGCGAAGCCGTTCAAGACGTTCCTTACGATCACCTTGCCGTTGTCGATGCCGGGCATCGTCGCGGGGTCCATGCTGGTGTTCATTCCGGCGGTGGGCGAGTTCGTGATTCCGGAGCTGCTCGGGCCGTCGGATTCGCTGATGATCGGCAAGGTGCTGTGGCAGGTGTTCTTCACCAAGCGCGACTGGCCGGCGGCGTGCGCCGTCGCGATCGCGTTGCTGTTGCTGCTGGTGATCCCGATCGTGTTGCTGCAGCGGGCGCAAGCCGCCGAGGCGCGCGGAGCGCATCGATGAAACAGTCCTCGACGTTTCGCCTGACGGTGCTCGCGTTCGGGTTCGCGTTCCTGTACGTCCCCATCCTGTCGCTCATCGCTTATTCCTTCAACAAATCTCGGCTGGTCACGGTGTGGGGCGGCTTCTCGACCCAGTGGTACGGCCGGTTGCTCGAGAACCGACAGATCCTCGACGCGGCGTGGTTGTCGCTGAAGATCGCGGCCGTCAACGCCACGGGCGCGGTGATCCTCGGCACACTCGCTGGTCTGGCTCTGGCGCGGTTCGGAAAGTTTCGTGGCCGCACGCTGTTGTCGGGTATGACGACCGCGCCGTTGGTGATGCCCGAGGTGATCACGGGCCTGTCGCTGCTGATGCTATTCGTGGTGATGGAAGGTCTGTTCGGCTGGCCCGCCGGTCGCGGCATCACCACCATCACGATCGCACACATGACGTTCACGCTTGCTTACGTCACCGTGGTCGTGCAATCGCGGCTGTCGTCGCTCGACGACTCGCTCGAAGAGGCGGCGATGGACCTTGGCGCGCGCCCGGCGAAGATTTTTTTCGTGATCACCCTGCCCATCATCGCGCCGGCCTTGTTGTCCGGGTGGTTGCTCTCGTTCACCATTTCGCTGGACGACCTGGTGATCACCAGTTTCGTCTCCGGTCCGGGGTCCAGTACTCTGCCCATGGTGATCTTTTCCAAGGTGCGCATGGGTGTCAGCCCGGACATCAATGCGCTCGCGTCCATTATCGTGTTGCTCGTGACCATCGGGGTGGTCACGGCCGGCATCTTCATGGCGCGACAGGAAAAACGCCGGCAGCGCGACATGCAGATGGCCGCGGCTGCTAAATGACCCACGCGCTCTCGCGGCAGCGGGAGTGTCGACCCATATCGAGCTTGGGGGCGGGATGAAAATCCGATCGAAGTTGCCGCACATCGGCACCACCATTTTCACCGTGATGACCAATCGCGCCCGCGAGCTGGGCGCGATCAATCTGGCGCAGGGCTTTCCGGACTACGACGCGCCGGCGAAGTTGAAAGACTTGCTGGCTTATCACGTCGCCGCCGGTCACAACCAATACGCGCCCATGATCGGCGTGGCGGAGTTGCGCCAGCAGATCGCCCTGAAGCTCGGTGCGAGTTACGGTCGCTTTCCTGACAGCGAGAACGAAATCACGGTGACATTGGGCGCGACCGAAGCGATCTTTTCGGCGGTCGTCGCGCTGGTGCATCCGGGCGAGGAAGCGATCCTGTTCGATCCTTCCTATGACTCTTATGCGCCCGCGGTGATTTCAGCGGGTGGCCGGCCCATCCATATCCCGCTGGATCCGCCGAAGTTTCAAATCGATTGGGATCGGGTGCGCGCCGCTGTTACTCCGCGTACTCGGCTGGTGATGATCAATACGCCGCATAACCCGGTGACCACCGTGATCCCTGCGAGCGAGTTGAACATCCTCGCGGACATTTTGCGGCCGACCGATGCGCTGGTGATCTCGGACGAAGTGTACGAGCACATGATTTACGACGGCGCGCGACACGCGAGCATCGTCGAGCATCCGGAGTTATATGAGCGCGGCGTGGCTGTATTCTCTTTCGGTAAGACGATGCATGCGACGGGCTGGCGCGTGGGCTATGCCGTGGCGCCGCCCGACATCACGCGCGAGATTCGCAGGGTGCATCAGTTCAACACCTTCAGCATCGCGCATCCTTTGCAGCTGGCAATCGCGGACTTCCTGAAACAATCTCCGCAGCACAACGCCGGTTTGAGCGCGTTCTATCAGGCCAAGCGCGATCGGTTCCTGGAGCTGTTGCGTAACTCCAGTTTCAGCTGGACACCAGCGGCTGGAAGTTATTTCCAGCTGCTGGATTTCAGCGCCATTTCCAAAGAGACCGACGTCGAGTTCGCCGACAAGGTGCTGCGCCAGGCCGGCGTGGCTTCGATCCCCGTGTCGCCGTTCTACGTTTCGCCACCGAAGCTGAACGTACTGCGCTTCTGCTTCGCCAAGAACGATTCGACTTTGGAAGAGGCGGCCGAGCGGCTCTGCAAGCTTTAGCTCGCCCGACGCCGGCCGGTCTTCCCAGAAGCCCGATACACGTCCGCCACCGACACGCCCCGCACGCCGGTTGCAAACAAACCGGTTACCAGGGCGTCGACTCGAGCGTGATCCTCGACGAGTCGGCGCATCAGCGCCGCGGCCTCGTCGCGATTCAGCAGGCGAGTCGCCACGCTGGCATAGCAACGCCCCGGACGTAACAACGCCTCGTCGACGTCGTTGATGTTCGGCAGGTTGGTCGTGAAGATGATCTTACGACCCTGCGCGCGCGCCACGCCGTCCGCGATCGCCAGGAAACGATGCAGATCGTGATTGCCGTTGCTTCGCGCCAGCAACAGATGATCCGCGTCCTCAATGACGAATGCATCGTGCTCGCCGGTGATGAAGTTGACGAAGATCTCGTCGTTCTCCAGCGCCTTCTTGTCGCAGGTGTACAGCACCTCCGCACTGTCTTCCTTGCGCTCCGACATCGCGCCCAGAATAGCGCAGACCAGCCTTGTCTTGCCGCTTCCTGGCGTGCCTAGCAATAACAGCACGGTCTCGTCCGAATCCAAGTAGCTTTGGATGAAATCGGACACCGGGCAGCCGAGCGCCGGATACGCTTCGTCGTAAATCTCGTCGACGACCAGTTCGTTGAAAGATGTGCTGTTCAAGCCCGAACGGCCGTCCATGAAGTGCCAGTCGAGCGTGAACATGCACTTGCGATCGTATGCCTCGCCGATGACGCGAAGCAGCTTGTCGCTGTGCTCCTGGGCGCGCGCGATGCTGTCGGCCCAGATGCCGAAACCGCACGACGAGAACGCGGCCGTTCGCCAGCCGCCGCCATTGATGAAGATGCCCGGGCCTTCCAGCAGCACCGAGCCGATGGACAGGCGGCACGCGCTCAGGCCGGAGTTCAATGCGATGTCGTCGAACAGCTCTTCCAGCTTGCGTCGCGAGGCACAACGCAGATGGCGGTACACCGGATATCTCGCGGCGATGTTGTCCAGCGCACGGATGGTCCGCGCCTTGAGAATGGTGTCGGCGAAACCGTGAATCTGATGTTGAAAGCTCAGACCGACCGCCAGCGGGTTCTCGGCGCCGCCCCGCTCGGGATTCAACTTGTGAATGTTCATAAAATCGTTACGAATCCAGCAAAGGCCAGAAAAACAAAACCCCTGGCAGGTTTCCCAGCCAGGGGTTTTGACGGAGCCAAAGGCTACGCACCTGACTTGGGGAGCGGGCGCGCTCCGCAAGTCATCTCGCGAAACTAACGCTCGTGGTTGTTAATATCGAGGTTGAGAGTGGGCGGTGCGTACATTTCCGGCTCCTTGAGGCCGTTGTGAACTCGGGGCGCGCATCCTACTCGCCGCGGCGCGCGTGTCAACGATTTTTGTATGAATGCTGGCGATGACGGGATTTGCGCCGTATCTTCGCAGTCATGAGCACGCTGAATGTCACATTGATCCAGACCGATCTGGTCTGGCACGACCCCGAGGCCAACCGTAGGCGCTTGCAGGAGCGCATTGCCGCGCTGGCTGGGCAGACCGATCTGATCGTGCTGCCGGAAATGTTCACCACCGGCTTTACCATGGAAGCCACGTCGGTCGCCGAGATCGCGGATGGGCCATCGCTGTCGTGGATGCGCGAGCAGGCTGCGAAGGTCGACGCCGTGATCACGGGCAGCATCGCCACCAGGGAAGGCGACCGTTACTACAACCGTCTGATCTGGATGCGGCCGGACGGCGCGCATTCCACCTACGACAAACGCCATCTGTTCCGGATGGCGCACGAGCAGGATCATTACTCGGCGGGCGCTCGACGACTGGTCGTCGAACTGAAAGGTTGGAAGATTCTGCCGCTGGTGTGTTACGACCTGCGCTTTCCCGTGTGGAGCCGTAACCGGATCGGCACCGACGGCGCCTACGACATGCTGCTGTATGTTGCCAACTGGCCCGAGCGGCGACGCTACGCATGGCAGACCTTGATCAAGGCGCGGGCGATCGAGAATCTGAGCTACTGCATTGCCGTCAATCGCGTCGGCAAGGACATCAACGGCATCAACTATAGCGGCGACAGTGCTGTCGTCGATTATCTCGGGCAGCCGATGACGCCGCCTTCGGAGCAGGAATTCGTTACGACGGTGCAGCTGGACAAGGCTGCGCTCGACGGCTTCCGTGACAAGTTCCCGGCGCACCTGGACGCCGACGAGTTTCAATTGGTCGAGTAGTCACCATGAAGATTTCCACTCGCGTCAATCATCCGCCGAGCGTCGCGGTGCCGGCCGACAACCGGCCGCTGGTCGCGCCCATCTATCAATCGGTAAAGTTCACCTTCGACGACGTCGCCGAGACGGAACGTCAGTCGCGCGGGCAGCGGGAAGGTTTCCAATACTCTCGCGTGTCCAATCCGACGCTGCAGCAGCTGAGTCTTACGTTGGCGCAGTTGCAAGGGCGCGATGGCTGTCTGCTCACGTCGTCGGGCGTGGCGGCAGTCAATCTCGCGTTGCTGGCGCTGTGCAAGCAAGGCGATCACGTGATGCTGTTCGCCGAGATGTATCAGCCGACGCGTTACATGATTCGTCGGCTGCTGGCGCGTTATGGGGTGACTCATACGATGCTGTCCATCGAGGACACGGTGGGCATCGAGCAAGCATTGGCGGCCAAGCCAACACGGTTGGTGATATTCGAGTCACCGAGCAACCCCGTGCTCAAGATTGCTGATATCGAGGCGATCACTGCCGCCGCGCGACGGCATGGCGCACTGACCGTGCTAGACAATACCTTCGCGGGCTTTCATAACCATGGCCAGTTCGACATCGACGTGTTCGTCCACAGCCTGACCAAATACGCATCGGGACATGGAGACGTCATGGGCGGCGCGGTGATCGCACGCAGCGAGCTCATCGACAAGATGCGACAGGATTTCATCGTCATCGGTGCGACGCTCGATCCGCATACGGCGTTTTTGATCCAGCGTGGTTTGAAAACATATGCACTTCGTTACGAGCGCCAGTGCGCGAATGCACTGCATGTCGCCCGTTTTCTGGAGGGTCATCCGCAGGTGGCCAGCGTCACTTACCCCGGGTTGAGCTCACATCCGCAGTATCAGCTCGCGCAGCGTCAGATGCTGGATGCGGGAACCATCGTGTCCGTCGAGCTGAAAGAACCGGGCGTGGCGCCGGCGAGCTTTGCAAATGCCCTGAAGCTGTTTGCGATTTCTGCCAGCGTCGGTTCGACCGAGTCGCTGGTTCAACCTGGCCAACTGATGAAGCCGCGCGACCTCAACGACAGCGAGCAGCAATGGGCGGCAGTCACGGAGCGTACGATGCGCTTGTCGATCGGCATCGAAGATGCCGAGGATCTTGTCGCCGATCTGCACCAGGCGTTGGCGGCTATTTAACAGTAAGAGCCCCGTCAACCGCCGGGCGAGCTCCGCGTTCTATGTCTCAGGTCGCTTGATCTGGACAACACGAGGAGCCGTTCGATGAAGATCTGTAACAAAAACGTTACCAAGAGCCGCATCAGCCTGGTGCTGGTGATGGTCGGCGTCATGGGAGTTGCTGGCTTGAGCCAGGCGGAAGCGGGCGACCGCGATCCCCGCGTCAACGCCCGCCAGCAGAATCAACACCAACGGGTGCGACAGGGGGTTCGCTCCGGCGAGCTGACCCGTCATGAAGTGGGCTCTCTGGCTCGCGAGCAACGTGACATCCGTCAGCTGGAACGTGCTTACAAGTCCGATGGTCAGCTGACTCGCGCCGAGCGTGTGGACTTGCATCGCGAACAGAATCAGGCGAGCCGCGACATCTACAAAGCCAAGCACGACGAAGTGACTCGCGATTGATGGCCCAGCCAAGGATGCGGCGAAAACGTGACCACACTCGTGGCACCATCGCCGCCTCCTTGCGTAAGCCGGCGGTCCTGCTGGTCGGCTGTGTCCGTAGGCGCTTTGTCCGCGGGAACGGGCGCTCGATGAACATGTGTCGTGCCTGAATGGCTTGAATCCTGGCGCGCGGACTCCAGTATTCTGGCGCCATGGCCATCCTATCCGTTCTCGACTTGTCACCCATTCCGGTGGGCAGCGAAGCTGCCCAATCTTTGCGCAACTCGCTCGATCTCGCGCAGCACGCGGAGCGGTGGGGTTATCGCAGGTTCTGGCTCGCCGAGCATCACAGCATGCCGGGCATTGCGAGCGCCGCCACTTCGGTGGTCATTGGGCACGTCGCGGCGGGAACATCGACTATCCGCGTCGGGGCCGGCGGCATCATGTTGCCCAATCATTCGCCGCTGACTGTCGCTGAGCAATTCGGTACGTTGGAGTCTTTGTTTCCTGGTCGCATCGACTTGGGGCTCGGGCGCGCGCCAGGATCGGATCAGGCGACTGCGCGGGCGCTTCGGCGTACGCTCAATTCCGATCCCGATGCGTTTCCACAGGACGTGCTGGAACTGCTCGCGTATTTCGGGCCGGTGCAGGAAGGCCAGCGTGTGCAGGCGGTGCCGGGGCAGGGGCTGAATGTTCCTATCTGGATTCTCGGCTCCAGCTTGTTCGGCGCGCAGGTCGCCGCGGCGTTGGGACTGCCGTTCGCGTTTGCCTCGCATTTCGCGCCGGCCCAGTTGATGCACGCTTTCGAGATCTATCGGGCGCGGTTCAAGCCTTCGCAGTATCTCGACAAACCTTATGCGATGGCGGGATTCAACGTGTTCGCCGCGGATACCGATGAAGAGGCGAAGCTGCTTGTGACTTCGATGCAGCAGTCATTCGTGGCTCTGCGCTCCGGCACGCCGAAGAAATTGCAGCCGCCCGTGCCCGGTTATTACGAGAATCTGCATCCGCACGATCGTTCCATTCTGGATGATGTGCTGGCGTGCTCGGCCATCGGTTCGCCCGACACCGTGCGTCGCGAACTGAAAGACTTCGCCGCGCGCACCGGCGCGGACGAAATCATCGTCGCGTCCATGATCTACGATCACGGCGCGCGGCTGCGGTCGTATCAGATTGCGGCTGAGGTCAACGCAGGCTGAAACTCAGAGGCGCTGAGGCACGAATTTCAAACCCAAGGCGCGCATCACTTTGAGGATGGTGCCGAAGCTGGGATTTGCGTCCTTGTTCAGCGCCTTGTACAAGCCTTCGCGCGTCAGGCCGGTTTCCACGGCGAGCTGTGTCATACCTCGCGCTCGAGCGATCGTGCCGAGCGCATCGGCGATGAAGGCAGGATCATCGCCAGCTTCTTCCATGCAGGCTTCGAGATAGCCGACCATGTCTTCGTCGGTCTTTAGATAGTCGGCTGTGTCGTAGGGTGCAAAGGTTTCTTTGACGCGTTTCTTGGTGGCCATGATCAACCTCGCCAATCTTCAGCAATAGCCATCGCCCGCTCGATATCGCGCGACTGCGTGCTCTTGTCTCCGCCACAAAGCAGCACTACAGCATCGACGCCGCGCCGCATGAAATACACGCGATAGCCCGGCCCGCAGTCGATCCGCAGCTCACTCACGCCGTCGCCCACGGAATGTGCATCGCCCGGATTTCCGCCCGCGAGCCTATCGATCCGGGTATGCACCCTGAGGCGTGCATGCCTGTCCCGCAAATCCCGCAGCCAGCGGTCAAACGCCCCGGAACGGAAAACTTTGAAGCGTGGGTCCATAGTAAACCATAGGCTACACTTTGTAAACTCCTGTTCACGACCCTGCCGAGCGTTCGTACGGTATTGGCGGGCGAACAGCAGCCTAAGGCGCGATTTGAGCGCGCATTGAGCCAATATGTGGGGATTTCCCCGCGTAAACGATCTATACGGATGCGGAAAATGAGCTAGCACGCGAACGCGTGCAGCTCGGGCACTTTCAGTACTTCATCGCGCCGAGGCGAGCGAGCATCTTCGAGAGCTCTTCGGGACTGATGTAGAAATATTCGCAGACGCGACCCCACAGCATCGGCGTGGGCACGTTGTGATCGCCGCGTTCCTTTTGCGTTTGATGGAGGACGTACAGGACGATGCGTTCCTTGCGTGTCAGGCCGTCGCGGACGTCGGGAATGTCGTCGTGGTTGCTCATCGTACAGGCCAGCCCGTTGCTGTTTGCCGCCGCGTGGCGCAAGGTAACACCAGGCTCTATCAAAAGGGGAAGCCAGCATGGACACCAAGCTGCCCGCGGCCGTCGACCCGAAGTCGTTCGAAACCTTCGCCGAATTTTATCCTTTCTATCTCGCCGAGCACAGCAACCGCACCTGCCGGCGTTTTCATTTCATTGGCTCGACGCTGGCGCTGGCGTGCCTCGGCCTGCTCATCGCCACCGGCAAGCTCTACTGGCTCGCGGTCGGCCTGGTGTGCGGCTACGGCTTCGCCTGGATCGGCCACTTCGTGTTCGAGAAGAACAAACCCGCGAGCTTCCGCCGGCCGCTCTACAGCTTCCGCGGCGACTGGGCGATGTACCGCGACATCTGGCTCGGCAGGATCAAGATCTGAAGGTGATGACGCTAGAGTTTGCTGGTCCGATTCAATAAGGCCGCCGCTTTCACCGCCTTTCTGATGCGCAGGTAGGTGCCGCAGCGGCAGATGTTGGTCATGGCGGCGTCGATGTCGGCGTCGGTGGGATTGGGAGTGCGGGCGAGGAGGGCGACGGCCGAGAGGATCTGGCCGCTCTGGCAGTAACCGCATTGAGGCACGTCGATTTCGATCCACGCTTCTTGAACGGGATGGAGACGACGTTCGTCGCTGGCCAGGCCTTCGATGGTGGTGATGGACATACCTTTCGCGTCGGCGAGGCGCATCACGCAAGAACGAACGGCGTTGCCATTCGCGAGCACCGTGCAGGCGCCGCACTGTCCGATGCCACAGCCGAACTTGGTGCCTTTCAGCCGCAGGTCCTCGCGAACGAACCAGAGCAAAGGCATGTCGGCCTTGTCGTCCGCCGCAGTGACAGGCTGGCGATTCAATGTGAATTCGATGGGCATGGGAGCGCTCAGATCTTGAAGCTGTCCGCGATGGGCATCCGTCGTACACGCTTGCCGCAGGCTGCGAAGATTGCATTCGCAAGGGCTGCGCCCGCTGGAGCGAGTGGCGGCTCACCCACACCCGTGGGCGGGTAGCCGGAGTCGAGAATGGCCACCTCGATGGAGAGGGGCGCCTCGCGCAGGCGGATCCAGCGCAACGAGCTGAAGTTATCGTTGACGACGCGGCCTTCGCTGACGCGGACATCGTTGAACAGCGCGGCATTCAGGCCGTCCACGAAGCCACCTTCCATTTGCGACCGGATGTGGTTGGGATTGATGGCGAAGCCGCAGTCGATGGCGCCCCAAGCGCGCAGTAACTTCAGTTCATTGTCGTCGCTGACGCTGACTTCGAGTACGCAAGCCGCATAAGTGCCGAAGGTAAAGTGGCCTGCGATCCCCAGTCCCGTGCCTTTGGTGCGCGGCCGCCGCCAGTCAGCGAGCCGCGCAGCGGCTTCGTAACAAGCTGCCATGCGACCGGAATGAATGCTCTTGGTCGCCCAATTCTCGATGGGATATTCCTTGTACGGCAGCAACCATTGCAACCGAAAGTCGAGCGGATCCTCGCCAGCCGCGTGCGCCAGCTCATCGAGCATGGATTCGGTCGCGAACGCCCATTGCAACATCGTCGGCGCGCGCCACGGGCCACAAGGAATGTTCGAAGTAGAAGCAAACTGATCGACGCGATAGTTCGACACGACCTTCGCCGGGAAATAACTGCTGGCTTCCGGTTGGCCGCGTGTCTGCGCCTGACGATGATGCCAAGCGATGATGCGCTTGTCTTTCAGCGCCGCGCGCACGCGCATGACGGCTGCGGCATCGAAGAAGTCGCGCTGAATCTCATCTTCACGCGTCCAGGTCACTTTAACGGGACGTTTGGTCCGATGGCTCAACGTCACGGCTTCCCGCACGTAATCGAGCTCGCCGCGGCGACCGAAGCCGCCGCCCATGCGCTTGCAGATGACCTTGACCTTCAACGCATCGATCCCGGAGATGAGCTCGACCTCGCGCGCGACCCAATGGGGTACTTGATGGCCGGTAATGATCGTTGCGCCATCGCCGCGAATGTCGGCGATGCAGTTGAACGGCTCCATGCACGCATGCGCGAACAGCGGTTTCTCGTACGAGTGATCGAGCACGAGATCGGCAGTGGCGAACGCGGCGTCGACGTCGCCCTCATTGACCAGCTTCTTGGTTTCGCCGTTGCCCGCGACCTGACGATGGAACTCCTGGATCTGCAGCGTCGAATCGTCCGTCGCCGCATTCTTCCATTGAGCTTGCAGCGCCTTGCGACCTTGCATCGCCGCCCACAAGCTGTCCGCGAGAACAGCAATTCCGGCCGCGAGGACCTGCGCATCGCCACCGGGCCAATGATCTTCCACCTTGCGCGGCAATTCGATGATCTGACGTACACCATGGACAGCTAGCGCGGCATCCTTGTTGTAACTTGCGATCTCGGCATGTAGCGCCGGAGCGCGCTCGATCACTGCTTGCAGCGCGTTGGGATAGTCCTCGTCGATGCCGAACAGCGGCTTTCCCATCACGATGTCCCGAATGTCCGCGACGCCGGCATCCTTGCCCATGATTCGATAGTCGGCGCGTTGCTTGAGTTTTATCTGTTCAGGCCGCACCTGTCGCCGGGCGGCTTTGCCGGCAAGTTCGCCATAGCTGATGCGCCGGTCGCCCGCCGGGTCGATGACGAAGCTGTCTCGGGCGATCAACGTATCGGCCGCGACCTCCCAGCGAGCCGCTGCTTCTTCGATCAGCATGCGGCGGACGGTCGCGCCGGCCTGGCGCATGTAATCCCAGTTGTTGCGGACCGTCTGACTGCCGCCCGCGCTGGCCTGGCCAAATTGATAGTCCACCTCGCCCTTGGCGTTTCGGATCATCCGGACGGGCTCGTCCCTGGTGACGGTCACCAGCGACCAGTCCAGGTCCATTTCGTCGGCCAGGATCATGGGGCCGGTGGTGCGCATGAACTGTCCCATCTCCATCACCGGCGACATCAGCACGGCCGTGTTGTCGGGATGCAAGGTCAGATACACGCACCAGGAAGAGGCAACCTCCGCCGCTCGTGTCGCAGCTGACAGCGAGCGGGGAGGCAGAGGGATCGTGACCAGCAGCGCGCCGGCGGCCGATACGGACACCTTGAGAAAGGCGCGACGGTCTAAGGGACGCACGATGGCCTGCGGGCGCATGGGGGATGGGCTCTCTTCTTTGGATCAGGAGCCCATTGAAGCGAGCCGTCGCGCGGCCGACGAGCGAAATGTGACGATTGGGCGGGCGGCGGGACGAACGTCCGAACGTCAGTCGGCGTGCCGGAACCGTTGCAATGCCTGCTTGTGCTTTTTGCTCATGGGCAGCACGTGCCCGCCACGCAGCTGCACCGTGCCGTTGCCGGAGGGCTGGCTCTTGATGAGATCGATCTCGTCCCGACGCACCAGATGCGAACGATGAATGCGGATGAATTCGCCGGCGGGCAACTCGTCCTCGAGTTGCTTGAGCGTGGCGCGCATCAGGTAGCGCTGGCCGCGTTCGATGATTTCGACATAGTTACCGGCGGCGCTCACGCACTCAATGCGACTGATCTGGATCAGGCATTGATGCGCTCCCTTGCTGACCAGCAGAGTGGCCGGCGGCTCCGGTGCGACGGCCTCATGCACGACCGGCTCATCCGGGGTCGCCTCGATCATCGGCGGTGGCGGGGTCTCGACCGTTTCGATGCTCGACCGGCGATCGCGCAGGAAGGCGTGCCAGACCAGATACACGATGCCCACCGCGGCCACGTAGCGGGGCAGGAAGATCATCAGGCTGCTCGCCGCGTCACGCGCGTTTGTCAGCAAATCGACGGCCACCGGCACCGCGGTCGAAAGGAACACGACGATGGCCACGAAGGCGACGAACTCGACGGCCCGGTCGTGCCACTTGGTGGAATATTTCCGGAGGGCCGCGAACAGCACCGGCGTGGTCAACAGCCAGACGCCCCAGTTCTTGAACACGTGGCTGAACGAGCCGCCCAGATCCGCCGGCGTGCGCTCGACGACGATCTGAAACAACGCGCAATAACACGACAGCAGGACCATGAATCCGCCCCAGCAGAGCAGCGAGGTCTTGATGTCACTCGAAACCGGCCACGCCATCGGGCGCGGCAGGGGGCTGATACGGGCCGACACAGCGAGACTCCTGGCCGATCGGAACACGCGACGAAATTAGCATAGCCGGCGAGGTTGTGAACGCTCGTCCCGGGGCCGCCGTTGCCGATTTGTGTGGCTTGGATCCCGGCGGGAGGGGCCACCGGTACGATACCGTGACAACAATATGAATCAGGGATTTCAGGGGCACGGGTTACGCGCGCTGGTCGCCAGCGATGGATTTCGCAGCACGATTCTGTTCCTCATCGCCCTCAACGCGTTTGCGATGGGGCTGGAGGCGACGCCTCCGGCGGCCGAGATCTACGCCACGCCTTTGTCCTGGTTGTTCCTGGTCTCTCAGGTCATTTTCGTGGCCGAGATCGCCGCGCGCTGGGTGACCACGCCCCGCGGGGAGTTTTTCAAGGATTCCTGGAATCGGTTCGACTTCGTCGTCGTGGCGCTGTCACTGATGCCGGCGATCGGTGAGTTCGCGCTGGTCGCGCGTATCTTCCGCATCCTGCGCGTCCTGCGCATCGTTTCCGTCAGTGACGTGCTCTGCGGCTCGCTGTTGCGTGAGGACGCCGGCACGCGGGCGATCCTGGTGGCGCTGCTGCTCGTGCTGCTGTCGGGTTATGTGTTCGCCTTGTCGGGCTTTCATTTGTTCGGCAAGGCCATGATCGAATGGAGCTCGCTCGCCGAGAGCGTCGCGAGTCTGGTGCGCAGTTTGACGCCGACTGGCTTCGTGGCGGCGTTGGAAGCCGGTGGCGGGCTGCTGTTGTTTCACGCTTTGTTTTATGTGTCGCTGCTATCGACCCTGGTCAATCTCGGCGCCGCGCTGCTGCGCAAGTCGGGAGAGGCTGCGTCATGAGGGTCAAGCAACCGGTCTTTTTCTGGTTGGGCGTGCTGGCGACGCTGCCACTCGTCTACTTTCTCATCGATCGAGCTCATTTCGTCTGGACTTCGCGAACCGTCATGAGCTCGGTGGAGAGCGTGACGGCCTCGAACGGTCGCTGCGGCGCCAAGGGGCGTTACAACTGCACCAGATACAAGGCGAAGCTGAAGTACCGTATCGGTGAGAGGATGTATTGGCTGCGCGTGTCCGCAGGATCGGAACGCGGCCATAACCAGCCGCTTTCCAACGCGCGACATCATCGCAATCAATTGGTGCAGGTCGCCTACGACCCGCGCAATCCATCGCGGGCGTATCGCAACAGCTTGTTCGATATCTGGGGAGCGCCGATCCTGACTTTCTTCCTGCAGATCTGCGCTTTCATCGGCAGTCTCACGGAACCCAAAGGCGGCTCGTCGAATCATGCGGCGTTCTATGAATCTTATGCTGCCGCCCGATCCGGACGTTACTCTCGCCGGCGCTGAGCCTCGGCACGCCGGTCAGCGTGCCGAGGCGTTTCAGGTCAGCGGCTGGAGAGCTGCTCCGGGAACGGCTGGCGCTTGCCATCGACTTTGTGAACGACGCCCCGGCGCATGACGAAGTCGACGCGCTCGAGCCGAGTCACATCTTCGAGCGGGCTGCCGTTGATTGCGATGATGTCCGCGTCCTTGCCCGGCGCGAGCGAGCCGATACGCTCGGCCTGCCCCAGCAGCGTCGCGGCATCGAGAGTCGCAGAACGAATGGCCGCGGCCGGCGTCATTCCGGCCTGCACCAGAAGCGCGAACTCTTTGGCATTGGCGGCGTGGTCGCCGACGCCGGAGTCGGTGCCGAATGCAATCTTCACACCGTCCTTGATCGCGCCCGCGGTGTTCTTCCCGTGGCTCGCCACGGCTTCCTGAGCTTTCTCCAGCGTAGCTTTTGAGCGGGCGCCGGCTTGCGCCTGAGCGAGGGCGGCGAGCGGCGCGACCATCGTCGGCACGAACCACGCGCCACGCTTCTTGAACAGCGCGTTCGTTTCGGAGTCGGTGTAGGTGCCATGCTCGATGGAGTCCACGCCAGCTTCGAGCGCCGCCTTGATGCCGTTCTTGCCGTGCGCGTGTGCGGCGACCTTGCGGCCGAACATGTGCGCGGTGTCGACGATGGCCTTCATTTCGTCGGCGAACATTTGCTGATTGAGGCCGCCAGCGATGTTGCTGTTCACGCCGCCCGTGGCCGCGAACTTGATGACGTCCGCGCCTTGTGAAATTTGCTGACGAACTGCGCGGCGGCAGTCGTCCGCGCCGTTGCAAGTATTCAGCGCATGCTCGTGCACCATTTCGGTGATGTCACGATTGGTGTTGTTGGAGCTGTCGCCGTGTCCGCCGGAAATCGAAATGCTGCGTCCGGCGACGTACAGCGTCGGGCCGACGAGCACGCCGTTGTTGATACCGTCGCGCAGCGCCGTGACGCTGTGGACGTCGGAGCCGAGATCGCGCAGCGTGGTGAAGCCCGCTTCGAGCGTGCGGCGTGCGTTGTCGATGCCGATCACGAAGTTGTCTTCGACATCGCGATTGTTCTGTTCCATGCGCGAGCGCATTTTGTTGTCGTCGTTGAAGATGTGAACGTGCATGTCGATCAGGCCCGGCAGCACGAACTGCTTGCTCAAATCGACCAGCCTGGCGCCGCCTTCCGGAGCCACGAAACCATCGCGAATCGCCTCGATCTTTCCATCGCGCACGATCAGCGTCGATGCGCCTCGCGGCGCGGCGTCGGGACGATCGAGCAGCGTGCCGGCGTGGATGTAGACGACCTTGCTAAGCGTCGGAGCCGGCGCCTGCGCGGTGCTGGCCACGGAGCTCAACAAGGCGAGGACGCCGGTCATGACCAGAGACGAACGGGACAGGAGCGATCGCTGCATTTGTTCTGTTCCTATAGGTTGGGCGCGAAACGGCCGATCTTAGGCAACCGTCGCGTGGCCATCCAGTCCGGCACGGCGTCGGTCGCCAGCTTGCATATGTCATGCACGGAACGGGCGAATCTCGGCGAATTGTGACGTATGCACAGCCGGCGGACTGGCGTTAGCGCCACTGTGCGGCCTGCCGCGGGCCGCCGTTGCGTTGCCTGGCGGCGGATACAACTGGAAAACTTCAAGGAGTTTCGATGCGGAGTTTGTATGTGGCGGCAGGCCTGGCGCTGTGCTCGGCCAACGCGCTGGCGGCCGATTTCGGTGTCGGCGTCTCGGCGCGCTCGGACGATGGCTTTCTGTACGTGCCGATCGATGTTTCCAAAACGTTCCGGATCGAGCCCAGCTTCCGCTATGGAACGACCGAACTGTCGTATACGCAGGACGGCGAGGTCGACGGCCAGGACAGCGAGACCTTTGAGATTGGCGTAGGCGTGTTCGGGGTGAAGCAGGTCACCGAGGCGGCGCATATCTACTACGGCGGCCGTCTCGCCTATGTGGACACCGAGAGCACGGTGACACAGCCGACTTCGTTCGGCGAAGTCATTCGCAGCGAAAGCACGCAGGATGGCTATCGCATCGGCCCGACGCTCGGCTTCGAGTACATTTTCGGCGGCCACTTTTCGGTGGGCGGCGAAGCCAGCTACACGTTCCTCAAACTGGAAGGGGAATCGACCGCCAGTATCGGCGACTTCTCAGCCTCGACGGTCGAGACCGAGCAGGAGAGTAACGGCACGCAGACGCGGCTGATCTTCAGATATATGTTCTGACCGAGTCGCGCCGCCCGGCCGTTGTCGCCGGGCGGCGCATCCGAACCGACAGCGAGATCAGAGGCTGCTGAACACCCGCACGCGATGGCGGTGATAAGGTAGCACCTCGAGCACTTCGCCTTCCTGCAGGCGCTGCTGGATGCCGCGCCACCATTCGGCGGTCATGATTTCGCCGTGCACTTTCATGAAGACGTCCTTGAGCTCCGCATCGAAGCCGAGGAATTGCATGAAGGTCTCGGGGAACACGTCGTTGTCGTTGACGTGGAACCACGCTTCGGCGCGCATGTCGTCTTCTTCGAACTTCGATTGCGGCACGTCGCGGAAGCGGCAGTCGGTGACAGCGCAGAGCTCGTCGTAGTCATAGAAAATAACGCGTGCGTGGCGCGTCACGCCGAAGTTCTTCAGCAACAGGTCGCCGGCAAAGATGTTGGTGACCGCGAGGTCGCGGATGCATTGGCCGTAGTCGAGCACGGCCTTCATGGCGTCTTCGCGAGAGGCGTTGCGGATGTACAGATTGAGCGGCGTCATGCGGCGCTCGATGTACACGTGATCCATGATCACGTAGCCGTCCTCGAAGTGCACAGTGTTGGCGGCTTCGTCCTGCAGCTCGGCCACCAGCTCCTTGGAGAACCGCGCCGCGGGAAATTTCAGGCGTTTGAATTCCTGCGCATCCACCAGGCGGCCGGCGCGGTCGTGCTTGAAGACCATCTCGTATTTCTTCTGCACTTCCTCGCGCAGGATGTTTTTCGGATACGCGAAGCGGTCGCGAATGATCTTGAACACCACGTCGAACGAGGGCAGGGTGAAACAGATCATCACCAGGCCCTTGTCGCCCGGCGCGTGCACGAACTGATCTTCGCTCTTCTGCAAATGTTTGAAGAGCTCGCGATAGCGTTCGGTCTTGCCTTGCTTGGCGCGGCCGAGGACAGTGTACAGCTCGCTCACCGGCTTACGCGGCAGGATGCTCTTCAGGAACACGATGGCCTGGCCGACGTGCGCCAGATCGGCGTGGAAATACGAGCGCGTGAAGCTGAACAGAATGCTGACGGTGCTCTCGTCCATCATCACGGCGTCGATACGCACGCCGCTTTCGGTGTTTTGCAGGGCCAGCACGAACGGCAGACGCCAGCCCGGGCCGGAGATGCGACCGACCAGATACGCGCGCGTCATTTGATAGAACACGGTGCGGATGATTTCGATCTGCTCGACCTGCAGCGGCGGCTTGGACGCGTCGGCGTCCATCTCGCATTGAGCGCGGACTTCGTTGCTGATCGTGCGGACGCTGCGATCGAAGTCCACATACGGGGTGCGGAAGCGGAAGTCCGCGAGCACTTCTTCGAACAGCAACTCGAGCGAGCCGCGGTTCACATAAACGTTTGTTTCGATCGGCGAGTTCACCGACGCGATGGGATCCAGATCCAGCGCGACGAACTCCACCGCGGGGTCGACGCCGATGGTGCCGAACGTGCGGCGGGTGACGGAGTTGAAGAACGTCTTGTCGAACTCGAGGTCGGGCAGCGCGTCGATCAGCTCGGTGAAGCGGCGTTTGATGCTGCTCCATAAAGCGCGTTCGGTCACATCTTCGCCGAGGCGCGTCTTCATCTGGCCGACGGCGCGATCGACGCACTTGTCGTAGAGCTCGATACGCTCGACCGCGTCGCGCAGACTGCCGTGCCAGTCGCGAGCCTCGAACTTCTGAGGCGCGCGCCGGGTGATGGAACGGAATTCCGCGTTGTAATCGGCGAACGACTGGACGAGCGCGCCCGCGCAAGTATCGACCAGCGCGTCGCGAGAAAGAACGGTGGCTGCTGATGCTGACATATTCACTTTGGTTCCGTAGCCGCGGGATCAGGAGGGAGGCCCCGGGAAGATGTCTGAGATATTACCGCGCTGCTATGCAGGCGCGAAGACGGGACGGAGGGAAGTCAGGCGGGGCCCGCCCTCTCCCGGAGGAGAGGGCGTCCCTCAAGCAGGAAATGAGGCTTTCCCCGCGAGGAAAGCCTTCACAAATTACAGATTCCGGATCAAGGCATCGCCGAATTCGGAGCACTTCACTTCCTTGGCGCCTTCCATCAGACGCGCAAAGTCGTAAGTCACCGTCTTCTGACCGATAGTCTTATCCATGGCGCTAATAATCGCGTCGGCCGCTTCGGTCCAGCCCATGTAACGCAGCATCATTTCGCCCGAGAGAATCACCGAGCCCGGATTCACCTTGTCCAGGTTGGCGTACTTCGGCGCCGTGCCGTGAGTCGCTTCGAACACCGCGTGGCCGGTCACATAGTTGATGTTGCCGCCCGGCGCGATGCCGATGCCGCCGACCTGTGCCGCGAGGGCGTCCGACAGATAGTCGCCGTTCAAGTTCATGGTGGCGATCACGTCGAACTCTTCGGGGCGCGTCAGCACCTGCTGCAGAGTGATGTCGGCGATCGCGTCCTTGATGATGATCTTGCCGGCCTTCTTGGCCGCATCCTGCTCTTCGTTCGCGGCCTTCTCGCCCTTGGCGGCCTTGGTGCGCTCCCACTGATCCCAGGTGTAGGTCTGCGCGCCGAATTCTTTCTCCGCCAGCGCATACGCCCAGTTACGGAACGCGCCTTCCGTGAACTTCATGATGTTGCCCTTGTGCACGATCGTCACGCTCTTGCGCTTGTTGACGATGGCGTACTCGATGGCCGAACGGAACAGACGCTCGGTGCCTTCCTGCGACACCGGCTTGATGCCGATGCCCGAAGTCTCGGGGAAGCGGATCTTCGCGAACTGCTTGGGGAACGCGGCCTTGAAGGCTTCCAGGAACTTCTTGTTGTCGGCCGAGCCGGCTTCGAACTCGATGCCCGCGTAAATGTCTTCGGTGTTTTCACGGAAGATCGTCATGTCGACCTTGTCCGGAGTGCGCACGGGCGAAGGCACGCCCTTGAACCAGCGCACCGGGCGCAAGCACACGTACAGATCCAGCATCTGACGGAGCGCGACGTTCAACGAACGAATGCCGCCGCCGATCGGCGTGGTCAGCGGGCCCTTGATGGACACCAGATAATCGCGGCAGGCCTGCACGGTTTCGTCCGGCAGCCAGGTGTTGAACAGATCGTTGGACTTCTGGCCGGCGTACACCTCCATCCAGTGGATCTTCTTCTTGCCGCCATAAGCCTTTTGCACGGCTGCGTCCATGACGCGCACCGAGGCGCGCCAGATATCCGGACCGGTGCCGTCGCCTTCGATGAAGGGAATGATCGGCTGGTCGGGAACGTTGAGCTTGCCGTTCTGGATGGTGATTTTCTGCCCCTGCGGGGGCACGTTCAGTTTTACTGCGGTCGACATCGACGAACTCCGTGGAGCTGGTTCGTAAGTGGAGCTTTGAGCCGGTATTTTGGGGGCCGGCATGCTATCACAACCGGGTCGGCCGCTGGCTGACGTGGGCGTCAGCTGACGCTCAGAAATTCACGGTGGCGGTGACGCCGCCGCCGGCGTTTTCCAGGCGGATGGCCCAGCCGTAGCGCTCGCAGATCCGGCGCACCAGGTACAGGCCCATGCCGTGGCCGCCAGGGTGCGAGGTGAAGCGCGGTGGGATGTTTTCAAGCTGCCCGGCCGGCAACGCGCCCGCGTTGCTGACCACCAGCTCGCGGCCCTGAGAACGGCACAGGACATCGGCGCCGCTACCGTGCTGGACGGCGTTGCGCACCAGGTTGCCGAGGGTCATGGCGACCATGCTCTCCGGGGCCGCTACCCGCAACGGGCCGCCTTGAAGGTCCATCACGATGTTCTTTTCTGGTGCAACACTGCGCTGGTCCTCCACTACACGGGCGAGTACGGCGTACACATCGCATGTGGTTTCGGCCGGAACCGCCCGCTGCGGCTCGCGCGACAAGGCCAGCAACGCGTCGGTGAATTCAGTCATCTCGCGCACGGCGCGTTGAATGCGCGCGATCGCCTTCGTCGCACCAGGCCGTCCCGCGGTTTGCGTTTCCAGCAACTCGACAGCGCCGCGCATGACCGCGAGCGGGGTGCGTAGTTCGTGGCTGGCGGTGGCGGTGAACGACTGCTCGCGTTCGACGAAACCGTCGAGCCGTTCCATGAAAGTATCGATGGAGCGCGCGATGGGCTCCAGCTCGTTGCCCGCGAACTGAGCACCGATGCGCACGTGACGCTGTTGTGGGTCGATGCGTGTCAGCTGGTCCGCGAGTGCAGTGATTGGCTCGACCAGCCGACGAGAAATCGCGGTGGCGGCAAGGCCGGCGATGATGACCACACCCACCACGCCGAGGCCGAGTACCAGCAACGCGATCTTTTCTTGCGTGGCGTAGGTGGTGACGTCGTAAGTGATATACAGCCGGCCGAAGTTACCGTCGCGCACCAGCACGTCGAGCAGGCGTTTGCCTGAACGCACTCGATGCATCTCGCCCGGCTTGAGCATCGCGATGTGTCGCGGCAGCTCGGCGAGGTCGCTGGATCGATAAATACTCAGGCGCGCCGAGCGCAGCGGCTCGGCGCCGCGATCCGCATGCAGGCGTTGCTCGAAGTGCGTGAGCTCTTCGGAAAGCAGATCCAGTGTGATATTGCGCTTGAGCCGCTCGTCGGCGAGATACGCCCACGCGCTCAAAATCAAACCCGCCATCGCCAGCAGCGCAATCATGGTGCCGGCGATGCGCGCGCGCAGGCTCAGCTGCGCGTACCACTCGCTCGCCCTACGGACGAGGCGGGTCCGCCGAAAGTCGATAGCCAGTGCCATGGACGGTATGTAGCAACTTGGTGGCAAAGTTTTTGTCGATCGCCGTGCGCAGCGCATGCATGTGGGCGCGCAGGAAATCCCCTTGCGGCGGCTGGTCGCCCCACAGCTCGCGCTCCAGCTCCTGGCGAGTGACCACGCGATGTGAGTTTTGTAGCAGCACGATCAGCAGCCGTCGCGTGGTTGGATTGAGCTTGATGCGCTCGCCGCCGCGTTCGGCTTCCAGGGTGTCCAGATCGAACGTGAGATCGCCGACGGTCAGCAGTCGCTGCGCTGGAGGAACGTTGGCGCGACGGATGAGCGCTTTCAAGCGCACGTCCAGCTCGGCGAGCGAGAACGGTTTGACCAGATAGTCGTCCGCGCCGGCCTCGAAGCCTTCGATTTTGTCCGCCAGCAGATCTTTCGCGGTGAGCATCAACACGGGCACGCGCGTGTGGCCGGCCTGGCGCAGCTGGCGGCACAGGGACAGGCCGTCCAGACCGGGCAGCATCAGGTCCAGCACGATGGCGTCGTAGGGCTGGGCGAGGGCGAGCTGCAGGCCACGCTCGCCATCCAGCACGTGCTCGACGGAGTCGCCGGTCGCCTCGAAGAACTCGGCGATGTTGGCGGCGATGTCACGGTGGTCTTCGATGAGCAGCAGGCGCATGGGCGGAAATATGGGGCCGGATAGGAGCGGAAACGCTGAAATATAGGCGTCACATTGTACGTGAGCGCGACCCGGTGCCGGCAAATACCTAAAAAATGCGATGGATACGACGTTTTTCGGCGGCGCCATCACACAAATGTCACGCCGCCGTCAAGCTGTCGCAGTATCCGACGAGCACAGTGATGCTTCGCGAAGCTAGGCGAGGCGCCATCGGAAGGGGCTTCGGTCGCTTCGATAGGAGGAAGCATCATGGCGACCGCACCTGTAGATGTTCGAGTGGACGGGATATTCCGCCGGGTCGATGCGTTTGAATACGCGTGGTGCCTGCGCCTGAACCGGAAATGCCAGCAGCGGCGCCTGGTGCGCGACGTGTTCGCTGCCGTTAGCAAGCTCGGCGACGGCGTGTTCTGGTACGCATTGATCTTCCTGTTGCCCGCCGTGTACGGCTCGTCGGCCGCGATGCCTTCGGTGCGGATGGCCGCGGTCGGCATCGTCGGCGTGCTGCTCTATAAGTACCTGAAGTCACGGCTGGTGCGTGAGCGTCCGTATATATCCCTCGCCGGCATCGTGCCGGGGACGCCGGCGTTGGATCGCTATAGCTTTCCTTCAGGCCACACGCTGCACGCGGTGAGCTTCACCGTGCTCGCTACATCGAGCTTTCCTGAACTGGCTTGGGTGTTGGTGCCGTTCGCCACGTTGGTGGCGGCGTCACGCGTAGTGCTCGGCCTGCACTACCCGACCGATGTGGCCGCTGGCGCCATCATCGGCGCGACTCTGGCCGTCCTGGGCATGGTGGTGTTTCCGGTCGAGTAACGGACTGGCTCACGTCGCCTGAGTCGGCCTCAGTGGCCTGCGTCGCCGGCAGCGACCTACCTCCTCCCGGCACCGTGCTCCCCCTCAGTCGCGCTATCGCGCGACGTCGTCGGGTCCCGTCCCTGGGCGCACTTTGTCGAAAAGGTCCCTCTTTCTCGACAATGCCGGGAGGAGGTAGGTCACTCCCGACGACGCCGAAGCGTCGGTGCTAATTCGCAGCGCCGAGCATCTTCATTCCTTGCAAAACTTCCGGGACGCGTGGCCGCGCCAGCGGACGTTTTCAATACTTCGCGTAACTCTTCTCTTCGACGATCTTCGAGCCGAGCTTGGTGTTGATTTGTTTCTTCACCGCGGCGCGTTCGTCGTTGTTGATGTACACGGCGCGCGCCAGCTCGATGAACTCCTGATCGAATTTGCGCTGGCGCTCCTTGTCGCGGATGTCGTCTTCGATGTCCCACAGCTTCTTGTTCACGTCGCGCAGCTGTTTCCACTCCGCGTCGATGTCGGTCTCGGCGTGGGCTGACGCGTTCCACGTCTCCTGCAGCAACTGCAGCTCGACTTTCACGTTGGCGAGCTTGGTCGGGTCGCTGATGTTGGCGGCTTTGATTTCCAGGATGGTGATCTTGTCGATCAGCTCGCCCGGAGAAATGGGAACTTTGATTTCGGTGCTCATGAATTAGCTCGCAGTATCAGGCGCGGCCCCAGTAACCGAGGCGTTTGCGGATTTTCAGTTTACGCCACCAGTTGCCCGGCTTCGGCTTGGGATTGCGGGCGCCGGCGGCGATGAAGTCGTCGACGGCGTCGAGCACGCGCTCGCTGGAGTGGCCGTCGCGGTAAGGATGAATGGAATCGGCGTATTCGCGGATGGCGCGCATCAGCTCGGGCGGCCGCGCCAGCGCCTTCTCAATCGAGGGCAGCAATTGATCCGGCGAATCGATATCGATCAGCTGCGGCCCCGGCCGGCGGTTTTTGAATGTCACCACCGGCTTGTACGTCAGCAGGAATTCGTTGAGTGCCGACGAGGTGTCGGAGATCATCATGTCGACCTGCGGGAACAGGTCGAGGATGTTGTCCTCGGTAGCGAAGCGCAGGTAGTCGCCTTCGAGCGCCTTGTACTTCGCAACCGTCTCGGGCGCGGTCTTGGGATGCAATGTCACGATCCAGCGCCAACGTCCGCTGCGAGACATCTCACGAATGTTGTCGTAGAGAATGGGCGCCGCGCTCCAGGACGGCGAGAACGTCGAGTGATACAAAATCACCGGCTGTTCACGCACCGGCGGCGGTTCCGGCGCGCCGTGCACGCGCATGAACGGATCGAGTTTTGGCCAGCCAGTTTCCTTCACGGCGAAATGCCCGAGCTCGCGCGCTTTATCGGTGAACGCCTGTGTGTCGCGCGAGCCGGTCGTGCAGTACAGATCGAAGAAGCCGCGAATATAAATATGGCGCGGCTTGCCGGCATCGAAGCCGTGAAACACTTCGACTTTCACGCCGGGAAAGAAATGGGGCACGGCGTTGCTCGATGTGAGCACGGCCATGGGCTTGAATTCGCGAACTTCGCGGGTGGTGCGAAGGAATGTTTCATCCGGCCGCAGCTCTTCGCCGCCCGGGCCATCGAAGAACCACGCCGCCTCGTGGCCACGCGCGCGAATCGCCTCCTGCAATGGGCGCAGGATGGCGAGCGCGTAACGCTCCGAACCGTAGAGAAGATAATGTTTGGTCATCGCTAAGATTTACGGATCCAGTCCATAGCCGTGCAGCAGCTCGGCAGCCAGGTCGCGCGACTCCGGATTGCGCCGCATCTCGTAGTAACGCATGCGTTTGTACACGGCGTACGCGGCGGCGGTTTGCGAAACGACGTAACCGCGCCAGCCATCGAGAAACGCCAGCCGCAGGAAATAATCCTTGATGAAGGCGGCGAGATAGACGAACGGCGTCAGCCACATCTGCACGGGCTTGCCGCGGTCCAGCCAATCGCGCGCTTTGAGCTCGGCGTAGCGCAGCGTCTTCAGCTGTTTGTGAACCAGCGTCGGGTTGTTCAAATGAATGAACGGATGCTCGAGCGTCGGCGTCGGTCCGTCGAAGCGCAGCGATTCGTGCACGCGCACGTCGGTCCAGCGCGCACGGGCGCGATGATAGATGCGCCCCATGCGCTCGCCAACCATTGGGCGATACCAGCGCATCGGCGCGCCCATGTACCACGTCTGCCGTCGCAGGATCGCGCCGGCATCCGAAGATTGCATGAGTTGCGGCAAGCGTCGCTGCAGCTCGGCAGCGAGCTCGGGCGACAGGGCTTCGTCGGCGTCCAGCGCCAGAATCCAGTCGTGTTGGGCCTGCGTGCTGGCGAAATTACGTTGCGGGCCGAAGCCGAGCCAGTCCTGATGAACCACGCGCGCGCCGTGCCGCTGGCACACCTCCTGGGTACCGTCGGTGCTGCCCGAGTCGATCACCAGCTTTTCAGCGGCGAACGGCACGCTGTCCAGGCAGCGGCCGATCGCGGACGCCTCGTTGCGCGCGATGATCAAGAGCGTGATGGGCAGCTTCGGGAGCTGACTGGGTTCGGGAACCATACGGGCAGTTTCGCAGCGAGCGTGAGACCCGGCAATGGGCGGGTCCACGTCTCCTCATGGCGGGCTCACTTTTTATGGCGCGCCAGGCTCAGCAGCAGCGCGTGCAGTTTCTTGATGACGTCGTCCGGCGTGATGAGGTCCATCACGCCCGGCCGTTCGATCTTGGTGGTCCAAGGGATCTCGGCGGCGGGTCGCCCCATCAGCCGGCGCGCGGCCACGTCGTACTTATCCACGCACCATTGCCGGCTCAGATAGGGCCCGCTGCGCGCCGGATTGGTAGCGGCATACAAGCCGATGACCGGAATCCCGGCCGCGGTTCCCATGTGCGCGGGGCCGGAGTCGGGAGTGATGAGCAGCGTAGCGCGCTCCAACGTCGCGAAGAACTGCAGGAGCGTGTCCTTACCGATGGTGTTCTCGCACTTCTGCTTCATGCGGCTGACGATTTCTTCCCCGGTACGGCGCTCGATGTCGCTCGGGCCGCCGCACAGGAGCACTCGCATGCCGAGCGATGAGACCGCGTAGTCCGCGACCTCCGCATAGTATTCCGAGCGCCAGTTGCGCAGACGATGGCTGGAGCAGGGGCTGATGATCAGCGTGTTGCCCGGCTCGGGGATGAGCTTCTGCGCGTAGCTCACGGCATCCTGAGTCAGCGGAATATCCCAGCGCAGCAGCCGTTCATACACGTCGAACTTCTCGGCGAAGCCGAACAGGCCGTCCATCACATGCTGGCGGGAGGCGGGCGCGACGTGCATGTTGGTGAACAACCATTGCAGCTCGCGCGCTCTGCTGCGATCGAAACCGAGCCGGACCTTTGCCTGAATCGCCGTGGACAGGATGCTCGCGCGCAGCGAGAGCTGCATGTGCATGAGCACGTCGAAGGTGCGACCGCGCAGCGTCTCTTTCAGCTTGCTGCGCGCCTGCCAGGTGCTCATGCGCTTGTCGACGACGATGAATTCGATATCGGGCAGGTGCCCGAACAGCTTGGCTTCGAGGCGGCCGATGACCCAGGTGAAGCGCGTCTTGGGCCAGGCCCGTTGCAGAGTGCGGATCACCGGCAGGACGTGGCAGGTATCGCCGATCGCCGAAAGCCGCAGGAGGCAGACGCTGGCAGGGGGATGATTGACGTTATACATTGCTGTCCGAATGACCGACGAGCAATTCATCGCCACCGCCGGCGGCGGCATCCTATACGACGCATCGCGACTAAGTAAGCCAGGCGCAGAATTGTTCTCGCGATCCCAATGGGCCGCGCGCGGCGCGCTCGAAGAAATCGCCGGCGGCCGCAGCTCCATCGCCTTGCTGAACGTGGCCGTGTGGCCGGGGCTGCAAGATGGTTCTTCGTCCAGCCCCGGCGTCGAGGGGGCCCGCTGGGTACTGCGGCATTATCGCCGTGGCGGCTTCGTCGCCAAGCTGTCGCAAGACAGCTACCTTTGGACTGGGGCTGGTCGCACCCGATCGTTCGCCGAATGGCGGTTGCTGGCGGAACTGCGGCGGCGCGGGTTGCCTGTGCCTGCGCCGATTGCGGCTCATTACGTTCGTGGTCTGCTGACTTATCGAGCGGATTTGATCACTGAGCTGCTGCCGGGGGCGCGGACGCTGGCGGATCTCATCACCGGGCGTGATTTGCCGGAGGCGGGGTGGAGTGCGGTCGGTCGGACCATCGCGGCGTTTCATCGCGAAGGCGTGCATCACGCGGATCTCAACGCGAACAATATTCTGCTCGGTGCGAACGGGGCGGATGTTTATTTGCTCGATTTCGATCGGGGCCGCATCGAGGCTCGTGGCGCGTGGGAACAGGTCGTGATTGCGCGCCTGCGGCGCTCGCTGGAAAAAATCAAGGGGCAGCGGGCGGATGTGAGATTTGGCGAGCGCGAGTGGAATTGGCTGCAGGTGGGCTTGGCGAGCTGAAGAAGACCCTCACCCCCTGGCCCCCTCTCCCGTTGGGAGAGGGGGAATCAATTTTTTTAAAAAATGATTTTTCTTTCCGAGCGGAAACGACCCCGCGAATGGCCCCCTCCCGCTGGAGAGATAATCCCTTTTAAAAATTTCTCTTTTCCGAGCGGAAACGGTCTCAGCTCGGGCGCTTGCGCTTGTAGTAGTCCGGGTAGTCGGCGGTGAGGCCTTTGAAGCGCCGGTGGATCCATAGGTACTGTTCGGGCACGCGGCGCACCTGGGCTTCGATCAATTCGTTGAAGCGGCGGGCGTCCGTCACCGGGTCGTCGCTGGGGAAATTTTCGAGCATGGGATGGATCACCATGCGATACCGTCCGCTCGGCAGGCGTTCCTGGAAATACGGCACCACCGCCGCGCCGGTCATGCGTGCGAGGCGGGAAGTGGCGGTGTTCGTTGCCGCGGGAATGCCGAAGAATGGCACCATCTCCGCGCCTTTTTTGCGATACGCCTGATCGGGCGCATACCACACCGGCTCATTGGATTTGAGCGAAGTGATCAAGGTGCGAATGTCATCTCGCGGAATCGCCCGTTTGGCGCGATGACTGCGATTGCGCATCAGGAACCGCTCCAGCACCGCGTTGCCGGTCGGGCGATACATGATGTTGATGTTCCCCGGCAGCTGATCGCACAACACGCGGCCGCCGATCTCCAGCGTGGTGAAGTGCGCGCTGAGCAGAATGACCCCGCGACCGCGCGCCTTGGCCGCCTCGAAGTGCTCGACGCCTTCCAGTTGACACAACTTTTCGATACGCGCTTTGGAGCCCCACCATGCAATCGCCGTCTCGAAAATACCCAGGCCCAGACTCTTGAAATGTTCCTTCACCAATCCTTCCCGCTGTGCGTCCGACAGCTCGGGCAGGCAGATCCCGATGTTGGTTCGCGCGATGCGCACGAAGGGCAGGGGCAGGCGCACGATCAGGCTGCCCAGACCGCGGCCGAGCCCGGCCAGCACGGCATACGGCAGCGGCTGTAGCGCGCGCAGCGTGCCGATGGCCAGCCAGGTGGGCCAGTAGTGCGGCCGGAGTAAAGGCAACAGAGTCTTCATCAGCGTCGATACGGATCGTCGTCGGGGCGCTTGAAGCGCTTATAACTCCACAGGTACTGCGCCGGATTGCGGCGCGCGTGATCTTCGATCAGATCGTGAAAGCGGGCAGTGTCGGCCACCGCGTCCCCGGAAGGGAAATTCTGCAGCGGCGGATGGATGATGACCACGTAGCCGCGATTGTCCGCGCGGCGCTCGGGAAAGTACGGCAGCACCGGCGCGCCGGAGATTTTTGCCAGCCGCGAGGTGGCCACATTGGACGCGGCGGGCACGCCGAAAAACGGCACGAGCTCGCTGTTCTTGCCCGTGTAGCGCTGATCAGGCGCATACCAGACCGGCAGATTGTTCTTCAGGTTCTGCAGCAGCTCGCGGATCTGCTCGCTGGTGACCGCTTGAACGGTGTGTTTCTCGCGGTTACGCCGGGACAGTTCGGCGATCAGCGGATTGCTCGGCGTCAGATACATGACGCTGGTCGGCCCGAGCAGCGTCAGCGCGCGGGCGCCCATTTCCAAGGTGGTGAAGTGCGCGCTCAACATCAGCGCGCCACGGCCCTTGGCCAGCGCGGCCCGCAAATGTTCCTCGCCTTCGAACCGAATCAGCTTGCGCAGTCGCGCATCACTGGCCCACCACACCAGGCCGGTTTCCAGCAACGTGCAGCCCAGCGATTCGAAGTGCTCGCGCACCAGGTCGTCGCGCTCCGCTTCCGACAAGCCGGGCAGGCACATGCGGATATTGATCGAGGCGATGCGGCGGTCGCGGCGCGCGAACAGATACGCCAGGCGGCCGAGCGCGCGCCCCACTGCCAGCTGCATGGGCAGTGGCAAAACGTTCAGGGCGCGAACCAGTCCCAGCCCGAGCCAGATGGCCCAGAACCTGGGTCCGACAAAGCGATACAGCGGCACGCGGTTGTTTGAAGAAGCCGGCGGTGATGTCGTCATCACTTCATAGAGGGCAGCAGTTGCGGGTACCATCTTATAGAAGAACACCACGACATGCTGCGTTCCCTATATACCGCCCTCTTGTATGTGTTTGCGCCCATGGCCCTGGCAGGGACCGCCCTGCGGGGGCTGCGCGATCCCGCCTATCGGGATCGGCTGTCGGAAAGACTTGGGTTCACCAATGCGGTCGCGCCCGCGAGTGCGCAGCGGCGCATCTGGATCCATGCCGTGTCCGTCGGCGAGGTTCAGGCCGCGGCCCCGCTGGTGCGTGCGCTGCTGAAAAAGTATCCGCAGCACTCATTCCTGGTGACGACGGCGACGCCGACTGGCGCACAGCGCGTGCGCGCTCTGTTCGGCGACTCCGTGGCGGCCCATGCTTATTTGCCTTACGACCTGCCGGGGGCGGTGCGCCGCTTTCTGAATCGCGTGCGGCCCTCGCTGGCCATCGTGATGGAGCGCGAGATCTGGCCGAACCTGTTCGGTGAGTGCAAGCACCGCCGGATCCCGCTCCTGCTTGCCAGCGCGAGAATCTCGGAGCGTTCGGCGGCTCGACATCGAAACTTCGCGGCATTGTTCAGCGAGGCGCTGTCGGGCAACGTCATCGTTGCGGCACAGACCGCGCATGACGCAGATCGATATCGAGCGATCGGCGCGCGACACGCGCTGGTCACGGGCAATGTGAAATTCGACATCGAAACGCCGCTGGCAGCGCGCGAAGCTGGAGAGCAATTGCGACTCACGCAGCTGGCGAATCGTCCTGTGTGGGTTGCCGGCAGCACGCACGATGGCGAAGAGCAGCAAGTCCTAGCGGCGCATCGCCTGGTGATGGCGCAACGGCCCGATGCGTTGCTCGTGCTCGTTCCGCGTCACCCGAATCGCTTCGACGCCGTGCGCTCGTGGTTGAAGGCCGAACAAATCAATTTCGCCGCTCGAAGTCGCAACGACTCAGTGACGGTGGAAACATCCGTACTGCTGGTGGATACGCTCGGCGAGTTGATGACGTTCTACGCCGCGGCGGATATCGCGTTCGTCGGCGGCAGTCTCATTGCCACCGTCGGCGGACACAACCTGTTGGAACCCGCGGTGCTGGAGCGACCCGTTCTCGTGGGGCCTCACAACTTCAACGCTCCCGATATCGCACAGCTGATGTTGGACAGAGGCGCCGCGCGGCAAGTGACTTCAGCCGAGCAGCTCGCGGCAGTCATTCTGGAGTTGTATACAAATCCATCCACGCGTGCCGAAATGGGAGCCAAGGCGAGTGCGATCGTGGCCGAGAATCGGGGCGCGCTGAACCGAGTGATGGATCTGATCGAGCCGCTGCTTCAGGCACCTTCGCAGATCACGTGAGTGTGAATGCTGTGCAGGAGCTTGCGATAACGAGGGTTCTCCGTGAACGGAGACACCTTGTAAGAGCAGTACATCGAAAAATTGTGATGGCGGCTCAACTCGTTCCAGAGCTCCTCGAGCTGGATGGCCGACGACGGCCGGCCTTGCTCCACCAGTAACGATACCATTTCGCCGAAAAGTCGCACCGGCTGGCCGCGCGCCGCGGCCTGGCTCATCAACTGATTGAACTGACGATGAAACCGCTCGCGATCCACGCCGGTGCGTACGTCGAAGAACGTTTGCAGCGTGTGCTCGGCCTGCAGCGGGATGTAGCGGTACTCCGCCGATAGCGCGGCCGTATTCAAGCCGATATCGAACAAATAGGCATCCAGCTGGCGGTGATGTTCGGCGGTCGCGACGGCGATGCACGTGTCGCCCGCGGCCAGGCCTTCGTGCAGGAAGCGACCCGCAGCACGGACGTACTCCTCGTCACTGCTGAAGAACTGGACGATATGTGCAGAGTTGCTCATGGGATCCCGGGGCTGCGCTCGTTATGCCGTGCTCGCCGCGCGATGCGGGGCAGATGATAGTTGCATGACAGCGGCCCGGAGCAGTGCTGCTTTCCGAAGTGACATTTCTCGCGGCTCCAGGGTCCTTCTCGCGTTCGTCACTGAATCGCAACGGAACTGTCACGACGCCCCTGCATAACCTCGGCCGGTTAACCACCAAGAAATCGGGGAGCAATGTCGTGAAAATTGTCAAAGGCGTGAATTGGCGCAGCGAACGGCGTGGTATTTGGTCCACAGCCGTGCGCTTGCCAGCACTGGTAGTGGCGGGCTCGTGCGTCACCTCCGCGGCGCTGGCCGGATCGTTGTCGGGCCGGGTCAGCGACGCGTCCGGTGTCAAGTCGCTGCAGAGCGCCGAAGTCGAGATCGTCGAGTTGAAACGTCGCGCGGAAACCGGCAGCGATGGCATGTTTCGTTTTGGCGACGTACCCGACGGTACTTACACATTGCGCACGCAATATGTGGGCGCGCCTTCGGTGATGACAAAAGTGAATGTCACAGGCGACACCCGCAGTGAAGACATTCTGCTCGGCGGAAGCGGCGGCGATGCCGGTTACATCGATAACGTATTGGTCGTGGGACAACGCGCCAGTCTCGCCAGCGCGCTATCTCGTCAGCGCTCCGCCGACGGCGTGGAGAGCGTGCTCAGCCGCGACGGCATCGGACAATTTCCCGATCAGAATGCCGCCGAATCGATGCGCCGCGTCGCGGGCGTCAACGTGCTCAACGACCAGGGCGAAGGGCGCTTCGTCGCCGTGCGCGGCCTGTCGCCGGATTTGAACGCCGCCTCCATCAACGGCGCGCGAGTGCCTGCTCCGGAAGCGGATGTTCGCTCGGTCGCGCTGGACGTGATTCCGGCCGAGCTGATCGAATCCATCGAGATCAAGAAGTCGCTGACGCCCGACATGGACGCCGACACCATCGGTGCGTCCATCGAAATCAACACCACAAGCGCGTTCGATCGCAGCGAGCCGTTCCTGTCGTTCTCCGGCGAAGGTTCGTACAACGACCTGCGAGCCGAGTGGACGCCCAAAGGCAGCCTGGATTTTTCCACCACGCTCGGCGACCGCTTCGGCATCGCCGGCGGCCTGTCTTATTACAAGCGCGAGTTCTCCACCGACAACGTCGAGATGGATGGCTGGGACGTGAGCGACGACGGTGTCGCCTACGCGGACACGGTGGAATATCGCGACTACGACGTTGAGCGCGAGCGCCTTGGCGGCTCCCTGTCTCTGGACTTTCGTCTGAGCGATGCGACCACTTTGTATGCGCGCTTCCTGCGCAGCGAGTTCGAAGATCAGGAATATCGCGGCCGGCTGATCTTCGAGATGGAGGAGGCGCCGAATAGCGGTGACGGCGACACCGCCAACTTCTCCGATGCGGACGGCGAGATCCAGTTGGTTCGCGACATCAAGGATCGCTTCGAGAAGCAGACTATTTCGTCCCTCAACGTCGGCGGCGAGACGTTCGCGGACGCCTGGACCTTCAAGTACAACGGTTCGTGGTCCACGGCGAAGGAGCGCGAGGCCGGCTCGCTCGATCCCGTGGAATTCCAGCGGGAGTTCGAGGGCGAAGACGAGCTGGATGTGAGCTTCGATTACAGCAACTGGAGGCTGCCGCGCTTTACGCTCGGCGGTGGCAATTTCAGGGCGTACCGCGATCCGGCCGAATTCGAATTCGATCAGATCGAGCGCACTTCGCTGAGCTTGTCCGAAGACGAGGAGCTGGCGGCGCGTTTCGATATCTCGCGCGACTTCGCACTGAGCAGCGGCCAATTCACCGTGCAGTTCGGCGCCAAGGCTCGCATGCGCGAGAAGACCTACGACAAGCAGGTCGATGTGTTCGACGGTTTCGACGGTGACTTCACGCTCGCCGACGTGCAGGGCTCGCCCAGCTACGGGCTGGCGACGCTCTGGGCCGTGCCGAGCGGCCCGGCCGTGCGGAATTTCATCAACGCGAACATCGGTAGCTTCGAACTGAACGCGGCCGACACGGCGTTCGAGTCGAACATCGCCGACTACAGCGTCGATGAGGATATCTACGCCGGTTATGTGCTCGGCCGTCTGGAGCAGGGGCCGCTGCGCCTGATCGGCGGCGTGCGCGTCGAGCAAACGCGCAATGACGTGGGTGCGAACATCGTCGCCCGAGCCGACGATGACGTTGCTGTCACGGCCACGAGCTTCGATCGCGACTATACGGACGTGTTGCCGAGCGTGAATGTTCGATACCAGGCCGCGGACGAGCTTCTGTTGCGTGGCGGCCTGTATCGCAGCCTGGTGCGTCCGAACATCGGCGACATCGCGCCGCGCTTCGTTGTGGAGGATGACGAAGCCGAGTTCGGGAATCCCGAGCTGAAACCCTATGACGCGTGGAACCTGGACGTGTCCGCCGAATGGTACTTGAGCAATAACGGCGTGCTGCAGGCGGGCGTGTTCTTCAAGCGCATCGAGGACTTCATCGTCGATGTGCGCTATGAGGACCTGGAGTTCCTCGGCATTACGTTGGACGAGGTCGTGATCCCGCAGAACGGCGACGAAGCGAAAGTGAAGGGCGTCGAGCTCAACTATCAGCAGTCGCTGAGCTTCCTGCCCGCGCCGCTGGACGGTCTGTTGGTTGGGCTCAACTACACCTACACGGATGCGGAAGGCGAGATCGACGGTGAGACGGTGGCCTTGCAGGCATCGGCTGAGAACACCTTCAACGCATCGCTAGGCTACGAGAAAGGGCCGCTCAGCTTGCGCGTGACGGCGGCTTACCGCGACAAGTATCTCGACGAACTGGGCGAGACCCGTGAGGAAGATCGCTTCGTCGAAGATCACATCCAGTACGACTTGAGCGCACGGTATCGTCTGTCGCCGCAGTTCCAGCTGTTCGCCGAGTTCGTGAATCTGGGTGACGAGCCGTACGTCGCGTATCAGAACGTGGGCGGTCGCAAACGCTTGCTTCAGTACGAAGAGTATTCGTGGACCTACAAGACGGGCTTCCGGTACACGTTCTAAAACAAAGGGGGGGCTTCCAAGGAAGCCCCCCGATCGTTTCTAGTGGCCGGCGTTCCGCAGATACAGCTGCCGTTCCTGCGGCGTCGGCGGAGACCACTGATACGTCCAGGTCTCGCTGAGCGGCAGATGGCCGATGCGCAGGAACAGGCGGATGTCCACCGGATCCATGCTGTCGTCCGGGAGTTTCACATCGAACATCGCGCGATAGCCGCCATTGTGCTGGAGCGGCCGCGCCGAAGTGATTTCCACCTCGCCACGCGACACGTGGATGACCGGTTCCACCGGAGAGCGCGGCGGCAACGTGGCCAGGTCGCCACCCTTGAAATCGATCGCGAAGCGCCACGAGAAATATTTGCGCCGCTGTCCGACGACGCCACCCAGTCCAGTGCGCGTCGCCACTGCTTTCGCGAGCGTCGGCTCGACTGGCATCTGCGTGCCCCAGTACATGTTGTAGCTGTACAGCAGTTCCTCGCCTGGCTTGGGCGGCGTTTCCGGATTCCAGAACGCGACGATGTTGTCGAACGTTTCATCCGCCGTCGGAATTTCCGTGAGCTGGACGGAGCCCTTGCCCCACGGCGACTTCGGCTCGATCCACAGGCTCGGCCGGCGCTCGTAGAACACGCCGTCGTCCTGATAGTTGTTGAAGTCGCGATCCCGCTGCATCAGTCCGAAGCCGCGCGGATTCTCGTCGAAGTACGAATTGAATCGCAGCATCGGCGGATTATTCAGGGGGCGCCACAACCATTCGCCACGGCCCGTGTACAACGACAGGCCGTCGGAATCGTGAATCTCCGGGCGCCAGTCGTAGCCCATGCGTTTATCGTTCTCGCCGACCTGATACATGCTGGTCAGCGGCGCGATGCCGAGTCGACGAATCGCCTTGCGTGGGTACACCGCTGCATCGACTTCGACGATGTGCGGAGCGCCCGGCGTCAGCGCGAATCGATACGCGCCCGCGACGCTTGGCGAATCCATCAATCCATACACGACGAGCGTGCGTGCATCCGCTACGGGACGTTCGAAGTAATATTCCGTGAAGCGCGGAAACTCTTCGGGATCCAGTGCGGTGTCGATGGCGAGGCCGCGCGCCGACAAGCCGAACTGTCGCGTGTCGCTGCCGACGCAGCGGAAGTAACTGGCGCCGAGAAACGAGGCCAAGTCCGCTTCCCAATTGGTGATGGTATGAATGCGGAAGCCCGCGAACGACAGATCCTTGGGCAGCGAACGGGCGTTGACGCCGCTGTGGCTCAGATCGAACAGGTCGGGGCGATACAGAATCTCGCGCGCCTGGCCGCCGGCGACTTCATACATGTGCACCGGCTCCTTGAAGCCGCGGCCCATGTGAAAAAATTCCAAACGGAAGTTGCCGCCCTCGATGTCGGACCAGATGGCTTCGTCACGGTTGAAGCGGATGGACTGATATTCGTCGTAGCCCATCTCGATCAGCTGTTTTGGCGCGAGCCGACTGGGCGGCACGAAGGGTTTGCTCGCCAGTGCGCGTGCTTGTCCTTTCAAGGTGGCGTAGTCGAAGGCTCGCGCCGGGCCGCGCGTTGGGGCGGAAGCGGCGGAAGCCAGACCGGGAGCGGAAAGCGTCGATAACAAAACTGCGGATTGAAGAAAATCGCGACGTCGAATCATGAGGTTCCCGTGTTGGATCAGCGTTCGTAGCGGGGTTTTCGAAGGTTACCAGCTGAACGCCACCTGACCAACGCCGTTCAGCTTCCGATCAGATGGGCTGGTCAATATTGTCTCCCATCCCGGCCTTGCCGGTGTAACGAGGAGATGGCGATGAAGACCCTGTTTGCAGCTGCCGTGGCGGTGTCGTTGCTGACGGGCACGGCGGCGACGGCGTACGCGGACAACGATCGCGATCGTCACTACGAGCGTCGTCACGACGATCACGGTAAGGACCGTCGCGATTATCGCGGCTATGACCGCAAGGATCGCAAAGATTGGGACCGTAAAGACTGGGACCGCAAGGACCGGGACCACAGGGACTGGGATCGCCACCATCGCGACTACGACCGGTACGATCGTCGCGATGCGTATCGGGATGGTTACTGGCAGGGTCGCGTCGATCAGCGGCGCTACGACCGCGGCCGGTACATCGCTCCGCGCGGCTACTATGTCCGCAGTTGGCGACACGGCGATCACCTGCCGCGCTCGTACTGTGAGAGCCGGTACATCGTGCACGACTATCACCGGTACCACCTGCACGCCCCGCCGCATGGTCACCACTGGGTGCGCGTCAACAACGACGTGGTGCTCGCGGCCATCGCCAGCGGTGTAGTGGTGAGCGTGGTCAACGGCCTCTTCTACTGATTATCGGACTCGGGATCGGGCAGTCCCTGCCACGACCCTCGTGGCGAGGCGGCAAAAGGCGTGACTTTTGCCGCTCGCCCGCCACCTGCGGCGGCGGGGTACATCCATGTACCCGGGGTGGTACTAGAAGCGGACGTCTTGTTTCCCGCCAATAATGAGATGTTGGTCACACGCGGAACGTGACCGAATTCCGTAGTCTCGTCACGGTTCAACGTCGCGGCGAGAGATTATGGAAAGACACGAGTTCTCGGCCCTGATCGGGCGCCTGGAACGTCAGGCCGACGACAATCCACAATTCTATGCTTTGAAAGTCGGCGCGCTCGCCGCGTTGGGTTACGCGTCGATCTTTCTTCTGGCCGTCGTCATCCTGGTCACGTGCTGGTACACGTTCAGTCCGCTATTGTCTGGCGATCGCTTTCGCGCACCGTTGGTCGTCGCCTGCGCGGTCGGACTGGTGACCCTGGTCGGAATGGTTCGCGCGTTGTGGGTGCACATCGCCGAGCCCTCGGGCTTGCGCGTGACTCGCGAAGAAACGCCGCAGCTCTTCGCCGCGATCGACGAAGTCGCTGCGAAAATGGGCGGCGTGCAAGTGGACTCCGTATCGGTCAGCTCGGATTTCAATGCCTGCATCGTGCAGACGCCGCGCTGGGGCATCTTCGGTAATTATCGCAATCACCTGGAAATCGGCCTGCCGCTCGCGATGGTGCTCACCATCGATGAGCTGAAAGCCGTGATCGCGCATGAGATGGGCCATCTGTCTCAGGCGCACGGTAAGTTCGGCGCCTGGATCTATCGTCAGCGGGTCACGTGGCACGCGCTCGAGTCCAAGTTCAACAATCCCGTCGGCATCTTCGATCAGATTCTCGGTGCGTTCTACGGCTGGTACGCGCCGTATTTTTACGCGTACAGCTTCGTGCTCGCACGCAATCACGAATACGTCGCGGATCGTGCTGCCGCGAATGTGACGAGCGCGGCGGCGATCGGCGCGGCGCTGACAAAGCTGGATCTGGCAGGCAGGTTCCTGTCCGAAGTGTTTTGGAAACGTCTGTACGATCAGGTCGAGAAACAACCCGATCCGCCGTACATGCCTCACGCCGTGATGCCACGCGCATTCAAGGCGGCGGAACGTCAGTGGGCGCGGCCCGATTGGCTACAGCAGAGCTTGAAGCGCTACGCGGCCGATGACGATACCCATCCCAGCCTCGCGGAGCGGCTGGCTGCGCTCGATATCGAACCTGCCACGCCGGTGCACGATCCCGACCGCTCCGCGCTGTCCTTGTTTCATCCGGCGACGCCGTCGCTGGTGAAATTCTTCGACCAGGAGTGGCAGCAGGACACCGCGCCGAAGTGGCGCAAGCGTCATACGGAGATCATGGAGGCCAAAGCCAAGCTGTCGTTGATGGAAGATGCGCAGACCGCGGCGCTCAACGATCAGGAAATCTGGGAAAAGGCGCTGTTGCTGCTGGAGATCGATCGCGAAGCGGACGCGATGGCGGTGTTGGAGGAGTTGCTGTCACGCAATGGCGAACATGCCAAGGCGCATTTGCTCATGGGACGGATGCTGCTCGATCGCAACGACGATCGCGGCTTGAAACATTTGCTGCTCGCGGTGGAGCAGGACCTGGAACTGACGGATGAAGCCGGGCGCGCCGGCTATGTGTATTTGATGCGGCGGGGCCGGGAGCAAGAAGCGAAACGCTTCTGGGCAAAGGCGCAGGATCTCTACGAGAATCCGCGTCACATGCCGGATTCGATGATCGAATAACGGGTGAGTAACGGACGACGCGCCTCGATCCATGCTCGAGGCGACGACGTCCGTGCAGTGATCCAGCTTACTGCCAGTTGTTGCGAGTCTGGAACTCGCGCGCTTGTCGTTCCGCGTCGTCGCGCGCCAAGCCATACCGCTCCTGCAGCTTGCCGGCGAGAATTTCAGCGTGGCCTTCCATCTCGTCGATCTCGTCGTCGGTGAGCTTGCCCCACTGCTCCTTGATCTTGCCTTTCAGCTGCTTGAAATTACCGCTTGCAATGTCTCTGTTCATGCGAGTCTCCGGTATCAACTTCTTACACGGCGCTGGCACGCGCCGCGCGCCGTAATAACGACTCGCGCTCTCGCAAAGTTCACTTGAGTCAAGTGTGGGATTTTCGATGACGCGCTCGGCGTGTCAGCGCTCCGGCCAGTGCCAGGTCGGGCGGTCGAGCAAGCCTTGTTCCTGGACCAAGGTCTGGCCGAAATCCTTGGCGAGCTGGATGGCGTTGCAACGGTCGTCTTGTTGAAGCGCGGAGAGCAGCCGCGACGAATGGGAAACGACCCAGAGCTGCGTGGAGCGGCTCGCGGCTGAAATCAGCCGCGCGAGCGCGGGGAGCAGGTCGGGATGCAGGCTCGTCTCGGGTTCGTTGAGCACCATGAGTTGTGGCGGACGCGGCGTGAGGAGCGCGGCGATCCATAGCAAATATCGGAGCGTGCCGTCGGAGAGCTCGGCCGCGCTCAGCGGGCGAAGCAGGCCCTGCTGATGAAATTCGATGGTGAAAGCGTTGCCGACGCGGCCGATGGCGATCGACGCGCCTGGAAATGCGTCGCTGACGGCTTGATTCAATTGAGCCACATCGCCGATCTCGCGGATTGTTTGTAATGCAGCGGCGAGGTCGTGGCCGTCGTGACTCAGCACTGGTGTGCGTGTGCCAAGTTGCGGTTGACGGATCGGCGAGTCGGCGTCGGTACGTAAGTGATCGTAAAAACGCCACGAGCGAATCTGCTCGCGAATGGTGAAGATCTCCGGCGCTCTTTGGGCGTCGGCAACCTGAGTGAGCATGCTGTCGAACGTCGCGAGATGCGAGGCGACGATGCGCCACTCGCCGCCAGCTTCGCGAGTTCGGACCACAGGGCCGCGCCGATCGATGAGCAGCGCGGAGGGGCGGAAGCGCGGGCCCGACCAAATACATTCACGTTTGATTTCCGGATCGAACGCGAATTCGGAGGTGCTGGGTGTCGGCAACCCGAGGTCGATGGAATAACTGAACTCGCTGGACGCAAATCCCAACCGCAAGCTCACCGGCGCCCGGCGTGGCCCGCCTTGTACCGGGTGCTCGCCACGTTTCATCGCCGCGGAAATAGTTTCCGGCCCCGCCCACAACGTCGATGACAAACCGCCTTCGCGCGCCAGCGACGCAATGACACTGCCTTGGGCGGTATCGGAGAGCAGCCGCAGCGTGCGATAGAGATTGGACTTCCCCGTGCCGTTCTCGCCGCTGACGATGTTGAGCTCGCTCAGCGGCACGATGACCGAGCGCAGCGAACGGTAGTTGGCGATGGCCAGGGTAGTGAGCATGGGATCCCTCCGTGGCCAGACTGGCATATTGGTGCAAAGCGGGCCAGCCATCACGCGCCGCTGCGGTTCACAATCCGGCCCCGTCATGCCGGGGCTTTCTTGACAGCCCGGACCCGAAACCTTTAGCGTTCGCCCTGCGCCGATTTGAGTTCAGCTTGCGGGCGCGTAAGAAATACGGCTAAAGCGAAGCAAACCCTGCTTGAGCTTTGGCGAGCGGGTTTTTTTATGCCCGCTTGCCAGTCGGCCGCCTTCCCCGCCAGCCCTCGTTTCGACGCCGTGAACCAACGGATTCTGCAGTCGGGAGAGTGGCGTGCATCCTTCCATAGTCGTGCTCAAATTCGGCAGCTCGGTGCTCCAGACCGAAGCGGATCTGCCGCAGGCGATCGACGAGATCTACCGCGAGTGGCGGGCCGGCCGGCGCGTCATCGCCGTCGTCTCCGCGTTCGCCGGCGTTACCGATAAGCGCTTCGCCGAAACGCGCGCCGTGACCGCCGATTTGCATGAGCAAGCTGCCTGGGTGGCGGGCGGCGAGGAAGAGTCCGGCACTAAACTCGCCGCGGCATTGGTGGCTAACGGAGTATCGGCTCGGTATGTCGATGCCCGCGCGGCCGGATTGCGCGCTCACGGCGATCCGCACGAGTCCACGCCGGTCTCGTTAAACGCCAGCTACTTGCACGAATGTTTCCAAGAGCACGCCGTGCTGGTGGTGCCTGGCTTCATCGCGCAAGACATTCAAGGTCGCACGGTATTGCTCGGTCGCGGCGGCTCGGATCTCACGGCGTTGTTCTTGGCAAAGAATCTCGATGCGCGCTGTCGCCTGCTCAAGGACGTGGACGGTGTGTACGAAAGCGATCCGGCCGTCGTCGAGAATCACGCGCAGCGCTTCAATCGATTGAGCTGGCGCACCGCGCTCAGCATCGGCGGAAAAATCATTCAACCGCGCGCGCTACAGTTCGCGCAGTCGCACGGGCAATCGTTCGAAGTCGCGTGCGTGGACTCGAATCTTTCCACTCTGGTCGACGCGGGGCCGGATGAAATCGCCGCCGTTCCTCATGAAAACATCGGGCGGGTGCGTGTCGTGCTGCTCGGCCTGGGCACGGTCGGGCTCGGGGTGTATGCGCATCTGATACGACGGCCGGACCTGTTTGAAGTCGTACGCATCGTGGTGAGAGATCTGGACAAGCCCCGGCGGATCGAAGAGGCCGATCTCGAGGTGCCGAAGTCGCTCCTGTCCACGGATGTTTGGGATGCGATCGCCCAGCCGGCCGACCTGGTCATCGAAACATTGGGTGGCCTGGATCCGGCGGGCGAAGTGGTGCACGCCGCGTTGTCGCGCGGACGGGCGGTCGTGACGGCCAACAAGGCGCTCATCGCTTCGAGATGGTGGGAGAAGCTGGCGCGCTTCGCCGCCGGCGAACAACCGAGCTTGAAGTTCAGTGCGGCCGTGGGAGGCGCCGTGCCCGTGCTGGAGACGATCGCCGCGCTGGCTCGTCACTCCACTGTCGTGCAGGTGCGCGCCATTCTCAACGGTACGTGCAATTTCATCCTCGACCTCCTGGAGCAACGCATAGACTTCGATACGGCGCTCGCGCAGGCCCAAGCGAATGGCTATGCCGAGGCCGATCCGCATGACGACCTAGTGGGCTTGGACGCGGCCCGCAAGCTGGAGCTGATCGCCCGAGCGGCGTTCGGCGAAAGCTCGCACTTCGAGCTGAATGTGCGCGGGATCGTCGGCGTGACGGCCAGCCAGGCCGCGCTGGTCCGCGAGGAGGGCCTGAGCCTGAAGCTGGTGGGGGCTTGCGAGCGAAGTGGAGGCCATATCGCCGGCGTCGTGAAACTGCAGGAACTGCCGTCGAACGACTTTCTGGCGGGAGCCAGGGCCGAAGAAAACCGCGTGGAAATCCTGGCAGGCAACGGACAGAGAGTGCGTCTGGCAGGTAAGGGCGCCGGCCGCTGGCCGACCGCACTTTCCATTTTGGGCGATGTCCATGAATACTTGCGGGAGCGACGCCTGGCCAGGCAGGACGAGCAGGCGCAGCCCGCGGTGGTCAACGCGTGATGGATAACAGTTACCGACACTTGCACGGGACTCTCACTGGGTATCTCATTGGGCATGAAAAAATCATTGCTGCTGATCGCGGCGCTCGCGCTGCATTCCGGATGTACCAGGAACGAACCGGCGCCGGCCGCCGACACCAAGGCCGACCTGCCCGTGCCCAAGGCTGAGCTGGGAGACTTCGGCCTGGATCTCACGGCCCGCAACCCCGACGTAAAGCCCGGCGACGACTTCTTCGCGTACGCCAGCGGCAAGTGGTACGACACCTTCGAGATTCCGCCGGACCGCGCCTCGTACGGTCCCTTCAACAAGCTCAACGATCTGTCCGAGGAGCGGGTCAAAAAGCTGATCGAGACCGCCGCTGGCACCAAGCCCACGGCCGGCACGCCGGAACAAAAGATCGGCGATTACTTTGCGAGCTTCATGGACGAGGCGGACATCGAGGCCAAGGGCCTCGATCCGCTCAAAGAAGATCTCGCGCGCATCCACGCCGCGAAGACCAAAACGGACATCGCGACCCTGTTCGGCCTGCCCGGCATCATGTCCACGTTCGGCGTGGGCATTTCGCCGGACATGAAGAATCCCAGCCGTTATTCCATCGAGATCGGCCAGGCCGGCCTGGGCTTGCCGGATCGCGACTACTATCTGAAGGACGATCCCAAGCTCAAGGAGCATCGCGAGAAGTACGTTGCATACATCGAGCAGATGCTGTCGTTGGGTGGCGTGCCGAATGCGGCAGACAAAGCGCGCGACATCATGAAGTTCGAAACTGCACTGGCCAAAGCGCAGTGGCCGCTCGAGAAGCGTCGTGACGCCGAGGCCAATTACAATCCGCGCACCAAGGAGCAGTTGCTCGCCTACGCACCGGGCTTCGACTGGCAGGCGTTCTTTACCGCGTCGGATCTGGGCTCGCGTGAGAATTTTGTCATCGGCCCCATCACGGCGATTCGTGACAGCGCCAAGGTCTTCGACAAGACGTCAGTGGATACGTTGAAGGACTACCTCACGTTCCATCTGTTGCGTTCCAATGCGTCGTTCCTGCCGAAACGCTTCGACGAAGCGAACTTCGCTTTCTACGGTAAACAGCTGCGCGGTCAGCCCCAGCAGCGCGAGCGTTGGAAGCGCGGGGTGGCGATCACCGGCGATGCGCTGGGCGAGCTGGTCGGTCAGGTCTACGTCAAGGAATATTTCCCGCCCGAGTCCAAGGCCAAGATGGAAGTGCTGGTGGCCAACCTGCGCGCGGCCTTGAAGGAGCGGCTCGCGACGCTGAGCTGGATGAGCGAAGACACCCGCAAGCGCGCCGAAGAAAAGCTCGGCACCTTCGTGGCGAAGATCGGCTATCCGGACAAGTGGAAGGACTATTCGGCGCTGGAAGTGCGCCGTGACGATGTCATCGGCAACGTGCGCCGCGCGTCGGTCTGGGATTGGAATCGCCAGGTGGCGCGCCTCGATCAGCCCGTGGACCGCGACGAATGGTTCATGAACGTGCATGAGATCAACGCGTACTACAACCCGCTCAACAACGAGATCGTGTTCCCGGCCGCGATCCTGCAGCCGCCGTTCTTCGATCCTGCCGCTGACGACGCCGTGAATTACGGCGGCATCGGTGCAGTCATCGGTCATGAAATCGGCCACGGCTTCGACGATCAAGGCCGCAAGTTCGCGCCCGACGGCAGCCTGCGAGACTGGTGGACCAAGGCCGACGCCGACGCGTTTGGCGGCAAGACCAAGGTGCTGGTGGAGCAGTACTCGTCGTTCGACGCGCTGCCGGGCCTGAAGGTCAACGGCGCGACTTCGCTGGGCGAGAACATCGGCGATCTCGGCGGCCTGAACATGGCTTACGAGGCGTATCACAACTCGCTGAACGGTCAGCCTGCGCCGGTCATCGACGGTCTGACTGGCGATCAGCGTTTCTTCCTGTCCTGGGCGCAGGTGTGGCGGACCAAGATTCGCGACGAAGCGCTGCGCGCGCAGGTGCTGTCGGATCCGCATGCTCCGCCGTATTTCCGGGTCAACGGCGCCGTGCGTAACATGGACGAATGGTATCGAGCCTTCGACGTGAAGCCGGGCGACAAGCTGTATCTGCCGCCGGAGCAGCGGGTCAAAATCTGGTGAGGACCCACTGCTCGTGAGGACCCGTTGTGCCTGGCTCGTGGCGATGTTTGGCGTCGCCACGCTGTCAGGCTGCAGTAAACCCGAGCCCGAACCTCCGCCCGCGCCGCCGCCGCTCAGCAAGCAAGGGCTGTCGCTCTCTGCCTGGAAGTCGGCGACGCCCGATCTGCACGATCGCCTGCTGCTCGCGAATGCGCTCGCCAAGGGCGACACGGAGGCGATGGTTCTCGTTGCCACGGAAGTGGGCAAGACGCCCGCGGTGGCTGAGGCGATTGCCGCGCTCGGCGGCGATATTCAAGCCCGCTTCGATGATGTTGGTTATCTGCGGGTGCGCCTGGCGCTGGATCGCTTCTCCGACGTCGGCTCGCTGCCTGATGTTTTGATGGCGCATCTCGATGGCGGCGGCGCGCACGGATTGTACGCGAACGATCGCGATATCGTGCGGTATTCCTCCATGCCACCGGCCCCTTCGCAGACCGCGGCTCCGGCTCAATCCAATTCGTTTACGACCGATACTCTGCTCGGCGCTGAAGTCGATTCGGCGGCCACGACGCTGTCTGCCGAAATCGAGGCGTTGCTGCGAGCCGCCGCCAGCAAAGAAACGAACGTGCTCGCGCGCGATGCAGACGGGGGCAGATTTCCTGGCGGGGGCTCCGATTTGTTCGCGCTCATGGTGAATAGGGCCGTCGAGGTTCACGGCAAACCGATGCTGTTTGCCGCCGGCGCATTCCGCAGCGTCGAGGGTGTAACCGGCGCGTCGAGCGGGCGTCGCGTGATCGCCGTTGGCGATAGCGCGATGCCTTCGACGGCCAGTGTCGGACCCGCTTCGGATGGAGCCTCGAAACCGGATGTGCTTGCGCCAGGCGGCTTTGAAGGTGCAGCGAGTGCGACGGAGTCTTTAATGGCTGCGGCGCGCGCCGAGAATTTGCCTGCCGACGCACGCCATATCACTTGGGCGCTGCGCATGGGCGCGCGGCGTCTCGACAACTATCAATCGCACGAGCAGGGCTTCGGCGTCCTCGACACGGCGCGCGCCAAGGAGTTGCTCAAAGAGCTGCAGGCTCGCAAGCTCGATCTGCCAGACATCCAGACACGCGCCCCCGTCAAAACCTACGTCTCGCGATTTCTTCCCGAGCCCGGCGTAGGGCAGGGCTTGTACGAGCGCGAGGGCTGGCTGATACGCCAGAAAGATACGCGAACCGTCACGCTGCTACGGCAAAGCGGCGCGGCGACGCCGCTGTCTTATTCGCTGCAATGGCGCGGCAACAATGGAACATTCAAGTCAGCTCAGACCGAAGTGACGTTGCCGCTCAACGAGCCCGTCCAGCTTCAGTTGGAAATCCTCCCGGAGCAGGTTGGCATTCACAGCGCTCACCTGTACCTGATCGACAAGGCCACGGAACTGCCCGTGCACGCTTTCATGACCACTATCGTGGCGGCGGAGCCGTTCACCGCGGCGAATGGCTACCGCATCGAGCATCGCGAGCAGATGCAAGCGGGCGCTCAGCCGAAGAGATATTTCCTGGACGTTCCGCCGAACATTTCTTCGTTGCGGATCGACGCCGCGGTCGGCGCGGGCCGAGCGCAGTTCGCGCTGATCGGCGGGGCGCTCGATTTGCCGCTGTCGAAGGTGATCGCAGCCGGGCAGCCAGGCGTGCTGCTCGTGGCCTATCCGCCGCCCGGTGTCTACGAGCTGACGGTGTTGCCAACCGATACGCCAGCCAGGGATTTGCGGATCGCGGCCTCGACCCACTACGTCGATTCGCAGTTGGACGAGAAGCCGCCGACCCATAATGCGACGACGCTATGGATGAACAACATCTACGCGCCGCTCAAACGCAGCGACATCATCACGGAAATCGGCGCGCGCCGCGTGTTGAAGGATGTGGGCGGTCCGAGCGGAATGCGCGCCTATAACGTCGAAGTGCAACCCGACAGCAGCTCGCTGCGAGTTGCCGTTTCACCGCCGGATGGGCGCACGCGGGTGGGTCTTTATCTGTATGACTGCGCCACGGGCTGGTGCAAGTTGTGGGGCAGCGATGTTTTCACGCGACCAGTCTCCAAGGCGCTGGTGGTGACGAATCCGCGCGCGGGATTGTGGCGAGTCGTAGTCGATGCCACTGCGCCCGGAACTGCATTCGAGTACACCCAGATCGTGTCGCACCCTCGCTTCGGCAAAGGCACTGTCGCGGGCGAAAGCGTGGAGCGCCGGACCGGCGCGCGTTGGAACCAGCAGGTGAGCTATCAAGTCAGCGAAGCCCCGCCGTTTGGATACGATCTTGTGGGTCTAATGGACGTGGTGGACCCGGGCAGCGAAGCGGACGAGCGCGGCGCGCCGTTCAGCGATTGGCGAGCGAGCGGCAACACCCGCGATCTGCCGCTGCGCCCACTGCGACTCAGCACTCAAGTGATCCGTCTGACGCATTGATGAAAGCCATTGATGAACTCAGGTGCGCACGTTCGTTCCTGGCTTTGCGCCGCCCACTCGTATAAAAAGACTCGTATAAAAAGCCGGCTGGCCGCGCGGCCGGTCCCCAATCGCATCGAGGCTGAGTATGAGCACTGAACTTGCGGATGTCGGTCTGATCGGCCTGGCCGTGATGGGCGAGAACCTGGCGCTGAACATGGAGAGCCGCGGCTTCCGCGTCGCCGTGTATAACCGGACCACCACGCGGGTGGACGAGTTCATTCAGGGTCGAGCGAAGGGCAAACGCTTCATCGGCGCGCATGACTTGAAGGAATTCGTCGCATCGTTGCAGCGACCGCGCAAGATCGTGATGTTGGTGAAAGCAGGCGCGGCCGTGGATCAGCTGATCGATCAGTTACTGCCCCTGCTCGACCAAGGTGACATTCTCATCGACGGCGGCAACAGCCTGTTCACGGATACGATTCGGCGTACCAAACGGGTGGAAGAAAGCGGCATGCTGTTCGTCGGCTCCGGCGTGTCCGGCGGCGAAGACGGCGCGTTGCACGGTCCTTCGCTGATGCCCGGCGGCAGCCCGGCCGCATGGCCGCACATCAAACCGATTTTTCAGGCTATCTGCGCGCGCACGCCCGAGGGCGAGCCGTGCTGCGACTGGATGGGCGAGAATGGCGCCGGACACTTCGTGAAGATGATTCACAACGGCATCGAATACGGCGACATGCAGCTCATCGGCGAGACGTACGATGTGATGAAACGCGTGCTCGGCATGAGCAACGCAGAGATGCACGAAGTGTTCGCCGAATGGAACCGCGCCGAGCTCGATAGCTATCTGATCGAGATCACGCGCGACATCCTCGGCTTCGTCGACAAGAACGGCGAAGCGACCATCGACAAGATCCTCGACGCCGCGGGCCAGAAGGGCACCGGTAAATGGACCGTGATCGAGGCGCTCGACCACGGCATTCCGCTCACGTTGATCGGTGAGGCTGTGTTTGCTCGTGCATTGTCTGCAGCGAAGGAAGAGCGCGTGCGCGCCTCCAAGCAACTCGCACCGGTGGTGAGTGAGTTCAAGGGCGACCGCAAGCAGCTCATTGAAGATCTGCGCCAGGCGTTGTACGCCTCGAAGATCATCAGCTACGCGCAGGGGTATCAGCTGTTGCGCTCGGCGGCCAAGCAGTATCAGTGGAGCTTGAATTACGGCGGCATCGCGCTGGTCTGGCGCGGCGGCTGCATCATCCGCTCGGCATTTCTCGGCGACATCAAGAAGGCGTTCGACCGCGATCCGCTGCTGGTCAATCTGCTGCTCGATCCGTTCTTCCGGGATGCGGTATCGACTCGCCAGGCCGGCTGGCGTCGCGCCATCGTGGCGGCGATCCAGAGCGGCATTCCCATGCCTTGCATGAGCGCCGCATTGTCATACTTCGATGGTTATCGAGCCGAGCGGCTGCCGGCGAATCTGTTGCAGGCCCAGCGCGATTTCTTCGGCGCTCATACCTACGAGCGCGTCGATCAGCCGCGCGGACAGTTCTTCCATACGGACTGGACCGGACACGGCGGAGCCACGACTTCGCGTTCCTATAGCGTATAACCAAGTTTTCTTGCCGGCGAGTTGCTTCCCAGTCAGTGAAAAAAATACGGCGGGTGATATCTGTTGAATATCGCCCGCCGATGCGCGAGGGTACGGCTGCCTGAGGAGAACACCGCCGGCAACGGATCTGCTGGGTGTCGGCGCGCCGCGGACTTCAAAGCTCGTGACGGTGAGCTTTCAATCCGCGGCGTCCGTTTCCGATTTCGTCAAAATTCCTGCCAGCTCGAATCGTCGCCGCTCGCTTTGGCCATCGGAGCCGGGCTCGGCTTGATCGCCTTATACGCTGGCTTGCGCGCAGGCATCGGGCGCACGGTGGCGCGCGGAGCGGAGGAAACATTCGCAGCGAACGTGGCCGGCGCAGCAGCTTGATAGTTGCCGCCAGCGACTGAGAAGAACGAGACCTTCTCGACCAGCACATCCGCCTGCTGCTCCATCGCCTTGCTCGCCGCCGCCGCTTCCTCCACCAACGCCGCGTTCTGTTGCGTCGTCGTGTCCATCTGCGTGACCGCGGTGTTCACCTGATCGATGCCGCTCGCCTGCTCCTCGCTCGCCGCCGAAATCTCGGCCACGATATCGGCCACGCGCTTCACGCTGGCGACGATTTCGTTGAGCGACTTGCCCGACTCGTCCACCAGTTCGGTGCCGGCCTTGACCTTGCCCACCGAGTCGTTGATCAGATCTTTGATCTCCTTCGCGGCGGTCGCGCTCCGCTGCGCGAGTGCGCGCACTTCGGTGGCGACCACGGCGAAGCCGCGGCCCTGTTCGCCAGCGCGCGCCGCTTCGACGGCGGCGTTCAAGGCGAGCAGGTTCGTTTGGAATGCGATCTCGTCGATCACGTCGATGATGTCGGCGATGCGCTTGCTCGACTCGCTGATCGCGCTCATGGCGCTGACCGCGCGGCTCACTACGGCGCCGCCGCGATCGGCTTGTTCGCGTGCGCCGACGGCGAGCTGACTTGCCTGACGGGCGTTATCGGCGTTCTGCTTCACAGTCGCCGTCATCTCTTCCATGGAAGACGCCGTCTCTTCGAGCGCGGAGGCCTGTTCCTGCGTACGCTGGCTCAGGTCGTCGTTGCCGCTGGAGATCTGACGCGCCGCCGAGCCCACCGAGTCGGCGCCAAGCCGCACCGAGCCCACGATGTCGCTCAACTTGTTGTCCATGTCTTGCATGGCGCGCAACAAGCGACCGAACTCGTCCCGCGTGTCGATCTCGATCCGATGGCCGAGTTTGCCGCTGGCAATGCGCTCGGCAGCGCCGACCGCGGTGTTCAGCGACTTCATCATCGAGCGGATCAGCATCGTGCCGAGCACGGCGGCGACGGCGCCGGCGATCAGCATCGAAAGCCACGAAAACAGACTGGCGCGGCTGTAGGCCGTTTGGTTTGCCCGATTGCCTCGTTCCGCGATCCGATCCTGAATCTCGGTGAGCTGGTCCGCGCTCGAGATCAAAGCCATGATGGCAGGGCGCATTTCCTGTACTCGCATCCGGCGAGCCTCCTCGAGCCCACCGGCTTCGAGCTTGGCCACGACACGATCCCGGACCGCGCGATATTCATCGCCACGTGCTTCGAATTCCCGCGCGAGCTCCAGTTCTTCCTTGTCAGCCGGCAGGGCGCTGTAGCGGAGCCAGGACTCATCGATGATTTTGGTATTCCGCACCTGGACGCTGCGATAATTCGCGAGCAGCTCCGGATCGCCCGTCATCAACGCGAGATCGAGGGCACGAATGTTGTCACGGCGCAGGGCCGCGATCTTGCTGACCAGGGCGGCGGACTGAAATTGATTGCTATACATCTCGTTCATGCGGCCGTTGGACTGCTTCAAGGCGTTCAACCCCAGCAGGCCCACGCACAGCATCGCCAACGCCAATAGGCTCAGCGTCCAGGCCAGACGGGCTTTGACGCTGAGGTTGGACAGACTCATCTTCATCTCCTGCAACATGCGGAAGCACGACAACGTGCCGATACGAGTGCTCGCATCGGCGCGCGCGTGCAGCGGCTGAATGCAGAAGGGACAGAATCAGTGAGCGCCTTAGCGGCGTTGAGCGGGTCCCCTGTCAGCAGGGATCCTGCAGAGGATCCGGCCTCGGAGATCGCGTAGGGAACTGCCTCAGCGGGGACGCAGGCGATCGCGGCGCTGGCCGAACTGCATTTCGATCGCGACGCCGATTTCGGGAGTGGCTTCACGTTCCTCGTGGAGCTTGCGCCGGGGCCAGCCGACGCCGCCACGCAGCTCGAGGATCAGCCACTCCGGCGTGAGCTGGCGACGCATGATCAAGCGCAGCGCGTGACGCGTGAGCTGCACTTCGTTGTCGGTGGCGCCTTCCACCTGCGCTTGCCACGCGAGCCCCGTGCGCTGACCGACGCTCTGAAACAGAGTGAGCTGCGTGTACCACTCCACACCGAGGGTTTCTTCGGTGTACTTGCCGAGGTTGCTCCAACGCAGCAGGAAACGATCGGAAATCACCCGATCCAGATTGATGCGGGTGGTGGTGCCGAAGCCTTCGGTGTTTTGCCAGAACACGGTTTCTCGAGCGCTGAAAACATATCGTTCGGCGAACGATCGCACCACTTCGTAACGTGCGCGTGCATAAGGATCGAGCGGTAGATCGACGCGCACGCCCACCCCCACATCGAAATCGTTGCCGGTGCGCTCGGGGCTGGAATAGCCGAGACCCAGCAGCACGCTTTCGTCTTCGAGCGTGCCGAACTGACGCGTCGGCAATGCGTCGAAATCGCCCTCGGTATCGCTGATGTAATCGTCTTCGCCGACGCGGCCGGCGAATGCGGAAATGCGTTCGTCCCATTGCGGCAGTTGCAGGCGTGCACGGAATCGCAGCCGCGGATCGAAGCCGTCGTAATCGCTCCACAGTCCGCCGACCGTCAACGTGCCGTAAGTGGCGTGATAGTCGTCGTAATGAATCTGATCGCCGAACAAGCCGTCGAGCCAGGCCGACGAGGCACAGGCAGTCACCGTGAGGCTGCGACGTACGCGCTGTAGGACGCTGAGGTTGTCTTCCGCGGGCTGAGCGCAGATCTCCATCGGGCCCACGTCCTCTTTCTCTGGCGGCGGGCCGTCAGCTAAAGGATCTACCTCGGGCTCGCGCTCCAGCGTGCGCGGATCGCTTTCGTCCTGCCGTAGAACCGGGTCGCGCAGCGGGCCTTCGTTCACGTCGTCCGGATCGATGGTTTCGGGCTTGTCGCCGGGCTGCTCCGGCTCGGGCGGCACGGGCTGAACCGGTTCATCCTGCGGCGGCTCGGCTGGGGGTTCGGGCGTCTGCGCCAGCGCGGCCGGGCTGGTTGTGAACGCCCACGCCAGGACGCAGATCAGGGCGAGCGCCGTGCCGGTAAGTCCCGCCGCGCGTCGCTGTGAAACCGCTCTGACGATGCCCGCGTCCGCACGCATATGTCCTGTTTTTGCCGGTAGCCTCGCTGAAATCAACGCAATCGCTACGCCGGAGTTCCTTTCCGCACCGCTGCTCCGTTTATCATGGGGGTTCTTGCGGCCGTCGTTGTCGCTGTTCTGTTGTCGAGGGTACTGCCGATGAGGTATCTGCACACTATGGTGCGCGTCACGGATCTGAGCGCTTCGCTGCGTTTTTATTGCGAGGCCCTGGGATTGCGCGAGGTCCGCCGCATCGAGAACGAGAAGGGGCGTTTCACCCTGGTGTTCCTGGCGGCGCCGGGCGACGAGGACGCTCAGGTCGAGCTCACCTACAACTGGGACCCGGAAAAGTACGGGATCGGGCGCGCCTTCGGCCATTTGGCCTACGAAGTCGACGACATCTACGCGGCCTGCCAGCGGCTGATCGATCACGGCGTCACCATCAACCGCCCGCCGCGCGACGGCCGCATGGCCTTCGTGCGCTCACCGGACAATATTTCGGTGGAGTTGCTGCAGCGGGGCGGCTCGCAGGAGCCGCGCGAGCCGTGGAAATCCATGGCCAACAGCGGCGAGTGGTAGAATCCGCCGCCTTACGACTGTCGTGCCCGCCAGACAAGTGTTGAGCCAAGGAGTTTTCATGTCCGCCTCCATCTTTAACGCCGATCGCGAAGACAAGCAGCCCGAAAAGCTCGAACGCCCCGAGACCCTGGCGGAGCAACTGGCGTTCAAGTCGCGTTTCGTGCTGGTGTTCGGCGAGATCAATCACAACGTGGCGCGTAGCGTGTGTGAAAGGTTGATCGCGTTGTCGCAGCAATCGGATGCACCGATCCGCATGCTGATCTCTTCGCCCGGCGGCCACGTCGAATCCGGCGACGCCATTCACGACATGATTCGTTTCATCAACGCGCCGGTGACCACCATCGGCACGGGTTGGGTGGCCAGCGCCGGCACGCACATTTTCCTGGCGGCCCAGAAGCAGAATCGCGTCTGTCTGCCGAACACGCGCTTCATGATTCACCAGCCCGGCGGCGGCGCGGGCGGCCCGGCGTCGGACATCGCGATTCAGGCCAAGGAAATCCTCCGCACGCGTGAACGCATCGCGCGCACCATCTCCAAGCAGACCGGCCGGCCCTACGAGAAGGTGGTCGTGGACATGGAACGCGACTTCTGGCTGAGCCCCAACGAAGCCATCGATTACGGCATCGTGTCGCGCGTGGTCGAGTCGTATAAAGAGATCTAACCCGCGCGCTCGGCGAGGCACGCTCGCACCTGCGCCCGGAACCATTGCGAGGCCGGGTCTTCGTCGACGTTGGAGTGCCAGTACAAGAACGACTCCAACGGCGACACCTCGATGGGAAAGGGCAGCAGCTGATTGTTTGTTTGTCGATTCACCAGGGACGCCTGTCCACGGGTCATCGTGGCCAGCAGGTCGGACCGGCTCACCACCTGGCTTGCGGCCGCGTGCTGCTGACATCGCATTTTGATGTGGCGTGACAGGCCCAGGCGGGCCAGCGCCGCATCTTCATAACCTCCGCCGCGACGCCGCCCGGTCACCAGAATGTGCGACTGGGCCGTATAGGTCTCGATGTCCAGCTTGCCTTGCACGACTGGATGATCGGCGCGCGCCAGCACTACCAGCGGTTCGGCGCCGATCCGCTCACGACGCACTTCGTTCGATAAAGGCAAAGCGACGTCGAGCGCCAGGTCGACCTCTCCACTCTGCAGATCTTCCTCCAGATCGCGACGATCGATGCGCACCGAGGCGACGTGGATGTGCGCGGCCTCGTTCCCAATGCGGCTCATCAGCGCGGGCAGGAATGTGAGCTCGTGCGATTCGCGGGCCGCGATGGTGAAACTGCGCTGCGCCGTGCCGGGCTCGAAGTGGCCGACGCGCTGGAGCATCTGTTCGAGCGTGCCGAGCGATCCGGCGATGCTGTCGGCGAGGGAGCGGGCGAGTGGCGTCGGGATCATTTCATGGCCCCGGCGCTCGAACAGCGGATCGTTGAGCAACTCCCGCAAGCGGCCCAAGGCGTGGCTCACCGCAGGCTGCGACAGGTGCAGGCGGCGGCTGGCGGGCGTGATGCCGCCTTCGCGATAAATCGCGTCGAAGACGGTGAACAGGTTGAGATCGATCCTGGATAGCTGCATGGGAAGCCCTCCCGCGCCTACGGTCCGAAGCGTTATTGTCCCGGATGGCGGCCGACTATGCATGTCGCCGATCCGGCCGGATTCACACAATGCATTGGCGTGCGCCCGGCGCAGACGGCAAGTTAGCGATAGGGTACCGACCACTCTTCGAGGGACACAAGCATGGATTTCGAATACAGCCCACGCGTGCGCGAGTTGCAGGCGCGCCTGCTGAAGTTCTTCGACGAGCACATTTATCCCAACGAGAAGGCCTATGAGGCGGAGGTTGCCGGGAACCGTCGCAATGGCGATGCCTTCGTGCCTACCAAGGTGATCGAGGACCTGAAGGTCAAGGCGCGGGCCGCGGGGCTGTGGAATCTGTTCCTGCCGCATTCGCCGCGAGTGCCGGAAGGATTGTCCAATCTCGAATACGCGCCGCTGTGCGAGATCATGGGGCGAGTGCCCTGGGCGCCGGAGGTGTTCAACTGTTCCGCGCCGGACACGGGCAACATGGAAACTATCGAGCGCTACGGGACGGAGGAGCACAAGAAACGCTGGCTGGAGCCTTTGCTACGAGGGGAGATCCGGTCGGCGTTTTTGATGACCGAGCCGGCGGTGGCTTCGTCGGACGCGACCAACATCGAATGCAGCATCCGGCGTGAAGGCGATGAGTACGCCATTAACGGCCGCAAGTGGTGGTCCAGCGGCGCCAACGATCCACGCTGCAAACTGTTCATCGTCATGGGCAAGACCAATCCGGAGGCGGCCAAGCATCAGCAACAGTCGATGATCCTGGTGCCGGCGGAGAGCAAGGGCGTGACGGTGATGCGTTATCTGTCCGTGTTCGGCTACGACGACGCGCCTCACGGCCATGCGGAAGTCGATCTCGTGAATGTGCGAGTGCCCGCTTCGAACATTCTGCTCGGCGAAGGGCGTGGGTTCGAAATCGCTCAAGGTCGTCTCGGGCCCGGCCGTATCCATCACTGCATGCGATCCATCGGCGTCGCGGAGCGCGCGCTGGAGCTGATGTGCAAGCGGTTGAGCTCGCGAGTGGCGTTCGGCAAGCCAGTGTCGACTCAGTCGGTGTGGCACGAGCGCATCGCCGACGCCCGCTGCATGATCGATCAGGCCCGCCTGCTGGTGCTACGAGCGGCCTATATGATGGATACGGTGGGCAACAAGGTCGCGAAGCAGGAGATCGCCTTGATCAAGGTGGTCGTTCCGAATATGACTTTGCAGGTGCTGGATTGGGCGATTCAGGCGCACGGCGCCGGTGGCGTTTGCGGCGACTTCCCGCTGGCGAAACTGTGGGCGGGTCAGCGCACGCTGCGTCTGGCCGATGGGCCGGATGAGGTTCACCGGAACGCCATCGCTAAGCTCGAGCTCGCCCGGTATGCGGCGAAGCCCGCTGATGTGGAGATGCCAGTCACTCGCGGAAGCTAAGACTTAAGAGGGGTTGGTGGTTCGCGTCGCCCGAGGTGCCGTCTCTCCTCCCGGCACCGTGCTCCCCCTCAGTCGCGCTATCGCGCGACGTCGTCGGGTCCCGTCCCTGGGCGCACTTTGCCGAAAAGGTCCCTCTTTCTCGACAATGCCGGAAGAAGGGAGGTCACCTCGAACGTC
>NZ_DASWTF010000023.1:0-42680 GCF_036402275.1 Steroidobacter sp. | reverse complement strand
ACGCTGCCCGCGTTCTCCATCAACGTGGTCGATGTTTCCAGCGGCGGCGCCGAACTGTCCTGGACTCCCCCGACCCAGAACACCGACGGCAGCACGCTGACCAACCTGGCCGGCTACCGCATCGCCTACGGCACCTCCCCGAACGCGATGACGCAGTCCATCCAGGTCGCGAACCCCGGCATCACTCGCTACACCATGGACAACCTCTCTCCCGGCACCTACTACTTCGCGGTCCGCGCTTACACCTCGAACGGCACCCAGAGCAGCAACTCGAACGTCTTCAGCAAGGTCGTGCAGTAATCGCAACGACAAACTCAGGCTCGATACAACGGCGACCCACTTGGGTCGCCGTTTTTCTTTGCCATCGCCTCACCTTCCATCTTGAAGGGGCTGGCGCGTGAAAAAATCCCAAGGCCGGGCCATCCGATCTCCGTCAGCGCGAGATCGAATAGCCAAGCCCACGCACGGCAACTCGATCCGACTGATACGACGCGAGCCACAAATCCTCGCCCACGAGCACCGCCGCCGACACGCCGTTGTACACGGAATCAGGCCCATCGTAAGCGATCAGCTTGAACTCCATGGAAGCAGGATCGAGCTGCGCAACGCTGTAGCCGCGGCGGCAGAGCATGCCGTCGGCCTTGCCATCGACGATCTTTCGCAGGCCGCCGCATGCGGGCTCGTCGTACTGCATGCCTGCGAGCAGCAGGCGGCCTTCTTGCCAGTGGATGTTATCTGGCATGAAGCCCGGTGCGACCGCTCGTCGCAGTGGCTTTGACGGATCGGCACGGGAGAAGACCACGACGGAGCGCCAGCCGAACGCGACGACATAGAACTCTTTGTCGTCCGGTGAGGTCTCGATGCCATTGTTGCCGGGCAACTGTGTGCCCTCGAGTAACTTGAAGGCGCCGCTGCCGGGCCGCCATTCGTAAACGCCGCCAGTGGTCCTGCCGAGGACGAAGTCGGTGATAGACGTGCCTGGATGTGTGAGCACGCTCGCGAGAATGGTTCCATCGGAATAAGTCGCGACGCTGTTGGCAGCGATTCCGTCCGGCAAAGGCGCGCATCCTATCCACGAAAGCTCAGGCTCATCCGCGCGCGCATCGATGGAGAATACTTCGATGGCTTCGCGACCACCGTGGTTCGCGACATAGAGACGATGCATTCCGGGCTCAACGGTACGCAGGCTAATGCCCTGCGCATTGAATGTTTCGACCGAAGGCGGCGACGAGCACCTCGGGAAACCTTTTCGATCATGCTGGATCTGCTCTGGCGCACCGCTGTACCACAGTCGCATCGAGTAAGAAGCCGTATCGACCAGCTTCAGCCCAGCCCCATTGGCGAATCCGCTGAACACCAACCACCGCGTGCCCGGAATACGCGCGACGTCCTCCGGCCGCTCGGCACCACAGATGAAACGCAACTTCGGCGAGTCCGCGCACTCGGCCGCCTCTGATGCGCTCACTGCTCGCGGCGTCATGCCAACCGCGAGCCACATCGTCAGCATGCCGAAGACGACATGCCGAATGGCGCGACCAGCGATTGCTCGGTGCGCCACCATTCGGCAAAGCTCGCTCGCCATTCCCACTACAGCGAGAATTGCACGCCCAAATAGTACGAGCGCCCCACCGCATCGAAGACGCTCGTATCGGTGCTCGTCTGCGAGCTGGACACGAATACAGAATCTTCATCCGTCAAGTTGGTGATGCCGGCGCGAAGCTGCCATTGCTCCGTGATGTCGAACGTGCCCACCAGATCGTACAGGTTGTAAGTCGGCACGCCGATGCCCGGATTCGCCGGCGTCGTCACCGACGTCACATCGTCCATGGCATTCTGATACCGCCAGCGCACGGACACAGACGCGCCACCGATCCCATAGCCGAGCGTCGTCAAAGCCTTGTACTCCGGATACGACGCGCCGATGGTGTTCGTGCCGCCGTATTCCTGGAACGGCGTATCCGGCAACGTCTGGATCGAGAAGTTCTTCGAATAACCGAAGCCGGTGGAAAAGAACACGCGCCCTGTACCGAAGCCCAACTCATTCAAGTCCGCGCTCCACGCGAGTTGCACGTCGATGCCGCTGGTCTTGAGTCCGCCCAGGTTCAAGTATGGCGTCTCGATGACCTGCAGCAGTCCGTTCGAGTCTCGGTTCAGCAACGTGCAGAACGAATTGTTGACGTCGTAGCCCGGGTTGGACCCATCGAGGTTGTAGCACTTGCTCAACGCCGTCAGTCCCGGAACGATCGAGATCACGTCCTCAATGCTGATGTTGTAATAGTCGACCGAGAGCGACACGCCACTAAACCACGGCGACTGCGAGCGCGGCTGCCACGAGAAGCCGACGTTGTATGTATCGGCAGTCTCCGGATCGAGATCTCGATTGCCGCGCGACAGGCCGGCGGTCGCCGTGGTCGGGAACGTATAGTTATCGATTACGGAGGCAGGAATACCCTGCGCAAGACACAGCGCCCGCACGTTTGCACCACCAGAACCCGTACGCGCCGAAGACCGAACATCGCACGGATCACCGATCGAAGCAGGCGGCGTACCGAACGCGATCTGCGCACCGCTATCGGCAGCAAACAACTCGCCAATATTCGGTGCACGGACCGCGCGCTGGTAGCCACCTCGCACCAGCAGCCCCGGCACAGGGGTCCACTTGATGTCACCCTCGTAACTGTCGACGCTGCCGCTGGTGGAATAATCCGACCGACGGAACGCCGCGCCCAGATTCAAACGCTCGATGAGCGTGATGCCACTTAGGATCGGCACATCGATCTGCGCCGCATATTCGGTCACATCGTACTTGCCCTGTGACGGCAGCGACGCGATGACGGCTTCGATGTTCTGTGAAGCCAGCTGCGAGTCCGGGCTGTATTTATAGGTGTTCTTGCGATGCGCGCCCAGCACCGCAAGCTTCACCTCGCCCGCCGGCAGGCTGAACAGATCGCCCTGAACAACGCCTTGGAAGTTCGCCTGCGTCAACACCTCGGTGCTCTTCGCAGTCGTGGTCATGTAAGCACGGCATTCCGGCGAGATCGCCATGCTATTGACCAATCCGAACGGATTGAAACCGCCTGCGCAGATCGACGCGCCGCCATCCGGCGCGTTCAGCAGATTCTGCACCTGGCTCTTCAGCACCGCGTTGTAGTTGGACTGCAAATGATTGGTGTCGTCATAGGAACCGTAGACGTCCCAGGTCCAGCTCTCGAGCGGCAGGTCGCCCTCGATGCCGACCAGGTACTGCGAAGTGTCGTAATGCTCATCCCACGACTTGGCCGGCAAGCCGACGTAACGACCGTTCCAGGTGAAGCGCGCATTCGGATCCGGCCGCGACGCCAGCAGCGTGCGCAGGTCCGCCGGTATGAACGGATTCGTCACGGGAATGCTCGTCAGCGTGCCGAACTGAGTGAGACTGCGGCCGCTGCTGGTGTGAACTTCGGAGTCCACGTGCATGAACTGCCCGTACAAGGTCAAGCTGGGCGTGAACTCATAATCGAACTTGCTGTAGATGGACGTGCGATCGAGCGGGTTCTGAATCACCGTCTGCGGCCCGACCGGCATGCGCACGTTGCCGGCGATGATCGCGTAGCCGTTATCGGTGGGCCCGCGATAGTTTCTAGCGCCAGTCTGCGTGAACAACGTGCCGTCATCGTTGAAGCCGAGGTTGAGCGTGTTGCCCACCGGCCCCGACACGCCGTAGCTGCCGAACAAACCATTGACCGCCGCCTGATTGGGCAGGTTGGTCGCCGAGGGAACGAATGTTCCCTGACCGATGAACGACGACGGCGTCACCAGATCGAAGAAGTCCCGCTTGTCGCCGTTCAATCCCTGGCGCGTCGCGTAACCGACGGACAGCAATGCCTGACCCCGATTGTCCGCGAACGACGTTCCGAACGCCGCCGACGACGTGATCTGCTCGTAGTCGCCGCGCTCCGAATTGCCATATTGCAGATCGGTCTTGATCCCCTCGAAGTGGCCGAGGGTGATGAAGTTGACGACGCCGGACATCGCGTCCGAACCGTACACCGCGGACGCACCGCCGGTGATGGTCTGCACGCTCGCGAGAATGGCGTCGGGGATGAGATTGATATCGACGTTGCCGGAGATATCGGCGAGCGGCAGGCGCCGTCCGTCGAGCAACACGAGGTTGCGATTCGATCCCAAGCCACGCAGATTCACCGTAGCATGACCACCCGTACCCTGCCCGCCGTTACCCGCCGTGCCGGCGGGCGAGAACTGCGGCAACTGATTGAGCGCCGCTTCGATGGTGACGGCGCCCGTTTCTTTCAACGCCTCGACATTGGCGATCACGATGGGACTGGGCGCGACATGATTCGGATCCGAGATCAGCGAGCCCGTGACCACGACTTCCTCCAGGCCGGTGTCGGCCTGCTCCTGCGCGGAGGCGGTGCTCATCACCGTCACCAAGCCGGTAAAGCACAGCATGGGAATCGGGCCATGGCCGCGGCGGGCGGCCTGCCATCGTGTGTGTTTCATTGTTCATCCCCCAAATCCGAACTTATCTATGTCGAACCAATCGTCAGATGAGCGCGCCCTCTCTCATTCCGTGGCAGCGAGCGCCGCGGGACGTCGCGCGAGCGAATCGAAATGCCGGGCCATGCGTTGCGCGTCCGGCGCAATGCCAGTGAACAAACGAAATGCGCCGACGGCCTGATAGATGGCCATGCCGCCGCCATCGAGAGTGCGGCAGCCGATGCTGCGCGCGGTCTTCAACAACTGCGTCTGCAACGGGAAATAGATGATCTCGACCACCCACTGCGATGCGCGCAGCATGTCGGCGGGCAGCGGCAAGCCTGGGTTCTTGGACATACCCGTCGTGGTCGCATGAACGAGTCCATCGGCGGCTTGCATCGCTACGCGCAGGTCGGTGACTGCGGAGATTTGCCGCGAGGGAAACAATTCGCTGAGAGAAGCGACCAGCGTCCGCGTCTTGGACGCGTCGATGTCGAAGATGTCCAAGCGCTGCGCGCCGAGTTTGAGCATGGCGTAAGCGACCGCCGCGCCAGCGCCGCCGGCGCCTAGCTGCACGACTCGCTGCAAGGCCGCGCCTTGCAGACCCAGCTTGAAGCTCTCCGCGAAGCCCCACCAATCGGTGTTGTGCCCGACTTTCCGGCCTTCGGAGAAAACCACTGTGTTCACCGCGCCGAGCGCTTTCGCATCATCGCTCAACGCATCCAGCATCGGCAGAATGATCTGCTTGCACGGATGCGTGATGTTCAATCCTGCGAGGCCACGCTCTGCGGCCGAAGCGAGCAACGATGGCAAAGCCGTTGCCCCGCCAGCGATGCGGTCCAGATCCAGCAGCTCATAGCGATAGTCCAGACCTTGCAGCGAGCCCTCTTCCATGTGCAGGGCCGGTGTCAGCGACTGTTGAATACCGGAGCCGATCAGCCCGGCGAGCACGCGCCGGCGGCTTTCGGTGGCGATAGCGGAGCTCACTCCCGTTTTCCTCCGCTCACCGCATCGATGAATGCGAAGGTCTTCGCCAACGCCTGCAAACTCGCTTGCCGCGTCGCCTCGGGTGAGTTGCCGATGAAACTGTGATCGACGGCTGGAATCACGACCAGTTCGGCCGGCACACCTTTGGATCGAAGCGTCGCATCGAAAGCGCGCGATTGGCTGACGGTCACGACCTTGTCCAACTCGCCGTGAATCAGCAGCGTCGGCGGATCCTTCGCGTCCACATGTGAAATCGGGCTCGCGAGCGTTGCCTTGCTGCCGCACTGAGTCGAGCAGTCAAGGTACTTGCCGGGTGCGGAACGCGCGGCTGTTTGCGATGACAGCTCTGGGATGGCGTTGAAGTCGAAGACTCCGTACCAAGCGACCAAGCCTTGCACGCAATCTGACTGAGCAGCGATCGGCGCGGCTTTGTCCGTGGCTTCCGGCGCGAGCGCCTCGACACCACAGGATGTTGCCGCGAGCGCAGCCAACTGACCTCCGGCCGAGCCGCCCCACACGATCACCTTGCGCGGATCGATGGAGTACTTCGCCGCGCTGAGCCGCAGCCACTTGATCGCATTCTTCACATCGTGAATGGCCGCGGGAAACCGGGCTTCACTGCTCAACCGATATTCGATGGACGCAACCACATAACCGCGGCGCGCGAGCGAGGCCAGCACTTCCGGCCAGTTGGCGAATGCACCCGAGTGACGCGTGTGGCCACTCTGCCAACCGCCGCCATGGATATAAACAATCAGAGGCCGAGCACCGCTCGGCGCGACCTGCCGATAGATATCTAGCCGCAACGGTCGGAATCCGGCGGGCGTGCTGAAGATCACATCGGGATAACTCTCGACATCGCTGCCGAAGGCGATCTTAGCCCTCGGGTATCGATCGTCGAGGACGGGCTCCGCCGCGGTCTCGGCCGTGACCTCCGTCTGCGCGTGCAATGGCGTTGCATTCAGCAGCGCCAGCGCCGCCGCGCCAATCCAAGCCCCCAACCTTGTATCGCCCCAACGTTTGATCGTGGTCATCGCCGCCGGCTATGTTCTGTACTAGTTCGTACATACTGCCTCGGACGCGGGCCGATGGCAAGCATCGCCGCGACTTAACCCTGAGGATCGGAGCGATAGCGCGACTGCGCAGCGATGCGAATGGCGGCGTTGCTCGCGCCGTAGGCCTGGTAGCCCCGACGCTGCACGATCTCGAAAAAGAACCGCTTGGCGAAGGCCCGCGTGAACAGCTGGAAATATTCACGCTGCCCTTCGCGCTCGTACAGGATGTTATTGGCGGCAAGCCGCTCGATCAGCGAGCTGTCCAGATCGAGGCGCGCTTGCAGATCCTCGTAGTAGTTCGCGGGAATGGGCAGCATCTGCGCGCCCTGCTCTCGCAACAGCCGCGCTGTTTGGAAGATATCCTCCGACTGCAGCGCGATCTGTTGGACGCCAGCGCCCATGAATCCATGCAGGAAGCGAGACGACAGCGTCTGCGGCGTCGACGAACTGTTCAGAACCATTCGGAAGGTGCGGTCTGACGATTCCACCGCCTGGCTGTAGACCAGTCCGAACGGATCGTCGATTTCCACCTGCGCGGTCTTGGAGACAGCAAACAACGACAGGTAGTACAACAGCCACGAGAGCATGGCTTCGTACTCCATTGTTTGCGTCACATAGTCGATGCGCAGCAGCCCGACTTGCGGCTGGGCTGAAGCGGGCTCGCTGACCGCGACGAAATCGTTCTTCCAGACGTGCTGTTCTTCGCCTGCGCGAATGAAATACAGCAGGCTCTCCCCTACGCCGCGGGCCGCGGGAATCTGCAGCTCGCCGGGACCTACCGGCTGCGAGAAGCTGCTGATCTGCAGCGCCTCTACGCGCTCCATCGCCGCCTGCACGTTTTCAACTCTCACGCCCATCGCGCACACTGACGCTCCGTGCATGTCCGCATAGGCTCTGGCGAAACTCGCCGGCTCGTTGTTGATCAGCAGATTGATTCCGTTCTGGGTCCAGCGTGTCACGCGCTTGGAGCGATGCTGACCCGTTCGCGTGAATCCCAGCGAAGAGAACATTTGTCCCAGCGGCTCGACTTCGTTGTCGTTGGCAGCGAACTCGATGAACTCGATGCCGTGACACTGCACTCGCGGCGGCCGGCCCGATCCTTTGGCGAGCAACAAGCGACGAGCCACTTGATCTTCGATGTATCGTAGCGACCGCATGCCGTCGACGGCCGTCGTCGCCGCCGCGCTGGCGCGAAAGCGATCGTTGAAGACTTCGAGCGACCAGATGCCGTCGTAACCGCGCGCTCGCAGCGCGGCCACGTAAGCTTCCAGATCGAGCTCGCCCTGCCCTGGCAGATAGCGCCAGTGGCGGCTCCATGAATGGAAGTCCATTTTCATGACAGGCGCGTCGGCGAGATGCACCAGGAAGATTCGAGCCGGATCGATGTCGGGCAGGCTGTCGATGGGTACTTGTCGCGCCAGCGAATGAAAGCTGCCCAGCACGAGGCCCAATGCCGGGTGATTCGCTTCTTTCACCACCGCCCAGCCTTCCCGGTGATCGAAAATGTATCGACCCCAAGCGAGCGCCTCATAACCGATGCGCATGCCACGCCCTTGCGCGCGATCGGCCAACTCGCGGAAATCTTCCACGATGCGCTGCCGATCTCCCGACGTGGCCGTCGATGAGTTGCTGCCGACGATCAACAGATCGGCGCCGACCTGCTCCATCGTGTCGAGCTTGCGTTCAATCAGGCTGAAGTTTCGCGTCCGTACAGCGCCCGACATGCCTTCGAAATCGCTGACGCGCTGGAATGCCGTACAAGTCAGCCCGAGGTCACGAATCATCTGCCCGACCTCGCGCGCCGCGCCGTCATAAGTCAGCAGATCGTTTTCGACCAGCTCGACGCCGTCGAACCCAGCATCCGCAATCGCGCGTAGCTTGGCGTCGAGCCGCCCGCTGATGGAAACCGAAGCAATGGACGTGAACATGGCGCTCCTCCCCGGCACGTGCGTCCGTACCAGTTCGTACACTCTACGCGCCGAGGAGCCCGCGCACCATCCCTGGCGGCCCGGGCGAACCGTCTCAGCTCTTACGCACTTCCAGCAACCGCTCCACCGCCTCGATGATGATCTTCTTGTGCCGCTTGCGGAGCTTCGGGTCCGACAGGTCGCGATCGAAAATGGCCCCGAACGTGTGCCGGTTCGATACGCGGAAGAAACAGAACGCACTGATCAACAAGTGAACGTCCACCGGATCGAGATCCGCTCGGAACACCCCTTCCTTGCGGCCCCGCTCGAGAATGCTGGTCAGCGTGCGGATCACGCTCTGGTTCACGTCCTTGATCGAGGTGAGATTGGTCATGTGCTTGGCGCGATGGATGTTCTCCACGCTCACCAGGCTGATGAACATCGGATGGGTTTCGTCGTAATCGAACGTGAGCTCGATCAGCTTGCGCATGGCCGCGCGCGGCTCCATGTCGAGCAGCTTGGCTTTTTCCTCGAGCGCGCGGATGTCCATGTACGCCTTCTCGAGCACCGCCTGATACAGGCCCTCCTTGCCCTTGAAGTAGTAATAAATCATGCGTTTCGAGGTGCGCGTGCGCTCGGCGATCTGATCGACGCGCGCGCCGCTCAGGCCGTTGATCGCGAACTCTTCGGTGGCGACCGCGAGGATGTCCTGCACCGAGGCTTCCGGATCGCGGGTCACGACCGGCATCGGTTCGGCGGTCGCTTTTTTCTTGGGCGTCTTGCTCATGGGCTACCTCGTTCATTGACACTCTGTACCGTCTGGTACATAGTGAAAAAATGCACCGGCGGGCGAAACGCCTGCCGTAATAAATATTCGCTGACGGGGGACGGGATGGAGAGCACGGCGACAGTGGCGGTGAAGGCGGACACGGGCGTCCTGCGCAGCCGGGCGCGGCTGACCGTGCTGGGGCTGATCACTGTCGGCACCATGATCAATTATCTGGATCGCGCGGTGCTGGGCGTCGCCGCCCCGTCGATGACCAAGGAGCTGGGACTGGATGCGGTGGTGATGGGCATCGTGTTCTCGGCGTTCTCTTGGACCTATGCCGCGGCCCAGATTCCGGGCGGCGCATTCGTCGATCGCGTCGGCGCGCGGCTGTCGTATTTCTGGTCGGTCAGCATCTGGTCTGTTTTCACGCTGCTGCAGGGCTTCGCGTCCGGTCTGATTTCCTTGCTCACGTTTCGCCTTGGACTGGGCGTCGCTGAGGCGCCATGTTATCCCACCAACAGCCGCGTGCTAAGCACATGGTTCCCGCAACATGAGCGGGCCCGCGCCACCGGCGTGTATTCGGTCGGGCAGTACTTCGGCCTGGCGTTCCTGAGCCCGCTGCTGTTCTGGATCGTCGCCGAGCTCGGCTGGCGCGCGCTGTTCGTGATCGCAGGCTTAGCCGGCATCGCGTTCGCGGCGGTCTGGCTGAAAACCTATCGGGAGCCGCACGATCATCCCACCGTCAACAGCGCCGAGCTGGCCTACATCGAAGCCGGCGGCGGCCTGGGTTACCGGGGCGCGGCCACGCCCTTCCAGTGGCGAAATATCATAGGACTGCTGAAACATCGGCAGGTGCTGGGCGCGTCCATCGGGCAATTCGCCGGCAATTCCACGCTGGTGTTCTTCCTGACCTGGTTCCCGACCTACCTCGCCACCGAGCGCAACATGGGTTGGCTCAAGGTAGGTTTCTACGCGGTGATGCCGTTCATTGCCGCGTCGGTGGGCGTGCTGGTCGGCGGCTGGGTCTCGGACACGATCATCCGACGCACCGGCTCGGCGACCCTGGGCCGCAAGCTGCCCATCCTGAGCGGCTTGCTGCTCGCCTCCACCATCGTGATCGCGAATTTCGTGGACAGCGACCCCGTGGTCATTGCGATCCTGTCGGTGGCGTTCTTCGGCCAGGGCATGGTGAACCTGGGCTGGACCTTGATCACCGACGTGGCGCCGAAGCGGCTGATCGGCCTGACCGGCGGCGTCTTCAACTTCTGCGCCAACCTGGCAGGAATCATCACGCCGATCGTGATCGGCGTGATCGTGGGCGCCACCGGTTCGTTCTTCTTCGCGCTCGCCTATATCGCCGTCGTCGCCGTCATCGGCGCACTGTCGTACATCTTCATCGTCGGCGAGGTGAAGCCGGTGGAGATGGATATAGTTTGAAACGGCCTCAGTCCCGAGGCGTCCGTGGCGCGCCGGGGCCGACAGCGCCCGGCATGTTCACGGTTGAGAAGAAGTCCATCCGCTTCACATCGAAGCGGCCCGTGCGGATCTCATCGCCAAACTCGACGAATTCCTGATTGCGCACCGTGAACCTAGGAACCTTCACCTCGCTCGTCGTCGGGTTGCCGGTGGCCGCGAACGTCACGATAACATCGGACATCTTGTCGGCGAGCGCGCGGTCGTAGTCGGTCCAGGCTCGCGTGCGACGAATGCGGTTATAGACATCCTGCGTCAACAGAAAGAACGGAACTTCGCTGGTGTGATATGCGCCGGCGGTCGCAGGATTGAGATCGGCAATGGCGACGCCGGGCTCGTATGTATGCGGATGGCTGTACATGTAGATGTGAACTGCCGCCTTGCCCTTCGCGGCTTGACCCAGTCCCCAGCTACGGATCGACGTCGCCATCCCGCCGTCCCGAACTGCCGTGGCCCCGACCGAAGGAACATCGGCATCGGTCCGCACCGGGTATAGCTTCAGGAACTCGCCGGCCTTGTCGCCAAAGTACTTGTTTGCCGCCGCCTTGAAGTCTTCGATCGAGCGCGCGAAGCGAAGCTCGTTGCCGCTTTCATCGCGCGTGAAGCCGATGAGCAGCGGCACGTCGTTCTGCTGACCGCTGCTGAAGATCTCTCGCGGCGTAGTTGGCATGAAGTGAGCGTCGACGTTCGGCCGGAATCGCACAGTGCCCGCCGTCCCGCCCAGTTGAAACTCCGCCTGTGCCGCAAGAATGCGATCAGCCGGCACATTCCGCAGACCCGCGAGCGAATCCGCGCCAAGCACGCGCTGCAACTCCAGCCCCGACTGCTCTGCTTCCGTTTGTGAGATCGGATCGCCGCCCGCACGCAGCCCGCCGCCACTCATGCCGACGATGCGATGGAACAAGCCCTTCGCAACAGGACTCGCCTGCAAGCTGAAAGCGGAGCTTGCGCCGGCGGACTGCCCCATCACCGTCACGCGGTTTGGATCGCCGCCGAAGCGCTCGATATTGCGCTGGATCCACTGCAGGGCTGCGATCTGGTCGAGATGGCCATAGTTGCCGGAAGCTCGATGCGGCGAGCTTGCGGTCAACTCGGGATGCGCCATGAACCCGAATGCGCCGACGCGATATCCCGCGCTCACGTAGATGACACCCTTCTGCGCGAGTCCTTCGCCGCCGTAATTCGGCATGCTGGCGGAGCCAATCGACAGACCGCCGCCATAGAGCCACAGGATGACCGGCGCCTTTTCACCTTGAGGCAGTGAGGCGGGCGCCCAGATGTTCAGATACAAACAATCCTCGCTAGTCGCCTCCTCGCCGAAGTAATGATTGATGTTGTGAGGACGCAGGATCTGAATGCATTCGGGCGCGAAGCGATCGGCGTTGTATACGCCTTGCCACTGCTCGCGCGGTTGAGGTTCACGCCAGCGCAGATCGCCCGTCGGCGGAGCCGCGAATGGCACGCCGAAGTAGGCTCTCACACCCGACGGCAAAAGTTTCCCGCTAAGCTTGCCCGTGTCGATGCTCACGGGATCGCCAGGGATCGGAGTTTCGACGATCTGCGCGGCCGCGCTGCCCATCCACAACGCTGTAGCCGCCATCAACGCGCGCAGCACGGAGGCGCGCACGCCCAAAGACTTCTGCATTCATTCTCCCGATCAAACAAACGCTGCCATGATCCCCTGAGGGGACATGGCAGCTGATTATTGAAAGCGCCGGCTCAGGTAGAAACGTGGCTGACTTTCCGCCCCGGCGAATAGATATCCATGATGTTCCAATGCCCCGCGGTAGGCACCGGCGCGTTCTCCATGATCACATCCAGCAGGTACGGCTTACCACAGCGTACCGCGTGCTCGAGCGCCGGCTTGAATTGATCCGCCGACTCGATACGCACCGAGTCCACCCCGTAGGCTTTGGCCAACGCCGCGAAGTTGGGCGAGTAAGGTTGATCGTTGTGACGGAACACCGTGCCGAACGTGGTCCCGAAGTGCGCCTTCTCCAATCCCGCAATGGTGCCAAAGGCGAGATTGTTCATGACGACCCAGATCACCGCGGCATTCTGCTCGACCGCGCTCGCCAGCACCGCGGGGTTTTGACCGAAGCCGCCATCGCCCACCAACGAGACCACGACCCGATCGGGCCGCGCGATCTTCGCACCCAACGCGGCCGGCGCGCCGAAGCCCATCGTGGCGTAACCACCGGGCGTGAATATCGTGCCCGGCTCGTAGATCGGAAACTGCTGCCCCACGCCGTTCTTGTTCCAGCCCACGTCGGTCGTGATGAAAGCGTCCCTCGGCAACACCGCTCTCGCGTCGGCGAGAATGCGCTCGGGCCGCATCGGAAACTGCGAGCTCGCCTCGGCCGCCGCGTTGCCGCTCTTGAACTGCTTACGATAAGCGGCGATCTCTTCACGCAGCGGCTGGTTCAAGCGCGGCTGAGGCAGCATCTCACGAGCCACTCGGTTCAACACTGTAAGCGCCTGCTTGAGATCGGCGATCACTCCAATCTCCACGGGATAGTTGCGGCCGATCTCCGACGGGTCGATATCGATGTGGATCAGCTTGGTCGGCGGCATGTTGAAGGTGTACTCACCTTCCCATGAGCTGCAGTCTGCCTCGCAGAAGCGCGTGCCTAGCGCGAGCACGTAATCGGCATTGCGGCAGCTGTCATTGATATATTTCGTTCCCCAGAAGCCGGTCATGCCCAGTGTCAACGGATGATCGTCGGGCAACGCGCCTTTGCCCATGAGCGAATGCGCCACCGGAATGCCCAGATGATCCGCAAGATCGCGCAACTCCCTCGCAGCGTCGGCCAGCAAAATGCCCCCGCCGACATACATCACCGGTTTGCTCGCCCCAAGCAACGTCTTGACGATGGTGCGCGCCGTCGGCTCGTCGATGGACGGCTTGTGATATCTCGATGCGTTCGCCTTCACTCGATCGAACAACGTGGGTGACGCGAGCGCTGAAAAGATGTCCATGGGCACGGATATCAGCACCGGCCCAGGACGGCCGCTTTCGGCCAGATGAAAAGCCTTGTCGACGATCTCGGGCAGCAGATCCGGTCGCTCCACCCGCCACGCCCGCTTGACGAACGGCCGATAGATCTCGAACTGCGACGCGTCGGCATGCATGTTCACTTCTTGATGGGGATGCTTGCCGTAGTAGTGACTAGGCACGTCCCCCGCGAACACGACCATGGGAATCGAATCGAGCGCTGCATTCGCAACGCCGGTGGCCGCATTCGTGAGGCCGGGCCCCAGATGGCTCAGCACAACACCGGTCTTCTTGCTGGCTCGCGCATAGCCATCCGCAGCGTGCGCAGCGATCTGCTCGTGGCGCGTGTTCACGAAACGAATGGAGCTCTTCTCCAACGCAGCGAGCACGGCGATGTTGGTGTGTCCGCAGAGCCCGAAGATGTGCTCGACGCCGCGCGCTTCGAGATACTCCACCAGCAATTGAGCTACGGTATGTGTCATACGAACCTCTGCCTTCAGATGCAATGTGCGTTATCGATCCGGATCGAGCGTGCGTCGCTTCGGACCGCTATAGGTGTAAGGAATCTCTTTGGGCATGGGCCCCTTGATGCGTTCCTGCCGCTGAGACTGCTCCCAGGCATGAGCGAGGATTCCTACGGAGCGCGACAGGATGAACAGGCCGCGCCCCATGGGCGGAGGAAAACCCAGCTCGCAGAAAATCACCGCGATGACGCCGTCGATGTTCATCGGAATGGCTTTGCCGGTACGCCTGCGAAGCGCCGCTTCGACTTCGCGGCCGATGCGCGCGTAGCTTCCTGAAACTGCACCATCACGTGCCGCGTCTTCGACCAAGGACAACAACGGCACAACTCGCGGGTCGACAGGATGAAAGCGGTGGCCGAAGCCCGGAATGATCTTGCCGTTGGCTGCAACGAATCGCTCCAGGACCCGGTCCGTAGTGGCTGGCAAGTCATCGCCACCGGCCGCGTGGATCTCTTGGTACAACTCCATGCATTGCTGCCCAGGACCGCCGTGAATATCGCCGAGCACGTTGACGCCCGACGCCATGGCATTGTTGAGATCGATGCCGCAGGTGATTGCCATGCGTGCGATGGCAATCGACGGGGCATGAGGGCCGTGATCGACTGACGCAACCAACGCCGCTTCCAGAAGTTTGCTGTGCGCGCGAGACGGCAAGTCGCCCCGCGTCATGAGCCAGATCATGTCCGGAAACGACACGCGGCCGATCAGCTCCTCAATGGGGTAGCCGCGCACGCCGATCTTGCCCGGCTCGATATCGATGATCTGCGTGTCCCACCACGCACGGACTTTGTCGATCTGCGCTTTTGGATCGTCACTCATATGGCACCATTCGAACGGAACGTCTCGATGTCTTCCGGGCCGTATCCGAGATCGCGCAGCAACTCGTCGGTGTGCTGCCCCAAGGTCGGCGGACGCAGATCCGAGGGAACATCGGCATCGGAATATCGATAGCCTCCCTGCACCACGCTCACGTCCTTGCCGATGGCCGGAACGTTGACCTTGTGAATCAACTGCCGATGCGCGATCTGCGGGAGGTCCAGCGCCTGCGGCACGTTGAGCACGCGTCCCGCGGGCACGCCAGCTCTGTTGAGCTGATCTTCCCAATACGCGGCCGGCTGTTGTCGCAACTCCGTTTCGATCAACACAGTCAGCACTTCGCGATTGCGCTTGCGCGACTCTCGGGTCAAGAAGCGAGGATCGCCTACCAGGTCTGGCCGCTCGATGAGTCTGGCAAGCGCGGCGAACTGATCGTCCGTATTCGCAGCGATGTTCAACAATCCCGCGCCTGTCCGGAACGTGCCGGACGGCGCGGCCGTGAAGTTGTCGTTGCCGATGGGCTCGGGTTCGACCCCGGCGATGAGATAGTTCGAAACGATCCATCCCATGGTGGCGAGCGTCGAATCCAACATCGACACATCGATGAAGCGACCTTCGTCCGTGCGCTCTCGGCCCACGAGAGCGCTGGATATAGCGAACGCCGCCGTCAATCCGCCGATGCTGTCGCTCACCGGATAACCGACGCGATACGGCGCGTTGTGACGATCGCCCGTAATGCTCATGACGCCCGACAGGCCTTGCACGATCTGATCGTACGCAGGCGCTTCGCGCATCGGCCCTTCCTGACCGAAGCCGCTAATGGCGCAATAGATCAGCCGCGGGTTGATGCCCGCGAGCGCGTTGTAGCCCAAGCCGAGCCGATCCATCACGCCAGGGCGGAAGTTCTCCACCAGCACATCGGCGCTGCGCACCAGTCGGCGGAATATTTCTTTGCCGCCTTCAAGCTTGAGATTCAGCGTGATCGATTTCTTGCCGCCGTTCTGGGCGATGAACGATGCGCCCATGAGTTGCCGGCTGAGCTCGGGGTCCGCGCCCAGCTGGCGCGCGAGATCGCCTGTGCCGGGCACTTCGACCTTGATTACCTCGGCGCCCGACAACGCCAGCTGGTAGGCGCAGAACGGGCCCGCCAGCACATTAGTGATATCGATGACCCGGATGCCGGTCAGCACTGCCGTCATGAATCGATTCTCCTCGCCGCTGCTCAGCGCGCAGCGATCCACACACACTTGGTATCCAGATACTCACGAACCGCATCCATGCCAGACTCGCGCCCCACGCCCGACCGTTTCATGCCACCGAAAGGCGCTGTGAAACTCGTGGCGCGATAGTTGTTTACCCAAACCGTGCCGGCCTTGAGCTTGGAAGTCATGGACATCGCGCGCTGTAGATCGCGCGTCCAAACAGCAGCGGCGAGGCCGAACGCCACGTCGTTGCCGATTCGCACGGCATCCGCCTCGTCCTCGAACGGAATGACACACAGAACTGGCCCGAACACTTCTTCCTGCGCAATGCGCATCCGCATATCGACGTCGGTGAACACCGTCGGCTCGACGAACTGGCCGCCCAGATCCGGTCGCGCCTTGCCGCCGGCCACACAGCGTGCACCCTCCTTTTTGGCAATCTCGATGTACTTCAGGATCTTTTCGAACTGCGGCCGCGTGGCGATGGGCCCCATTTGCGTATCGGCCAGCGAGGGATCGCCGAGACGGATGCTCTGAGTGAATGCGACCAGGCGTTCGACGAACCGATCGTAGATGGAACGTTGCAGGAGCAGCCGGGAGCCGGCCTGGCAACTCTGACCCGAGGCCGCAAAGATCCCGGAGAACACGCCGTTCAACGCCTGATCGAAATCGGCGTCCTCGAAGATGATGTTTGGCGATTTGCCTCCGAGCTCCAGCGTCACTGTCTTGAGACCGCGTGCCGCAAGCTCATAGACGCGGACACCTGCCGCCTCGCCGCCGGTGAAACCGACGTGCGCAACCTCGGGATGCGACACCAGCGGCGCGCCGACCTCCTCGCCTAGGCCAGTCACTACGTTGACGACGCCATCGGGAAATCCGGCGCGCCGGAACAAGTCCGCGAACTCGACGATGGCGCACGAGGTGAACTCGGACGGCTTGATGACTGCCGTGCACCCGGCGGCAAGCGCCGGCGCCAGCTTCCAGCTCGTCAAGGTCAGAGGCGAGTTCCAAGGCGTGATGATTCCGATCACACCCTTGGGCTCGTACCGAATGTATGTAAGCGCGCCGCCCTTGTCGTTGGGTATGACGTGCCCCTGCACCTTGTCAGCAAGGCCCGCGTAGTAGTGAAAATAATCGCTGACGTAACGAACCTGCGCGTTCACCTCGCTGGCCAGCTTGCCGTTGTCGCGTTGTTCGATCTGCGCGAGGCGCGGCGCTTCTTCAGCGATGAGGTCGGCGACTTTTCGTAGCAAAGCTCCACGCTTCGACGCGGTGATGCCGGACCAGGCAGGATTTGCGAAGGCCGCTTTGGCCGCGCTCACGGCGGCGTTCACATCGTCGGCATCGCCTCGGGCCACTTCGGCCCAGGTCTCGCACGTGTATGGATTCTCGGTCCCGAGATAGCGCCCGCCGCGTGGCGCAAGCTCATTGCCGCCGATGTAATGACCGTATCGTTTCATTGACCGCAGCCCGCTGGCCGTCCGCACTCATCGATGCGATGAGAATCCCCGCGGCGGCGCGGACGCTAGAGTATCCGTTTATGGACTAACTAGTCCATACGCGTGTACCATTTGGTTCAATATCGCGCATCCAGGCAGCGAGACCTCCCATGACTGTCGAATATTCCCTCGCCCATCTGACTGTTCTGGGCCTGGCGCCGCCGCAGATGATCGTCGCCGCCGCCCAGGCGGGTTATTCCTACGTCGGCCTGCGGCTGAACGCCGTCACGACACAGGAGCCGCGCTATCCGTTGCATACCGATCGTTTGCTGCTGCTGGAGACGAAACGTGAACTGGCGGCGAGCGGCATCCGGGTGCTCGATGTCGAGCTCATCAAGCTGACTCCATCTTTCGACGTGCATGACTACGATGCGCTGCTGGACGGGAGCGCGGAGTTGGGCGCCCGTCATCTCATCGTTCAGGGCGCCGATTCCGATCTGGCGCGCGTCAGCGAGCATTTCGGCCAGTTGTGCGACTCGGCGGCCAAGCGCGATCTCACCGCGGATATCGAGTTCGTTACATGGACCGAGACAGCGGACCTCGCGCGTGCCGCTGCAATCGTTCGCTCAGCCGCCCGCAGTAACGGCGGCCTGCTCATAGATACGCTGCATTTCTCTCGATCGAACGAGGACATTGCGGAGTTGGCCAAGCTGCCGCGCTCCTGGTTTCGTTATGTGCAGGTTTGCGATGCGCCCAGCGTTCCTCCCACCACTTTGGACGGCTTGATTTTCGCCGCCCGAAACGAACGGATGTTTCCAGGCGACGGCGGCCTGGATCTGCGAGGCATTCTGAGCGCCCTGCCGCCGGACATTCCTTACTCCCTGGAAATACCCACGGCGGCGCTGGCGAAGAAAATCGGACTCCAGGAATGCGCACGGTTGGCCCTGGAGAGCGCCAAAGAATTCTTCGGACACCGAGGAGCACTGTGCTCCTCGGCGCCGCGATCGCATCAGAAGTTCAGCTGCAAGCCCGCGTAGTAGTAGCGGCCCAGGATGTCGTACGTGCCCGGCTGAGTCTGGCCAATCGTACCGCCGACGATGGGCGGCTCCTTGTCCGTGATGTTATTGACACCACCGCGGAACAAGATGCCGGCGTTCAAACGATAAGAGAGGGTCGCGTCGAACAGATCGTACGAAGGCACACCGGGCGCCGGGCTCGCCGGCCGCGTCACCGCCGTCACGTCGTCCATCGAGGGCAGATGACGCCAGCGCACGCCAGCCTCGAAGTCCGACAGCCGATACGTCAGCGACATCAACGTCTTCCAGTCTGGCAGCGGAATGCCACCATTCTGCGTACCGTCGATAGTGCCCGCGAACTCCTGCCACGCCGAGCCTTCCAGCAACTGCACCTCGTAGGAGTTGGTGAAGTTCGCGACCAGATTCACGTCGAGTTTGCCGGGGCCCAGCGGGAACTGCCAATCGATCTGCGCATCGATACCGCTGGTCCGCAGGCCACCCAGATTGAAGTACGGCGTGGCAATGATGTCGACGCCGCCCGTGGTGGCATTGCGCTGGATGATCTGGCAATAAACATTCGCCGCGTCGTACGTCGGGTTGCTGCCATCCAGGTTGTAGCACTTGCTCAACGCAGTGCCGCCGCTGACCGGACCGATAACGTCGCTGATATCGATGTCGTAGTAGTCCACTGAAATTTGCAGATTCGAGAACAACTCGGCTTCGAACTCGGGACGGTACACGGCGCCGAAAGTGATGGTATCCGCCTCCTCGGGTGTCAGATCGGTGTTGCCGCTGTTGATGACTCCGATTGCGACGGTCGTATACTGGTATGTATCCGCGATCTGCGAAGGCACCCCAGTCGCGACACACAGTGCGCGAACAGCGGCACCGCTCGCGCCCGTGCGTGCTGACGAGCGCACGTCGCAAGGATCGCCCTGCCCCGGCGGTGTACCGATCTGCGCTTGCGCCCCGAGGCGGTTGTAGAGCTCGCCAATGTTCGGCGCCCGAATCGCGTGCTCAAAACCGCCGCGGAAAGAGAAGCCACGGAACGGCTCCCACATACCGTCGGCCTTGTAGGTTTCCACTCTGCCGGAGACGTCGTAATCAGACACACGGAAGCCAACGTTCAAGTCCAGGGTACGGGCGAACGGCTTATCTTTCAGCAACGGCACCAGCAACTCGATGGAAGCTTCCTTCACGTCAGTCGAACCATCCGCCGGGTAAGTCTGGAGGGTACCGATAATGTCCAGGTTCTCGCGCGATGGATCCGGATCGAACTCGAATTTGTTCTCGCGCGTATCGAGGGTGAATGCGAACTTCAGATCGCCCGCCGGCAGGGCGAACAGAGAACCCTTGATGCTGGCTTCGAAGATGGTTTGCGTGAGCTGCGTGTAATCGTGCGTCTCCGCTTCGAGATAATCTCGGCAGGACTGCGAAATGTTGGTCGAGTTGGCGAAACCGAACGGATTGAAGCCGCCTTCACAGATCGAGGCGCCGCCGTCCGCTGCGTACAGCAGCGTGCGCATGCGTGAGTTCAGAATCGCTTTGTCTTGCGTCTCCACCAGGTCGGTCGAATCGTAGGAGCCATAAATATCCCACTCCCAATCCTTGAACGGCAGATCGCCGCGCAGGCCGAAAATGTATTGGCCGACGGTGAAGTCGGAGGGAAACGCGCGTGCTTCCAGCCCCATGAAGCGCTGGTTGATCGTGAAATCCGCCGTGGGGTTGGGCCGCGACGCCAGGATCGTCCGCAGGTCCTGCGGAATGAATGGGTTCGTCACCGGTACCGTGGGCACGACGTACAGCGTCGGCGTCCAGCCCACCTGGCCGGTCGCCGTCGTACGGTTGTATAGGAACTGACCGTATGCCTCGATGTTCTCGGTCACGTCGTAGTCGAACTTGCCGAAGAACGATTTGCGCTCCATCGGATTGACGATGTACTCCTGATACGTGACCGGCTGGCGCACGTTGTTGCCGGTGGTGCTGAAGTAGCCAGTGGTCGGGCCCTGATAATTGATCACGCCGATCTGCCCGAACAGCGAGCCATTGTCATTCACGCCCAAGGTGCGCGAGTTCAGCACTGTTCCTGGCGCGACACCGTACTGCGAGAACACGGCGTTGACGGCGGCCTGCGAGGGAAGATTGGTCGGTGAAGGCACATACGTGCCATTCGCGATGAACGACGAGAGCACGCCAAGCTGATAGAAGTCACGATCCTTGCCAAACAGCACATCGCGGTCGGTATAGCCGGCGGACAACAGTACGTTGCCCCGCCCTTCATCGATGGCGAAGCCCGCAGTAATGCCGACATCGGTGGTATTCGCGTCGCCGCGATCGCTGATACCCGATCGCACATCGACCTGCACGCCGTCGACACGCCGCTTGCTCTTGAAATTCACGACGCCGGACATCGCGTCCGAACCGTAGACCGCCGACGCGCCGCCGGTAATCGTCTCGACGCCTTCGAGGATGAACTGCGGAATCAGATTCACGTCGACCACGGCATTGGCGTTCGACAGTGGCAGTCGACGACCGTCGAGCAGCACCAGGTTGCGCGTTTCGCCGAGGCCGCGCAGGTTCAGTGACGCGCGTCCCGCCAGCGCCACCGCGCCGATCGTGCTCTGCGTCTGTCCTTGCACGAACTGCGGCAACTGATTGAGCGCGTTCTCGATGTTGACCGTGCCGGTCTGCGTGATCGCCGCCTCGCCGAAGGTCACGATCGGACTGGTGGAGGAATAATCGGGTCGTGAAATGCGGGTGCCGGTGACGACCAGCTCTTCGAGTTGTTCTGAGTCGGACGTGTCGGCGGGTTCCGCCGCCTGCCCCAAGGCGACGCCGCTGGTGAAGACCGCGAGAAACGACGCAGCCTGCGCAGCGGCCATTGTTCTAATACGCATCGATTGCCCCCCATACCTGGACGATGTCTGGACGATATCTGTACGCGCGCCCGCCCGTGCTTGCCGTTTGTGCTGTTCCATCACCCTGTAGTCACAGGGGGCGAGCTCATTTTCTCGGAGTGTACGAACTAGTACGTTTGTGTCAAGTGCGCGGGACGCGTTGACATGTACTAAATAGTTCATTTATGTTCGATCGACGGATGCGTCGGACGACGCCGGCGGCCCGATAGCAAACGAACGACCACCAGGGGGCGTGCGAATGGAACATTTGCATGATCGGCGCGTGCGCGCGGCCGCCAGCCAGATAGTCATAACCACGACCCGCGGCTCACGCGGGCCGCCCCGCTACTAACGTTTCTTTCCCTGCGGTTTTCTACATCGTCGCGCTGCTTGCAGCGCGCGCTCTCTCCTCGCGCCTGGGAAAAGGCGCGGGATCAACGCGTCAGTGGAGATCTCGATGAAGCTCAAACTTGCGATGTCGATTGCGACGGGCGCCTTGTCGTTCGCCGCCCTCGCCGCTCATGCAGGCGACGATCATAGAGGCGGCCATCGGCCCGGCGCCGCGGATCTACAGGACTGTTGCACGCCGGGCGACGAGGACTTTCCCAAGGTCGGCGGCAATCTCGGCAATCAGAACTACACGCGTCTCAAACAAATCGATCGCGGCAAGGTGCGCAAGCTCGGCGCCGTGTGGCTGAACAAGATCGAAGGTGGCATGACCACCGGCACGAATCAGAGCACGCCGGTCGTGGTCGACGGCGTCATTTATCTCGAGTCGGCGCTGGGCAACGTCGTGGCCGTGGATGGACGCACCGGACAAACCAAATGGAAATATCTGCAGACACGCGGAAATCTCACTCGTCGCGGAGTCGCCGTCGGCCAAGGCTTGGTTTACACACTGTCCGGCGATAACTATGTCGTGGCGCTCAACAAAGACACGGGCGAAGTGGTGTGGGAGCGCCAGCACGAAGGCTGGGGCAACGTCGAGAAAGTCGCGGTCGTTTATCACAGCGGCCGTCTCTTCATCGGCACGAACGATGGACCGCGTGGCGCTGCTCTCGCGCTCGATGCCACCACAGGCGACAAGATCTGGCACTTCTGGGGCGCGCCCGGACCGGGGGAGTTCGGCAATGACACATGGGAAGGAGACACGTGGCAAGACGGCGGCGCCACTCCATGGATTCATCCGGCCGTCGACCCCGAACTGAAGACCGTCTACTTCACGTTTGGAAATGTTCGCGCAGGCTCCTCACAGAATGGCTCCACGCGTGGCGGCGACAACTTGTTCGCCAACTCCATCGTCGCGCTGGACATGAACACCGGCGCTTACAAATGGCACTTCCAATCCATCCATCACGACATCTGGGACATGGACAACGTGATGGCGCCCGTGCTGGTCGACACAAAGATCCGAGGCCGTGAGCGCAAGCTCATCGTCTACGGCAGCAAGTCCGGCATGTACTACATCCTCGATCGCCGTGACGGCAGCGCGCCGCTCGGCATCGACGAAGTGCCGGTGCCTCAAGAACCACGCCAGAAAACGTCGCCAACACAACCTTTCCCCCGTCAAGGCGCATGGACCGAAACCTGCGTCGTCGATCAGCAGCTGGGCACGGCGGTTCCGGGCAATCCCAATCGCGCCGTGCCGAACTACGAGCGCGGTTGTTTGTACGCCGCTCACTGGGATGTGCCGATTCTTTCGATCCCGGGACATGGCGGCGGCGCGGACTGGAATCACCATTCCTTCAGCCAAAGCACCGGCTTGATGTACACCGGTTTCGGCTATGTCGCCGCGGCCCACTCGCTCACCGAATCGAGCAATGGCTTGCGACCGCCGGGCGAGTACTTGACCGGCGGTATCGTCGCGGTCGATCCCAGCACCAATCGTATCCGCTGGAAGAAGCGCATGCCGTACTCGCTGGCTCACGGCAACGGCATTCTGACCACGGCGTCGGATCTGCTGTTCATTGGGCAGCCCGATGGCAATCTGCTGGGGCTGGATGCGAGAAACGGCCAGGAGTTGTGGCGTTTTCAGACTGGCGCGGCGATCAGCGCGAGCCCGATCAGTTATGAGATCGACGGTGAGCAATACATCGCGATCTATGCGGGCGGCACCGGCATTCCGTACGGCAACTCCGCCCCGCGCGGTGACAACCTATGGGCATTCAAGATCGGTGGCAAGCTCGCCGAAGCTGCTACACCCCCGCCGCCGGTCGTTCGTCGTCCAGTCTCCGGTACTCCCGTCGAGGGTAGCCTCGTCGCCAATACAATCGTGCTCGCTCGCACATACAACGCCGCGTCGAACACGGTGAGCACGACCGAGTCGACGGCTGTCAATGCGATGGCTCCGACTCATTTGCGTGTCGCACCCGGTACCACGGTGACCTTCACCAACCCGGCAACCAATCTCAATACACATTGCGCCACGCAATTCTTCGAGGGCCTGTTCAACTTTCGTCTCGCGCCCGGGGAGTCCGCGACTTATCGGTTCGATCAGCCGGGTGAGTACTTCTTCAATGACTGCTTCAGCCCACGGCCGACCGGCAAGGTGGAAGTCGTTCAACCGTGATCGCGCATCGACAACTACGTTAGGGGGATACAAACATGACGAACAAAGCGGCCTGGCTCGCGGGCGCGGGGTTGACACTCGCCGGTTTCGGAGCCTCAGCAGGCGACCGCGGCTATGACGACGATGAATACCGTGACCGCAATGAAAGAGGCAGTAGCTACGATCCTGCATACAACGTCTGCCGTGGCAGCGACCCGCGTTGCTATCACGATTGGGCAGCTGCTGAGAGGGCAGGCAATCGAGTCCTTATTTACTCGCGCACGGCTGGTCCGCGCCACGCGAACTTGGGCCCTCGTCTCGCGGCAGGTCTGAATCCGCCCCTCGCTGCCGGGAACGTCGTGCAGAACGCACTCAAGAGCTGGCTGGAGCAGGAAGGGATCGAAGTGGACTGGACGGAAGATGTCACTCGCCTGTCCAACCTGCATCGCTACAAGGCGGTGATCTTCGCCAGCACCACTCGCGATGCGTTACAAGCGCATGGTCGCGCGGTCGATCCGGCGTTCGCCGTGAACACCTCCACGAGTGCGCATCTGGACGCGGCGAAGACAGCGTTGCGTCAGTACATTCGAGCGGGCGGCGGCTTCGTTGGTATCCACAATGCGTTCGGCACCGAGTACAACTGGCCGTGGTACGAAGGACTGCTCGGCAACGCGAACTACTACGATCACGGCGCTAATCAGGACGGCATGGTGAAGATCGTGGCTCGCAACGATTCGTCCACCAATGGATTGCCGAAGACTTTTCCGTTCCGCGACGAGTGGTACAACCTCGAGCCGTTCCCGACGCGCGTCAAGTTTCTCGCCACCGTGGATGAAGACACGCTGGCCACACGGCGCGAACTGCATCCGGGACACGGAGACTTTCATCCTGTGACTTGGTGCCAGTACTACGATGGCGGTCGCTCGTGGGTAACCACACTCGGGCACGACGGCGCGGCCTTCACGGACGGCTCAGGCTTTCCTGGCCAGGAGCCGTTCAAACAAATGGTCGTGAACGGCATCAAGTCGGCGATGGGGCTCGCGCCCTTTTGCACGACCGGGCGCGGGCATTGATGTCCGTGCGGAATTTCGGCAGTGAGGGCATGGCATCGCATGCCCTCGCTGCGTTCTTACTCGGCGCGTTCGCTCACTGCGCGGCGGACGAACCGTCACGCGTGTCATCGGAAGCAGCGTTCACAGCTCCAGCCGGACTCACCGTCGCCAATGATCGGATCTTCTTCGGCGCATTTCGGCCGAGCACGGGTTTCGAGCTATGGGTTTCTGACGGCACGGAAGCCGGCACTCGCGAAGTCAAAGACATTCGGAACGGCTTTCGCGGCTCCTATCCCACGTTTATTTCGGAGTTTCGCGCGCGAGTGTTCTTCACGGCGGACGACGGCCAAACCGGCCTCGAGCTATGGAGCAGCGACGGCACCGCGCAAGGCACGAGCCCGGTTCTTGATATCCAACGAGGCTCGGGCGCCTCGATGCCATCCGCACTGACAGTCGCGGGCGATTATCTCTATTTCGTAGCCAACGACGGCACGCATGGACACGAGCTATGGCGAACGCGTGGCTCGGCCGAGACCACGGCGCTCGTCGCGGATATCTCTCCCGGCTTGGCGAGCTCCACTCCACGCCACCTTACAGCAGCTGGCAACCTGCTGTTCTTCGTCGCTCACGACCCAGACGCCGGAACAGAAGTCTGGCTCACCGACGGCACACAAACCGGGACACGCCGCGTTTCGGACATCAATCCCGGCCCGCTGGATACAAACGTCCATTCTCTGACCGTTCTGCATGACTTCGTCGCGGTAGTCGCCGCCGACCAAGACCACGGCATCGAACTTTGGCGCACGGATGCGAAGGCCGATACGCAACTCATCAAAGATATTCGCCCCGGCCTATCTGCCTCGCGCCCGCGTTACTTACAGCGACTGCAGGATCATTTGTATTTCCAGGCCGACGACGGCAAGCACGGTTATGAGCTATGGCGAACCGACGGCACCTCGAGGGGCACGCAACCCGTGAAAGACATTCGCCCGGGCCTTGAAAGCTCCCTGCCGAGCCATCTCGTCGCGGCCGGCAATTCTTTGTTCTTCGCCGCCACCGATGCGACGCACGGCGTCGAACTCTGGCGCAGTGACGGCACTTCAGCGGGCACTCGAATAGTAGGTGAGATCAATCCCGGTCCAGACAGCGCCTCGCCAGGCCAACTCACCGCGATCGACCAGATACTCTACTTCGCGGCTGGCTCGCCATCCCACGGCTGGGAATTGTGGCGAACCGACGCGCGGGGCCAGTTCCTATCCCTGGTGGGCGACGCGCGTCCGGGGAAAGAGAGCTCCTACCCGAACCAAATCATCCCGTTCGGCAGCGGGGTCGCCTTCGTCGCCGACGACGAGCACGGCCAGGCGCGTCTTTGGATATCAGATCGCGAGGGCCTTCGACGTCTGGGCGACCCGCCGCTTACGCAGAGTTCCCCAGAAACGTCGCCACTCCGTTCAGGAACATCTGCACGCTGATCATTACCAACACCATGCCCATCAGCCGCTCCATCGCGATCAACCCGCGCTCGCCAAGGGCACGATAAAAGAACGGCGCCGCGATCAGAATGGCCGCAGTCGCCGACCACGCAACCGTCGTCGCAAGCCACAGTTCGAACATGCTTTCCGTAGTCGCGCGCAGCAGAAGCAGCGTCGCCAATGTCGATGGCCCCGCGATCAGCGGAATGGCCAGCGGCACGACCAACGGCTCGCCCTCCGAGGAATCGTCCAGCCCTCCTGGTCCCGGGAAAATCATGCGAACCGCGATCAAGAACAACACGATGCCGCCCGCGATACTGATCGTCTCCTGCTTGATCTGCAGCAGCGCCAACGCCCGCTCGCCCACCAGCATGAAAAACACCAGCACCGCATAGGCGATCAGGCACTCGCGAACCAGAATCTTCCGCCGCCGTTCCGCTGGCACTCTTTTGAGCACGGCCAGGAACACCGGCACGTTGCCCAACGGGTCCATGATCAGCCACAGCGTGATGACGGCGGAAAGGATGTCCATCTCACAAAGATCTCACGGCTTGGGATCAGAATGTTGTTGGGCGCTGCCGCTCGAGCGCCGCGTTTGCGCCCGATTCTGCCACGGCCTCGCCACAATCGGCACGCACGCTATGCAAAACCGAGCTTCATCCGAACGAGGCAGTGCATGGCTCAAAACGGCAAGATCCGGGTCGGCATCCTGTTTGGCGGGCAGTCGACCGAACACGAGATCTCGATTCTCTCGGCCCGCAACGTGCTCGCGGCCCTTGATCGCACACGGTTCGAGCCGGTGCTGATCGGCATCGACAAAGCCGGCCGTTGGCTCCTGCAGGACGAGCAGAAACTCCTCGCCTGCGTGGGGGATCCTCGGCAGGTGGCCATCGCGGCCGGCCGGCCGCTCGATATGCCCGGGACGCTTGCTGCAGCTGACGCAGGCTCGTCGAATTCATCCCAGCGGCTGGATGTCGTTTTCCCAGTTCTACACGGGACGTTCGGGGAAGACGGCGCGCTTCAAGGGTTACTCGAGGTCGCAGGTATTCCGTACGTGGGCGCCGGCGTACTTGGCTCCGCCATCGGCATGGACAAGGACGTGATGAAACGTCTGCTTCGTGACGCCAATATCCCAGTGGCCAACTTCCGATGCGTGCGTCGACGTCAGTTCGAAGCCGAACCCCAGCGGGTATGCGACGAACTCGCCCTCCTCGGATTCCCGCTGTTCACAAAACCCGCCAACGCCGGCTCATCCGTCGGAATACGCAAGGTCACCCGTGCAGCGGCGCTTGCGGATGCACTCCGCTTCGCCTTCGACTTCGACACCAAAGTCATCGCCGAGACCGCCGTTTCCGGCCGCGAAATCGAACTGGCCGTGCTCGGTGGCAACCCGCCCACGGTCTCCGTTGCAGGTGAAATCGTGGTCGATCATCCGGACGGCTTTTATTCGTACGACGCTAAGTACGTCGACGAGCACGGCGCGCGGCTCGATCTTCCCGCACGGATTTCGCCTGACCAACAATGGGAAGCTCAGGCGCTCGCACTGCGCGTGTTCGATGTCCTGGAGTGCGAAGGCATGGCTCGCGTCGACCTGTTCTTGACCCACGATGGGAAATTTTTGGTCAACGAGATCAACACGCTTCCGGGATTCACCGCCATCTCGATGTATCCGAAACTCTGGGCGCTCTCCGGCCTTGCGCCTACAGAGTTAGTGACGCGCCTGATCGACCTGGCGCTCCAACGCAACCGGGACCGGACGGGACTGCGGCGCTCACTGCCCCGCAGTCCCTGAACAGGGATAGTTACATGAACAGCCGAAACAGGCGAACGATGGCGTTGCGCTTCGGCTCCGGCTTCGGCGCCGGCTTGAACGCCTGGGTGCGCGCCGTCCGCTCGCACCACTCGAAGTAAGAGGGGCTGCGCGCCTGATCTTCTTCCTCGATCAAAGCGAGGCGATCGGTTCTAGGACGACCACGAAGACGGTTCTGCATGAGCGGGCGAGCGCGAGTTGAGGAGTCATCAACTTAAGGCAGCGCACGTGCGGCTAACATAGGGCGCCCGCTGAACCCACTCCACGGCGCTCCCGCCGTGGAGATTTTGCAAGCCCCGGTCCTACGCTCAATGAATCTGTCAGGCAGCAGCGACCTGTGCGGTCTTTCTGATGCTCTCCAGCCGGGCGATCAGTTGTTCGAGTTGAGTCGATGAGAACAACCCATCGGGACCCCGAGGGCTAAGATCCGTGAACGGCGATTCATAGAGACGAGCTGCCTCCATGACTCCGTGCTCAGTCAGGTGCTCGACGATGAGATTCACGAACTCGATCTGGTTGGCGCTCAAAGTCGTATCGGTCACAAACGTGCCCAGCGCCTCCTTCGCGGCGCTTCGATCCAGTCCCACCAGGGAGCGCACGAACAGACCGAGGCCCTGAGCCTCTTGCGCCGCCCGCTGCAAACCCGCCCGCTGCGCGATTCCGCTCTCCACCAGTACTCTCTCGAGCTCGGAGAGGTCTGTCGCTGTCAGCTCTTTATTCATGCGCAGTTTGTGGACAGCGATATGATCCTGATGTGCGCGTAGAAACGCCTGTGCTTTCGCTCTGAATCTGGCGAGATCGACGACTTCCTCGAAACCTGGCAGCTCCCGCTCGACTTCCGCTCCCATTTGGTCTTCGAAGTCCGAGTACACGGGCTTGCGTCTGGCCTTCTCTATGAGCTGGACCAGGTCTCTGAGTCGGCGGCGCGCGCCCTCCAACATGCCAAGCGTGACGTCCTGCCACCACTCATCGGTTTGCAGCTCCAGAATCAATGGCATCTGCGCACTCACGACAGGAATGGACGCTTTCTCTTCCAGCATGCCGGCGATCTCTTTCACCTGGTCGCGCAACCGCTCGAAGGCCGTACTGCCTCTCAGGGTCGCGAGCATGAGCTTCAACAAGAGCAGATCAAAACGCTTGGCTTCTTCCTTCTCGGGGTCAAGCTCTGTGGGCAGTCCGGCGACGTAATGCGCAAGCTCGCTTCGAGCTTCCACGGGTAATGCGTTCCAGGCTTCGCGCTTGGCATACTTCTCGATCAGACGCCGTTTGGATCGGACCACGAAGTTCTCCAGATTCATGGCTGCCACTTCGCGATGGAGACGCGCTGCCGCCTGGCGGCGGACATCCTTGTCCAACAGGCCGCTGTCGGGCTCAATCTCAGCAGCGGAGTCGCCCACCGAGTACTGCATGGGGGGGCCGAGCTGTGCGTCGATGGCGCCGATCAAATCGAGCCGCGACTTGAACAGTTTCGCACTCAAGCTGTCCGCCACACGGCCTTCGCTCGCCGGCATGTTCAGTCCGAAAAATTCCAGGTTTTGACAGTAATCGAAGACGAAGAAAAACTCCTTATCCTTGCCCGGCGCAAACAGGCCCGGACACAGACGAGTGCCCCGGCCGATCATCTGCCAGAACTTGGTCTTCGAGCGCACCAGCTTGAAGAACACCAGATTCACGACTTCCGGCACATCGATTCCGGTGTCCAGCATGTCGACGGAGATCGCGATGTGCGGAGCTTTGTCCTTCGCCGAAAAGTCGTCGATGAGACTTTGCGCGTATTCGGTCTTGAACGTGATCACCCGCGCAAACTCACCCTTGAGATGTGGATAATGCGCGTTGAACCGGTCCGCGATGAAGTCGGCGTGATCCTGATTTTTGGCGAAGATTATGGTCTTCCCCAACCGATCGCCGCCTGCGACCGTGAGACCGCGCTTCATCAGGTGTTCCAGCACCTTGTCCACAGTGTCTTTGTTGAACAGCCATTTGTTGACTGCCTCGGCCTCGATCCGATCGGGTATTCCGGTCTCATCGTCCCACTCCAGCGCGTCCCATTGGTCCTTGTCCTCGTCTGACAATTCGTCGTATCGAATGCCGTCCCGTTGAAACTTCAAGGGAACCGACACCGTCTTCGGCGGCACGAGGAAGCGCTCCTTCACAGCTTCATCGAGCGGATAGGCGTCCGTAGGCACCCCGTTCTCGAGATCGAACAGACTGTAAGTATTGCGGTCCAGCTCTTCCTTCGGGGTGGCCGTCAGCCCCACCAGCAGCGAGTCGAAGTAATCGAAAATGGCCCGATACTTTTGAAAGACTGAGCGGTGCGCCTCATCGATGACCACCAGGTCGAAATGACCGACGCCGAAACGTCGCTGCCCGTCCCGCGTTTCATCGATGAGACCCATCATGGTTGGGTAGGTCGAAACGAAAACGCGCCCTTCCGCGTCCTTTTCAGTGACCAGATTGACCGGAGAACAGTCAGGCAAGTGCGCCTTGAAGGCATTCACTGCTTGCTTCACCAGCGCCACGCGGTCGGCAAGAAAAAGCACTCGCTTGACCCAGTTACATCGCATCAACAGATCGACCAATGCGATCACCGTGCGGGTCTTGCCGGCGCCCGTCGCCATCACGATCAATGTCTTACGGTCGTGATCGCGCTCAAAAGCTTCGGCGATGCGCCGAATTGCGCGTGACTGGTAATAGCGTTCGACGATCTTGCCATCGATCTCGGCCGAAGCCAGCGGCTTACGCATGCTGCGCCTCTGGACCAAGAGCTCCAGCTCATTCTTTTTGTAGAAGCCCTGCACGGCTCGAGGAGGATAGTTCGTATCGTCCCAGAACCAGTGATCGTAACCGTTGGAGTAGAAGATGAGCGGCCGCTGCCCATACTGCTTTTCCAGGCAATCCGCATAAAGCTTTGCCTGCTGCTGGCCGACGCGAGGATCGCGGCGGGTACGCTTTGCCTCGACCAGCCCGAGCGGCTTGCCATCGTCGCCCCACAGGACATAGTCGACGTAGCCCTTACCCTGGTTGTTCGGCATGCCCGTGACTTCGAGCTCCGTGTCGCGTGGCTGATCGAGTGCCCAACCTGCTTCCTTGAGCAGCAGATCGATGAAGTACTCGCGGGTTTGGGCTTCGGAATAGTCGTGCGTGTCCTCCACAGCCGCGGCGGCCTTGCGTGCTTCGGCCACCTCGGCACGCAATTTTTTCAGCTCGTCGTCCAGCGCGGACTTGTCGGCGAGCAAAATCGCCAGCTTCTCATCGCGCGCTCGCAGTTCGCCTTCCAGGCGTTTCAACTGCTCGGCGGTTTGTTTCTCAACGCGCGCCGGGTGAGGCAAAGCCGCAGGATCGAACTTCAGACCAGGCGCCGGCCGCCCAATGCGACCATAGGTGCGCGCCAGCCAGTAGCCGACATGAAAGAGCTCACGTACGGCAACGAGAGCATCATCGACAGGGATCGCACGATGGCTATGAACCGCGCGATTACCCAGCGTGACGATCACGCGCGCCTTACTGAAGACGGCCTCGCCAGCGGCCTGCTTGAAGCTTGGCTCGTGGATCAGCGCGGAGAGGTTGTCCTGATACGGCAGCTTGAGATTAGGATCGTGCTTGAACGTCCACGCGACGGCGAGTTCCAGTGCACGACGCGCATAGAAGCATGCGGTACGCGGATCGGCATGTACCGAAGCTTCAGACCTACGGCAGGCTTCGAACTCGGCAGGCCACTCACGCTGCAGGAAGGCGAACTGACTCATCCATATGCCCTTGCGTTCGTTCTATTCAGCTTGTCCCATTCCTTTTGACCATCACGCACCTGCGTTTCATCCCTGCCGTCCAATGAAATCAGCTCAACTGCGGCTACACCCCTTTGTTGCCCTCACTATTACCCCCACTTTGGGGCATTACCCTTTCCTGCGCCAGACAGCTGCCGGCCCCTTGCCCTGGCACTCGAGCCGTCCGGCACTCTGTTCCTCGCGCAACACCCGCCGAACCATATCGCGGCTGACCCCTGGACAGGCCTGCTCGAGTTCTCGAATGCTGAAACCCGACATCGCCCGGTCGGTAAGGCGGCTGATTCCGGCGAGAACCTGCTCGCGCTTTGCCCCTCTCGGCGCCTTGATTTCCCCCACGCGCTCCTCAAATTCGCGATAGGCAAGCTTCAGAATCGAGAGCACATAGTTGATATAGGGCCATGGATCGTGCCGCCCCTCATGCCATCCCTGAGAACTCGTCTCCAGCGTCTCGTAGTAGCGCGCTTTGTTCTGCTCGATGAGGCGCTCAAAGCTGATGTAGCGGCCGACCTCGTAGCCTGCGTGATAACTCTGCAGGAGCCACAGCAGGCGTGAAACCCTCCCGTTACCATCGCGGAATGGATGGATGCAAAGGAAGTCGAGATTGAAGGCTGCCAATGCAATCGGCGGGGGCGCCCAGCGCTCTTCGATGCACGCCTGCCAGTCGGCCAGCAGCTTTGCCATTGCCGCTGGAGTATCTGCGGCGGGCACGGTCCGGAATCGAACGCGCTCAGTTCCGTCAGCGAAACGTTCGATGATGTCACCGTCCTTTTCCTTGTAGCGCCCGGCATCCCAGATCTGGCCACGGGTCAGCGCATGGAATCGCTGGATATTCGCATCGGAAATCTCGATTGACGCCGCATCAGTATGAATCCAGGCCAGTGCGTCTCGATAGCCGCGCACTTCCTCTTCATCTCGATCTCTAAACAGCGGCTGCGGTGACGCAAGCAGAGCGCGCACCCGCGCAGGCTCGACCTCGACGCCTTCGATGCGGTTGGAAGACACCGCGCTTTCAATGAGCGCGTGTTCGCGCAGCGCCTTCAAACGCTGTGGTGACTGCCGCGTGTACAACTCCTGCTTACCCCGGTACTCGCCGAGATCGGAGACGTACCACGCCGTGGTGGCGGGGATCTCGAAGCGGCTGGAGGAGAAGAGCCTGAGGGTGTGCATTAGAAGATTGCGATTAGCCACAGAAGCTGAGACGTGCCGACCGCGCTCCAGAATACTAGCTCAGAGTCTGGTGGGAGGCGCCCAGAGCATACGCCATCAGGCACGCGTATCACGCGGCACCCGCATGTCGATGATGCAGATTTGGACTGCTCCGCTGCTGTGACTTATGCTCGTCAAAGGCTTCCTGCTGATACGAAGCAAACAAAGCTTCCAGTTCCACGAGTGACGCCCGGTGCGATGTCTTTAATTGCCTCACCTTGCGTATTTTCTGTGCGAACTCTGTTTGTAGTGTGATCGGGGGACACACCGCCACGTACTTCAGAAACTGCTCTCGATTGATCTTCGGGATGTTCGCGCGATTTGAGACTTCCGCGGTATAGCTCAGAAAGTGAGCCCCTCTCAGCAGGCACCACAGAAACTCGCGAGCCAACTTCTCAGGCTTCACGTTCACGGGATAAACATCAGCACTGCATAGCCCACGGGCTTCCGCCAATGCAACCTTATTCAGGTTTGGTCGGATCTTGCTGTATAGGATCGCGTTCTCGTCAAAGAGGAACTTCGCACTAATCAGCCCATCTTCCACAGCTGTCTTTGCGGGTAACAATTCGCCTGTGTCCCGCTGAATTCGATCGGGCCCATAGTGCAAGAAATGCCGGTACTCCTCCCTCCTTGGATCCACCAGCGGCGAGTCCACCGTACAAATTTCCCCAAGACGACTGGTGGGCCAAGCCTTAGAATTGGTCGCCGGGTCACCGAACATGTCAAAAAAGATGGATTGGCTAAGCGTCTCGAGTTGGTCGATGGCCGCGCGGCGCATGGCGCGCAGCGAATCCACCCTGTCCAAGATATCCGCAATCCGCCGCTGCTCTGCCAGAGGCGGCAGGGGCACTTTGATGTGCTTTACGATTCCTTGACTGATATTTGGCTGGGCTCCGCCGACACCTTTGCCAATGATGCTGGCAACTTGACTTCTTAGCGCATGGAATAAGTAGCGCACATCCCCCTGAGTGGGATCTGGAATGATATGGCAAACGGCTTGATTGGTAGTCGCTTCAACTCCCAAGGTGGCAAGGCGTCCCACCGTGGCTCCATACATTGCGAGTAGCAATGCACCGGGAGGTACTCGTTTTACGTTGGTTTCCTTCAAGGCCAATTCAGTAATACGTTCCTCTGTTCCATAAATCGTCTCTTCCCTCAGTTCGCCCGATTTCACCCACGGAATAGTGCCGCCATCGTAGTAACGATCGAACTTATCTCGTGACGGAGTGCCGCCTGTGCCGGTTGTGCAGAAGTCGGCGATCCTGGCAATTCGAACACTACTCATCCCAGCATTCTCTCCAACTCCTTCATCCCCCGCTGGATCTCCTCCTCCAGTTTCGCGAGATCCGCGAGAATCTCCTTGGGCTTACGATGCTCGATTTCCTCGTGCACGACTTCCTTGTAACGATTGAGCGAAAGGTCGTAGCCCTGATCCGCGATATCCTTCCTCGGCACGCAGAAACTCTGAGCGGTACGAGGTCGCTTGAGCTCGTCGCCGTTTCGTTTCGGCCATCTCGCCAGCACATCGGGCAGATTGTTCTTCGCCTGCTCTTCGGCGCTCAGCGTCGTCGCTGGTACTGGACCCAACTTGTCGTCCGAGAGCAAGGGAGTGCGCTTGTCATCGAGACTCAAGCCATCCTCCTGCACGTCGTAGAACCATACGTGGTCCGTACCGCCGGAGTTGGTCTTCGTGAACAGCAGGATCGCAGTGGACACACCCGCATACGGCTTGAAGACGCCACTCGGCAGCTTCACAACTGCGTCAAGCTTCTGATCCTCGACAAGCATCTTGCGCAGTGTCTTATGCGCCGTGCTCGAACCGAACAGCACGCCATCGGGCACGATCACCGCCGCGCGTCCGCCTGGCTTCAGCAAACGCAGAAATAGCGCGAGGAATAACAACTCGGTTTTCTTCGTCTTGACGATCTGCTGCAGATCTTTGGCTGTCGACTCATAGTCGAGACTGCCTGCGAATGGCGGGTTCGCGAGCACCAGCGTGTACTTCTCATCTTCGCCGGAATGCTCTTGCGCCAGAGAATCGCGGTAGGTGATGTCCGGATTCTCCACCCCGTGCAGCAGCATGTTCATGCTACCGATGCGCAGCATGGTGCTATCGAAGTCGTAGCCGTGAAACATGCCATGATGGAAATGCTTCCGTTGCTTCGCATCGTGCAGCAGGTTCGGATTGTGCTCGCGCAAGTACTCGCCGGCTGCGACCAGAAATCCCGCCGTGCCGCACGCAGGATCGCAGATCACATCGTCCGGCTTCGGCGCGGTGAGCTCGACCATCAAGCGGATGATATGCCGCGGCGTGCGAAATTGACCGTTCTGCCCGGCGCTCGCGATCTTGCCGAGCATGTACTCGTACACGTCGCCCTTGGTATCGCGATCCTCCATCGGCACCTGATCGAGTAGGTCCACGACTTTCGCAAGCAACGCAGCGGTTGGAATCGTAAAGCGCGCATCCTTCATGTGATGCGCGTACGTCGAATCCTCCCCACCGTTGTTCTTCGCCAGCCCTTCGCGCAGAAAAGGGAACGCGTGTTGACCGACGACCTCGAACATGTCAGCCGGTGCAAAGTGCTTGAATCGCGACCAGCGCAGATCCTCATACGAGCGCCCGCCGTCCTTGCCGATCTTGTCCTTGCCCTTCGGAAATACCCGACGCTCCAACGGCCGCTTCAGCCGCGCAGCTTTGTTCTCTTCCAGCGTGTGGAGGTCATCTAGGCGCTTGAGAAACAGCAGATACGTGATCTGCTCGATCACTTCGAGGGGATTGGAAATCCCGCCTGACCAGAACGCGTTCCAGATTTGGTCGATCTGGCTTCTGATTGAACCTGTAATCATCAATCAACTCTTGTGACAGAAAAGTCGAACGTGATCGCCATGGCTACGCGCAGCAGATAGCTCCGCCTGATGCGGTCGCCGAATACGACGTCCGGCCGGACGAAGGTCGAATACATCCACGCTCCATCGAATTGGCGGAGGCTCAGTAACCAAGCATTCGGATCAAGGAGGAAGGCATTCGGTTCCAGCCATGTGTCCCCCTTGGCTCCTATAACTGAGGATTCAGTTGCCTTGCCGTTCTAATTAGTTGGTCTTGGGCACGAAAGATACAGGCCAGGGATGTCTGCGTCGACAGACTTCCCGACCCAGACGCTAACCTTACCGCCCGTCCTCGAAAACCAACGTGGCCGCGCATCCTTGCACAAGGCAAGCATCAGCTGCCGACCCAGGAGCCTTCCGCCTGCTCAAAGGTCGTTCCCTAGTCATGCGCAAAAATCTCGCCGAGACAACGAGTTTTGCATATGACTTGGACCTACTCCCACTCGATCGTCGCCGGCGGCTTCCCCGAAATATCGTAAGTCACCCGCGAGATCCCGTTGACCTCGTTGCAGATCCGACGAGCTACGAGATCGAGGAACTCGTAGGGCAGCCGCGACCAGCGGGCCGTCATGAAGTCGATGGTTTCGACGGCGCGCAAAGCGATGACGTAGTCATAGCGGCGGCCGTCGCCCATGACGGCGACGGAGCGGACAGGAAGGAACACAGCGAACGCCTGGCTGGTGCGGTCGTAAAGATCGTGCTTGCGCAGCTCATCGAGGAAGATTGCGTCGGCTTTGCGGAGCAGATCGGCGTACTGTTTGGTGACTTCGCCAAGGATGCGAACGCCCAGGCCGGGGCCGGGGAACGGATGGCGATAGACCATCTCGCGCGGCAGGCCGAGCTCGACGCCGAGCTTGCGGACTTCGTCTTTGAACAGCTCGCGCAGCGGCTCGCACAGCTTCAGATTCATCTTCTCGGGCAGGCCACCGACGTTGTGGTGGCTCTTGATGACGTGAGCTTTGCCGGTGCGCGCGCCGGCAGACTCGATGACGTCAGGATAGATCGTGCCCTGCGCGAGCCAGCGGATGCCCTGCAGTTTGGCGGCCTCTTCTTCGAAGACCTCGACGAACAGCCGACCGATGATCTTGCGCTTGCGCTCCGGATCGACTTCGCCCTTGAGCGCCGTCAGGAAACGTTCTTCCGCATCGACGCGGATGACTTTCACGCCCATGTGCTTGGCGAAGGTTTCCATCACCTGGTCGCCTTCGCCCTGCCGCAGCAGGCCGTGGTCGACGAACACGCAGGTGAGCTGATCGCCGATCGCACGATGCAACAGCGCGCCGACGACGGAAGAGTCCACGCCGCCGGACAATCCGAGCAGCACGCTATCGCGACCGACCTGCTCGCGAACGCGAGCGATCGAATCGGTGATGATGTTGCCCGGGCTCCAACGAGCCTCGCAGCCGCAGATCTCACGAACGAAACGTTCGAGAATCTTTTCACCCTGGAGGGTATGAGTGACTTCGGGATGGAACTGGACAGCGTAGTAGTGCCGAGATTCGTCTGCCATGGCGGCGAGCGGCACGCTGTTCGTGAAGCCGACAGCAACGAAGCCCGGCGGCAGTTCGTCGACGCGATCGCCGTGACTCATCCAAACATCCAGCAATGCGCGGCCCTGCGCGTCCTTATGGTCGAACAGACCATCGAACAATTTGCAGGGCGCGGAGGAAGTCACCTGCGCGTAGCCGAACTCGCGATGCGTCCCGGCGGTGACGCGACCGCCGAGCTGCGCGGCCATCGTCTGCATGCCGTAGCAAATACCGAGCACCGGCACGCCGCTCTGAAACACTGCTTGCGGCGCCGTCGGACCTTTCACATCCGTAACGGACTCCGGACCGCCCGAGAGAATGATGCCCTTGGCGCCAAACTCACGAACCTCGGCGTCCGTGACATCCCAGGGCAGAATCTCGCAGTAAACGCCCGACTCGCGCACGCGGCGAGCGATCAGCTGAGTGTATTGCGCGCCGAAATCGAGGATCAGAATGCGGTGCGCGTGGATGTCGGAGCGAGGCAGATTATCGGCTGACACGGTAGTTGGGTGCTTCTTTCGTGATCGTCACATCGTGCACATGGCTTTCGCGCACACCGGCATTCGTGATTCGCACGAACTGCGGGCGGGTGCGCATTTCTTCAATGGTGCGACAGCCGGTGTAACCCATCGCCGCACGCAGGCCGCCGGCCAGCTGATGCAGGATGGTGACCACGGAGCCCTTGTAGGGCACGCGACCTTCGACGCCTTCCGGCACCAGCTTCTCCAGCTCTTCGGTCGCATCCTGGAAGTAGCGGTCCTTCGAGCCGTGCGACTGCGCCATGGCGCCCAGCGAGCCCATGCCGCGGTATGACTTGTACGACGCGCCTTGATACAGCTCGACTTCGCCCGGCGACTCTTCGGTGCCCGCGAACATGCCGCCGCACATGACTGAGTGCGCGCCGGCGACGAGAGCTTTGGCGATGTCGCCCGAGAAGCGGATGCCGCCATCAGCGATCAGCGGCACATCGGTGTTCTTCAACGCCGCGGCGACATTGGCGACCGCCGTGATCTGCGGCACGCCGACGCCAGCAACGACGCGGGTCGTGCAGATCGATCCGGGGCCGATACCGACTTTCACGCCGTCCGCGCCTGCCTCGACGAGCGCCAACGCTGCGTCGGCAGTCACGATGTTGCCGCCGACGACCTGCTGATCGCGCCAGGTCTTCTTGATCTCACGCACCATCTGAATCACGCCGCTGGAATGGCCGTGCGCGGTATCGACGATGATCACGTCGACGCCGGCTTCACGTAGCGCAGCGACGCGCTTCATCGTGTCCGCACCGGTGCCGACGGCGGCGCCGACGCGCAGCGCGCCCCGATCATCCTTGGCGGCGCGCGGGAATTCGGTGGCCTTCTGGAAGTCCTTGACCGTGATCATGCCCTTCAAGTTGAACTCGGCGTCCACCACCAGCACCTTCTCGATGCGATGCTTGTGGAGCAGCGCCAGCACTTCGTCCTTCGGCGCGTTCTCGCGCACGGTGACCAGGCGCTCTTGCGGGGTCATCACGGTGGAAACCGGCGCATCCAGCTTGGTCTCGAAGCGCAGATCGCGGTGAGTGACGATGCCGACCGCCTTGGAGCCGACCACCACCGGCACACCGGAGATGTTCTTGGAGCGCGTCAGCTCCAGCACTTCGCGGATGGTCTTGTCCGGGGAGATGGTGAACGGGTCGTGGATGACGCCGCTTTCGAACTTCTTCACCTTGGCCACTTCGCGCGCCTGGGCCTCGATGCTCATGTTCTTGTGAATGATGCCGATGCCGCCTTCCTGGGCGATGGTGATGGCCAGCCGCGCCTCGGTGACGGTGTCCATGGCGGCGGAGAGAACAGGCAGATTGAGACGGATCGCGCGAGTGAGTTGCGTGCTTAAGTCAGCGTCGCGCGGCAGGAAATTGGAGTAAGCCGGGACCAGAAGCACGTCGTCGAAGGTGAGTGCTTCCTCGAGAATACGCATGGTGGGGCGCCCGCGGGTTATCGATGAAAGCGCGCCATTGTACGCGGCCAGCCGCTTCCGGTAAATGTTCCTGGCGGTGGGTAGGCCATTAAACGCCGGACGTGCGCCGCCCGGACGTAGGCTGTAGCCTTCCAAGCCATGAATCGTGAACTGGAATTCGACTTCTCGGCCCCTCCGCCTGCGCCCAAGGCGCAGCCGGACGAAGCGCCTGCCCCGCGCCCGGCCGAGCCCAAGCCCGCCGTGAAGCGGGCCGCAACTCCGCCGGCCCGCACGGTGACCCGGGAGCCGGTGCGCCCGCCGATAGACGATATCGATGAGTCCCCCGCCGCGGCCCCTGAGCGGGATGTCTACACCGTCGCCCGCCTGAACAAGGAGGCCCGCACCCTGCTCGAGCGCGGCTTGCCGTCGCTGTGGCTGGAGGGCGAGATCTCGAACCTGTCCCGGCCCTCCTCCGGGCACTGGTATTTCTCGCTCAAGGATGAGTCCGCGCAACTGCGATGCGCCATGTTCCGACAGAAGAACATGATGGCGCGCTTCACGCCAAAGGACGGCATGCACGTGCTGACTCGCGGCCGCGTGAGCCTGTACGAGCCGCGCGGCGACTATCAGTTCATCGCGGATCACATGGAGGAAGCCGGCGAAGGTGTATTGCGCCGACGTTTCGAGCTGTTGAAGAACAAGCTCGCGGCAGAAGGTTTGTTCGATGCCGCTCGCAAGCGGGCGTTGCCCAGGCTGCCCAAGCGCATCGGCGTTGTTACTTCGCCGACGGGCGCGGCGATTCGCGACGTACTGAACATTCTGCGCCGGCGGTTCTGCACGATTCCCGTGTTGATCTATCCGGTTCAGGTGCAAGGCGCGAGCGCGGCGGGTCAGATCGCCGCAACCATCCGACTCGCGTCCGCTCGTGCGGAATGCGACGTGCTCATCGTCGCGCGCGGTGGCGGTTCGCTGGAGGATCTGTGGGCGTTCAATGAGGAAGTGGTGGCTCGCGCCATTTTCGATTGCCAGATTCCTGTCGTGTCGGGCGTCGGCCACGAAGTGGATTTCACGATCGCGGATTTCGTCGCCGACGTGCGCGCGCCGACGCCGTCGGGTGCTGCCGAGATCGCCGCGCCTGATTGCAATGAGTGGACGCGAAGCGTTGCGCTGCTCAGCAGGCGCGCGAACGCTGCGATGGTTCGTCATGTGGCGAGTTGCCAGCAACGATTGGTGTGGCTGGAGCGGCGTCTCGCGCAGGTTCATCCTGGCGTCGAGCTCAGACAGAAGGCGCAGCGCCTCGATGAGCTGGAGCAACGCTTGATCCGCGTGGTTCGCGGTGGATTGCAGGAGCGTAAGAGCACGCTCGTCCATCTGGCCGCGCATCTTCGTCAACGCTCACCTGCCCTGCGCGTCGCCGCTGCGCGCGGCCGGTTGGAAATCGCGCGTAAGACTTTGGGCACGTCGCTGCAGCGGCGGCTCAGCTTGCTGGATAGTCGCCTGCGTCATGCGGCCGGTAGTCTGCGGCAACACTCGCCGGCGCTACGGATTTCGGCTCTGCGTGGTCGAGTCGAGATCGCCAGCAATAGCATGGATTCCTTACTGCATCGGCGGCTTCATAAACTCGATGCGCGGCTGCGACTCGCGGCCGGGAAGTTGAATGCCGTGAGTCCGCTGGCCACGCTGCAACGTGGTTATGCCATCGTGACCGACGCGGACGGCAAGGTGGTAACCGATGCGACTTCAGTCGAGCATGGCGACGTGATCGAAACACGCTTGTCCCGCGGTTCGCTGCAGGCACGAGTCGAACGAGTCACGCCGCATCGAGATGACGAGAACCAATGAATTCGAAGCTCACGTCCCGTTTGTTTCGCGCCGCCCTGCCTTTACTGCTACTCGCCAGCTTCACTGCCGGCGCTACGGCATTGCCCAAGGAAAGCCGGGTTCCCGGGGGCATTGCGCTCGTGCCCGTGCCGGGCAGCAGCGACCTGGCGCCTACGGTCCAGTTCAATGCATATCGCGTCGCTGTGGTTCGTCGCGACGATCAGTGGGTCGCGGTGGTTGGGATTCCGCTGGCGGAGAAGCCGGGCGAGCTGAAGTTGAAAGTGAGCACGCCGAGCGGCACGACTGAAGTGCCTTTTCGGATTTCAGATAAGATCTATCGCACGCAGCATCTGACCATCAAGGATCAGCGCAAAGTCGAGCCTGATCCCGATGATCTGAAGCGCATCAGCGCGGAGACCAAACGTTCCGACGCAGCGCTCTCGAAGTTCACGGCGACCGAAGCACCGGCGCTGCAGCTGATCTCACCTGTCGAAGGCGTGCGCTCCGATTCATACGGCTCGCGTCGCGTGTTCAACGGCCAGCCGCGCAATCCTCACTCCGGCATGGACATCGCGGCCGCCAAAGGCACACCGATTCGCTCGCCCGCGGCGGGGACGGTGGTGGAGGCGGGTGATTTCTTTTTCAACGGAAACACGCTTTATATCGATCACGGCGACGGTCTCGTGACCATGTACTGCCACCTCGACACCATAAAAGTAAAACTCGGCGACCGCGTCGCCCAAGGCGACCTCCTCGGCACCGTCGGCGCCACCGGCCGCGTCACCGGGCCTCATTTGCACTGGGGCGTTGCGTTGAATCGCGCGATGGTGGATCCGGCGTTGTTTATCGGGGCCAAGTAGTTTTATAGCCGGCCAGAAGCTTCACCCCTTGGGGAAGTAAACTAATTTTTGACCTGCGGCGAGCTGCCTGCGGAGAAGAGAGGCGTCGTGGCTCGCGTCGTCCGAGGTGACCTTCCTCCTTCCGGCACCGTGCTCCCCCTTGCCCGCGCTATCGCGCGTGCCGCCGGGTCCCGTCCCTGGGCGCACTGTGCCGAAAAGGTCCCTCTTTCTCGACACTGCC
>NZ_DASWTF010000022.1:0-39580 GCF_036402275.1 Steroidobacter sp. | reverse complement strand
GGCGAGGTGACGCGCGTGGCGCGCGAGGTCGGCACCGACGGCCGGCTCGGCGGCCAGGCGGTGGTGCCGGGCGTGGGCGGCACCTGGAAGGATCTGACCGACAATGTGAACGCTATGGCCGGCAACCTCACCGGCCAGGTGCGCAACATCGCCGAGGTGACCACCGCCGTGGCGCGCGGTGACTTGTCGAAGAAGATCACTGTCGAGGTGAAGGGCGAGATCCTGGAGCTCAAGGACACCATCAACACGATGGTCGACCAGCTCAATTCATTCGCGTCCGAAGTCACCCGCGTCGCGCGCGAAGTCGGCACCGAAGGCAAGCTCGGCGGTCAGGCGAAAGTCGAAGGCGTCGCCGGCACCTGGAAGGACCTCACCGATAACGTGAACCACATGGCCGCGAACCTGACCGGCCAGGTCCGAAACATCGCCGAGGTCGTGACCTCGGTGGCGCAGGGCGATCTGAAACGAAAGCTGGTCGTGGAAGCCAAAGGCGAGATCGCCGCGCTCGCCAGCACGATCAACGGCATGATCGACACGCTCGCGACGTTCGCCGACCAGGTGACCAACGTGGCGCGCGAAGTGGGCACCGAAGGCAAGCTCGGCGGCCAGGCCAGCGTGCCGGGCGCCGCCGGTTTGTGGCGCGACCTGACCGACAACGTGAACCAGCTCGCCGCGAATCTCACGACGCAGGTGCGCGCCATCGCCGAAGTGGCGACGGCCGTGACCAAGGGCGATCTCACGCGATTCATCACGGTGGAAGCTTCGGGCGAAGTGGCCTCGCTCAAGGACAACATCAACGAGATGATTCGTAACCTCAAGGACACCACGCAAAAGAACAACGAGCAGGACTGGCTCAAGACCAACATCGCTCGCTTCAACCGCCTGTTGCAGGGCCAGCGCGACATCCGCCACGTGTCGAACCTGATCCTGTCGCAGCTCGTACCGCTGGTGAACGCGCACCAGGCGTTGTTCTATCTCACGCGCCAGGACGGCGGCGAAAACGTTCTGGAACTGGTCGCGAGCTACGCCGCGCCGAATCGCCGTCGTCCGCCGCAGAAGCTCAGACTCGGCGATGGTCTGATCGGTCAATGCGCCGTCGAGAAACGTTCGATGCTGCTGACCGACGCGCCTCACGACTACATGCGGGTCACCTCGGGCTTGGGTGAAGCCAAACCCTCCACGGTGATCGTGCTTCCGGCGTTGTTCGAAGGCGAAGTGAAGGCCGTGCTGGAGCTGGGCTCGTTCGAGCGCTTCAGCACCATCCATACGCTGTTCCTGGATCAGCTGATGGAAAGTATCGGCATCGTGCTCAACACGCTGGCCGCGAACATGCAGACCGAAGCGCTGCTGGCGCAGTCGCAGCTGCTGACCGCCGAGTTGCAGAGCCAGCAGGAAGAGCTGAAGAAAACCAACGACCGGCTGGAGCAGCAGGCCACGACCTTGCAACGCTCCGAAGACCTGCTGCGCTCCCAACAGGAGGAGTTGCGCGGCAAGAACGAAGAGCTGGTGGAAAAGGCCAATCTGCTGTCCTGGCAGAACAAGCAGGTGGAAGCCAAGAATCAGGAAGTGGAGCGCGCCAAGGAAATGCTCGAGGAAAAGGCCGAGCAGCTGGCGCTCACGTCCAAGTACAAGTCCGAGTTCCTGGCGAACATGTCGCACGAGCTGCGGACGCCGCTCAACAGCCTGCTGATTCTTTCCAAGCTGCTCGCCGACAACGCCGATGCGAATCTCACGGGCAAGCAGATCGAGTTCGCGCAGACCATCAATCGCGCGGGCACCGAGCTGCTGGCGCTCATCAACGACATTCTCGACCTGTCGAAGATCGAATCCGGCACGGTCACGCTCGACGTGAGCACCGTCCATTTCGCCGAAGTGGTCGACAACTTGCAACGCAGCTTCGAGCAGGTGGCGAGCGACCGCAAGCTGCAGCTAAAGATCGAGCTCGATCCGTCGCTGCCGCGGACCATGATCACCGACGAAAAACGCTTGCAGCAGATCCTCAAGAATCTGCTGTCGAACGCGTTCAAGTTCACCCACGAGGGCGGCGTCGAGCTGTCCATCTATCGCGCCAGCAACGGCTGGAATCCTTCCAACCAGTCGCTAAACTCGGCGTCGTCGGTGGTCGCGTATTCGGTGCACGACACCGGCATCGGCATCGCGGCCGACAAGTTGCGCGTGATCTTCGAAGCCTTCCAGCAGGCCGACGGCACCACGAGCCGCAAATATGGCGGCACCGGTCTCGGTCTGTCGATCAGCCGCGAAATCTGTCGTCTGCTGGGCGGCGAGATCACCGTGGAGAGCAAGCCGACCGAGGGCAGCACGTTCACGCTGTACTTGCCCATGACGCACGATTTCTCCAAGGCGGCCGTGACCACAACGACGGTCGACCCTCCGCCGCGTGCGTACACGCTTGCGCCGACGCCGTCGATCATCGTGAGTCGGGAGTCGACGCCGTTGCTGGTCGCTTCCGAGTTGACGGACGACCGACAGAATATTCAGTCCGGCGATCGCGTGCTGCTGATCATCGAGGACGATGTGAAGTTCGGTCGCATCCTGCTCGATCTCGCGCACGATCGCGGCTTCAAGGCCGTCGTTTCCGCGACGGGTAGCGGGGCGTTGCCGCTGGTGCGGCGGTTCAATCCGTCCGTCATCACCTTGGACATCAATCTGCCGGACATGGATGGCTGGCGGCTGCTGGACATTCTCAAGCGTAGCGCCGAGACGCGGCACATTCCGATTCACATCATCTCGGTGGACGATCCACGCGAGCGCGGTCTGCAAATGGGCGCGTTCTCCGTGCTGGAAAAGCCTGTGGATCACGCGACCTTGCAAACGGCGCTGGCCCGCAGCGAGGAGTTCATCGCCCGCAAAGTGAAAGAGCTGCTGCTGGTGGAGGACGACGACCTGCAGAGCGGTGAGATCCAGAAGTTGATTGGCAATGGCGACGTGCACCTCACGCGCGTGACGACCGGTCGCGAGGCGTTGCAGGCGCTGCAGAACAACCATTTCGACTGCGTCGTCCTGGATCTGGTGCTACCGGACATGGACGGCGTGCAGTTGATCGAAACGATCCGTCGCGACACCTCGCGCCGCCTGCCGGTGATCATTCACACGGCCAAGGATCTGAACCCGGCCGACGAGGCCAAGCTGCGCAACCTGGTCGAGTCCTTCATTCTCAAGAGCCCGGAGTCGCCCGAGCAGCTGTTCGACGAGACCGCGCTGTTCCTGCACCGGTTCGTCGAGAACATGCCCGAAGACCGGCGCATGATCATCGAGAAGGCGCGACGCCGCGAGCCCGGTCTCGCCGGGCGCAAAGTGCTGATCGTCGACGACGATATCCGTAATATTTTCTCGCTGACCGGCGTGCTCGAACAGCACGACATCGAAGTGCTGCACGCCGAGAGCGGCCGCGAAGGAATCGCCATGTTGAACGAGACTCCCAACGTCGACATGGTGCTGATGGATGTGATGATGCCGGACATGGATGGTTACGAGACCATGCGCCAAATCCGCCGTAACGAACGTTTCCGCAAACTGCCCATGATTGCCATTACCGCCAAGGCCATGAAAGGCGACCGCGAAAAATGCATCGACGCGGGCGCTTCGGAATACATTTCCAAGCCGGTCGATGTCGACCAGCTGGTTTCGATGATGCGCGTGTGGCTGCGGCGCGTTTGAACAACGGTCCTCAGTTCGCCGGCCCCCATATTGCTGGTGCTGCCGATGCGGCGCCGGCAACGGATGTTACTGGCAAGCTGCCGGCCCTGCCGACGCGCGCGACCATTCTCATCGTCGACGACGAAGCGAACAATCGTTTCGCCTTGTCGCAGGTGCTGGCCGAGCTCGAAGAGACCGTCGTGGAAGCAGCGTCCGGTGAGGATGCGTTGCGCTTCCTGTTGCGAGAAGAATGCGCGGTCATCCTGCTCGACGCCAACATGCCGGGCCTCGACGGGTACACCACGGCCGAGCTGATCCGGCGTCGCGAACGGTCGCGACACATCCCCATCATTTTCGTCAGCGCCATCGATCGCGACGACGAGCACATCGCGCGCGCCTACTCGATGGGCGCGGTCGACTATGTCTTCAAGCCGGTCGATCCGGTCATCCTGCGCTCCAAAGTCGCGGTGCTGATCGATCTGTATCGCAAGAGTGCGGAGGTGGAGCGCAAGGCCGCGCTCGAACGTTTCCTGCAGGAAGAGAACCTGCGTATCCGCCAGGAGAAGCTCGAAGCCGAACGTCAGTTGCGCCAGGTCGAGGAGCGCCAGACGGCCATCGTGCGCTCGTTGCCAATCGCGCTGTACAGCGCCAGTGTGGACGGCGGCTTCTCCGGGCCGCGGTTCATCAGCGACGTCATCGCGGACCTGGTGGGGTTCACGCCCAATCAGGTTTTGAACGATCCGCATCTGTGGGTGAATCGTATTCATCCCGACGATCGCGATCGGGTGCTCAACGAAGTGGCGAGCATCCCGGTGGTTGGCGGGATGTCCACCGAATATCGCTGGCTGTGCGCCGATGGCTCGCATCGCTGGTTCCTGGATCGCGCGGTTTTGATCCGTCACGAGGGGCGGCCGTTCGAGATCTTCGGCAGCTGCCTCGACGTCACCGACCGACGCCGCGTCGAACAGCAGCTGATTCAATCGCAGAAGATGGAGGCGGTCGGACAGCTCACCGGCGGTATCGCGCACGACTTCAACAACATGCTGACAGTCGTGATCGGCAATCTCGATTCGCTGGCTCGCGCGCTGAAGGGCACCGGCCGGAACTTCGATCGCGCGCAGATGGCGCTCACTGGCGCGTTGAGCTGCGCCGAGCTCACGCGTCGAATGCTGGCTTTTGCGCGCCGTCAGCCGTTGCAGCCCAGCGCGGTGAATTTGGGCGAGGTGAGTCGCAATATCACCAAGCTGCTCGGCCGCACGCTCGGCGAAAGAATCGTCATCGACGTGCTCGTGCAGGATGACTTGTGGAACGTGCTCGCCGATCCGGCGCAGGTCGAATCGTCACTGATCAATCTGGCCGTGAACGCCCGCGACGCCATGCAGGACGGCGGCACCTTAACTATCGAAGCCCGCAACGTCAGCCGCGCCGAGCGCGATGCCGATCTTCCGGAGGGCGACTTCGTTTTGTTGTGTGTGACCGATACGGGCGCCGGCATGACGCCCGAGGTGCTGGAGCGCGCGCTCGAACCGTTCTTCACGACCAAACGCATGGGACATGGCACGGGCCTTGGCCTGAGCATGGTGTATGGCTTCGTCAAACAATCGGGCGGCCATGTGAAGATCATCAGCACGCCGGGCCGTGGCACCAGCGTCCGCATTTATTTGCCGCGCACCGAGACGGCTCCCTCGGCCAGCGCCAGCGTTGGGGAAGATCTGTCGTTGTCCGGGCGAGATCGAACCATTCTCCTGGTCGAGGACGATGCCGGCGTACGAGCCGTGACGGCGGCGATGCTGAAAGAACTGCAGTTCAACGTCATCGAAGCGGACAACGGCAACCGCGCACTGGAGCTCGTCGACCGCGAGTCGGACATCGATTTGCTGTTCACCGACATCGTCATGCCCGGCGGCATGAACGGCTTCGAGCTCGGCCGCCTCGCCCGCGAACGCCGCCCCCAACTCCCGGTCCTCTACGCCACCGGCTACTCCGGCTCCTACGCCGCCCCGGAGAAAGGCGCCGATATGCTCGCCAAGCCGTACCGCGAAGCCGACCTCCGCAGCAAACTTCGCGGCCTCTTACCCACTCGCGCCCGCGCGTAAGAGGTTGGCAACGGGAAGAAAGGTTCAGCGCTGCCGCCTGCCTTCCCGATACCGCGACGCGAGCCACAGACGCGAGCTCTTAGTTACCTTTCAAGGCGAGCGAGCGTAACTCCTTATCCGCCGCGATCTCCGCCTCGGTGAACGGCAGCTGCAGCCATTGACCGATCGAATACAACTTCGTCTGATCCACCACAAACGGCGAATCCGCCTCTTCCGATTGCGAATAAGTCAGCAGACCCCGAGCGTCCACTTCGCCGGCGTCGGTCCACGTCACTACTTGGATCCAGCTGTTGCCGGTGATGATGGGTGTATAGCCCTTCCCCGGTGCGAGCTTCGCGCCGATCATGCTGAACATTCCCGTCGCGTGCGCGCCGCCGGGGATGCCGATCTTTTCGCCGTTGTGTTCGGTGTATTGCACCTCGCCCCACGGCGCATCGAGCGGAATCTGTGCGTCATTCAAACTCTTCGTTGCCGTCGCCAGCGCCGTCATCACCGCCTTGCGAACCTTCGCATCCTCGACATTGATCTGCCTCGGTGTGTGCACCGGATCATTCACATCGAACGGCGTCTTCCAGAGATTGGGCGTCGCACTCATCAACGGCCACGCCTCAGTCCACACCTGCGCGCCGCGGCTCGTGACATTCTGCTTGCGGTCCCACCCGGCCAGGACCTCGCAGGTCTTGGTGACATCCACAGCATCCTTATCCAGCTTCACCGACTTCGGCTCTCGTTTGCAGACAGCGAGCACCTCATCCAGCACCAGCTCCGCGCTGTAGTTACGATGGCTGAACAGCAGGTCCTGCAGCCGCTGAGCATCGATGCGGTTCGACTCCTTGGCCTGCAGTACCTCGTTCACCATCACTAAACCAGCTCGCGTCCGCAACGAACGTTCGGTTTTCTCCGAGCCGATAATGGGCGAATAACCTTCCAGCGGCTGCTGCGGGTTCGATAGCCAATAGCTGTCGTTGGAGTTGGTCACGTAATCGTCGCGCATCAAATGCGGCAACTGTTCCGGCGGCAGGATGCCCGGCTGCTGAGCTCGCTGATCGACACGCCATTCGCAATCCGGCGCCCCTCGCAACACCACCACCCGCCACGCGCCCCAGCGCTGCACAGACTGACTGGAGCACGCCTTGATCAGCTGTCCATCGACGTTCGGCACCACCGAGAGATCGGCGTAGAGTGCCTTTCCATGGCGATCCGCCGCGATGGTGTTCACCCACGCCGTGCCCTGGCTGGTCTGCAGCGCCGCCAGAATGTCGTCGACGTTCTTGGCGCGCGCGAACTTCAAATACTGCTCGGGCGAACGATTGTTATCGATGTTGGAATCGCGAATCGCATACGCGCGCTCGCGAGTCCAGGGCAGGTCTCCATCTTCGAGCACTGGCCCGAAGTGGCTGTGATAGGTCGTCCGCTCTTCAGTCTTCAGCGAGCCATCCGGCTGGCGCACTTCAACAGTGACCGTGCGCGGCGTGAGCTTGCGAGTGTCCTCGCCATAGCGATACGACAGCGGATCGTTGGGGTCGAGCTGCAATTCATACAACGTAAAACGGAGCGCACTCGAAACAGTGTGCGTCCACGCGACGTCGCGATTGAACCCGATGCCAATGAACGGAGTCGTGATCAAGCCGACGCCCATCACGTCGATCTCCCCGGGGATCGTCAGATGCGCCATGTGAAAACGACTGCCGCCCGACCACGGATAGTGCGGGTTGCCGAGCATCAGGCCCTTGCCGTTGGTCGTGGCGCGCTTGCCGAACGCGATGGCGTTCGAGCCCATCATCGTCACGTCGTCCGCGAACGACGGTAGCAATGTGACTTTCTGCTCCTTGGCGCCTTTGTCGGGCGGCGCGGCGTTGGCGACTGCAGAGGGTGAGCGACCGACGCCGTAGCGGACGCCGACGCCGATGCCGATGCGCGCCATGTCCAATCCATCGATGGGACGTACCCAGGGCTGATTGCGGCAACTCGCCGGCAACTTCTCTCCGCCGTGGTCCGCGAGATAACGGTTGTAACCGGCGATGTAACCTTCCTGGAGAGCAGTCATCTCCTGCGGAAGGCGTGCCGCCGCGTGGGCGAGCGCCTGATCCGTGATGACCGATTTGTGGAAGATGTCAGCTTCGAGGCGACCTTCCTCGGGACCGAAGAACTTCGATTGTTCGCCCCGCACGATCACGAATTCACGCGCCAGCGTGCACACGGCATCCGTGGCTACGGCATACGCGAGGCCATAACCGAGACTGCCCCAGTTTTCTGCTTTGATATGCGGCACGCCGTGCGCGGTCCAGCGTATGTCGACGTTGTAGCGTTCGTTGCTCGCTGTCGCCTCGACCGCGGGCAGTTTGGCACAGGCGGCCAGGATAGTGACGACGGCGCACCCAATCATGACCGCCACAGGACGAATTCCAGATGTCATGAGCAAATCCTCCCCTCCCTTGGATGGCGCAACGTAGCGCGCCTCTTGAGATCCGGCAACGCCACCCCTAACGTGTGAACCGGTCGTCGCTCTGCAGAATTACCTCGTCAAATCGGGCCAATCCAGGTAGAGTGCGCGTCCATCGTCAGCCGCCGTCCGGTCGGCTTCATTCCTCGCGGTCTGTCGGCCCCCTCGTTTTGTAAGGCCCGCCTCGATTTGTCTCCCGCCTCACTGGATCCGAAACGCAAGTTTCCGCAGGCTGGTTGAGGAACTGTTTTCATGCCTTTTGCTGCTCTCGGGCTCATTCCCGAACTCACTCGTGCGCTCGCCGATCGTGGCTATAACGCGCCCACTCCCGTACAGGCGCGAGTGATCCCTGAAATCCTCACCGGCCGCGACGTGCTGGCCGGCGCCCAGACGGGTACCGGCAAGACCGCCGGCTTCACGCTGCCGCTGCTGCAGCGATTGCAAGGTGGCACGCCCTCGAAGGCGCCCCGCGTCCTCATCCTCGTTCCCACGCGTGAGCTCGCGACCCAGGTGAACGAAAGTGTCGCAAGCTACGGAAAGTATCTTCGTCATCGCAGCCTGACGATTTTCGGCGGCGTCAGCATCAATCCGCAGATCGATGCCTTGCGCCGGGGCGCGGACATTCTAGTCGCGACGCCCGGACGGCTGCTGGATCACGCTCAACAGCACACGGTCGATTTGTCTCGCGTCGAGATCTTCGTGCTCGACGAAGCCGATCGCATGCTCGACATGGGCTTCATCGCGGATATTCGACGCGTCATCAAGCTGCTGCCCAAGCAGCGGCAGAACCTGCTGTTCTCGGCCACGTATTCAGATGACATCCGGCGGCTGGCGCAGGGCCTGCTGCACAATCCGGTGGAGATCGAGGTTGCTCGGCGCAATGCCGCCGTCGATACGGTGGAGCAGCTTGTGTATTCGGTCGCGAAGGATCAGAAGCGCGCGCTGCTGTCCCATCTCATTCAGGATGGGGACTGGTCGCAGGTGCTCGTCTTCACGCGCACCAAACACGGCGCGAATCGGCTCGCCAAACAGCTGCAGCAGGATGGCATCGAGACTGCCGCGATTCATGGCAACAAGAGCCAGAATGCACGTACGGCCGCGCTGTCGGACTTCAAGAATTTTCGTATTCGCGCGCTGGTCGCGACGGAGGTCGCTTCGCGCGGCCTCGACATCAAAGAACTGCCGCACGTTGTGAATTACGAGCTGCCGAATGTGCCCGAGGACTACGTGCATCGAATCGGTCGCACTGGCCGCGCGGGCGCGACAGGTCTGGCTGTATCGCTGGTCTCGTCCGATGAGTCGGGCTTGCTGAAAGACATTGAAAAGCTGCTGCGCAAGCCGGTGCCGAAGGCTGCTCTCCCTCACTTCAAGCCGGCGGTTCGCGGACAGGATCGTGAAGATTCGGACGAGCGGCCCGAGTCGCCACAACAGCGACCGCCGCAGCGAGGCCAGCAAGGCCGCCCGCATCACCATCAACATCAGCAACAAAGCGGCGCGCCGGGCGCCGGCGGCGAAGGCCGCCGTCGTCGTCGCAAACGTCGCGGCGGCGGTGGCGGGCAACAACAGCCTCAGCAAGCACATCAATCGGGCCAACAACCGCGCCATGCTCATGGCCAACGCCCGTCACGACCTCACGGTCACGGACAAGGTCACGGTCAAGGACGCCCGCAACAGCAGCGCGGGCAGCGCGGATCGGATCGGAATCGGACGGTTTAGCTCACAACGCTCATCCGAGAATGGCCTCGCGCTGATATAGCTTGATCGCGAGCGCCACCAGCAGCCCGCCCAATACCAGCGTGGTCCCGGCGCAAATCAAAACATGCAGCGCCGGGATCGTGTCACCACGCATCAAGCTCGTCGCGAGCAAGTGCTGGCTCAGACTGGGCACCGCCATGAGCGCGGCGCTCGGTTTGGTTCCGCTGAGGACGGCGAACATGATGGGTGCGATGGGCAGCATCATCACGACGGACAGCCACGACTGCGCTTCGCGATTGCTTCGTGTGAATGACGCCACGACCGTCATCAATCCCGCGCCCATGGGCACGAACGTCAGCATCACCGCCGAGATCGCCAGGATCACGCGGGGGCCAAAGTTGGCGGACATGCCGAGCGCTTCCAGCGGAATGAACGTGAGCACGACCCCGAACGTCGCGAGCGTCAGCAGCAGCGAGATCGACATGAACGCGGCCGTCGCCAGCATCTTGCCCACGATCAACTGAGAACGCCGCACGGGCAACGACAGCAACGGCTCCAGCGAGCCGCGCTCGCGTTCTCCCGCGGTCGTATCGACGGCCAGATAGAAACCTCCCACCAGCATCGACATGAAACAAAAGTAAGTCATCATGCCGAGCACCAGCAGCGCCCGTCCTGCGGGAGTGGCGACGTCGAGCGTATGTACGCCGACAGGCTGGATCACCTTGGGATTGATGCCTCGAACCATCAGGCGCAGCGCCGCCAATTGATGTCCGTAAGCTTCGAGCAGCTGCCGCGCTCGATCGGCGCTCGGCGAGGTCCGGCTGTTGGAGGTATCGACGACCAATGAGATCGGCGCGGACTCGCCCGATTGCAGCGCTTCGCCATAGTCCTCGCCGACGATCAGCACAAAGTCTTTCTGTCCCGAGCGAACCGCTTCCATAGCCTGGTCGCTCGTGAATTGCACGTCCTCGACCTTTACGCCGTTCTCGCGCAGGAAATGCACGAGATTCGGTGCATGGGCCGCGCCGGCGATGGGCAGGTCCAGCGGCTTGTCCTGATTCTCGACCGCGCGTCGGGACACCATCGTCGTGGTGAGCCCGAAGATCACCGGCGCCAGCAGCACACCGAAAAAGAACGCCGAGAGGATGACGCGGCGGTCGCGCAGATTCTCCAGCACTTCCTTGCGGAAGACAGTCCAGATCGCGCCCATTACGCCACCTCGTCCCGATCGGCGGCGCGCACGAACGCTTCTTCCAAATCCGGAGCGCCCGTGGCCTTGAGGATTTCAGCCGGCGTGCCACGCACGACCACCCGACCGTGCGAGATGATCACGATGTCGTCGCACAAGGCGGCGACTTCCTGCATCACATGACTGGAGAACAGCACGCACCGCCCGGACTCCCGCAACCCTCGAATCAGCTCGCGCAACATGCGCACGGCATTCACGTCGAGCCCGTTGGTGGGCTCGTCGAGAATGATGGTTTGCGGCCGGTGAACCAGCGCCCGCGCCAAACCGACCTTGAGCCGCTCACCTTGTGAATAACCTTTAGCGCGTCGCTCGGCAACGCCGCCGAGGCCGAGGCGTTCGATCAACTCATCGATGGACCGCGTGAGCTCGGCTCCGCGCAGGCCGTGCAGCTCGCCGTAATAGCGAATGTTCTCGCGCCCACTCAAATGCGCATACAGCCCGCTGGCATGAGGCAGCACACCCAACGACCGGCGAACCTGCAAGGCGTTGGTGGCGCAGTCATGCCCGTCGATCAGCGCACGCCCTTCGTCGGCGCGTATGACAGTGCTCAGGATACGCAGCGTGGTCGACTTGCCCGCGCCGTTGTGACCCAGCAGGCCGGTGATGCGGCCGTCCCCGGCCGAGAAAGAAACATCGTGTAACGCCTGCACCGCGCCGAAGCGCTTTTTCAACCCTTCGACTTGAATCATGGGGCAGGCGCCGAGCGTGACAGCAGGAAAGGAGCGGGGGTGACGTTGCGCAGGCAGGCGTCGTCCAGCGAGTCGGCCGTGCCAGCGCCGATGAACTCGGCAACTACGCGCGGCATGCAGCCGACCGCGATCTGACCGTGACCTTGGCCCTCGAGCACCAGATGTTTCGACTTCGAGAGCCCGGGCAGGATCTGCTCGCCATAGCGCGCCGGTGTCACCGGATCGTTGCCGCCAGAGAGCACCAGAGTCGGAATCGCGCTCTGCAAAGGTTTGCTGAAGTCCTCGTCCACCGGACCGCGCGGCCACTGTTCGCAGATGGTCCGCATCGAAGTCATGAAACTCTCGCCGATATATGTTTTAGCCAACGCGGACTGTGGCACGGACCGCTCATCCCAGCGGGGCGCGTCCTCGCTGCACACCACGGCGAAGTGCATTCCGTACGCGAACTGCGTGTCCAGGCTGCGCTTGATCATCAAATACTGAGCGGCCAATGCCTGCGGCTGTCCGGTTTCGGCTTCTTGAATGAGCAGCGGCAGCGCCGACAGCGTCTCGTCCGAGTAACTCAGCAATCGAACCGCTGCGGTGAGCTCGGGCGCGCCGAGCCGCGCCTGCACGGGTTCCGCGCTCAGCGGATCCGGAATGGAAAGAGCGATCGGTTGTTCCTGGACCCGGGCGCGCAAGGTCGCGAACGTCGCGGCGATGTCTGGAAAGGCGCGTTTGCAGTCCGAGCTCGAGGTGCAACGAGCGAACGCCTGGTCGATGGCGGCTTGCGCGTCGAGCGCGATGTCCGGTCCCAAGGCCAGCTGCGGCGGCACGACGCCGTCGAGGATCGCGACCCGCACGCGCTTTGGATACCGTCGCATGTAGTGCTGAGCGACGCGCGTTCCATACGACACGCCGTACAGATCCAGCTTCTGATAGCCCAGTGCGGCGCGAACGTCGTCGAGATCGCGAACCGCGACGCTGGTGGTGTAGTAGCGAGGATCTCCCGGCAAATTATCGAGACACACCTTTGTGAGCTCGCGCAGCTGTTGCGGATCGCTGAACGTGATGTCGCTCTCGTCCGGAAAGGTGCAATCCATCCGATTCGATTTGCCCGTGCCGCGCTGGTCGACCAGCACGATGTCACGATCGCGTCGGACGCGCGCCAGGGCCGGAGCGATGGAGATATAGAAATCGCTGGCCGCCTGTCCCGGTCCGCCGCTGAGCACGAACAGCGGATCGCCGACGGGCTCGAGGCGCAGCGATGGAATGACGGCGACATGCAGCCGAATCTGCTTGCCCGAAGGCTGTTCCCGGTTCTCGGGCACCGACAACCAGCCACAGCGCGCGGCCACGCTGCCGCCGGCAATCTCGCTCTGCAGCCGACAGTCCTGCCGCGCCAGACCGGCTGCCTGGGTTTGGAATGCGCTGCAAAAGGCCAGTGTCCCGACGAGCGCGACCCACGCGCCCCAACTCTGATGAACTGCCCTCGTGTGACTCGCCGACATCGGGTTCCTGATGGCAAAGGCCGAAGCGGGCAATGGTAGACGAACTGGGGCGGGAACCTGTGTGCGGCGATAACGGTCTGTTACATTCGCACGCCCAACCACGGTCCCAACGAGCCTTTGGAGTTATCTCATGCGCCCATCGTCGTTGCTCGCTGTCGCCGCCGCCGCGGCCTGCATGCTGCCGCTGACCGGCGCCTTCGCCAAGGACGAAGCCCTGGCCAAGGCCGTTGCCTCGGAGCATCGCTCACCGAATTTCGTAGCGCGTGACCCAGCCCGCAAGCCGCAGGAAGTGCTGGAGTTCATCGGCGTGAAGCCGAGCTCGACCGTGGTCGAGATCTCGCCGGGCGGCGGCTATTGGACCGAGATCCTCGCGCCCTACCTCGCTGACAAGGGCACTTATTACACGGCGGTCAGCCCGCGTGCAGTCGACAAGTGGCGGCAAAAGCTCGACAGCGACCAGGCTCGTTACGGCAAGGTGAAGGTCACCGACATGAGCGAGCCCGCGCCGGCCGGCTCGGCCGACGTGGTCGTCACCTTCCGCAACGTGCACAACTGGATGGGCCAGGGCACCGCCGACCAGGCGTTCGCCTCGTTCTACAAGGCGCTCAAGCCGGGTGGCATTCTGGGCGTCGAGGAACACCGCGCGCCTGCCGATAAACCGCAAGATCCGAAGGCGGCCGACGGCTATGTGCGCGAGGACTACACCATTCAGCTGGCCGAGAAGGCCGGTTTCAAGCTGGTGAGCCGCTCCGATCTGCTGAACAATCCCAAGGACACCAAGGATCATCCCAAGGGCGTCTGGACGCTGCCGCCAACCCTGGCGCTGGGCGAGCAGGACCGGGCCAAGTACCAGGCCATCGGCGAGGCCGACAACTTTCTGTTGAAGTTTCAGAAGCCGCAGTGAGGCCGGCCGCGAACTGCTGACTTGAAGCAGCGAGGAGCCACGAGTGGAAGAAGAGCAGAAAAAATGGCTGTATTACGCGATTCCCGTCGTGGTCGCGGCGGGCATCGGCGCAGCCTTGTATTGGGGGCGTTCGCACCGGCAGGCGGAGCAACAGGCCAAACAGCCGCCCGCCATCGCTCAACCCGAGGCAACGACGCCGGCGACTGAGCCGCCGGTGCGTAATCCGCTGGAAGAAACTCCACCTCCGCAGCCCTTGCCCTCGATCGAAGAGAGCGATCCGCCACTGCAGGAGTCGCTAAGTGGCGTTTTCGGCCGCGCGCTGGATCCGTTCCTGGTGCCGAAGAACATCGTCCGGCACACGGTCGTGACCATCGACAATCTGCCCCGGAAAAAAACAGCGGTGCAGATGTGGCCGGTGAAAGGAATCGGTGGCGAGCTGACCGCGACCGGCAATGGCGAGGAGCTCACGCTCAGCGCCGATAACTACGCGCGCTACGAGCCGGTGATCAAGATCGTGCAGAACACCGACACGGCGCAGCTGGTCGCCCTGTACAAACAATACTATCCGTTGTTTCAGGAGGCGTACGTCGGATTGGGCTATCCGGAGGGCTACTTCAACGATCGGCTGGTCGAGGTGATCGATCATCTGCTCGCGACCCCGGACGTGCCCGGTCCGATCAAACTGCGCCGCCCCAGCGTCAATTTCGAGTTCGTCGATCCGGAGCTGGAGAGCCGCTCCTCGGGACAGAAGCTGCTGATCCGCATGGGCAGCGCCAATGCGGCCATCGTGAAAGACAAATTGCGCCAGCTACGCAGCGCCATCGCCAAGCAGGCGCCGCCGCCCGGTTGAGATTTGTTCGGCCTGCGTCATTGAAGACAGGAGCGTCATCATGAGCAAAGTCGTTCTGATACTCGCGGCCACGTCGGTCGGGCTCGGTCTGGTCAGTCTGCATCTGGTCAAGCAGCTACGTGATAGTGACGCCACGGTCACCGCATTGAAGACGCAGGTGGCCGAGCTGGAAAAGCAGACGCGCGTGACGGCGGTGCCACCAGTATTTTCGGTGATGCCCGCACCGCCGGTCGCCGCTGTAGCGGTGACGCAGGCGGTCCCGTCGAATGATGCGGCGAAACCGGCTGCGGCCCGAGCCTCCGCCGAAGCACAGCCTATGCAAATGCGCTCGCGCGAAGACGCCATGCGCATGATGCGGGAGCATCGCGAGCGCGAACGGCAGCTGATGCAGGATCCCGAGTATCGCGAGGCGATGCGCCTGCAAGCCCGCAACAACCTGGCGCGTCAGCATCCCGACGTGATCGAAGAGCTGGGTCTCAATCCGAAACAGGCCGAGGAATTCTTCGGCATGCTCGCCGATCAGCAGATGCGCAGCCAGGAGCTGATGTCTCCGCCGTGGGCGGACGCCGAGAACCTCGATCCTGCCGTCCAACAGGAGCGCTACAAGCGGATTCACCAGACCGCCAGCGAGATGCAGCGTAATAACGAAGCGGAGCTCGCGACGCGCTTCGGCCAGGACAAGCTGCTGGCGTGGAAGGAATATCAGTCTACCTGGGGCATGCGCTACCAGCTCGATCACATGCGTAGCACCCTGGCGGCCACGGGCATGCCGCTGGACGAGGAGCTGAGCAAACCCTTACTGAAGGCGCTGGCGGAAGCGCAAAAAGCCGAGATGGACGCGTACAACACGGCGGCGAAGCAGGGCGGGCCAGGTGCGAAACTTGCGGCCAGTGTCGCCTTCGAGAGCAACAACGGTGAGTGGCAGCTCGAGCAAACCAAAAAGCGCAATCAACGCATGCTCGATGCCATCTCTTCCTATCTCACGTATGAGCAACGCACGGCCATCGAGAAAGAGCAGCAAGCGCAGCTGAAGATGCAGGAGGCACAGATGCGCCTCATGCGCGAGCGCGGCGATGCGAACGGCAATCGAGGTTTCTACAGCACGAGCGGCAACGCGCAGCTCATTCCTTTGCAGTAGGGACCAGGCGGCCGAGGAAGTCACGAATCAGCGGCACGACGGTCTCGAAGTGAGATTCGAGGAGCCAGTGGCCGCCGTCGGTCACGTGCAGTTCTGCGTTCGGCAGATCGCGCAGATACGCACGCGCTGACTCCTCGGGCATGTAGCCATCGCGTGGACCCCACACGATCAACGTCGGCGGCTGGTGCTCGCGCAGATACTGCTGATAGCGCGGGAACCATTCGAGGTTCGCCTTCAGCTGTTCCATCAATTGCACGGCGACCTGGCGTCGCACCGGTGTGTTCATCAGCGGCCAATGCAGCTTCCAGAGATCGGGCGGAATCCTTTCGACGTGTCGCTCGTCGATCTCGCCGACGAACTCATCTCGAAAGCCTTGCTCGCTGACCGCCTCCTCCAGCACGGCGCGATGCTCGGGCGAAGGATCGCTCCAGTAGCGTTTGATCGCGCCGTACTTCGGGCCGAGCACATCCTCATAGATATCGCCATTCTGGACGATGAGTCCCGCAACTCGCCGCGGAGCTCGTATGGCGAGCCGCAAGCCGATCTGCGAGCCGTAGTCGTGCAGGTAGAGCACGTAGCGCCGCAGGTTCAGAGCGGCCGCGAACTGCTCCATGAACGTGGTGAACGCGTCGAAGTCGTAACCGAAGCGCTTCGGGTCGGGCGTGTCGCTGTAGCCGAAACCGGGATAGTCGGGAGCGACCAGCCGCCAGCCATCGGCGAGCGCCGGCAGCAGCCGTCGATACTGGAACGACGAGCAGGGATAACCGTGAGGCAGCAACAGCACGGGGGCTTCGGGCGGGCCGGCTTCGCGGTAGAAGATCTTCAGTCCGTTGAGATCGAGAAAGCGATGCGCGGCGTTCATGGGATTTAAATGTGCCCTCGCGTTCGCGGTTCCGATGCGCCGTGCTGTCACCGTTGCATACGTTGAGTACCACTTCTATTAATATGGCGAGCCAACGTTGATCCGGTAAAACTTCCATGCGTAACACTTTCCCGGCCTGTTCGACTGCACTGATGACCGCGGCGTTGCTGGCATCGTCGGCCTGCAGTAAGCCGGAGCCGTCCGCACAGGCCACGCCGCCATCGCCCGCGCCCGCAGCGCAGGCGTCGGAAACATCGGAGCTGGGCCAGCCGGCCGATCCGCGCTTCATCGGCAAGATCTGGGTTTCGACCACGCCAGGGCACGCGCGCGGCACGCTGCTGATCTTTCTACCGGATCGCTCGCTGTTGATGGACTCCTGCCACGAGACCTATCGCATCTCGAAGTGGGGCGCGGAGGGCGATCAGATTCGCTGGATCGAAGACGCCATTCCCATCCAGGCGACTCTGTCGATGCCCGACGAGAACAATCTGAGCCTGCAGCTCGCCGGGCAGGACAGGGTGCAGTCGTACGTCACCGCGACGGTGCCGTACGTCTGCCCCGAGATGCCGCGCTAATTCACGAACGTCGGCCGTGTGATCACGCGCTTCGGCGGGTTCGCCAGATACTGCGCGACGCGCAGCTCGACGTTCTTGCGCAGATTCATCGCGAACAGGTGGTAATCGTAGACGTGATAGTTGTCGCGCCCCATCGGGCGCGATGAGTAGTTCGCCGAACGAATCTGCCGAACCAGCAACATGCCATTCACGCACTGCGCGTCAGCGATCCCAGGCTCGACGATGGGCTTGGCGTCGATGAACTCTTGCGGCAACTCTTTCAGATCGGCCAGCGCGCCCGCGAACTTGCCGGGATAACTCACGCCGCCGAGATTCAACGCCGCTTCTGCCGGCGCACCGTCGGTCTTCCACGTAAGCGGATTCACACAGATGTTCTTGCTGGTGTCCGCGAATTGCTTTGCCTCCGGACCGACCGCATTCCACGACACCATACAACCGGTCTGCTCGGCGGACTGACACACCGGCACATCGGGCACTGTTCGGGCCAGAGCTTCGCCGTCGAGACTGAAGCCGATCGGATACGCGGCCACGAGGCGGTTGCGTAAGTGAGAGCCCGTGATACGTCGCTCCAGCAGCTTGGCCAGATGCGCCGAGCCCTGGCTGTGAGCAGCGAGAACGAACGGACGATCGCGGCTGTAATTCTGCACAAAGTAATCGAAGGCGCGCTCCACATCGTTGTACGCGAGCTGCAGGGCCGAGGCGCCGCTGCCTGTGTCGTCGATGAAAGAGTAGATGGTCGCCTGCCGGTAACGCGGCGCGTAAATCCGACAGCAGCCATTGAATGCCGCGGCCTGGCCGCGCATCACAAACAGGTCGGTGAGCTGATTCACCTGCGCGTCGTCGAGGGGCTGGTTCCAGTTGGCCGTGCCGAAATACGTGGTGGGATGGATGAAAAACACATCGACCGCGGCGTCTTTCTGTTGGTCCATTACACCAATTGCGGGTAAGGCATCTGCTGAATCTTCGCGCTCGGGCAGCGCGGCCCAGCTCTCTACGCGCGAGTAATCGGGCGACGCGGGACTCGCTGCATTCCTGAAAGGCGCTGCAGGTTTGAGCTTATTGAAAGCGATCAGCATGCCGATTTCTTCGCGATATATATAACTCGCCGCGCCCGCGAGCAGCGCCACGAGCAGCGCGCCCGCCAGTATCTTTTTCATGTTTCATCTCCGCTGACTTGTTTTGTGACACTGCAATGAACGCATTTGCAGACAGTGTCTGAAGGTTACGACATTTTGCACAAGCTGAATTCTTTTCGTTAACTGCGCGCGCCCACAAAGCGACACTCCGGCGCATCGACAAGCACGCAAGCAGGCACGCATGCGATGGCCGACCAGGACGAGTCAGGCAGAACGGCAGATCGCAAAGGGTGGGTGAGCGCTGCATCGCATGCGTAGCGGTGCAGCTCCCGTGTCATACCCGCGAGGATTGTCCATGCGCACTTGGATCAAGCGCGCGCCCAATTTGGGTGCGTCCGCACTTTTTTTTGCCGCGATTTGCGCGCTCACGTTGTTCACCGGTGTAGTCGAGGCTGCAGTCACTATTTCCGGCACTCCGAATACTCGATTCGGCACCAATTCCTGGTATAGCTTCCAACCGACCGCGAGCGATCCGGCTTCGAAAACGGCGCTGCGCTATTCCATCACCAACAAGCCGAACTGGGCGAAGTTCTCGACCAGCACCGGCCGTCTCGAAGGTGCGACACCTGCCACCGCGGGCACGTACTCAAACATTCGGATTTCAGTGAGAAGCAGCACGGGCACCGCGAGCCTGCCGGCGTTCTCCATTCAAGTCTATTCCGGCACCAGCGGCGATGGCGGCACGACCAATCGTCCGCCCGTGCTGAGCGGCACGCCGACGACGTCCGTGACCGCGGGCAGCGCGTACAGCTTCCGTCCGACCGGCTCTGATCCCGAAGGGCGCACGCTCACCTGGTCGATCACCAACCGTCCGAGCTGGGCCACTTTCAGCACGACCACGGGCGCGTTGACCGGTACGCCGAGCGCGTCGAACGTGGGCACGTTCTCCAACATCGTGATCTCGGCCAGCGATGGCACGAATCGCACTTCGCTCCCGGCGTTCAACATCGCCGTGGTGGCCCAGGGCAGCAGCAGCGGCTCGGCGTCGCTGAGCTGGACTCCGCCGACCACCAACACCAACGGCACGCAGCTGACCAATCTCGCCGGTTACCGTATTTACTACGGCACCAGCCCCAGCAGCCTCACTCGCACCGTGCAGCTGAGCAACGCAGGCCTCACGCGTTACGTCATCAGCGATCTGTCGCCCGCGACTTACTACTTCTCGATTCGTGCTTACTCGTCGACCGGCGCGGAAAGCTCGGGATCGAACGTCGTGACCAAGGTCGTTCAATAACGCAAGGCCCTCGAGCTGACGCGGGTCAACGTTTGCGCCGGGACAGCCAGTCAACCATCGTGTTGCTGACTGTCTCGGCGGCATCTTGCTGGACAAAGTGATTCGCGCCAGGGATGGTCATGATCGTGAGATCCTTCTCTACCCACTGCCACGTGCCATTGAGCGCGCCCGGCAGCAGAGCCTGATCCTCCAGACCGTGGAACATCAGCACCGGCACTTTCACTTTCGGAAAAGTGAAGTCCGCCGGCGGCGGGGGCGCGTCGGGCTTGGGATAATTGGCTTTGTAATAATTCAGCATGGCTTCCACATCGGACTGCTGGAAGGCCTGCAGATAACGCGGCCTCGCCGCGGGATCGGTCACCCACTGCGTGAGCCGCTCCAGTGAAATCACCTTGTGCGCGTCCGGCTTCTGGAAGTTGAAGGCGTACTCGCTGTTTTTCTTCTGCTGTGGATTGGTGGCGATCTCGCGGGCGATGCCGGCGGGATGCGGCAGATTGCAAATGATCAACAGCTCGGTGATGTCGGGCCGGCGCATCGCCACGTTCCAGGCCAACGAGCCGCCCCAGTCGTGGCCGACGATGACGGCCTTATCGACTTTCTCGGCCTTGACCACGGCGGCAATGTCGCCGACCAGCAGCGGCATGGCGTAGTTCTCCACGCCCTTGGGCTTGTCGGAAAGGTTGTAACCGCGCAGGTCGACGGCGGCCGTGCGATAGCCATGGTCGGCGAGCGCGCGCATCTGCTTGCGCCACGAGTACCAGAAGTCAGGAAAGCCGTGGATCATCACGACCAGCGGGCCCTGGCCGAGTGCCGCATAGTGGATCTTCACGCCGCCGGCATCGGCGTATTTGTGTTCGACCTGATTCCACACGTCCGTGTCGGTGTCGTCGGCCATTACATTTCCCCCTTGCAGTACCAGCCCAAGCGCCATCCACATCGTCAAGGCTGCGCCGCGCATGCGAACTCCTTCGCTGATGCCTTCAGGCGAGCCGACTATATAACGACGCGACGCAAGTTACTGCCCGACAGTTGGACCGTGCGTGCGCATCCGGCGCGCGTGGCTATGCTCGCTGTGCGGATCGGGCCTATGATGGCGCGTCGTCCCATTCGTTGGAGCTCGTATGTCTCTTCGCGGCAAGACTCTCTTCATCTCAGGTGCATCGCGAGGCATCGGTCTGGCGATTGCTTTGCGGGCGGCGAGGGACGGCGCCAACATCGCCATCGCGGCCAAGAGCGATCAACCCAATCCCAAATTGCCCGGCACGATTCACACTGCGGCCGAGGCCATCGAGGCGGCCGGGGGCAAGGCCCTGCCCATGCAAGTGGACATCCGCGACGAGGATGCAGTCGCGGCGGCGGTGAAGAAATGCGCCGAGCATTTCGGCGGCGTCGACATCCTGGTCAACAACGCCAGCGCCATCTCGCTCACCAGCACACTCGATACGCCGATGAAGCGCTTCGATCTGATGTTCGGCGTCAACGTGCGCGGCACGTTCGTGTGCTCGCAGGCGTGCATCCCTTATCTCCAGGAGTCCGCCAAGGCCGGGCGCAATCCTCACATTCTCAATCTGTCGCCGCCGTTGAGCATGAAGCCACGTTGGTTCGCGCCGCACGTGGCGTACACCATGGCGAAGTACGGCATGAGCATGTGCGTGCTCGGCATGGCCGAGGAATTTCGTCGCGACGGCATCGGTGTGAACGCGCTCTGGCCGCGCACGATCATCGCGACGGCTGCGCTCAATGTGATCGCGCTCGCCGATCCAAAACGCGGTCGCAAGCCGGACATCATGGCGGATGCGGCGCATGTCATCCTGACGCGCGATCCGCGCAGCTGCACCGGAAACTTCTTCATCGACGACGAGGTGCTGGCCAGCGCAGGCGTGACGGATCTCGACGAGTACGCGGTCACTCCTGGCAACAAGCAGTTTCAGCCGGACTTCTTCGTCGACTGATGTGGGCGCGCTGCTGTTTCATTCTGGCGATGGTGTTGACGATGGGCGAATCGACACAGGCGCAATCCCCGGCTGCAAATGAGAAATGGGCGACGCTGGACGGCGCGCCGCCAGTGATCATCGCTCATCGCGGGGCATCCGGTTATCGCCCCGAGCACACGCTGGCGTCTTATCTGCTCGCCATCGAGTTCGGCGCGGACTATGTCGAGCCCGATCTGGTCGCCACTCGCGACGGTCATCTGATCGCGCGACACGAGCCGCTGCTCGATGACACCACCGACGTGAAGTCACGGCCGGAGTTCGCCGCGCGGCGGAGTGCGAAGACGCTGGATGGCAAGGAAGTCACTGGCTTCTACGCCAGCGATTTCACGTTGGCCGAGATCCGGCAGCTGCGCGCCGTGCAGCCCAATCCCGAGCGCTCGAAGGAATATGACGGCAAGTTCACGGTGCCCACCTTCGAAGAAATCCTGGATCTGGTGCAACAGGAATCCGCACGGCGTGGCAGACCTATTGGACTCTATCCGGAAACCAAACATCCGGGCTTCCACCTTGCCTTAGGGCTGCCGTTGGAAGATCGACTGCTCGATGCATTGAATCGACGTGGATTGAACAAGGCGGGCACGCCGATCTTCATCCAGTCGTTCGAAAGCGCAAACCTGCAGTACCTCCGCCCCAAGACACCGCTGCCACTGGTGCAGCTGATGGACGAAGGCTCGCTGATCTATGACGCCAGCGGCAAGCGAGTGACGAGCGTGCTCATTCCAGACTTTGGCGACCACCGTGGGGGCGCGCGTCCCACCAGCCTGGCCGACGTCGCGAAGTACGCGAATGCGATCGGCCCATGGAAGCGGCAGATCCTGCGCGACGTTGGGCAGCCCGCGTTGCTGACCACGACCGTGATCGAACAAGCGCACCAAGCCGGCCTTCGTGTGCACACCTATACATTCAGAAACGAACCGGCGACGCTCGCGCCCGAGTATCGCAACGATCCCCTCAACGAGTATCGTCGCTTTTTCGAGTTGGGCATCGACGGCGTGTTTTCCGACTTTTCCGATACGGCGCTCAAGGCGCGGGCGGAATGGCGATCTCGCTGATCCCGGGCCAATCGCGCACCCAACAGCAGACGTGATCGAATCCTTCGATGGTTCGCTGCCGCGCTTGTGGATAGCGCGCGAAATATCTCGCCGTAGTAGCAGCGGGCACGACCGTATCGTTCGCACCCCGCAGATGTAACTCCGGCCACGGATGTGGCCTATCGCTCGACGCAGGATTCAACGACTGCGACATCCGCAGATAATTGTGATGCTCGGTCCAGGCATCGGTATCCAGATTGGCGGCGATCGTGACGACGGACGTAACATTCTCGAGCCGCTCGGCAATCAGCACCGCCAGCGTGCCGCCTCCGCTGTAGCCGACCAGTGCAATTTCCTTGGCGCCAGTCCGACGCTGCGCCTCGCGCACCGTGGCGGCCATGCTCTCGACGATCTCGGAAGAATAACGAGCGCCGGTCCAGTGCTCGACCGTGCATTTGTCCGAACGAAGTCCGTGGTAACACGGTCGCGTTATGTATGCTCCCGGCGCACGCGAGCGGATCATCATTTCCAGAGCGAGCGGGTGCCGCGTGGTGGGATCGGTGCTCGGCACGCGGCCATCGCGCCAGGGAATGCCGTCACTTTCCAGAAATATCGTCAGCGGCGTGGCAGAGGCGGGCGCGCCGTTGCGTTTCATATAAATGAGGCTTGGAAACTCACCAGCGGAAACCTGAACGATCTCCAGCCCAGCGGCGCGCGCGCGCCGGTCGAGCAGCTGCCCCGGCGAGGCGCAGCCGCCGATGACCATCATCGTGACGAGCACGATATTAAGGGCAAACCTTAGGCTCATGACATGCGATTGCGACGTGCGTCACAACTAAAGTCAACCTCGGCCGGCAGAGTGAGAAGGTCGTCAGGCTAAAGGTCCATTGTCCCCGCTCGAGCATCGCTGATAAATACGCGCGGCACGGAGTGCAGCATTTCGCTGGCCATCGAATACGAATACCAAAACGGGAGAGCTTGCGATGAAGGTGACGACGCTCGGTCGAGCAGGACGCTCGTTGGCTGCATGGATGGGAGGCGTGGCGTTGCTGGCGTTGGCCCCGCTCGCGCAGGCGGTGCCGCCCACCTTCAGCGGCTCGGTCAATATTCCCATTCCCGACGTTGGCCAAAGCGTAATCGTGAACCTGCGTCAGGCGGGCGCGGTCAGCGGCTCGGCGCCGATCGACATCGGCACCGGTCAAGGCGTCGTGCTGCTCAACGGACAGCCGATCGCCCTCGGCATCGAGCCTTACTATCGCGGCGAAGTCGGCAGCACGGTTTGCGTGCGGCTCTTCAATACCGACTACGTGCCGTTCGGGGAGGACACATTGACGGCCCCGCTGACGGCGACCAATCAGCTGGACGAAACCGGCACGACGGGTTTCCCCGGCATCCTCATCGTGAACGCTCCTGGCCCCGGCATCGTGACCAATCCTGAACAGGAAGCGGCTTGCGACGACCCCAATCTGCCGCCCACCGCCAGCATCGACGGCGGTAACCGCGCGGTGAACGATACCGATGGCGCTCCGGGCGAAAACGTAACGTTCAGCGCGACGGTCAGCGATCCCGAAGGCGAGATGCTGGACTTCGCGTGGTACGTCGTCGGCGCCGAAACGCCGTTCTCGACTTCACCCAATCCGACCGTCGCGCTTCCGGACGGCGCCTCCGTCATTCGCCTCGTGGTCAGCGACCAGGGCGGCATTGGCGCGTCGGACGAAGTCACGATCACCGTCGGCAACGCATCGGGCCCGACGGCGAACGCGGGCGCGGATCGCAGCGTCGAAGATTCGGACGACGAGGAGGGCGAGGACGTCACGCTCGACGCCAGCCTGTCCACCGATTCGGATGGCGAGATCGTTTCCTATCGCTGGTCCCGAGTCACCGATGGTGAGACTGAAGAAGTGCTCGGCACAAGCGAATCGCCCACTCTGCAGGTGCGTCTGCCCGATGGCGAGAATCTGATCCGGTTGCTGGTGACGGATAACTCGGGTCTGCAGGGCTCCGACAGCGTCACCATCACCATCGACGCCGGCCAGGTCATCACGACGCTCTCTGATATCCCCAATCTCTCGCCGAATCAGCGTCGTGTCGCGATGGCGTTGGATCGTATCTGCGGTCAGCTGCGCGATCTGTCCAGCGGCGAAGGGCCCGCACTCACCGCCGATCAGCAGGATCTGCTGACCCGTTGCAACGGCTTGCAGATCGACAACACGACTTCGAATCAGGTCGCCGCGCTCGACGAAATGGTTGCTGACGATTTCGCTGTCGCGCGGACACAGACGTTGTTGTTCGCCAACACTCAATACGCCAGCGTCATGGATCGTTTGATGGCGCTGCGTGGCGGCGCGAAAGGTTTGAGCCTCGCCGGTCTCAACATCATGGTCGACGGCAAGCTCGTGCCGCTCGCGCAGTTGCAGGATATGGCGAAAGGGCTGCTGGGCGGCGGCGCGAGCGCCGACGAGCCGGGTGGTCTGCTCAGCGACAAGTGGGGCATGTGGGCGCGCGGCAATTTCAGCTTCGGTGAGAAAGATCGCAGTGTGAACGCACCGGCGTTCGACGCGGATCAGTGGGCGTTAGTGGGCGGCGTCGATTATCGCTTCAACGACAAGCTGGTCGGCGGTCTGTCGCTTGCCTACGGTCAGTCGAGTATCGAATTCGAGCCGCGCGACGAAGGCGGGCTGGAAACCGATACTTATGCCTTTTCTCTGTATGGCTCAGCTTACGCGGCTCGTAACTTCTATTTCGACGCCATCGTCAATGTCGCCAACGCCGACTACGGCGCGGACCGCAATATCTCTTATGTGGACGGCGTCGGCCTGGTGGATGTCGATGCGCACGGCGATACCGACGGCATGACGTACAGCGCGGGTCTGTCGGGCGGATATGACTTCCTGATCGGCGGGCTGACGTTGTCGCCGACCGTGGGCCTGTTCTACATCGACGCCACTATCGACGGCTTCACCGAGCAAGGCGCGGGCGGCTTGAACCTGATCTACGACGAGCAGACCTTCCAGTCGTTCACGGGCAATCTTGGCTTCCGCGCCACGTACGCCTGGAACCTGAGCTGGGGCGTGCTGCTGCCCCACGTGCGTGTCGATTATGTTCGCGAATTCAAGGATGACGTGGACGTATTCGGCGTGCGCTTCGCGGCCGATCCGAATGCGAACAGTACGCCGCCCATCCTGGTGGAGACCGACAATCCCGACGAGTCGTACTGGCGTCTGGCCACCGGCATGTCGGCGCAGTTCATCCACGGCATCTCGGCGTACATCGAATATCAGCGTCTGCAGAGTTTCGAATTCATCAGCTTCCAGGACGTGAGCCTGGGCCTGCGATTCCAGAGAAGCTTCTAAACCATGAGCACACGTCATCTGCCGAAGACTCTGGGTCGCTTCGCGGCGCTGCTGGCGCCCAGCCTGTTCGTCATTGCTTCCGCCGCCGCGCCTACCGCGGCGGAAAAGGAAGCGGCGACCAAAGGCATGGTGAAGCGTTCCGAGCTGGAGATCGTGGATTGTTTGTTGCCCGGCCAGGTGCGCCAGCTCGGTAACAGCAGCTTCCTGTCCCAACGGCGGCCGATTCGGACCACCCTTTCCGAATGTTCGATTCGCGGCGGTGAGTACGTCGCTTACGATCGCGCCGACTTGCAATCCGCGCTGCGCATCTGGATGCAGGCCGCGGAATCGGGCGATGTAGAAGCCCAGACCAACGTCGGTGAAATCTACGAGCGCGGCATGGGTGTCGCGCCCGACTATGAAGCCGCGGCCAAGTGGTATCAAAAAGCGGCCGACAAAAACTACGCTCGCGCGCTGTTCAATCTGGGCACGATGTACGAGCAGGGCCTCGGCGTGCCGCAAGACGGGCTCAAGGCGCTGAACTTGTATCGGCAGGCATGGGGCGTGCCGGAAGACAATATCATCTTTGCTTCCGCCGCCCAGCGCGAGCAGGACGAGCTCCGCAAGGAGCTGGAAGCCGCCATCGCCGAGAAAGATGGGCAGCTCGAGCTGCTGCAGAAACAATTGAAGGACCTGCAGGAGCAGTTGGCCAAGAAGGCGGCGGTGGATCGGACCGCGGACAGCAGCAGCAAAGAAATCGAAGCGTTGAAAAAGTGGATCGGTCAGCTGCAAGCGGAGCGGACCAAGAACACCGAACGTCTCGCGGGCATTCCGAAGACCCGCACTCCTAAGGGCACGACCGAGCTGGCGCAGCTGCCGCCCACCGCGGACGAGCGGACGCTGGCGGGCATGAATTTCGGGCGCTACTACGCCATCGTCATCGGCAACCAGAATTATCAGAGCATCGAGAGTCTCGAAACCCCGAAGTACGACGCTGAGCGCGCCGCGCGCATTCTTGCCGATCGTTACGGTTTCACCGTGTCGATTCTCGAGGACGCCAACGACATCACCATGTTGAAGGCCATCAACGATCTCAACGCGGTGCTCAAACCCGAGGACAATCTGCTCATCTATTACGCCGGGCACGGCGCGCGCCTGCCGAGTGGCAAGAACGAAGCGGGTTACTGGCTGCCGGTGAATGCGGACGCGCCGCCCAAGGATACCTTCTGGGTGCCGAACGAACAGATCACCGGTCATCTCGGCCGCCTGCCCGCCAGGCGGGTGCTGGTGGTCGCGGATTCTTGCTACGCCGGCTTGTTGTCCACCGATCCGAGCTATCTGTTTCTCAACGACAAGGTCAGCTATTCGAAGGACTACATCAAATTCAAGCTGCCCAAGCGCTCGCGGCTGCTGCTCTCATCGGGCGGCGACAAGCCGGTGCTCGACGAAGGCAGCGGCGGCAACTCTGTGTTCGCGCGCGCCTTCCTCGACGAGCTGGAAAGCAATCAAGGCATTCTCTCCAGCCCCGAATTGTTCAGCCGCATCCGCAAGCGTGTCGAGGTCGCCGCGCAGAAGAACAAGTTCGTGCAGACGCCGGAGTTCAAGTCCATCAAGGGCGCGGGCCACGAAGTGGGCGATTTCTTTTTCGTGCCGAGGGCGAAGAGTTAGCTCTTCGCCGCGCGCCACGCTTCTTTGTCCCAAATCTCCACCGGTTCGGAGATCGTGGCGCCGTTGAGGAAATTCGGCAGGACGCTGGGCAGGCTGTGCGGATAAAACCATTCGCGGCTGCTCAGGATCTCGCTTTGCGTCCACCAGCGCGCGTCGAACAGATCGTTTTGTTCGTGACCGTCGCGAAACGTGCTTTGAATAATGGGCGCGGGACCCCGTAAACGCACGGTGGAGATCGCCTCGTGCTGCAAACGTCGCACGCCGCGATAGTCGTAGATGACATCGCGTCGCCACGTGGGTGGCTGAACCTGTTCCGGGTCTATGACGATGCCGGTCTCTTCACGCAGCTCGCGTATCAACGCTTGCACATGCGTTTCGCCGGCTTCGATGCCGCCGCCCGGCAGTTCCCAGGCGGTGCCAAATTCCGGATTGCCGAATTCGCCGACTTGCAGCAGTAGCACGCGATCGTTCTCATCGAGAACGACTGCGCGCACCACGTCGCGCTCCAGCATTGCTCAGCCGCCGCGGCCCACGATGCCGCCGCCGTCGATGACGATGGTCTGACCCGTCATGAACGAGCCGCTCGGGCCCGCGAGGAACACGGCCGCGCCCGCGATCTCGTCGGGCTCGCCGATACGACGCAGTGGATACGCCTTCACGGTGTGCTCGTAGACCTTCGGATCTTCCCACAGCGTCCGGGCGAAATCGGTGCGGATCAGGCCGGGGGCGATGCAGTTGGCGCGGATATTCTTCGGGCCCCACTCGGCGCACAGATTGCGCGCCAGCGCCATGTCCGCCGCTTTGGACAAGCCATAGACGCCGAGCGTCGGCGAGCCGATCAGGCCGGCGATGGAAGAAATGATGATGATGGAGCCGCCGCCACGCTCCGCCATCTGCGGCAGCACCATGTTGCACAACCAGAAGTTGCTGCGCACGTTGCTGTTCATGACTTTGTCGTACGCATCGTCCGGCATATTGATCGACGGACCGTAATACGGATTCACGGCGGCATTACACACCAGCACGTCGATTCCGCCCCAATGTTTGCTCGTGTCGTCGACCAGCTTCTGCAGGTCTTCCTTGCGGCTGATATTGCAGGCGAGCGCGATCGCTTCACCGCCTTTGTCCTTGATGGCTTTCACCACTTCCTCGCACGCGTCGAGCTTGCGACTGGTGACGACCACTTTGGCGCCATGCTCCGCCATCCGTTCGGCGATCGCGCGTCCGATGCCGCGACTGGAGCCGGTGATCACTGCGACTTTGCCGGTGAGATCGAACAGAGTTGAAGTCATGACGTTCCCCATCGGTGCAAACAAACGACGTGCTTGTTATTGGCGAGCACGATCATAACCAAGCAGTCGCGCGGCTCCTACCGCCAATCCGAACAAGCGACAGTTAAATGACAGTTTTATGTGCGCTAATGAGTCAAGTTTCGTCGAGCGCACTGCATGTCGGAAAAAGGCGTGTGAATGCGCGAACTGTGCGCCCTGTCGCTAAACAGCGGCAGTCGTGTGCCGATGTTAAGGACTGACCTGAGCGGAACTGCCTACGCGAGCGGAACGTTCTTAGTTCGGAAAGACGCCGAGGTTGTTATGAAATCTACGCAGCAATGGGGAAAGCATCTCCGCGAATTGGTGAACGCCAGCTTGGATCCGATGGTCTACGCTCTGCAGTGGGCGCACGATCCGCGCTGCCTGCAGCAGGTGGGCGCCAAACATCGCCGCGTCGGCGCGCCGATTGAACGTAATGCGGCTGTCTGCAGGCTGTGGCTCTCCCAGCGCGACCGTAGCTGAGAATCGTCTGCGTCAGTCACGCCATTTCTGGGCAAACCCGCCCTTAACTGAACGATTTGGCATGGAGCGCGGCAGGTAAGCTGCGCTCATGTTCTCCCTCCCGTCCTCCGCCGTATTGGGCGATCGCTGACAGGCTCAAGGAGTCGACCATGTCAGAGGCACTGCCATGGAAATCAGTCCCGGATTGGAGTAATTTAGCAGTTACTCTATTAGAGGACTGCGTCATGCTTCAGCCCCGAAGTCTCGAGCGCGCCGATTTCGATCCGGATGAGTTGGGCGCCGCCGCCCTGACGGCTTTTTTCAACATCACCGCCGCCTGGCGGCTGGGGGCCGAGGAAGAGCGGGTATTGCTGGGCTCGCCGCCCCGTTCGACCTTCTTCAAATGGAAGAGCGACCGCGCCGCGCGCTTGTCCGCGGATACTCTGGAACGCATCAGTTACGTGATGGGCATTTACAAGGCGCTGCATATCCTGCTGCCGACCCAGGAGATGGCCGACGCCTGGGTGAAGAAGCCCAATACCGCGTCGGGCTTCGGCGGCAAGCCGGCGCTGGAAAGGATGCTTGCCGGCCGGGTGGTGGACCTGGCTGATGTGCGTCGCTATCTGGACGCCCAGCGCGGATGACGGCCGACCCACGCGCGGTCACGCTCCGCTGGCAAAAGAGTTACCGCATCGTCGCGACCCGGCATCCGCCGGTGAACGTGTTCGAAGGGATTCTGTCGGCCCGACAGATGGACCTGGGTTGGTTCATCGAGAGTCTCACCAACGATCGTCTGCGCGACGAGCGTGGTGAAGCGCCGGTGATGCCTGACACGGATCGGGTGTACGGTCCGGGCGCCTCCATCGTGATGGCCACCTTCACGCACACTGGTTTTCCCAGTCGCTTCACGGACGGCAGCTACGGCATCTACTACGCCGCGCACACGCTGGAAACGGCCGTGCGAGAAACCGCCTTTCACCGCGCGAAATTTCTGGCGGCCACGAGCGAACCCCCATGCGAGGTCGACATGCGAGCTTACGTGGGCCGTCCGTTGCAGCCGTTCCTCGACATTCGCGGCCCACGTTTCGATCACCTGCATCACCCGGACGACTACGCCACACCGCAGGCGTTCGCGAAGCCTTTGCGCGATGAAGGTCATTGGGGCCTCGTGTACAGAAGCGTGCGCCACGAAGGCGGCGAATGCATCGCGGCATTCAAACCGCAGGCCATCGCCATTCCGGTCGCCGGCGCGGCGCTCGCCTACGTGTGGGATGGCGAGCGCATCACCAAGGTCTACGAAAAGTCGGAAGTGCTGTTCGAGCTCTGAAGCTGCTATTTCCGCCGGGGTATTTGTTTGCTGACCCCCCGCGTTGCCACTGAGAGATCTTTCCTCTCGGCCTCCCGCAGGGAAATAAAAAAATAATTTCCCCCTCCCGTCCACGGGAGGGGGCCAGGGGGTGGGTCTTCCGGCCGGCTGGAGACACTCAGCGATAGCGCGCCAGAATCTTCTCCAGCCCCTTGGAGCCTGGACTCAGCTGCGCGTACGGCAGCTGATTGACCGGCGTCGCCGTGGTGCCGTTCATGTCGTGAAACTCCGGGCTGCTTTCGTCGATGTAAATCAGCCCGGTGACGAACTCGTTCAGCGCCAGCTTGTCGCGCAGATAGTTGAACGCCTTGCCCCGATGCGTCGGGTCGTACGACGGATCCAGCTTTCGCAACAGCACGCGGCTGCCATCATGCAAGGCGATGGGCATGGTGTCGCCCTGCGCGTACTGCGCGGTGATCTCACGCGCCGGCGGAACGAAGTCGGCGTGCACCACCTCGTCATAGTTGTCGCGCACGAACTCGTAACTCTTGGTCGAGCCTTCGTGATCGTTGAAGGTCACGCACGGCGACAGCACGTCGATCAGCGCGAACCCTCGATGTTTCAAACCGGCGATGATCAACGGCACCAGCTGCTCTTTGTCGCCGGAGAAGCTGCGCGCCACGAAAGTGCCGCCGAGTGTCAGCGCGGCGAGCACCGGATCGATGGGCGGTTGCAGATTCGCTTCTCCCTTCTTGGCTTTGGAGCCGATGTCGGCGGACGCGGAGAACTGCCCCTTGGTCAACCCATACACCCCGTTGTTCTCGACGATGTAGAGCATGTTCAGATTGCGACGCATGGCGTGCGCGAACTGACCGAAGCCGATGGACAACGTATCGCCGTCACCGGACACGCCGATGTAATAGAGATCTTTGTTGGCCGCGATGGCGCCCGTGGCAATCGACGGCATACGTCCGTGCACCGAGTTGAAGCCGTGGCCGCCGCTGACGAAATACGCCGTAGTCTTGGAGGAGCAGCCGATGCCCGACAGCTTCACCAGTTGCTCGGGCCGCATCGACATTTGCCAGCACGCTTCGATGATGGCCGCGGTGATCGAATCGTGGCCGCAGCCGGCGCACAAGGTCGACATGCCGCCTTCGTAATCACGTCGCGTCAGGCCCAGCTCGTTTTTGGGCAGGCCGGGATGGGCGATCTTGGGCTTGGCGATGAAGCTCATATCAGACTCCCACGGCCAATTTCTGTTGAGGCGCGGAGGCCAGCACGCCGTCGACGATCACGCTCGACGACATGGGCAGCCCGGCGTAATACAGGATGGAATGCAGCTTGGCTTTTTCCACCGCTGTCTCGAGCGTTAGCAGGCCGCGCAACTGGGCGTCTCGATTCTGCTCGACGACGAAGATATGCGAGTGACTCGCGAGGAAATCTTCGACCTCCTGGCCGAACGGAAAAGCGCGCACTCGCATGTAGTCGATCTGAACGCCGCGACGACGCAGCAGATCCAGCGCTTCGCGCACCGCGCCGTCACAGCTGCCCAGCGACACGATGCCCAGGCCAGTGGAATTTCGGCCGTCGAAAACCGGTTTGGGAACCAAGGTTTTCGCGGTGTCGAACTTACGCTTCAGACGATCGAGCACGATCTGATATTCGGTCGCGTCTTCGGTGTAGCCGCCGTATTGCGTGTGCCCCGAGCCACGCGTGAAATACGCGCCCTTGGGATGGGTGCCGGGCAGAGTGCGATAGGGAATGGCGTCGCCATCCTTGTCGAAGTAGCGATAAAACTTGTCGATCTGTTCCAGCTGCTCCTGGCTGAGCACTTTGCCGCGATCGGGTCGATAGTCGTCGTCCCATTTCAGCGCCGGGCACATCCAGTCGTTCATGCCGATGTCCAGGTCGGACATGACGAACACCGGCGTCTGCAGCCGCTCCGCCAGATCGAAGGCCTGCACCGCCATGTAGAAACATTCCTCGGGACTGTTGGGAAACAGCAGGACGTGACGTGTGTCGCCGTGCGACGCATAGGCCGCGAGGGTCAGATCGCACTGCTGGGTTCGAGTCGGCATGCCGGTCGACGGGCCTACACGCTGAATGTCGAACATCACCGCCGGCACCTCGGCGTAATAGGCCAGTCCGATGAACTCGTTCATCAAGGAAATGCCCGGACCGCTGGTGGGGGTAAACGAACGCGCGCCATTCCAGGCCGCGCCGATGACGGTGCCGATAGCGGCCAGCTCGTCCTCACATTGGACGATCACGTAATTGCGCTTGCCGGTCTCCGGATCGATGCGCCATTTCTGGCAGAAGCTCTTGAACGCATCCATCAGTGAAGTCGACGGCGTGATGGGATACCACGCGCCAACCGTCGCTCCTGCGTACATACAACCCAGCGCGGCCGCCGTATTACCGTCGATCATAATGTGATCGGCGGTCTTGTCCATGCGCCGCACGCGCAAGGCCAGGGGGCAGGGAAAATGTTCCTTGGCGTAGTTGTAGCCGAGCTCCAGCGCCCTGACGTTGGACTCCAGCAGCGACTTCTTGTTCGCATAGCTTTCGCCGAGCAACGCGCGCATCACGTCGAGCTCGATATCCAGCAGCGCGCCCAGCGCGCCGGCATAGACGATGTTCTTGAGCAGGATGCGCGCACGCACGCCCTGGAATGTCTCGTTGCAGATACGGGCGAGCGGCACGCCGAATATGGTGATGTCATCGCGTTTGAGCAGCGCCGGCCGAGGCCAGGTCGAGTCGTACAACAGATAGCCGCCGGGGCTCACTTCCTTCACGTCTTTCGCATAAGTCTCGGCGTTCATCGCCACCATGAAGTCGATGCGGCCGGAGCGGGCGACGTAACCGTCGCGCGAGATGCGGATCTCGTACCAGGTGGGCAGGCCCTGGATGTTGGAAGGGAAGTAGTTCTTGCCCATCACCGGAATGCCCATCCGGAAAATGGATTTCATCAATAACGTATTGGCGCTGGCCGAGCCGGTGCCGTTGACGTTCGCGAGCTTGATGACGAAATCGTTCAGGCGATCCGGCGTGTCGGTGCTGGCCGAGCTGCTGGCTGGTGCGTGCTGCATGGAGAGGTCTCGTCGCTCGCATAAGGAATGCGGATTTTGGATTTCTGCATGTCCCACGCCGCCGTCGGGCAGCGTTCGGCGCACAGTCCGCAATGTACGCAGACGTCTTCGTCTTTGACCATCACCCGCGCCGTATGTTGCAACGGCCCGGACACAAACAGCGGCTGCGTCACCCGCAGCGAGGGCGCTTTCAAACGCGCGCGAATCTCGGCCTCCGTGCCATTGGCTGTCATGGTCAGACAATCGACGGGGCAAATATCGATGCACGCATCGCACTCGATACAAAGTCTGGCATCGAACACGGTCTGCACGTCGCAATTCAGACAGCGCTGCACCTCGGCGGCGGCTTGCTCGGCCGTGAAGCCCAGCTCCACTTCGATGTCGATCTTCTTGAAACGCTCCTTGAGGTCGACGTGCGGCATCAGCCGACGTTCCAGCGGGTTGTAATCGTTCTTGTAGGCCCACTCGTGCAGGCCCATTTTGCGGCTGGACAGGTTCAGCATGCGCGGCGGCCGCTGCGTCACGTCCTGTCCCTGACAATACTTATGTATCGAGATCGCCGCCTGGTGGCCGTGCTCCACGGCCCAGATGATGTTCTTCGGGCCGAAGGCCGCGTCGCCGCCGAAGAACACGTTCGGTCGCGTCGACTGAAACGTCGTTGCGTTCACCTTCGGCACGTGCCATCGATCGAACTCGATGCCCAGATCGTTCTCGATCCAGGGAAACGCGTTTTCCTGACCGATGGCCAGGATCACGTCGTCGCACGGGAAGAATTTTTCGCCGACCACGCGCTCGGCGGTGATGCGGCCGTTCCCATCCAGATCGTATTCCATCAGGTCGAACAGCATGCCGGCGAGCTTGCCCTGCTCGATCACGAACGACTTGGGTGCGTGATTGACGACGATCTCGACGTTCTCGGCTTCGGCGTCTTCCAGTTCCCATTCGGACGCCTTGAAGAAGCCGCGCGGCTTGCGGGCCATGACTTTCACATCCACCGCGCCGAGGCGCAGCGAAGTGCGACAGCAATCCATCGCGGTGTTGCCGACACCGATGATCAGCACGCGCCGGCCGATCGCTTTGACGTGATCGAAGGCGACCGACTCGAGCCAGTCGATGCCTATATGAATATTCGGCGCGGCCGCGGGCTCGGTGCGCCCGGGCAGTTTGAGATCCTTGCCCTTGGGCGCGCCGCTGCCCACGAACACGGCGTCGAACTCACCGGCGCCGAGCAGTTGTTTCATGCTCGTCACCGGTGAGCCCAGACGCAGATCCACCCCCAAATCGATAATGAAGCCGATTTCCTCGGCCAGCACCTGCTCCGGCAGACGGAATGACGGAATATTAGTGCGCATGAGGCCGCCGGGCGTGCGCCACTTCTCGAAAATAGTGACTTCGTAGCCGAGCGGCATGAGATCGTTGGCGACCGTGAGCGAAGCCGGCCCGGCGCCGATGCAGGCGACGCGCTTGCCGTTTTTCCGGGCCGGCGCCTTGGGCAGAAACGGGCGCACGTCGTCGCGATGATCGGCGGCGACACGTTTCAATCGGCAGATGGCGACGGGTTCGTTATCAGGCGCGGGTTCGACTCGGCCGCGTCGGCAAGCGGGCTCGCACGGACGATCGCACACCCGGCCGAGAATGCCCGGGAATACGTTGGACTCACGGTTGACGAGATACGCCTCGGTGAATTGTCCCTGCGCGATCAGGCGAATGTATTCAGGAACGTCAGTATGGGCCGGGCACGCCCACTGGCAATCGACGACGCGATGATAATAGTCAGGATTTCCAGTATCGGTTGGTTGCACCGCTACTTAGCCCCCTATCACGACGAACACCGCGCCGAAACGTCGCCGCCGCGGTGGTTGATTCGATCGGTTCGGTAAGGGTACACCTAAGCAGTGTGGGGCACCACCGCCGCGGGGCTCATGAACTCCGGAGTAATGACGGGATCGAGAATGCGCCGTCGGCTGTCGAGCGAGAGACGGTCCCAATGGACTTTGTGGGTGGCAGCCGCCCGCAGCTCGGTGTCGGTCACAGTACGGACGAGCTCATTCGCGGCCACGGGTCGCGTGGTCGACAGTTGAGCGGTCCGTCCTTCCTTCAGGATGCCGTTCACCGCGGCCAGAACTTCGTTGTTGTTGGTGAGCGCGCCGTGATTTTCCTGAACGAACCAGGTTGCCGCACCATCCCAGAGAGCGCGTGACAACGGCACGGTGCCATCGCCGTCGCGCCGGATCGAATACTCGAAACCGCCATCGACCACGCGCAACGATGTGACGGTTTCTTGATGAGTGCCCACGATGACCGCGCAGCGTTCATCGGGCGGCGGCATCCGGCTGCGGACTTTCGAGGCATGAGCCAGCATGGTCGCGTCCGGCGCCAACTCGTCCTGCGGCCATTGCGAGGGGTCGAACAAATCGGGCTCGTTCGGCGACAGCACCGATGGCAACATTTGATAAAGACCGGGCAGGGTCAGGAACACTGCGCGAGCCAATGCTTCGGCGCTGTTGTGATGATCGAGTGCAGCGATCTTGCGCACGGTCGGATAGACGGCCCGCAGCGCTTGCACGGGGGCGAACGAACCATGGTTCGGCGCGCCCAACTGGATCAACCTGTGAATGCGGCGTGCTCGGTCGTTGGCCAATGCGATTCTGGCGACCAGGCCGCCCATGCTGTGAGCGACGATGTGAACTTTGGACGCGCCCGATCGTTCGATCGAGTGCAGCAGCGCCCGGGCCAGCGTTTCCAGGTCGGCGCGCCAGTCGAACGGATGGAATATCGGACGAAAGCCCGCGATCTCCAGCGACAGTCGCAGTTTCAGATAGCCGGGCAGCATGACGCCCAACGCGCTCAGCGCCGTGCCGCCGGGTAGCGCCAGTTGCGACAGCCCGCCTTCCGCGATGGCGGTCGGATGCAGCCACAATAGCGACGTGGTCTCGCCGTTTGCGGAGCCGAGTCGCGAACCCATGATTCCGGGCAATACGAAAACGACTTCGCCCCCTGTGTCACGTTCGTTGCCGCGATCCGCTGCAAGCTTCGCGAGCTGAGCCAGCTCACGATATTCGCGTTCGCCGAAGTAAGCGCTCAGCAATGCCGCATGCGCGCCGGATCGCAGCAGCGCCACGACCTGGTCTTCATGCAAATCGGCGGGGCTGGGCGGGGCGGGTGAGTTGGACATGTGCTGCTAAACGCCGCTAGCGTGTGCCGGGTTCAACGACCAGCACTTGCACCGTGCGGCTGCCGGCTTTTTCGAATTGCAGCGTCATGGGAAAGCGCAAACCCGCGGGCAGCGGCTGCCGCAATCCCATCAACATGAAATGCGCGCCGCCCGGCGCAAACTCGAACGGCTCGCCGGCCGCGAGCGGTGCGGTCGGCAGCGGGCGCATTCTCATCATGCCGTTCTCTTCGCTGCTCGTGTGCATCTCGATGTGATCGGCGACCGTCGTCGTGGACGAGATCAGCGTATCCCGTTCAGCAGCCGTGACCTTCATATATACGGCCGCGACTGTCGCACCCGCGGGCGTCGCGTTCGCCCACGCGTCGCTGACAGTCAGGGGTTCGCGAGCCTGACCGCAGGCGGCGGCCACCAATGCGACGACGATGACAGCGAGATTCCGTAGCACTCGATTCATGCGGCACACCGATCCTCAGGTCTTCTCGCTCATCGCCGTCTTGATGACTTCGCACATGGCGTCGATCGCCTGGGTGCGCGAACTGCTCTTGCGCCACACAGCGCCGACGGTGCGTGTCGGCACCGGTCGCGCGAACGCCTTTACCGCCAGGCCCTGTCCCGAGCCGAACGGACCGCGCGTCGCCAGATCCGGCAGCAGCGTCACGCCGAGACCGGCTGCGACCATTTGTCGCAAGGTTTCCAGACTGGTGGCGCGATAGTCCTCGTTCTCTTTGACATCGATGCGGTTGCAGACGTCGAGCGCCTGGTCGCGCAGACAATGCCCGTCCTCGAGCAGCAGCAGCGTCTCCCCGGTCAAGTCATCGAGCTTGATATGGGATTTCTTCGCCAGCGGGTGATTGTGGGGCACCGCGACGTTGAAGTCTTCGTGATACAGCTCGCGCGCTTCGAGGCCGTCCATGGGCACGGGCAGCGCCAGGATCGCCACCTCGATCTCGCCGTCGCGCAATTTCTCCAGCAACTGCTGGGTCTGATATTCGTACAACATCAGTTTCAATTGCGGTAACTGCTTGCGCAGCCGGCGCGCCACCAGCGGCAGCAGGTAAGGGCCGATGGTCGGTATCAATCCGAGCTTGAGTTTGCCGGATAAGGGGTCATGTTCGTTGCGGGCCAGCGAGATGATCTCGTCGCTCTCCTGCAGGATGCGGCGGGCGAGCGGCAGGATTTTCGCGCCGGTGTCGGTGAGCGTCACGCGTCGCGGCTGTCGCTCGATCAATTGCACGCCGAGGTAGTTTTCCAGCTTTTTCAGCTGCGCCGACAAGGTCGGCTGGCTCACGAAGGAGCGCTCGGCGGCCTTGCCGAAGTGCTTGGTGTCGGCCAGGGCCACGAAGTAACGCAGGTCGCGCAGGTTCATGGGTGAGTAACCCCAATTCTTGTCACACGGGGCGTGTAAAATAGCCTCATAGGTTTAGTCTATCAAAAAACCCGAAACAATCGATTGGCGATTGCGGGTCGGATCCGCATAATTGCATCCGTCGCTTCAGGGTGCTCGACGAAGAGCGGCCTGGAGCACGTCTTTAACGCTTGTTCTCTCTAATGGCGCCCAGCCCAAAGCCAGCGCTAAATTTTGTTGATGGAGGAGTGATACATGTTAGGTGTCGGACAAAAATTCCCGCAGTTCTCGCTGACCGGCGTGGTGTCGAACGATCTGAACAGCGCGTTCCAGCCGTTCGATTCGAACAGCAACTCCGGCAAGTGGAAGGTCGTGTTCTTCTGGCCGAAGGACTTCACCTTCGTCTGCCCGACCGAGATCGCCGCGTTCGGCAAGATCAACAAGGAGTTCAACGATCGTGACGCCGTGGTCTACGGCGTGAGCACCGATTCCGAGTTCGTCCACCTCGCGTGGCGCAAGGACAAGGAAGAGCTGCGCAACCTGCCGTTCCCGATGCTGTCGGACATCAAGCGCGAGCTGACCTCGGCGCTCGGTGTGCTCGACGCGGAAGCCGGTGTCGCTCAGCGTGCGACGTACATCGTCGACCCGCAGGGTGTCATCCGCTTCGCGTACGTCACCGATCTGAACGTCGGCCGCAGCCCTGAAGAAGTGTTGCGCGTGCTCGACGCGCTGCAGACCGACGAGCTGTGCCCCTGCAACTGGAAGAAGGGCGAGGACACGCTGAAGGCTGCTTGAGCCTGAGCGAAGCATCGCTCGTTCCATTGATGATGGATGGGGCGCCGGCGCGGGC
>NZ_DASWTF010000021.1:0-25963 GCF_036402275.1 Steroidobacter sp. | reverse complement strand
GATCGGCGCGATCAGCTCGACCACCATCTTGATGTTGTCGCCCGGCATGACCATCTCCACGCCCGCCGGCAACTCCACCGCGCCCGTCACGTCGGTCGTGCGGAAGTAGAACTGCGGACGATAGCCCTTGAAGAACGGCGTATGACGGCCGCCCTCTTCCTTCGTCAGCACGTACACCTCGGCTTCGAACTGCGTGTGCGGCTTGATCGAACCCGGCTTGCACAGCACTTGGCCGCGCTCCACTTCTTCGCGCTTCGTGCCACGGAGCAACACGCCCACGTTGTCACCCGCCTGGCCCTGATCCAGCAGCTTCCGGAACATTTCCACGCCCGTGCAGGTGGTCTTCTGCGTCGCCTTGATGCCGACGATTTCCACTTCGTCGTTCACCTTCACGATGCCGCGCTCGATACGACCCGTCACCACCGTGCCGCGGCCAGAGATCGAGAACACGTCTTCCACCGGCATCAGGAACGCGCCGTCGATCGCACGCTCCGGCACCGGAATGTACTTGTCCATTTCCGCCACCAGCTGCACCACCGCCGGCACGCCGATCGGGCTCTGATCGCCTTCCAGCGCCTTCAGCGCCGAACCCTTCACGATCGGGGTCGTGTCGCCAGGGAAGTCGTACTTCGACAGCAGCTCGCGCACTTCCATTTCCACCAGCTCGAGCAGCTCGGCGTCATCCACCATGTCCGCCTTGTTCAGGAACACCACGATGTACGGCACGCCCACCTGACGGGCCAGCAGGATGTGCTCGCGCGTCTGCGGCATCGGGCCGTCAGCGGCCGAGCACACCAGAATCGCGCCGTCCATCTGCGCCGCGCCGGTGATCATGTTCTTCACGTAGTCGGCGTGGCCCGGGCAGTCCACGTGCGCGTAGTGACGCGCATCCGAGGTGTACTCCACGTGCGCGGTCGCGATCGTGATACCACGAGCGCGCTCTTCAGGCGCCTTGTCGATCTGGTCGTACGCCTTGAACTCGCCGCCGTGCTTCTCCGCCATCACCTTCGTCAGAGCAGCCGTCAACGTCGTCTTGCCATGGTCGACGTGGCCGATGGTGCCTACGTTCACGTGCGGCTTGGTGCGTTCAAACTTCTCTTTGGCCACAGCGGCGTTCCTCTATCTAGAAGTCACTTAGTCGAGATGGCAAACACGAACGACTCAACGATCCGAAGTGGAGCTCACGACCGGGATTGAACCGGTGACCTCGTCCTTACCAAGGACGTGCTCTACCAACTGAGCTACGTGAGCGACCCTTCAACATCTTCTTATATCCGCAGCACTCGACTCATCGCGGTATGCGCAATGGAGCGGGTGATGGGAATCGAACCCACACCATCAGCTTGGAAGGCTGAGGTTCTACCATTGAACTACACCCGCTTGAGGAGTGGTGGAGGGGGTAGGATTCGAACCTACGAAGGCATAAGCCAGCAGATTTACAGTCTGCCCCCGTTGGCCGCTTGGGTACCCCTCCGCGGACATAAGAGCCGGGCATTCTCTTCGCCAACCTTTTGAGTGTCAACAGCAACTTGGCGACTTCGGACCACCTTCAGGGTTTCGCCAGCAAAATTCCCGCTTAAGCCATCTGCCCGAGGGCCGATACAGGCGTTGAAGCCCCCCGGCCGGGGCGTCTTCCGCGCTTTTTACGCCCCTTCATGGACGCTGGCTATGCTGCCGCAGGACCTCGAACAACGCCTCAAGGCCCAGATCGATTTCCCGAGTCCGCCGCAAGTCGCGACGGAGATCATCACCCTCGCGCGCGATCCGGACATCGAAATGGCCAAGGTGGCCACCGCCGTGGGCCGCGATCCCGCGATGACGGCCAAGATCCTGCGCATCGCCAACTCAGCATTTTACGCACAACGCCGTCCCAGCCAGAACCTGCGCCAGGCGCTGGTCATCATCGGCTTGAACGCCGCTCTCACACTGGCCTTGAGCTTCTCTCTCGTGTCGTCCATGCGCGCCCTGCGCGCGACCGGCATCGATTACAGCCGCTTCTGGCGCCGTGCATTGCTGGCCGCCACGGCCGCCCGCGCCTTTGGCGAGGCGGCGAAAACCGGCCATGCCGAAGACATTTTCCTGGCTGCCCTGCTGCAAGACATGGGTGTGCTGGCGCTGGATCGCGCCGCGCGCGACTTCTACAGCCAACTTCCGCCGAACGCCACGCACGCAGATTGGGTCGCGTACGAAATCGCCAAGCTGGGCAAGGACCACTCTTTCTACACGGCCCTGATGCTTCGGTCCTGGAACCTGCCCGAGCGGCTGTGCAAGCCGGTCGAGGCCAGTCATTCGCCGCAGATGTTCGCCGCGAACAGCGAGGAAGGTCAGTTCGCGCGCTGCGTCGCATTAGGCAGCGACCTCGCCGAAGCGGTCCTCTCCCCCGACCGCGCAAGCTCGGTTCCCGCGCTGGCCCAGCGCGCGCATCGTCTGCTGCACATGAGCCACGAGCACTTCAACGAAGTGGTCGCGCGCATCCTGAGCCTGATCCCGGAAATCGAAGCCCTGTACGAGACCAGCATCCTCGAAGCGGACGACTCCGAGAATCTCCTCGCCGAAGCGCGCGAGTTACTTGCGGTGAGGAACCTGCACGCCCTGCAGGAGGTGACCAACTTGCAGGCGACGACCAGTGTACTGCTCACGCGCACCGAGGAAGCCGAGGATTCGAGCCGGCGCGACGCGCTAACCGGCGTGCTCAACCGCCCGTGGCTGGATCGCATGCTGGATCGCGAGTTCACGCAGGCCGTGGTCTTCGGTCGCGATCTCAGCGTCGCACACATCGATCTCGATCGGTTCAAGCTGGTCAACGAAAAGTACGGCACTCCCGTGGGCGACAAAGTTCTGCACAGCTGCGCGCAGGCTATTCAAGCCGTGGTTCGCGGCAGCGACCTCGTGGCGCGCTTCGGTGGTGAGGAGTTCATCGTCGTGCTTCCGAGCACCGACCGCGCGGTGGCGCGCCAAGTGGCCCAACGCATTTTGGCGTCGCTCGCGGGCGCGGATCATGGGGCCGAGGAAGGCGGCATTCACATCACCGCATCCATCGGCGTCGCGACGTACACGACCAAACAACGATTCCCCAGCACGCTCGCGCTGCTGGAAGCGGCCGATCACGCGCTTTACGCCGCGAAGCTCTGCGGCCGCAATCGCGTCGAGTCTTACGACGAGCTGCCGACTTCGAGACGCAGCCCCGTCGCCGCGCGAAGCTAGGCCCCAGCCGTCGGGCTGATATCCACCAGCTCGACTTGCCCAGCCTCGAACGACTCACCAAGGAAACGACTGCCGACGCGCGCGAATCGCTCCGGACTGTCGGTAGCCTGAAGGATGGGTCGCAACGAAGGCCCTGCTCCACGTAACAAACCACGCTCCAACAATTCCGCGTGGACGGCCTTTGCTGTCGTGTCCGCCGAATCGACGATGGTGATCGAGGGACCGATCACTGCGCGTAAAGCGGCCGCGAGCACTGGGAAGTGAGTACAGCCGAGCAACAACGTATCGATCGCCGGATCGTTACGAAACAACTCGTCAACATAACGGTGCGCAATGGCTTCAGCGATCGCGCCCTCGGTCCAACCCTCCTCCGCCAACGCCACGAACAACGAGCACGCCTGCGCCATCACCTGCGCGGTCGGTTTCAATCGCGTGATCGCTCGTTGATACGCGCCGCCGCGCACCGTGCCCTCGGTCGCTAGTACGGCGAGGTGGCCTGATTTCGACGCTGCGCAGCCGGCCATCGAACCCGGTTCAATGACCCCGATAACCGGAATCGGCGCGAAACGCTCGCGCAACGGTTCCACCGCGACCGATGAAGCCGTATTACACGCGATCACCAGATATTTGATGCCCTGCTTGACCAGGAACTCGGCGGCCTGGATCGAATAGCGCAGCACCGAGTCGCTGCTCTTGGTCCCGTACGGCAGCCGCGCGGTGTCGCCGAGATAAATGAACTGCTCGTGGGGCAGCCGTTGGCGGAGAGCGCGGAGCACAGTCAGACCGCCGACACCGGAGTCGAACACCCCGATGGGGAGCGAATTTGCGTTCGTCATGAAGCGTTGTTGAGAATTGTTACTGTGGGTCGTCAGCGATCAGGCGAGCATAAGTGGCCGCGTCGATATTGCTGCCACAAACGATCAGTCCGACCCGCTTGCCGCGCAGCCGTTCCCTGAGCGGACCCATCAACGCCGCGGTGGCCGCCGCGCCCGCCGGCTCGACGGCCAGCTTGGCGTTACGAAGCAGGAATCGCATCGCCGAGCGCATGTCGGCGTCGCTGATACGAACCAGACCATCGACATTGCGACGACATAATTCGAATGAGATCGGCAAGGCGTACGGCGCACCTAAACTGTCGGCAATGGTCGCGACACGTTCGATGGAGCGTGGCTCGCCCGCCGCAAAACTACGATGCATCGTGTCCGCGCCTTCGGGCTCGACGCCAAAGACCTCGCACTGAGGCGCCGACAACTTCACGGCGGACGCTATACCTGCGCACAGCCCGCCGCCGCCAATCGGTACGATGACAGCGTCCAAGCCGGGAATCTGCTCACAGAGCTCGAGGCCGACGGTGGCCGTGCCGAGCGCTGTCGTGCGCCCCTCGAAAGGATGGATGAACGTTCTGCCTTCCTGTTCCGCAAGGCGAGCTGCCAACTCGAATCCGGCATGAGCGTTTTCCGCGAAAACAACCTCGGCGCCGAAGGAGCGACACAGTTCGACACGCAGTGGATTGGCGGACGCGAACATCACGACTTTGGCGCTGACGCCGGCCGTGGCCGCGGCAAAAGCCACGGCGGCCGCGTGGTTACCGGCGCTTACTGCAGTGACGCCTTGCTTGCGCGCCTCGTGCGATAGCGCGAGCACGTTCAGCAAGGCGCCGCGCGCCTTGAACGTGCCGGTGCGCTGGAACAGCTCCAGCTTCAACCACGTCTCGGTATCAGGCCCAACCGCCTGTTGCACCTCGGGCGTATTCAGGCGATGCACGGGCGTGCGCACGACGCTATCGCCGAGCCGACCGGCGGCAAGGCGTATTTCGTCAAGCGTGAGCGGTGACACCATGCAGAGTACCTAGGGGACTACGAGACCGTGTTGATAATAGATGTCCGTTGGCGACATAACACCTCTTCACACCTCTTCGCAGGTGGTTAGGAGCGCGGCATAATGAACTCGCATCGAAACTCGCGGAGTTGAGCATGGAGCGACGTCTCCATACACGTCATAGAGCGCGTACCGCCGTCTACGTTTCCGTTCCCGGGCGTCCCGGCAAGCTGTGTCGCGCGCGCAATTTGAGCGCCAATGGCGTGTTCATCGAAACCGAAAATCTGGGATTGAAAAAAGGCGCCACCGTGCACCTGGCGTTCGCCATCAATCTCGGCGTCGTCACCAAGATTCATCGTCGCACGGCCATCGTCGCCCACGTGTCCAAGGGCGGCACGGGCTTGATGATGGAAAGCCTCACGGGCACTCGATAATAAAACGCGGGATCGGGCATCCTGCCACGACCCGCGTGCGAGCAGGCAAAAAGGCGCGACTTTTCGCGGCTCGCCGCCGCCGATGGCGGCGGGGTACATCCATGTACCCGTGGATCTTCTCTCAATCTCATCTCGTCAGCGGGCCTGCGAACCCATCGCACGCATATCGGCCGCGATCGTTCGCGACGCGCCGAACAGCGATCCCGAGCACAACAACATCAGCAGCGGGATTACATACATCGCACTGTGCAAGCCGGACGCGCGGAACACGTCCGCCATCTCAGTCGCGCCGGCATTGATCATGGCTCGATGCGCGAAGAAGTCGCTGAGCGCACCCATGATGGTCGAGCCGAAGCTTGCGCCCAGCACGTACATCGCAAAGAAGTACAACGACACGGCCGTGCCGCGCAGGTTGGGCGGGACGACATCTTGAATCGCGGCATAGGTCGTCGAGTAATACGCAAAGGACAGCGCGCTCGATGTGGCCATCAGCACCGTGAACATCAGCACGCCGCCTTTGGGCTGTTGAAGCGCCGCGAACACACAAGGAGCCGCCAACAGCAAAGCAAACGCGCCGACCAGTACGCGCCCATTCGCCCGGGTACGCAATCGGTCGCCGAGCCAGCCGCCGAGCAACAGTCCAATTGCGCCGGTGAGCCCCAGCGACACCGCTGAAATCGTGCTCGCATCCTTCAATCCGAGCTCGTGGAATCGTTGTAGAAACGGGTTTTGAAACACGTTGACCGCGTAAGCATTGAAGTTATAGAGCAGACCGGACAGCACGATCCACCACATCGTCTTGATTCGCAGCACCGATCGAAAAGGGGAGCCCGGCAGCGCAAGCGACGTGCGCGCTTCCACGGCGCCGCGCGGCGGTTCTTTGATGAGAAGCACCAGTGCCGCAAGTATCAAGCCGGGCACGCAAGCGACGAAGAACGCCGCGCGCCATCCCCACGCCTGAGCGATAACACCGGAAAGCATATAAGCCGCGAACAGCCCGAACGGCAGGCCGAGCATGAAGATGGCCATGGCGCGTGCGCGCCGTTCCGGCGGGTACAAATCGCCGATGAGGGACTGACTCGCGGGCGCGCAGCTTGCTTCACCGATGCCGACACCAATGCGTGTCAGCATGAACGACGCGTAATTCCACGCCAGTCCCGACGCCGCAGTCAGCACGCTCCAGAACGTCACGCCAATGGCGATCAAGCGCGTGCGGAGCCAGTTGTCCGTCAGCCGCCCGAGTGGCACGCCCACGAAGGCATACACGAGAGTGAATACGGTGGCGAGCAGACCGAGTTGCGTGTCGTTGAGCCCGAACTCCACGCGGATCGGCTCGCCCAAGGCGCCGGCGATCTGCCGATCGAAAAAATTCATCAGGTTGATGCCGAACAGGACCGCCAGTGCGAAGCGCGCATTCTTCTGCTGTTCAGTCACGAAGCCCCCATGTTGTTATCGGTTGCGCTCGGTCGCGGTGCGGACACGCGAGGGTACCATCCACGCCAAGCATCGGGTGGGCAAAGAATTGTGGCAACCGCCCGCTACCAGCGATCACAAGCGGGAATCGGAATGCGATGATGTGCGGGTGACAGCCTCCTTACCCATCGACGCAGCCCTGCCCGACCTTGGCGCCGCGCTGAAGAGCCGCTTCGGTTTCAGCTCCTTCCGCCCCGGCCAGGAAGCCGTCGTGCGCGACGCGCTGGCGGGCCGCGATCTGCTGGCCATCATGCCCACCGGCGGCGGCAAATCGCTGTGCTTTCAATTGCCGGCGGTTCTGCAACCCGGCATCACGCTGGTGATCTCGCCGTTGATCGCGCTGATGCAGGACCAGGTGCGCCTGCTCCAGGACAACGGCATCGCCGCCACCTACATCAACTCGAGCCTCGAACAGAGCGAAGTCAGCGCCCGCCTGCGAGGCGCGGCGCAGGGCGAATACAAGCTGCTGTACCTCGCGCCCGAGCGCTTGTTGCAATCGTCATTTTTCGACGGCGTGTTGACGCGACTCGTCGCGGGCCGCGGCGTCAATGCATTCGTCATCGACGAGGCGCACTGCGTGTCCGAATGGGGACACGATTTCCGGCCCGAATATCGGCAGCTCGCCGCGCTCCGCCGTCGTCACCCGAACATTCCGTTGTTCGCGTTCACCGCGACGGCCACTCCGCGTGTGCGCGAGGACATCATCAACCAGCTCGCCCTGCACGAGCCCGCCGTGCACGTCGCCAGCTTCAATCGGCCGAATCTCTATTACGGCGTGCGCCCGAAGAACAAACGGACGTATGACGAATTGCTCGCGCGAGCGCGCGAAGAAAGCGCCGGCATCGTGTACTGCCTGTCGCGTAAGCGCGTCGACGAGCTCGCGTTGCAATTGCAATCCGACGGCGTCGCCGCCCTGCCCTATCACGCCGGCCTCGACGCCGAGCAACGTCGCCGCAATCAGGAAGCCTTCATTCGCGACGACGCGCGCGTGATCGTCGCGACCATCGCGTTCGGCATGGGCATCAACAAGCCCGACGTGCGTTGGGTGGTCCACTACGACCTGCCCCGCACGCTGGAAAGCTACTATCAAGAGTCGGGCCGCGCCGGGCGCGACGGCGATCCCGCCGAATGCATTTTGTATTTCAGTGCCGCCGACATTCGCACCGCCGAGTTCCTGATCCAGCAAAAGGTGGATCCCGACACGGGGGCGCCGCTGGAAGACGAGCAGCGGCTGGCCCGGCAGCAGCTGCGACAGGTACTCAACTACGCCGAGTCCACCGAATGCCGGCGGGGAATCCAGCTGCGCTACTTCGGCGAAGTGCTCCACGGTTCGTGCTGGAATTGCGACAACTGCCGCAATCCCCGTCAACTGCAGGACCGCACCATTGAAGCGCAACAATTCCTATCGTGTATCGCGCGGCTCGCGCAACGACGCGAACGATTCGGCGCCGCCTATCTGATCGACATTCTTCGCGGCAGCCAGTCACAGCGCCTGATCGACAATGGACATGCGCAGCTCAGCGTATACGGGATCGGCAAACAGCACAGCGTCGAAGCCTGGCGCGGCGTGGCGCGAGCCCTGCTCCATCAGGGCCTGGTCCAGGAGACTCAGGATGGCTATTCGGTACTGTCGCTCAACGCGCACAGCTGGGAAGTCCTCCGCGGCGAGCGCAAGGTACACATCGCCGATGCTCCGCCGTCCGGCCGACGCAAGTCCGACGCGGGCGGCCGCGGCTCCGACGACGTGCACGTGGCCGACCAGCCGCTGTTCGACCGGTTGCGAGCCTTGCGCAAACGGCTGGCCGACCAGAGCGGTGTGCCCCCGTACGTCATCTTCCATGACGCCACGCTGCGCGAAATGGTCCGCCGCGCACCCGCCAGCCTGGAAGAATTTGCCGCCATCCCGGGGGTGGGTCAGGCGAAGTTGGCGCGTTACGGGCAGTTATTCACCGACGAAATCCGCGCGGCCCGCGCGCCTGTATAATCCCGCCGCCTCACGAGCCGCCGGAGGCGCGGCTCGCCAGTTACTATTGCCTTACCGAGCTCCGCTTTGACAGTCCAGAGACGACCGATGTTCATTCATGCCTCGGGTGAGTACCTGCCGGAAAGAGTCGTGGACAACGACTACTTCTCGCGATTGACCGGCCGGCCCTCGCCGTGGTTCGAGCAGTTGACCGGCATTCGCCAGCGCCGCCGCGCCGGCGAAGGCGAGAACGCCAATTCGATGGCGATCGCAGCCGTGAAGCACCTGTTACGCACCGGCGACGCCAACTTGGAGGACGTCGACCTCATCATCGGCGCGTCTTACACGCCCTGGGATACGATCGGCACCATCGCGCATGTTTTGCAGCGGGAGTTCTCGCTGGCCAATGCGCGGGCGATGTATCTGTCGACGGCCTGCTCGTCTTTCATCGACGCCATCGACATGGCCTCGGCGTACTTCGCTTCGGGCCGCTCGCGCAAGGCGCTGGTGGTCGCGTCCGAACACAACAGCCTCTATTCCTCCGACGGCGATGAAAAGTCCGGTCACCTGTGGGGCGACGGCGCCGCTGCGCTGATTCTCGGCGACACGCCGGGCAAGCTGCAGCTGGAAGTCCTCGATACGCACACCGTCGGCCTGGCCGACCGTGGCAAGGGGCCATTCGGCATCACCATGGTGCCGCGTGACGGCGGTCTGGTCATGCATCATGGCAAGGACATCTTCGTGCACGCCTGCCGTGAGATGGCCGGCATGGCCCGCCTGCTCCTGGAGCGTAACAAGCTCACGGTGGGCGACGTGCGACTGGTGATCCCGCATCAGGCGAACAAACGCATCATCGACAGCGTCGCCGACGATCTCGGTCTACAGCCTCAGCGTGTGGCGCTGACCATCGGCGAGTTGGGTAACACCGGCTGCGCCAGCGTCGCGATCACTCTGCATCGTTACGCGCATAAGCTCGAGCCTGGCGAATATGCGCTGTTGATTGCGTTCGGCGGTGGATACTCGGCCGCCGGCGCGCTGGTGAGACGGGCTCCGTAACTTGCTCTCGGCGGCACTCGTTCAGAGCGCCGCGTGTTCGGCAAACTGTGGCGGCTTCACGATCAAGGCATCGCATGGAAGCCGTTCGAGCACATCTTCAGCCGTGCTGCCGACAAAGATCCGTTTCAAGCCGCTGCGCGCGATGGCTCCCATCGTCATCACATCCGCATGCACGCGCTCAGCGGCGATCGGCAGGACCTGCGCCGGCCCGCCCAATTCCAGATGAATATTCTCGGGCGGCACGTTGTATTCGCTCACCAACGTCGTGATCTGCTTGCGACGGCTCTGCTCTTCCCGCGTCAGATCGTCCGGCGTCAGAGCGGCCGCCATCGAAGGGCCTGAAATCGTCGCCGCGCCCACGATCGCGAGCGGCAAATAAACATGAGTCACATGCAGCTCGCCGTGCAGGCGCTGCGCGAGCAGCGATGCATGCTCGACGATCCAATGATCGAGGATCTCCGGCTTGTCGTTGACGTGGCCGGGGTCGACCGCGGCCACGATGCGCGGCGTGGCGGCCCAGGGCCTGCCTTTCGTCAGCAACAGCGGCGCCGGACAACCGCGAATCAACAGCCAGTCCGTATTGGTTAGAAACGTTCGCTGCGCCAGCGAATGATGATGCGTGTCCTTCACCACCAGATCGGCGCTGGTATGACGCGTGCGATCGATGAGGCCGACGTGCAGCGGATCCGCACACACGCATTCAGTCGTGACGTCGATGCCGCGCGCTCGCAGGGGCATGGCGAGCGACTCCAACATTCCCTTGATGTTTACATGAAGAGGCGCGGCGGGATGGGCGCGCACGTGTGACAGCAAGCGGATCTCACGCGCAGCTTTCGTGTCACAGACGAACAACTCCAGCCGTGCATCGAACTTTTCGGCCAGCAACGCAGCCTTGGTGACGGAGGGATGTTCGCTGGCGGTGGGGTCGACGATCACCAGAATCTGTTTGATATATCCCATCGGCGGATGCCTCAGGCAGACAGTTCATCGATCGCGTCGAGCAAGGCCGCCGTGTCGACGGGTTTGCTCAAAAACCGACAGTTGGGCACCGACGTGCGCAACGAGCGCAATACCGATGGCAGATCGCCGCTCAGCACGACGCCGGGCACGTCGTAGCCCACGCGCTGGCGCAACCGGGTCAGCAACTCCAAGCCGGTGTTGCGGCTGTCGAGATGATAGTCCGCGACGATCACATCGCCGCGCTGGCAGTTTGCAAACAAGGTTTCGGCTTCAGCCGCGGACTGAGCGCTCTGAACGTGAAACCCTTCGAAGCGAAGGAACAGCTCGGTGGCCAGGCGGACGCCGTCATTGTCTTCGACCAGCAGCACCCGCGCACGGCGCGTCGTGCCGCCCACCGGCCCGACGCTGCTCGCAGCGTCGGTCCGGGCGGGCATGGCAGTCAGATATTGATTGGGAATGCTCACGGTCGCCTGCGTACCGTCGCCGACGCGCGAGCTGATGCTGACGGTGAACCCCAGCAGCCGGGCCACTTCCTTCACGATCGCCAGGCCCAGTCCGACGCCCATCCGCTTCGCACCCTGGGTGTCGACCTGGTAGTACTCGTCGAAAATTCGATCCAGCTTGTCGGCCGGAATGCCGATGCCGGTGTCGCTCACGGTGACGGTCAGCGCCGCGGCGCCAGGCTCGCAGGTGACCGCGACTTCGCCCTGGTCGGTGTATTTCATGGCGTTGCCGACCAGGTTCTGCAGCAGCTGATAAAACAAATTCCGGTCGGTTGAAACGATCAGAGCCGCGGGCTCGATGCGCAAGGCGATGCCACGCGCCTGCGCAACCGATTCGAACTCGGTCGTCAATTGATGAAGCAGGTCGGCGAGCGGCACGTTCGTCACCTGCGGCTCGATGGCGCCCGATTCCAGCCGACTGATGTCGAGCAACGCGTTGAGCATGCGCGTCATGCCTTCGATGGCGCGCTCCTGCTGTTGCAACAGCTCCCGCAAATCGGGCGGCGAGACCTTGAGCATGGCCGCATTCAACAAACGAATGGTTTGAATGGGCTGGCGCAGATCGTGACTGGCGGTGGCGAGAAACCGGCTCTTGGCGCGATTCGCCCGGTCCGCTTCTTCGCGCGCGGCGATCAGCGCTTCGTTGATCTGCTGACGTTCGGTGTTGTCGCGAATGGCGGCGGCCACGAACAGCGCGCCGCCGATCTTGAACGGGGCGAGACGGATGCCGGCCGCGAACTCGCTGCCGTCGGCGCGCCGGGCGAACAAATCGGCGATACGCGCGCCCATTTCGCGATTGCCCGGTTTGTCCAAGAAAGCGGTCAGATGACTGACATGCTTGCCGCGCAGCCGTTCGGGAATCAGCGTTTCGAGCGGCTTGTCCAGCAACTGGTCGGGGGCGTAGCCGAACAGCTCGGTCACCGTCCGATTGGCGAAACGAATGCGGCCGCCGGCGTCGACCACGATGAGCGCGTCGGGGGAAAAACGCAGCAGGTGTTGGGTGATGTCGCTGAGCAGATCCATCGTCAGCAAATTATGCCGCTTTTGACAGCGGCACAATACGACAGCTGCCTGGCATCTTGTCTACGGGGCGGGCGTAGTCGCTTCCGTGGAAGTCGCGGGTGTCGGCGGCCAGGGGTTGCGGCAGTCTGCGACGCATATGAAACTCACGGAACCATGGCAACCCCGCTCCACTCTCGTGTCTGTGTCGGCCACCGACGGTTCCGCCATGGCCAGTGAACCCGGGCCCCACCCCGACACCTCGCGACTGCTGGAGCAGCTGATGCAGATCGCGCGCACCTCGGCGTTGGAAGAAATGGCCAGCGGCTTCGCGCATGAGTTGAATCAACCTATTGGCGCGATCGCCACGTTTGCGCAAGCCGCCGAGCGGATGCTGGCACGCCCCGAACCCATGACCGCGCAGACCATCGACGTTCTGCGTCACATCAGCAACGAAGCGCTCAATGCGGGCCAGGGCATCCGACGCATCCGCAAGTTGTTCAACGATACGGCCGTGGCGCGCTCGGTCTGCGCCATGACCGATGTTCTTGCCGAGTTGATGCCCGTGCTGGAACTGCTCGCGAGCCGCGCCGGCGTGCAGCTGGAAGTCGCCGTCGCGGAATCGTTGCCCAGCGTGTCAGTGGATCGGCTGCGCATTCAGCATGTGCTTTACACGCTCGTACAGAATTCGCTCGAAGTACCGCGTCCCGAGCAGCGCGCCGCGCGCGTGCGTGTCGAGTTGACAGGAGATCGCTATGCCGTAACCACGGCCGTCGTCGACAACGGCGTAGGATTGTCGACGGAGGCTCGCGCACACTTGTTTCGGCCGTTTTTCACCAGCAAGGAGCAAGGCACCGGCTTGGGACTGGCATCGAGCCGCGCTATCGTTGAAGCGCACGAAGGCGCCATCGGCTGTGACGATGTCGACGGCGGCGGCGCGAGGTTCTGGTTCAGATTGCCTGCGGCAATCTCATAAACTTGGGCCGGCGGCAATCTGATAAATCCCATGAGCACAAAAAATAATTTGCGCAAGAAACCGACCATCTACATCGTCGACGACGACGATGGCATGCGCCGAGCGTTGAGCGTGCTCATGTCCACGGTCGGTTACAACGCCGTCACGTTCGAGCGTCCCGCGGAATTCCTGCAAAAGCTCGATCCCAATCAGCCCGGCTGCCTGGTGCTGGACGTACGCATGCCGGAAATGAGCGGCCTGGAAGTGCAGCAGCAGCTCAATCGCAGCGGCTCCATGCTGCCGGTGATCCTCATGACCGGCCATGGCGACATCCCGATGGCCGTGCAGGCCATGAAGGACGGCGCATTCGATTTCCTGCAGAAGCCGTTCCGCGATCAGGACCTGCTCGATCGCATCAACGGCGCGTTGAAACAGGATGCGGAAAATCGCGAGACCGTCGAGCGGCATGCCGACCTCAAGCGGCGCAGCGAATCGCTCACGCCGCGCGAGCGCGAAGTCATGGCCCTGGTCGTCGACGGCCGCGCCAATAAAGTCATCGCCATCGATCTCGGCCTGAGCGAGCGCACCGTGGAAATCCACCGCGCCAATGTCATGGAAAAAATGCAGGCGCGCTCGGTGGCACATCTGGTGAAGATGCATTTGACCCTGAACGGCGAAACTTTGAGCGGCGGCTGACGATTGCCTTCGCATCCCCTGGAGGCTTCTGTCATGTCCGATGCGAAACGCGACGATCCCACGCTCACCCCGCAATATCTGACCCGCCTCGACGCGTACTGGCGCGCGGCGAATTATCTCGCGGTCGGTCAGATCTATCTGATGGACAACCCGCTGCTCGATCAGCCGCTGCAGCTATCGCACGTCAAGCCGCGCCTGCTGGGCCATTGGGGGACCACGCCGGGCCTGAATTTCATCTATGCGCATCTGAATCGGGTCATTCGCAAATATGACCTGGACATGCTGTACGTGGCCGGGCCGGGGCACGGTGGGCCGGCGCTGGTCGCGAACGTTTATCTGGAAGGCACGTACAGCGAGTACTACCCGAATATTTCCGAGGACAAGGACGGCCTGCGGCGGCTGTTCAAACAGTTTTCGTTTCCGGGCGGGATTCCCAGCCACGTCGCCCCGGAAACTCCCGGGTCTATCCATGAAGGCGGCGAGCTCGGCTACGCGCTCTCGCACGCGACCGGCGCCGCATTCGACAATCCGGATCTGATCGTCGCCTGCGTCATCGGCGACGGCGAAGCCGAGACGGGTCCGCTCGCGACCAGCTGGCATTCGAACAAGTTTCTCAATCCGGTGCGCGATGGCGCCGTGCTGCCCATCCTGCACTTGAATGGCTACAAAATCGCTGGCCCGACCGTGCTCGCGCGCATTCCACGCGAGGAGCTAGCGCAGCTGATGCAGGGTTACGGATACGAGCCTTTTTTCATCGACGAGGCGGATACGATCGCCGCGACTCACCTGGCGATGGCCAAGACGCTCGATCGCATGATCGAGCGCATTCGTGAGATCCAGGCCGAGGCGCGCAAGAATGGTTTTCGTCAGCGGCCGCGCTGGCCCATGCTGGTACTGCGCACGCCCAAAGGTTGGACCGGGCCCGAAGAGGTGGATGGCGTGCCGGTGGAAAACAGCTGGCGCTCGCATCAGGTGCCACTCGCCAAGCTCGCGGAGAAGAACGATCACCTGCAGCTGCTCGAGACCTGGATGCGCAGTTACAAGCCGGAGGAATTGTTTACCTCCCAAGGCAAGCTCCGACCGGAGTTGCGTGAGCTGGCGCCGGTGGGCAAACGCCGGATGGGCGACAACCCGCACGCCAATGGCGGCGTGCTGCTGCGGGACCTGCGTCTGCCGGACTTTCGCGAGTATGCAATCGAGCTGCCCACGCCCGGCTCTCGCATCGCGGAGGCGACGCGAGTGCAAGGCAAGTTCCTGGGCGACGTGATGAAGATGAACATGAACTCGGCGAACTTCCGCTTGTTCGCGCCGGACGAGTTCACCTCCAATCGCTGGGACGAAGTGCTCAAGGTCACCTCACGCATGTCAGTTGCCGAGGTCGAGTCGAGCGACACCAGCGTCGCGCCCGACGGACGCGTGATGGAAATGCTCAGCGAGCATCAGTGCCAGGGTTGGCTGGAAGGTTACCTGCTCACCGGCCGCCATGGATTTTTCAGCTGCTACGAGGCGTTCATCCACATCGTTGATTCGATGTTCAATCAGCACGCCAAGTGGCTGAAGACCTGCAATCACATTCCCTGGCGGCGCTCCATCGCGTCGCTGAATTACCTGCTGACCTCGCACGTGTGGCGGCAGGATCACAACGGCTTCAGCCATCAGGACCCGGGCTTCATCGATCACGTGGTCAACAAGAAGCCGGAAGTCATTCGAGTTTATCTGCCACCGGACGCCAACACGTTACTCAGCGTCACCGATCATTGCCTGCGCAGTCGCAATTTCGTGAATGTGGTGGTCGCGGGCAAACAGCCGCAGCATCAATGGTTGTCCATGGACGCGGCCATCAAACATTGCAGCGCCGGCGCGGGGATCTGGACCTGGGCCAGCAACGATCAGGACGGCTCGCCCGACATCGTGATGGCGTGCGCGGGCGATGTGCCCACTTTGGAAACATTGGCCGCAGTCTCACTGCTGCGAGAGTGGCTGCCGTCGCTGCGGATCCGGGTAGTGAACGTGGTGGACCTCATGACGCTGCAACCCGCGAGCGAACATCCCCACGGCATGAGTGACAAGGAGTTCGACTCCATGTTCACGGCGGACAAGCCCATCCTATTCGCATTCCACGGCTATCCCTGGCTCATCCACCGCCTCACCTACCGCCGCAACGGCCACGACAACCTGCACGTGCGCGGCTACAAGGAAGAAGGCACGACCACGACGCCCTTCGACATGACCGTGCTCAACGACCTCGATCGCTTCCACCTCGCCGAAGCCGCCATCGACCTGGTCCCCAGTCTCGGCGCCCAAGCCGGCCATCTCCGCCAACGCCTCCGCGACAAACTCATCGAGCACCGCGAATACGTCCGCCGCCACGGCGAAGACATGCCCGAGGTCCGGGACTGGCAGTGGTCAGCTAAGTAGGCGACTGCCCCAGCGCGGGCAGCTGGGCGTGGAGGAACCAGCGGTCGAGGACGACTTTGCGGGCGAACCATTGGGTTTGCATCAGGGTGCGAGCGAGGGCGAGGCGTAGTTTAGCGGGAAGCATGGAGAGTGCGGGGGCTTCGCCGCGTTCGCCGAAGCGGGAGCGCAGGGCGGCTTCGTAACGAGACAAACGTTCGCGACGGTAGTCGCCGTTGACTGCGAGCACATTGGAGGCAGCCATCAAACCTGACTCGATCGCCGGGCGAATGCCCTCGCCGCTTTGGGTGTAAGCCAGGCCAGCGGCGTCGCCGATGATCATGACTCCATCGGCGATCACGGGCCGGTTGCCGTAGGCGTACAGCAAATAAGCATGACCTTTGAATTTGCCCGGCAGGTCGGAGGGAATCCTGCCCTGCGTGGCCAGTGAGCGAGCAAACGTTTGCACATGCTCCGCGAGGCGGTGATTGCCTTCGCGGCCCAGCCCCACGTTGAGATAATTGCCTTTACGGAAGCACCACCCGTAGCCTTTCAGATCGTCGCAGAAATACAGCTCGGGCCGCTCGCCAGTGACCGCGCACTGCGCCGCCTGCGAGTCATTCATCTCGAACTCGATCTCCTGCGCGCTGATCGCACGCTCTTCCTTGCCTAGATGCGCGCCGAGATGCCGCGCGACCGGACAGAAATGTCCGCCAGCGCCGATGACCAGCGCAGCCGAAACCTCGCCATTCACCAGCCAGCGCGAGCCCTGACGTTCCATCGACTTCCACGCCTCGCCCAGCCGCAGCCGCGCGCCACTGCGCTCGAGCAGATAATGATCGAACTCGCAGCGTCGGATGCCGTAGCTCACCACCTTCCGGTAATGCACCTCGGCATTGGCCTGCTCGCCCATGCCAGTGATAAAGGAGTCGATAGGTTGCAGGACGCGCCCGCGCCGATAGTCATCGACATCGAGATCCAATTCCTGCACGACTTGCGGCGTGATCCACCCTGCGCATACCTTGTCGCGCGGGAACACGCTCTTGTCCATGATGAGCACGTCCAGCCCGGCCTTCTTCAGCACGCGCGCGCACGTGGAGCCGGCCGGCCCGCCGCCGACGATCAACACATCACAGGAATCGGCGCTCATGATCGATACAAATGATGGCGGGTCATCGGAACGTTATTACTTGTGCCAGGCGCGAACACCACCTGGAACAACTGCATCTCGCCAGTAATGAACGCCGCGCGTGAGCCCGCCAGATACAGGCGCCACATCCTGACGAAGTTCTCATCGAACATGCGGGCCACCTGGTCTCGCGACTCCTCATAAAGCCGCCACCACCAGTCGAGGGTCTTGGCGTAATGCAGCCGCAGATTCTCCACGTCCAGCACGGAGAAGCCCGAATCCTCGAAAATGTCCATCATCTGTTTCAGCGAAGGCGGATTCGCGCCGGGGAAAATGCGCCGGTCGATCCAGCGATGCATGGGCTTCCAGCGATTGCGCCCGATGGTGTGGATCAATCCCAGCCCCTGCGGTTTCAAACACCCGCGGATCAGCTCGCCCAGCGCCGGATAGTTCTCCACCCCGACGTGCTCGAGCATGCCGACGGACACGAAGGCGTCGAACGAGCCTCGGATATTTCGGTAATCGTCCTCGACGAACTCGACCCGATGCTCGAGCCCGCCCTCCTTGGCCCGCTCACGCGCGTATGCGATCTGCTCGCGCGAAATATTGAAAGCAGTGACTTTCACGCCATGGTGGCGCGCCATGTAAAGCGCCAGCCCACCCCAGCCACAGCCGGCGTCGACCACGTGCTGCCCGGGACGCAGCTGGACCTTTCGGCAGACATGCTCGAACTTCGCCAGCTGCGCCTGATCCAGGGTGGTGTCCGGCGTGGGGAAATAAGCGCACGTGTACGCCATGGTGGAGCCCAGCCACAGCGAATAAAACTCGTTACCGATGTCGTAGTGATGATGAATGTTCTCGCGCGACCCCAGCAAGGTGTTGGAGGGCCGCCGATGCAGCCACTGGCCGAGGTGCCGCAATGCCGAAATGGAATTGCGTCCAGGCTGGGCCGCGCCCTGATACAACACTTCGATGAGCCGGCCGAGATCGCCTTCGACCTGGATCCTGCCGACGCTGTACAGCTCGCCGAACTGCACGTCGGGGTCCATGCAAAGACGCACCAATGCGGATCGATCCGGGATGTGCATCGTGGCCACGGGCTCGCTGCCGATGGAACCCACGCGCTCGCCATTCCAGAGCGCAAACTGAACCGGAGGATTGCCGAATGCATGTAGCAATGCGTGCAGCAGGCGACCTTCGAAGGAATGCGGTCGCGAAGTGGGCGTGGCCGGCGGCGAGGACTCCTGCCGCGTGGAACCCTGTGGCGCATCGTTCGCCACGCGAAACGTCGTCATAGGCCGCTGTTCAGAGGTCTGCATTGTTCTCACCCGCCCCCGCTGGCAGTCGCCAACCGACATAGTTGGGATTTTTTTTGCTCGATGCAAGAGTCTGCCCGGCATTGGCCAGGAACCAGACCAGGATGCCAAGCCCACCGCGAGCTCCCGGCAAGGATTACAGCGTGTCGCCATCCCCGGACTACCCCGCACCGCCTGCGTGGACCTCCGGAGCGCGGCGCTGCCGCCCGCCCGTTTATAACTAAACGTATAAATAAAACAGATCCGCGGCCTGGGGGTTCCCGGGCCTGGCCCTGGTTTGACGCTTTAGCCATGAAACTCGATGCCGCATTGATTCGTCGTTACGACCGCCACGGACCACGCTATACGTCCTATCCCACGGCGGTTCAGTTTCACAGCGGCTTCGACGCGCAAAGCTATCGACGGGTGGCGCTGTTGAGCAACTGTGGAATCACGCGACCGCTGTCGATCTATGTGCACGTGCCGTTCTGCGCGCAGCCCTGCTTCTACTGTGGTTGCAACAAGATCGTCACCCGCAATCCCAAGCACGCCGAGCAGTATCTGCAACGTTTACAGCGGGAGATCGAGCTGCAAGGCGCTTTGTTCGACCGGCGCCGAAGCGTGCGCCAGCTGCACTTCGGCGGCGGCACGCCGACTTATCTGACCTTGGCGCAACTGGCGGCGCTGTTCGACCAACTAGGCCGGCATTTCAGCATCGATCGTTCCGAGCATCGAGAGATCTCGATCGAGATCGATCCTCGCACGCTGGCCCCGGAGACGCTGCCGGGTCTGGCTGCCCTGGGTTTCAACAGGCTCAGCCTGGGCGTGCAGGATTTCGATCCTCGCGTCCAGCAAGCGGTGAATCGCCGCCAGAGCGCCGAGCAGATCGAACAATGTATGGCCCAGGCTCGGGCGCTCGGCTACCGCTCGGTAAGCTTCGATCTGATCTATGGTCTGCCCCTGCAGAATGTCGCCAGCTTCGGCGAGACGCTGGACACGGTCGTGCGGATGCGGCCCGATCGCATCGCGACCTATGGCTATGCTCACATGCCCCGCCTGTTCAAAGCACAGCGCGCGATTCGCGCCGAACAGTTGCCGGACGCGGAAACGAGAATGCAGCTGCTGGCGCTCACGGTGGAGCGGCTGACCGAGGCAGGTTACATCTACATCGGCATGGATCACTTCGCGCTGCCGGACGATGACCTGGCGCGCGCCATGCGCGATGGCAGCTTGCATCGCAATTTCCAGGGCTACTCCACGCACGGGGACTGCGACCTCATCGGCCTGGGCCCGAGCGCCATCGGCGCGGTGGGCAACTCCTATTCGCAGAATCACAAACATCTGACCGGATATTACGAAGCGCTGGATCAGGGGCGCCTGCCGGTCGAGCGTGGCGTGATGTTGAATGTCGATGACGTGCTCCGTCGCGAAGTCATTCAGCGCCTCATGTGCAGCGGCCACGTCTCGATGCGCGATATCGAGCGACGCTACGCAATCGACTTCGACAGCTACTTCGCGACCGAGCTGACTGCGCTCCAGGGTCTGGCCGCGGACGGGCTCATTACCAGCGAATGTGACGCCATTCACGTTACCGAGCGCGGCCGCACGCTCCTGCGCGCCATCGCCATGGTGTTCGACGCTTATCTGACGCGCTCGGCGCCGGCGCAGTACTCCAAAGTCATCTGAGCGGATCAGGCGGACCCTGAATCGGCTGCGCGACTCAGGGCTGGCCCGCAGTCTCTCTCGGGCTGTCCGTAATTAGAAAAACAAAGCGGCACGGTACCTTTGTCTCGCGATTCAAATACCGAGGCGAGGCTGACGATGTCCGCGAATGTTCTCACTGCTACGAGCGAAGCCGCAATTTCGCGCGCTGATGCGAACGTGCGCGGCACTTACAACGACAAAGTCGTGCGTCAGTTCGCGATCATGACTGTCGTCTGGGGCATCGTCGGCATGGCGGTGGGCGTGCTCATCGCCGCGCAGCTGCTGTGGCCCGCGCTGAACTTCGATATTCCCTGGCTCACTTACAGCCGCCTGCGTCCGTTGCACACCAACGCCGTGATCTTCGCGTTCGGCGGCTCGGCGCTATTCGCAACCTCGTACTACATTGTGCAGCGGACCTGTCATGCACGACTGTTCTCCGACGGCCTCAGCGCATTCACATTCTGGGGCTGGCAGGCGGTGATCGTGCTCGCGGCCGTCACGCTGCCGCTCGGGATGACCCAGAGCAAGGAGTACGCCGAGCTCGAGTGGCCCATCGATCTGTTGATCGCGGTCGTGTGGGTGGCTTACGGCGTGGTGTTCTTCGGCACCATCGTTCAGCGTAAGGTGAAACATATCTACGTCGCGAACTGGTTCTTCGCCGCGTACATCATCACCATCGCGGTCCTGCACATCGTCAACAACCTGGCGATTCCGGTGTCCCCCACCAAGTCGTACGTCATCTATTCGGGCGTGGTCGACGCCATGGTGCAGTGGTGGTACGGCCATAACGCAGTGGGCTTCTTTCTAACGGCCGGCTTCCTGGGAATGATGTACTACGTCGTGCCCAAGCAGGTCGGCAAGCCGATTTATTCCTATCGTTTGTCGATCGTGCACTTCTGGGCGCTGATCTCCATCTACATGTGGGCCGGCCCGCATCACTTGCACTACACCTCGCTGCCTGACTGGGCGCAATCGCTCGGCATGGTGTTCTCGCTGATCCTGCTGGCGCCGTCGTGGGGCGGCATGATCAACGGGCTCATGACCATGTCGGGCGCGTGGCACCGGCTGCGCACCGATCCCATCATGAAGTTCCTGGTGGTGTCGCTGTCGTTCTACGGCATGGCCACGTTCGAAGGCCCGCTCATGTCCATCAAGACCGTGAACGCTCTGTCGCACTACACCGATTGGACCATCGGCCATGTCCACGCCGGCGCGCTCGGCTGGGTCGCCTTCATCACCATCGCGGCGCTGTATCAGATGATTCCGAGGCTGTTCGGCCAGCAGCAGATGTGGAGCGTCAAGCTCATGGACGCGCACTTCTGGATCGCCACCGTCGGCATCGTGTTGTACGTCACTTCGATGTGGGTCGCCGGCGTGATGCAAGGCTTGATGTGGCGCGCGGTCAACGACGACGGCACCTTGACCTACACCTTCGTCGAATCGCTCAAAGCGACTTATCCGTACTACGCCATCCGTTTGCTCGGCGGCCTGATGTTCCTGAGCGGCATGCTGATCATGGCCTACAACGTGTGGCGCACCGTGCGCGATACGAAGCCTGTCGATGTCGCCGTGCTCGCGCCCGCCACCAGTCATTGATCGTCGCAATCTCATGAAACACGAACTCGTCGAAAAGAAGATCGCCTTGATGGGCGCGCTCATCGCGGTGGTCATCAGCGTAGGTGGCCTGGTCGAGATCGCGCCGCTGTATATGCAGAGCTCGGTCGTCGAGCCGTCGCCAGGGATAAAGCCGTACTCCGCGCTCGCGCTCGAAGGCCGAGACGTGTATGTGCGTGAGGGTTGTTACAACTGTCACTCGCAGATGGTGCGTCCACTACCAGCCGAGACTGAACGTTACGGTCACTATTCCATCGCGGGCGAAGCGGTGTACGACCATCCGTTCCAGTTCGGCTCCAAGCGCACCGGTCCCGATCTCGCGCGCGTCGGCGATCGCTACACCGATGAATGGCATCGCATTCACTTGTTGAATCCGCGCGACGTGGTCCCGGAATCCAACATGCCGGGCTTTCCGTGGCTCGCCGAGCGCACGCTCGATCCGTCGGGCACGCAAGCAAAGATGCAGGCGCTGCAGAAAATCGGCGTTCCCTATACGGCGCAAGAAATCGCAGATGCCGGCGCAGCCGTGCGCAACCGGACCGAGATGGATGCGCTGATCGCATACATGCAGGGTCTCAAGTTTCACGGCGCGGCCGCCGGTTCCGCGAAGGGTCAACAATGAACATCGTTTTCAATATGGGCATCGTGCGCGGCCTACTGACGTTGGTCCTGTTTCTGGCCTTCATGACGTTGTGGGCCTGGGCCTGGAACAAGAACCGCCAGCATGATTTCGAGCGCATGGCCCGCCTGCCCCTCGAAGATCAGGACACCCACCCGGAGGCGCCGCGATGATCAGCCTGCCTGCCAGTGTTTTCATAGTCGTCTTCACCGCGATCAATATCGTCGCGTGTCTGTGGCTGATGTGGTGGACAGCGCGCACGCGCGTGCCTGCAGCCGATGCTTCGGATCGAACGACCGTCGACGGCTCGGGCAAGACCGGCCATGTGTGGGACGGCGATCTGGAAGAGCTGAACAATCCGCTGCCGCGCTGGTGGCTGGGACTGTTCATCGTCACCGTGGTGTTCGGCGCGGCCTATCTGACGTTCTATCCCGGCCTGGGCAACTTCGCCGGCACGTCCGGCTGGAGCTCAGTCGGCGCGTACGAAGAACAAGTCGCTCGGCAAAGAGCCAGCTTCGATGCTCAACTCGCGTCACTGAAAGGTCGTTCGCTGCAAGAGCTGGCCAACAACGGCAACGCAATGGCGATGGCGAAGAACTTGTTCGGCGCCAATTGCGCGGGCTGCCACGGTTCCGACGCACGTGGCGCGAAAGGTTTCCCGAATCTCACCGACAAGGACTGGCTCTGGGGCGGCGACGAACAGCGCTTGCTGGAAACGATTGCTCAAGGGCGCCACGGCATGATGCCCGCCCTGGGCAGCGTGCTCGGCGACAGCGGCGTCAACGAGGTTGCCTCCTATGTCCTCAGTCTGAGCGGCGGCAAGGCGCCGGCGGATTGGGTCAGCGCCGGACAGCAGCGTTTCCAGACTCTGTGTGTCGGCTGTCATGGCGCGGACGCGAAGGGGAATTCGATGCTGGGCGCGCCGAACCTCACCGACGACGTCTGGCTGCACGGCGGCGACTTCGACTCCGTGCGCGCGACGGTCACCAACGGGCGCGACAATCAAATGCCGGCGCACCAGGATCTGCTGGGCGACATGAAAGTCCGGCTGCTCGCGGCCTACGTGCTCGGTTTGAACGAGCCTCAAGCGCATGCCGCGAACTGAACTCACTGCACGCGACCGCTCCCGCTGGCCGCACTTCCTGAAAGACCTGGGAGTGCTGCTCTGGGCTTCGTTTCTCGCGGCCTGTGTCGCCACGCTGTTGTTCTTCGCTTGTTTCGACCCGCAACTGCTCGTGGACGATGCCGCTCCGCCGGCCTGGCTGGCTGACCGTAGCGCCGGCTATACCGTCGGATTTTTCTTTTTCTGGATGATGGCCGCCATCGCCAGCTTTCTCACTGCTTATCTGATCGAAACCCGGGACGAGCGATGAACGCCGTGCGCTCCGATGCCGCCGTCAGCAACGACGGCAGTCTGTATATCGCTCACCGGAAGGTCTATCCGCGCGAGGTTACCGGCCGATTCAATCGGCTGCGGGTCGCCGCCACGATTGCGCTGCTCGGATTGTTCTACGGCCTGCCGTGGCTACAGTGGGACGGCCGGCAAGCTGTGCTGTTCGACTTGCCGGCGCGCAAGTTCTATATCTTCGGCCTGACATTTTTCCCGCAGGATTTTTTCCTGCTGAGCTGGCTGCTCATCATCGCGGCGCTGTCATTGTTCTTTTTCACCGCGTTGGCCGGTCGCTTGTGGTGCGGCTACGCCTGCCCACAAACAGTGTGGACCGAAATCTTTGTCTGGATGGAGCGCTGGACCGAAGGCAATCGCCAGCAGCGCATGCGCCTCGACCAAGCGCCGTGGTCGCTGCAGAAGGTGCTTCGCAAGAGCGGCAAGCAGGCGCTCTGGATCGCGTTCGCGCTCTACACCGGGTTCACCTTCGTCGGCTACTTCACTCCCGTGCGAACGCTGACTGACTCCGCGCTGACTGCTTCGCTCGGCGGCTGGGAACTGTTCTGGGTACTGTTCTACGGTTTCGCCACCTATGGCAACGCCGGCTACATGCGCGAGCAGGTCTGCAAATACATGTGCCCGTACGCTCGCTTCCAGGGCGCGATGTTCGATCGTGACTCGCTCATTATTTCTTACGACGCGAAGCGCGGCGAGCCGCGTGGCTCGCGGGCGCGCAGTATCGATCCCAAGACTAAAGGGTTAGGCGACTGCATCGATTGCACGCTGTGCGTCCAGGCCTGCCCGACGGGCATCGACATCCGCCAGGGCTTGCAACTCGAGTGCATCGCTTGCGCGGCGTGCATCGACGCATGCGATAGCGTCATGGATAAGATGAATTATCCACGTGGTCTGGTTCGTTACACGACACAGAACGCTCTGGATGACAAGCCGACGCGCGTGTTCAGACCGCGCATCGTGATCTACGGCTCTGTATTACTCGCCTTGGTCGTCGGCTTCGGCGTGGCTGTCGCGAATCGTCAGCTCGTCGAAGTCGACGTGCTCAGGGACCGAAATGCTCTGTATCGCCGCCTCGATGGCGATCTGATCGAAAACGTCTACACGGTGCGCTTCATCAACAAAGACACTCGCGACCACGCCCTGCACATCGAGGCGCGAGGCATCGACGGAGTGAGCGTGGATACCGACCGCGAACTACAGCGAGTCGGCGCTGGCGAAGTCGTTAGTGTAGCGGTCCGCATTCGCGCTCCCCGCAGTTCGATCAGCGGCGGGCGCGACATTCAGATCGTGGCTCGTTCGGATGATGGCGATCTCGAAGCCCGCTCCAAGGCTCGTTTCATTGCGCCGGTGTCGCAGTGAACGTTTGCTTCCACTGTGGCGAGCCGTTGCGCGGATCGCTCCTGATCGCGCGCGTCGAGCAACGCGATGAGCCGGTATGCTGCAGCGGTTGCCAGGCCGTCGCCGAGCTCATTGCCCGCGCAGGGCTGGGAGATTTCTATCGATACCGCGACGGCGCTTCGACCCGGCCGGGCATTGAAGTCGAGGCCGATAAGTGGCGCGTCTACGCGGACCCGCAGTTCGCTTCACAGTTCATCCGAACCGATAAAGGCCAGACGTCGGTCACTCTGCTGATCCAAGGCCTGCGATGTTCGGCCTGCAGTTGGCTCATCGATCAGGTGCTGCGCCGGCATGCCGGCATTCTCGATGTGAGCGTCAAGGCCGCGACCGGTCGCGCCAGCGTG
>NZ_DASWTF010000020.1:0-18324 GCF_036402275.1 Steroidobacter sp. | reverse complement strand
GTGTTCTCCCGGCAATTGGGATCAACATGGACGTTGACCCAATAGCGCTACATGGACGTACGAGCAGGCGACACGCGTACAGCGTGGCGAGGCGGGTGCAGCGGTGCCGGGAGGACACTTCCCCCCGACAGCCGCCGCGAGCCACCGACGCTTCATCGCTTGAAACGTTTACCCGACCCAGATTTGTAACTCACCGTCGGCTTGGGCGGCGGCGTCTTGGGCTGATTGGTTTTGGCGACAGCGGTGGCGATGGTTTTTTCGCGAGCCTTTTCTGCCGCCAGCTCGGCTGGAGTCGGAGATGTGCGGCTCAGCTCGGTGAGCAACTGCTCCACGGCGGTGAAACGCAGCTCCTCCTGCTCGAGGTTCATGGTGAACTTGAGCTTGTTGCCGCCTTCCAGGCGATGGGTGCGCGAGTTTCGCTGAACGAAGCGGATCAGCGCGCCGGGCTCGACCTTGGTGTCGCTCTCGAACGTAACCGAGCCGCCGCCAAAACCGATGTCGATCTTGCGCAGGCCCAATGCACGCGCCGTTTGTTTGAACTCGGCGATGCGGAACAGGTTCTTCGCCGGCGGCGGCAGCAGACCGAAGCGATCGATCATCTCCACCTGCAGCTCGCGTAACTCTTCAGGCGTCTTGGCCGCAGCGATGCGCTTGTACAGCACGAGCCGCAGATGCACGTCCGGCAGATATTCATCCGGCAGCAACGACGGCGCATGCAGATCCACTTCGGGCCCTTGATGCATGGGCTCATCGAGCTGCGGCACCTTGCCCGACTTCAGCGCATTCACCGCGCGCTCCAGCATTTCCATATACAGCGCGTAACCGATCTCCTGGATCTGTCCGCTCTGTTCCTCGCCCAGCAGTTCGCCGGCGCCGCGGATTTCCAAGTCGTGCGTGGCGAGCGTGAAGCCCGCGCCGAGATCTTCGAGCGACTCGATGGCTTCGAGACGTTTCACCGCATCCGCAGTCATGAGATTGCGCGGCGGCGTCATCAGATATGCATACGCCTGGTGATGCGAGCGACCGACGCGTCCGCGCAGCTGATGTAGCTGCGCAAGACCCAGCTTGTCGGCGCGATCGATGATGATCGTGTTCGCCGACGGCACGTCGATGCCGCTCTCGACGATGGTGGTACACACCAGCAGATTGGAGCGCTGGTGGTAGAAGTCGAGCATCACTTGTTCCAGCTCACGTTCCCGCATCTGGCCATGGCCGACAGCGATGCGCGCTTCAGGCACCAATTCTGCGAGCGTACGCGCCGTCTTCTCGATGGTATCGACGCTGTTGTGCAGGAAATAAATCTGTCCGCCGCGGCGGAGCTCACGAAGGCAGGCCTCGCGAATGGTGGCGGTATCCCATTGCGACACGAAGGTCTTGATGGACAGTCGCGACACGGGCGGAGTCGTAATCAACGAAAGCTCGCGCAAGCCGCCCATCGCCATGTTCAACGTACGCGGGATCGGCGTGGCCGTGAGCGTCAACACGTCCACTTCCGCCCGGAATTGTTTCAGCTTCTCCTTGTCCTTGACGCCGAAGCGATGCTCTTCGTCGATGATCACCAGGCCGAGACGCGCGAACTTCACGCCCGATTGCAGCAGGCGATGCGTGCCGACGACGATGTCCGTCTGTCCGGACTCGAGCGTTTCCATGACCTGATTGACTTCTTTGGTGGTTCGGAATCGAGACAGCGACTCGACCCGGACCGGCCAATCGGCGAAGCGGTCGGCGAATGTTTGATAGTGCTGTTGCGCCAGCAGCGTGGTGGGCACGAGCACCGCGACCTGCTTGCCCGCCTGCACGGCGACGAACGCGGCGCGTAGCGCGACTTCGGTTTTACCGAAGCCCACGTCGCCGCAGACCACGCGATCCATCGGCCGCCCGCTGCCGAGATCCTCCACCACCGAGCGAATGGCTTGCGCCTGATCGGGCGTTTCTTCGAATTTGAACGCGGCTTCGAACGCGCGCAGATCGTCTTCTGGCACAACCAACTGTTCGCCCTGACGCGCGGCACGACGCGAGTACAAATCCAGCAGCTCGGCCGCTGTATCGCGAATGCGCTGCGCAGCCTTCTTTCGCGCCTTTTCCCAAGCATCGCCGCCGAGCTTATGCAGTGGCGCTTGTTCGGCCGGCGCGCCGGTGTAGCGGCTGACGAGATCCAGCGCCTGCACCGGAACGTACAGCTTGTCGCCTTCGGCATATTCGAGCACCAGGAACTCGCTGGTGAGGCCGCCGACATCGAGCGTCGTCAGGCCCACGAAACGGCCGACGCCATATTCCTCGTGCACCACCGGCGAGCCGGCATGCAGGTCGGTGAGGTCGCGAATGATTTTTTCGGGATCGCGCTCGGGCCGGCGGCGACGCCGTTCCTGACGGGCGCGCTCGCCGAACAATTGTTCTTCGGCGATCAGCGCGAGCGGCGGCTCGTCCAGCTGCAAGCCGGTCGAGATGGGCGACACGGTGATCGCCAGTCGTTCCTTGCTGGCGTTGAAGGCGGACCAGCTGTCGATCAGCTGAGGTCGCAAGTGACTCTTGTGCAGCAGATCGATCAGCATCTCGCGACGACCGGCGGATTCGGCGGCCAGCAGCACGCGGCCCTGGAACGAGCCGAGGAAGTTCACCAGCTCGCGCGCGGGCTCTTCGCTGCGTTGATCGACGCGCAAGCTCGGTGGCACGCGAGTCGCGAAATTCTGATAGGGCAGAGTTTGAGTCAGCGGATCCAGCTCGACGCGCGACAACTCGATGCGCCGATACGAAGTCATGCGCTGCATGAACTCCGCGACCGGCATGAACACTTCGCGCGGCAGCAGGATGGGACGATCGACATCGTGCCCGCGCTGCTCGTAACGCGTTTCGACTTCGGTGAACGCCTGAGTCGCCATCGAATCGATCTCGCGCTCGACGGCGATGATGGTGTTCGGCGGCAGATAATCCAGCAGCGTCGCCGTGCGATCGAAGAACAGCGGCAGGTAATATTCGATGCCCGGCGGCGGCGCGCCTTCCGCGATATCGCGATAGATCGACATGCGCGTGAGATCGCCAGGAAAGCGATTGCGGAAGCGGCGCTTGAAGTTCTGGATCCCTTCGGCGGTCAGCGGAAACTCGCGAGCCGGCAGCAACCGCAGGGCGGGCACTTTGTCGCCGGAACGCTGGGTCTCGGCATCGAACTTGCGAATCGATTCGACTTCGTCGTCGAACATGTCGAGGCGATAGGGCGAGTCGCTGCCCATCGGATACAGATCGACGATGGAGCCGCGCACCGCGAACTCGCCTGGCGCCATCACTTGTGAGCTCGCGACGTAGCCCGCGCCGGTCAACCGCTCGCGAAACGCGGCGACATCGAAGGTCTCGCCGGCGCGCAGATCGAAGGCATGCGCGTCGATATAGGCCTGCGGCGGCAATCGCTGCAGCATCGTTTCCAGATCGACGATGACGATGCCCCGAGTCAGTCGGGGCAGCGTCGACAGCAGTCGCAACCGTTGCGAAACGATGTCGGGATGGGGAGAGAACAGGTCGTAAGGCAGCGTCTCCCAGCCGGCAAAAGTTTCAATCGAGGTGCCGGGCTCGCAAAAGAAGCGCAGTTCGTCCTCGGTGCGACTGGCCTGCCGCGCATCGTGCGCGATCACCAGGAGCGGGCCGGAGGATTTGCGCGCGGCCTCGGCTAACCAGAGGGAAGTCGCGGAGCCGTAGAGCTGGCCCCAACGAACTTGCAGTTGCGCACGGCTGGGAAGAAGCGGACGTTCGGAGTCGGTCATCGGCTCGTCTAATGGGGCGCTTGGGCGCCCATTCCAATAGAAATGGCCAAATAGCGGACACTCGGGCCGACGCCCGCAGGCGTCCCCGAAGAGCCGACGACTCTACCAGAGCGGGACTTGCGCCGGAGGCGCAGATCGAATCAGGGACGTGGGTTAGCCCACGCCCACTGTATGGATGACGTACTGATGCTCGAAATAGACCACGAAGCCGGGGTATTCCCAGCGGGTGATCGGCGGTTCGCCGACAGCCGGGGCGCGGTTGGTGGGCGCGCCGAAGGTCGCTTCGACCTTTTCCATGGACATGCCGCGGGCGGGGCGGTTGGCCTGCTCGCCGGCAGTCGGGGCGGGAGGGGTGGTCAGCTCGTCGGCGGACGCAGACGAGGCGGCGGCGATGGCGAGGGCCAGGCCGGCCACCAGCTGTGGCAGCTTGCTACGCAATTTCGGGCGAATCTGAAAGCTCATGCACCCTCCCAAACGGGATTCCTTTACGGCCCCACTTTTGATCGTGCGCCAGAGGCGCAACGCAGGACCGCCGGGACTCTATAGCAGCCCTTACATAAGGGCCAAGCACGAGGCCCCGATTTGTTGTCCCAGTTCACATTTCAGGGCCAGTTTCCATAAGGACCGGGGCAGGGTAGCCTTGCGCGCCCAAAGGAGAGACATGTTCCACCCCCTGCCGCTCTACATCGGGCTGCGCTACGTGCGCAGCCGCAGTCAAGGCTTCTTCGTCTCATTCATCAGTTGGGTTTCGATGCTGGGCATTTGCGTCGGGGTGTCGGCGCTGATCACGGTCATTTCGGTCATGAACGGGCTGGAGGGCGAAATGCGCGGCCGCCTGCTGAGCCTGGCCTCTCACGCCACCCTGTCCGGCGAACCTGAACAACTGAAGGACTGGCCGGTCATCGCGGACCGGATTCGCAAGGAAGAGGGCGTCGTCGGCGTCGCGCCCTATACCGAACTGCAGGGCATGATCGGCCGGGGCGAGGATATGCGCGCCGCGCTGATTCGCGGCGTCGATCCCGAATTCGAGCCGCAGGTCTCCGATGTCGCCGCTCATATGCAGGTGGGCAGCTTCAGCGATCTCATCCCGGGCGAGCAGCACATCATTCTTGGCTCCGGGCTCGCGTATGCGCTCGATGCGCGCGTGGGTGACGAGATCACCGTGCTCGTGCCCGCGATGTCGAACGGCGGTGAAGGCGCCATCGCTGGCATCGACCTGAAGCCGCGCATTCAGAATTTCATCGTCAGTGGCGTGTTCGAAGCCGGCGCGCAGGAGCTCGACAACATGCTCGGCCTGGTTCATCTCCAGGACGCCTCCGGGCTCGCCGGCACGCACGGAATTCCCGGCGGGCTGCGATTGAAGTTCAACGACATCTTCGCCGCGCCAGTGCGCTCGCCGCAGATCAATCAGGCGCTCGGCGGCCAATTCAAAGTGAGCGATTGGTCCATCGAAAACGCCAGCTACTTCCGCGCCGTGCGCATCGAGAAGACCATGATGAGCTTGATCCTGATGCTCATCGTAGCGGTGGCCGCATTCAACATCGTTGCGGCGCTGGTGATGGTCGTGAACGAGAAGCGCACCGATATCGCGATTCTGCGCACCGTGGGTATGACGCCGCGTGATGTCATCGGCGTGTTCATGACCCAAGGCGTGCTCATAGGCTGGTTCGGCGCGCTGCTGGGCCTCATCGTCGGCCTGCTGCTCGCATTCAACGTCGGCACCATCGTGCCGTTCCTAGAAGGGCTGGCGGGCACGAAGGTGTTCGATCCCACCGTGTTCGTGATCTCCGATATGCCTTCGGAAGTGCAGTGGCCGCAGGTCGCCGCCATCACGCTCACGGCCCTGGTGCTCACTGTGCTCGCGACGATCTATCCGTCGCTGCGTGGCGCCGCGACCGAGCCGGCGGAAGCGTTGCGCTATGAGTAAGCGTTACGAGTTCCTCATCGGCCGCCGTTATCTGCGCTCCAATCGCGGCAACCGGTTCGTTTCCTTCATTTCCACGATCTCCATGCTCGGCATCGCCATCGGCGTGGCAGTGCTCATCGTGGTGCTGTCGGTGATGAATGGCTTCGAGCAGGAGGTGCGCGGCCGCATTCTGAGTCTCACCTCGCATGCTTCGATCAGCGCCTTCGGCTCCGGCCTGCCGGACTGGGAGGGCACGGCCGCGAAGATCGGCGAGCATCCCGATGTGGTGGCGTCCGCTCCATACATCGAAGCGCAGGCGTTGCTGATCTCGGGCTCCAAGAGCAGCGGCGCGATGATCACAGGCGTGCTGGCCGACTACGAACGCAAAGTAACCTCGATCACCGAGAAGATGGCGTCCGGCTCGTTCGACGAGCTGAAGGCCGGCAGCTACGGCATCGTGCTGGGCTCGGAGCTGGCGAAAGAGCTTGGAGTCTCGCTGGGAGATCGCGTGATCGTCGTGACATCGCAGCGGAACACGACGCCTGTCGGAGTGATGCCGCGCCACCGTGGCTTCAAGGTGGTCGGCATTTTCAACGCCGCCATGTACGAGTTCGATCGCAACATGGCGTACGTGAACATGGAGGACGCGGCGCGACTGTATCGCATGGGCGATCAGGTCACCGGCGTGCGCTTGAAGCTCACGGATATGTTCCTCGCGCCTCAGTTGGTGCGCGAGCTGGCGCTGTCGCTCGGCGGCGGTTATTACATCGACGACTGGACGCGCAAGCACGCCAATTTCTTCCGCTCCATTCAGCTCACCAAGTCGGCGATGTTTCTGATCCTGCTGTTGGTGGTGGCGGTGGCGGCGTTCAATATCGTGTCCACGCTGGTGATGGTGGTGAAGGACAAACGCGCCGACATCGCCATCCTGCGCACTATCGGCGCTTCGCCGCGGGGCATCCTGAAGATCTTCATCACGCAGGGGACGACCATCGGTTTCATCGGCACCGTCGCGGGCGTCGCGCTGGGCGTGCTGATCTCGGTGAATCTGGAAACATTGATCCACGCGCTGGAAGCGGTGCTGGGCATGCACTTCCTGGACGCCAAGGTCTATTACATCAGCGACCTGCCGGCCACGGTGCAATGGCCGGATGTGATCAAGATCAGTCTGACGACGTTCCTGCTGTGCTCTCTGTCGACGCTGTACCCGGCATGGCGCGCTGCGCGCACTCAGCCCGCGCAGGCGCTGCGGCATGATTGAGAACAAACCCAAAGAAATCGCTAGAGAAACCATGTCCGAACCGGTTTTGGCCTGTAACAATCTGACCAAACATTTCCAGCAGGGCGACACCCGCGTGGAAGTGCTCAAAGGTATCGACCTTGCGATCCATCCGGGCGAGCGCGTCGCGATCGTCGGCGCGTCCGGCTCGGGCAAGACCACTCTGCTGCAGCTGTTGGGCGGGCTGGATCTGCCCACCTCGGGCACGGTGAGCATCGCGGGTCAGCAGATCAATCAGCTCTCGGACAAGGAGCGCGGCGATCTGCGCAATCGGGCGATGGGCTTCGTGTATCAGTTCCATCACCTGCTGCCCGAATTCACAGCCTTGGAGAACGTCGCCATGCCGCTGCTGATTCGGCGCGTGTCGGTCGCAGAGGCGCGCGCGCAGGCGAAACAGTTGTTGGAGCGCGTGGGCTTGGGCGCGCGGCTCGAACATCGCCCAGGGCAGCTTTCCGGCGGTGAACGCCAGCGCGCGGCTGTCGCGCGAGCCTTGGTGACGAAGCCGCCCGTGGTGCTCGCCGATGAGCCCACCGGCAATCTCGATGGTGCGAACGCGCGGCAGGTGTTCGAACTGATGCTGGAGCTCAATCGCGAGCTCGGCACCGCGCTGATCATCGTGACTCACGCCCCGGAGCTGGCTGCCCAACTGCAGCGTTCGCTGACGCTAACCGACGGCAAGCTGCATTCGTAACGCTATTTCTCGCCTTTCAACGAACTTTTCGCGTTCGTGGCGCCCTTGCGCTCGTGATATTTGAGCACCAGGCTGAGATGCCACACGCCGCCGAGTAACACGTAGCCGCTGACCGCCGCGGCCGAGCCGAGCACGAGGCATCCCAGCAGGAACGGTTTCCAGATGGGGATCAGCGCCGTGGTCAGCCACTCCCAGCTCATGTCGAAGGCGATGTTGCTGCCGGAGATGCCGAGCAGACTGCAGCCTACCCAGTAAGCGCCCATGTACATGGGCACCATGGTGAACGGATTCGCCAGAAAGGTGCCGACGATCGCGGCCGGCACGTTCAACCGCAGCGCCAGTGCGAGCAGGGTCGCGAGCAGAAAGTGGACGGGGATCGGCACGAATGCGATCAGCAGACCGAGCGCGAACGCGCGCGTGACGCTGCGACGATTCAGGCTCCAGTACACCGGATGTTCCAGCAGCAGACGGAACGGCCGCATGAACCAGCGTTCCTTCCAGCGGTGACGCTGGCGGCTCAGTGGCTTGAAGAGTTGTCTTGGCATGCGGTGGGGTGGGCGAGGAGCGGGCGACGATTATCTCAGCGGCGGCGGTCCGTCGCGATGGTTTCTTCAGGTGTGCGTGGTGAGTTTCCCGCGCACTCGGAGGGCGAACTGGCGCACGCGCAAGGAGGCGCAATGGGTGCGATTGCCTTGGCGTTTCTTGCGGGTCATTGCGTCGTGCATAGCTTGGCGAGGCTGCCGAGTCCCGCCGGGCTGGCGATGCTCGCACTCGCACTGCTGATGACGCTCGCGAGCGGGCGGCTCGCGGCGCGCTGGCCGGGCGGATCTGCATTTCGAACGGCGGTGGCGGGGGCGCTGCTGGGTGTGTCGTGGGCGTGGAGTCATGCAGCGCTACGCCTGGCGGACGATTTGCCGCCGGCGCTCGAAGGTCGGGATCTTGCCGTCCGTGGCTTCATCGCGTCGTTGCCCGATTCGAGCGTGGATCCTCAGTTTGTGTTCGAAGTCATCGATGCTGCGGACGACGTGCCCGCGCGTCTGCGCCTGACGTGGTTTCGCGCGCCCGCTACGCCGCAGCCTGGCGAAGAGTGGCAGCTCACCGTTCGATTGAAACGTCGCAACGGGTTCGCCAATCCGGGCGGATTCGATTACGAAGGTTATTTGTTTCGTGAAGGTCTGGGCGCGACTGGCTACGTGCGCGAGGCCGAAAGCAATCGTCGCATCGAAGGTCCGGCGGAGGGCTATGTAATTGCCCGAGTGCGAGCGTGGATCGGGACGCGCATCGCCGATGCCGTCGGCGGGCACGAGATGCTCGGTGTATTGCAGGGACTGGCGATTGGCGACACGCGCGCCATGACCGTGGAGCAGTGGCGCGTATTCGCTGCTACCGGCACAACTCATTTGATGGCGATCTCGGGTTTGCATATCGGCATGGTCGCCATGCTCGCGGCCTGGTGCGGTGGAAACATTGTTCGCTGGCGTCGTGCGCAATCGCTCGGTCTTACAGCCATGCATGGTCAGGTGCTCGCGGGCCTGTCGGCGGCGGTGATCTACTCGGTGCTCGCCGGATTGTCCGTTCCCACCCAGCGTACTCTGGTGATGCTATGTATTTATTTCGGCCTGCGCTGGGGGCGTCGAACGCTCGCCATCGGCCGCTCGCTGAGTCTGGCCTTGATAGTGATTCTGCTACTCGATCCTTTCGCGCCGTTGGCAGTAGGCGCGTGGCTGTCGTTCGTCGCGGTGCTGGTGATTTTGATGGCCACTTCAGGCCGCGTGGTCCGGGAAAGCGCGATCGTCAGCTTCGGGCGCGTGCAACTGGCCGTGACCATCGGATTGATTCCGGTCTTGCTGGTGGCTTTTGGCAACTTGTCCCTGGTGGCGCCGCTTGCGAATGCCGTCGCCGCTCCCGCATTCACACTGTTGATCGTGCCGGGCGTGTTGCTCGGAACGCTCGCGGCGACCATACATTCGGCCGCCGGTGCGCTGCTGCTCGAATTCCCGACGATGCTATTGGAGGCGGGCTGGCCATTGCTGGAATGGCTGGCGCGACATCCGTTGGCCGTTTGGCACGCGCCGCAGCCGTCGCTTCCCGTGTTCATCGCATTGCTGGCGGGCGTCTCTTTGTTGATGCTGCCGGCCATCTGGCCCCTGCGAGTGGCGGGCGCGGTCCTGTGTCTGCCGATGATGTTTTATCGCGCGCCCACTCCGGCGCCAGGCACATTCGAACTGACCGTGCTCGATGTGGGGCAGGGGCTCGCGGTCGTCGTGCGAACTCATTCGCACGCGCTTCTATATGACACCGGCCCGGCGTTTCAATCGGGTCGCAGCGCCGCCGAACTCGCGGTGCTGCCATTTCTACGTCACGCCGACGTGCGCCGTCTCGACATGCTGATGGTGAGTCACGGCGATCAGGATCACAGCGGCGGCCTGCTCGATGTGCTCGCGGCCTTGCCAGTGCGAGCTGTGTTCGTCGGCGCATCGGTGAGGCAGGCGCCGCCGGGCAAGGTCGAGTGCCGGCGTGGGCAGCAATGGCAATGGGACGATGTGACCTTCATGGTCCTGCATCCCGAGCCGGATTCCGGAGCGCAGACTGAATCCCGACGCCGCAACGACGGCTCGTGCGTGCTGTCGATTCGAGGCCGCGACGGTTCAGCATTGTTGACCGGCGACATCGAAGCCGACGCCGAACGCGAGCTGCTGGAGCGCGGCCTGTCGACGGCGAGCGTGGCGGTCGCGCCTCATCACGGCAGTGACACTTCGTCGAGTTCGCTATTCGTCGCCGCCGTGCGACCGGATGTGACAATTTTTTCCACCGGCTATCGCAATCGCTGGAATTTCCCACGTCCGGCTGTGGTCGAACGCTGGCGAGCCGCGGGCGCGCGCACCTACGAAACCAGCGCCAGCGGCGCGCTCCACGTGCGTTTCGTCCCTCACGAGGGACGAGTCGTCGCCCAACTTTTTGAGCAGCGTCACACACGGCGACGTTACTGGACCCGGTAATGATGCCCCTGCGACGAAAGCTGCTAACATGCGGCGAATAACCCGGCTCCTTACACACGGTCGCTCACACACTCATGTTCGAAATCGTGAAAGCCGGCGGCATCATGATGGGGCCCATCATTCTCGCCTCCATCGTGACCGCAGCCATTTTTCTGGAACGTCTCTGGACCCTGCAGACCAAGCGAGTCCTGCCCGCCGAGCTCACCGAAAAGGTGTGGAAGTGGGTGGAGCAGCAGCAGATCCAGGACAAGCACATCGCCGCGCTTCAGCAGAACTCGCCGCTCGGCAAGATTCTCGCGGCGGGCCTGGCCAATCGCTTTCGCGATCGCGTCGTGATCCGCGAAGCCATCGAAGACACCGGCCGGCACGTGGTGCACGAGCTGGACCGCTTCATCGGCACGCTCGGCACCATCGCGTCGCTGTCGCCGCTGATGGGCCTGCTCGGCACCGTGTTCGGCATGATCCGCACCTTCAACGCCATCACCACCGCCGGCATCGGCAACCCGGCCAGCCTGGCGGGCGGCATCGCCGAGGCGCTGATCACCACCGCTGCGGGCCTTACGGTCGCGATTCCGGCGCTGCTGGCTTATAAGTATCTGCGGGGCCGCGTGCAGACGCTGGTGGTGCAGATGGAAAAAGAAGCCATCAAGCTGGTCGAGGCGTTGGAAGCCCAGGCGAGAGAGATGGCATGAACCTGCGGCCGAAGGACCACGAAGAACCGGAAATGAACCTCACGTCGCTGATCGACGTGGTGTTGCTGCTGCTGATTTTTTTCATGGTCTCGACCACCTTCGTGGACGAGTCGCGCATCAAGCTGCAATTGCCTCAGGCCAGCAACGAGCCGGCGGCGGAGCAGAAGAAGGATCCCATCGAGGTGGCCGTGACCGCCACCGGCGAGTATCGCGTCAACGGTCAGGTGCTGATCAACACCAGCCCCTCGACGCTGTCGGCCGCGGTTTCCAAGCTGGCCGGCGAGCGCCGGGATCTGCCCGTCACCATCCGCGCCGATGCCCGCAGCACGCATCAATCCGTGGTCACGGCCATGGACGTGCTCGGCCGCCTCGGCTTCAAAGCCATCAGTATTGCCACCGTCAACGATCAGAGCACTTCGGCCGCGGCCCAATAGCGACTACACTACGCGACCATGTCACCTCCCGATCGCGGCTCGAAGGCCCCCATTCCAGCCGACGCTTGGCGCACTTATAGACGGCTGATCGGTTATCTGCGTCCTCACCGCGGCATGTTCGCGCTGGGGATGCTCGGCGCCATCGTGTTCTCGATCAGCATGGTGAGCTTCACGGCGTTCGCCAAAGTGTTCGGCGACGGCACTTTCGAGAATCGCGATCCGCGCACCATCGTCTGGCTGCCCCTGGCCCTGATCGGTTTGTTCCTGCTGCGCGGTCTGGGCGATTTCACCCAGACGTACTGCATGGGCTATGTCGGGCGGCGCATCGTCAAGCGCCTGCGCGGGCAGATCTTCGAACGGATCGTGAGCTTGCCGGTGAGCTATTTCGATCGCAACTCGAGCAGCGTGCTGCTGACCAAGCTCACCCACAACACCGAGCAGATCGGCCAGGCGGCCACCGATTCGGTCCTGATCACGCTGCGCGAGGCGCTGACCATCGTCGGCTCCATCGTCGCCTTGTTTTATTTCAACGCGCGGCTCGCGGCCATCGCGCTCATCATGGGCCCGCTGGTGGCCTGGCTGATCGGCATCATCAACAAGAAGTTCCGCCGTTACAGCCACCGCATTCAGGATTCGATGGGCGACATCACGCGCATCGCCAAGGAAACATTGGATGCGCCGCGCGTCATCAAGGTGTACAACGCGGAGAATTACCAGGCCGCGCAGTTCGAAGGCGTGAACGAGCACAACCGCCGCTCGCATATGCGCCTGGTGCTCACCAAGGGCCTGTCCAATCCAGTGGTGCAGATGGTCACGGCCACCGGCTCGGCCATCGTGCTGTCCATCGCCATCGCCGATGCCATAGCCGGGCGCCAGAGCATGGGCGATCTGCTGGCGTTCTTCGTCGCGCTGGTCGGCATCGCGCAGCCGCTGCGCTCGCTGGTCGGCGTGTCCGGCCCGCTGCAGCAGGGCATCGCGGCGGGGCAGAGCATTTTTCAACTCATCGACGAGCATCAGGAGCCGCAGGGCGGCGATCGGGTCGTGGCGCAAGCGCGCGGCGAGATCGAGTACCAGAATGTTTCCTTCGCTTATCCCACGGGCGATGCGACGAAGCTGCACGGCGTGAATTTGAAGGTGTCCGCGGGCGAGAGAGTGGCCATCGTCGGCAAGACCGGCAGCGGCAAGTCCACGCTCGTGAATCTGTTGCCTCGCTTCTACGAACCCAATAGCGGCAGCATTCGCCTCGACGGTCACGATATTCGCGAGTACCGGCTGCAGAACCTGCGCGACCAGATCGCGGTGGTCACGCAGGACGTCGTGCTGTTCAACGACACGATTCGCGCCAACATTACTTTCGGCCGCAAGGTGACGGACGAGCAGATCGAACGTGCCGCCGAAGCGGCGCTGGTGACGGAATTCGTGCGTGACTTGCCGGCTGGGCTGGACACCATGGTCGGCGATCGTGGCGTGCTGTTGTCCGGCGGACAGCGCCAGCGCATTTCCATCGCACGCGCCTTGCTGAAAAACGCGCCGATCCTGATTCTGGACGAGGCCACCTCGCAACTCGACTCGGAGTCCGAGCGCATCATTCAGACGGCGCTTGAAAAGTTCATGCAGAACCGGACGACGCTGGTCATCGCGCACCGCCTGTCGACCATAGAGAACGCCGACCGCATCCTGGTCATCGAAGCGGGCACGATCGTCGAAAGCGGCACGCATGCCGAGCTGATCGCGAAACAAGGCGAGTACGCGAAGCTGCATCGGATGCAGTTCAACGTCTGATCGTGGACGCCTTTTTCCAGCGCGTCTGGTACGAGCGTCGATCCCAGTGGTTCTCGCTGCTGCTGTTGCCGCTCTCGTGGCTGTTCGCCATCGTCGCGGCCCTGCGTCGTCTGGCGTATCGAAAAGGGTGGTCGCAATCCTTTCGGGTCACGCGACCGGTCATCGTCGTCGGCAACATCACCGTCGGCGGCACCGGTAAAACTCCCCTGACGATCTGGCTCGCCGAGCAACTGCACTCGCGAGGGCTGCGTGTAGGCATCGTGTTGCGTGGCTATGGCGGCACCTCGACTCAGTGGCCGCGCGATGTGACGAACGAGACATCCGCCGATGAAGTAGGCGATGAGGCCGTACTGCTGGCCACGCGCACGAATGCGCTGGTGGTTGCCGGGCCTGATCGGGTCGCGGACGCGAAGCGAGCCATCGAGCGAGGCGCGCAGGTCATCCTGTGTGATGATGGCTTGCAACACTATCGCCTGGCGCGCGACCTGGAAATTGCTGTGATCGATGAGCGGCGCGGTTTGGGTAACGGCCGACTGCTCCCCTCGGGGCCGCTGCGCGAGCCCGCGACGAGGCTGAACAGCGTCGATTTGAAAGTTTTGACCCGGCGTTCTCAGTCGAGCCAGACGCGAGCGGCCATTCCAAACGCGGTGGTCGCCACTCCTGTGCTCGGGGATGCAGCATCGCTCGGCACGGGAGAACGCCGCTCACTGCAGAGTTTCGTCGGTACCCGGGTGCATGCAATCGCCGGCATCGGCAACCCTCAGGCGTTTTTCGATGCATTGTCGGCGTTGGGCTTGACCGTCGATGCGCACCCGTTGCCGGACCATGCGCGGCTGACCGAAGCCGATCTTTCTTTCCCCGATGGCGCGCCAGTGCTGATGACCGAGAAGGATGCAGTAAAATGCCGGCCCGGGGCCGATGCTTCGCGCCTCGCGAATTGCTGGGCGGTGCGCCTGGACATCGCGATGAGCGAGGCCGACGCGCAGGCCATTCATCGATTGCTCAATCGTGCCCTCGAACCTGGTTGATTGAATTGGACTGAAGTTACCGGAGCGTCCATGGACTCCAAATTGTTAGACATCCTGGCCTGTCCGCTCTGCAAGGGGCCTTTGCAGTACGCGAAGGCGCAGCAACTGCTGGTCTGCCGCGCCGACCGGCTCGCTTATCCGATTCGCGACGGCATCCCCGTCATGCTCGAAGACGAGGCGCGCCAACTGGATCCGACGGATCCCTTGCTGAAGGATTGAAGTGAGTTTCAAGGTCGTGATTCCGGCGCGCTACGCGTCGGCGAGGTTGCCCGCCAAGCCGCTGCTGGATATCGGCGGTCGGCCGATGATTCAGTGGGTCATCGAAAAAGCCGCGCAGAGCGGCGCGGACGAAGTGCTGGTGGCCACCGACGATGAGCGAATCGCCGCGGCCGCCATCGATCCGCGTTCGGGCCGCTCGATCGCGATCATGACCAGCACGAATCATTTGTCGGGCACAGATCGTATCGCCGAAGTTGCAAGCGCGCGCGGCTGGGACAAGCGAACCATCGTCGTGAACGTGCAGGGCGATGAGCCTTTGTTGCCGCCGACGCTGGTGGGGCAGGTGGCCGCTTTGTTGGAACAGCATGGAGATGCGGATATCGCCACGCTCTCGACGCCGGTCATGAGTCTGCACGAGTTTCTCGATCCTAACGTCGTCAAGGTCGTAACAGCGCAGAACGGCACAGCGTTGTATTTCAGTCGCGCACCGATTCCGTGGACGCGCGATGGAGCGCCGCAAGGTTTGACGAGCCAGGTAAATTTCACCGGCGCGCAGCGCCATTTGGGAATCTACGCGTATCGAGTCGATGCGCTACAGCGCGTGACCGCGTTGCCGCCCGCTGAGCTGGAGCTCACTGAAAAATTGGAGCAGCTGCGCGCCTTGCAGGCGGGCATGAAACTAGTGGTTGCGGTTGCATCGACGCCGCCACCGGCGGGCGTGGATACGGAAAGCGACCTCGTTCGCGTGCGCTCGGTGTTGGGCGTCAGCTGAAGCTCACTGATGCTGCGAGACGTTGTTCGCGACCTTGGTGAGCTCTGAGTGGTGCGCCGTCTCCAGCACGTCGCTGTCCCAGCGGATCAGTAAATAACCGAGCTCCATCAGCCGGAGCACCGTACCGTCAGGAAACTCCGGACGGCGATGCGCCCGCACCCGGTCGCCTTCTGCAAAATTGTGCTTCGATGTGGGCACTTGGAAAGTGTCATGAACTTCGCCTCGTTGTACGCAGCCGCTACACGGCCGCCCATCAGCATTTCCGACTAGGGGAGCAGACGTACGCTCGCTCGGCAAGGCGACTACAATGACACGCAGCACGGTCGCGTCGGAGTCACGAGCAACATGGGAACTCGCAGCGTCAAGCGCATCCTCTTTTGTTGTATGGGGAATATTTGCCGTTCGCCCACCGCGGAGGGCGTGTTTCGTCACGTGCTCGCGGAGCAGGCGCCGGAGCTGCAGATCGAGATCGACTCCGCTGGCACGCACGATTATCACGTCGGCGCTCCACCGGATCGTCGCTCCATCGCGGCCGCCAAACGTCGCGGCATCGATTTGTCACAACTGCGCGCCCGCATGGTCGCGGCCGAAGATTTCGCTCACTACGATCTGATCCTCGCGATGGACGAGGACAACCTGCTGGAGTTGCGTCGTCGCGCGCCAGCCATTCACCACGAGCGCATTCGTTTGATGATGGAGTTCGCGCCGAGCGCCGCTTCACGACATGTGCCCGATCCGTACTACGGCGGCGCGCAGGGCTTCGAGGAAGTGCTGGATCTGCTGGAAGAGGCGGCGCGTGGGCTGGTGGCCGAGCTGCGCACCCTGCAGCGGCCGTAAGTCAGAAAACAAACCAGCGCAAACAAAAAGGCCGGCAGTGTTGCTGCCGGCCCTTCGATCCATCGCTCAGCGTCGATTACTCGTCGCGACGCGACGAGCCGCCGCCCCAGGAACTGCTACTGCTGCTGGGCGTAGAGCTCCACACCGTGTACTTCTCGCCACCGCTCGATGCGGCGGGAGCATGTGACTCGGTCTCGCGCGGCTTCGGCGGCGGGGGAGACGCTTCGCTCGAGTGTTCCCGAGGCGCTTCAGTACGCGGTTGAGGCGGTGCTTCCGAGCGCGGCTGCGACTCGGGCCGACTTGGAGCGGAGCTGCCGCCGAAATCGCCGCCACCTCCGCTCGACTCACGAGGCGCGGAGGAAACATTCTCTGCAGGGGAGCCGCCGCCAGCGCCGCCACCATGAGCCTGGCCTTCGCCGCCCTGGCCGCCGACGTTGCCATCATCACCGCCGCGACCGCGACCACGACGACGCCGGCCGCGACGACCGCGACCGCCGCGCTCACCGCGTTCGCCTCTGTCCGAGCGCTCGCCAGAGCGTTGGGCATCGCCTGCAGCGGCAGCTGCAGGAGCAACGCCGTCGGCCGATGCCGGAGCGGCAGCGGGAGCTCGTTGCGGTTGCTGTTGCTTCGCCTGCTGTTGCTGTTGAGGACGACCACCGGCTTCATGGCGACCGCCATCGGCGCCATGTTCGCGCGGCTTGCGATCCTGACGTTGCTGATGACCGCCGTCGCGGCGAGCTTCCTGCGCCGGCTTGTCCGCACGCTGTTCGTGCTTCTCGTGCTTGCCACCGCGATCACGATCTCGCGAGCCGCGGCGATCGCGATCGCCACGGTCACGACCATGACGGCCTTCACCTCGATCGCGACGATGGCTGTCGGTGCGAGGACGCGAACCGTCTCGACGAGCCGGCTCGGCGGCGGGCGCAGTCGGCGTGCCCGTGCCAAAGAAGAAGCGCCACAACTTCACGAAAATACCAATCTGCTCGACCGGCTTCTGCGGAGCCGCGATGGTGGTTTCCATCGCAATCGTCGGCGGTGGCGGAATGGAGGGCACCGTCGATGTCACGACTGCCGGAGCCGCCGCGGCGGCCCGCTCTTCGCGCTTGGCAATGTCATCGGCGGAAGGTTGTGGCGCGACCGGGATCTGATGACTGATTGCAGAGTTTTCCGGCAGGCCGGCCTCGTCGTCACGGACGCGGCGAATTTCGTACGCCGGCGTTTCCATGTACTTGTTCGGCACCATCACCACTTGCACGGCGCTCTTGTGCTCGATGTTGTTCAGCCACTCACGCTTCTCGTTCATGAGATACGTGGCGACTTCCACCGGCAGCTGGGCGATGACTTTGACGGTGCGGTCCTTGCGCGCTTCCTCGCCGATCAGGCGCAACAGCGCCAGCGCCAGCGAATCGACGCTGCGAATCGAGCCCATGCCGTTACAGCGCGGGCAGTTGATGCTGGCGGATTCGCCGATCGACGGACGCAGGCGCTGACGCGACAGCTCCAGCAAGCCAAAGCGGGAGATGCGACCGATCTGAATGCGCGCGCGATCCTGCTTCACTGCATCGCGCAGCCGATCCTCGACGGCGCGCTGATTCTTCTGCGACTCCATGTCGATGAAGTCGATGACGATCAGCCCGCCGATGTCGCGGATGCGCAGCTGCCGCGCGATTTCGTCGGCGGCTTCGAGATTGGTGTTGGTTGCCGTGGTTTCGATATCGGAGCCGCGCGTGGCGCGCGCCGAGTTGATGTCGATGGAAACCAGCGCCTCGGTGTAATCGACGACGATGCTGCCGCCCGATGGCAGCTGCACCTTGTGCGCGTACGCCGACTCGATCTGGCTCTCGATCTGGAAGCGGGTGAAGAGCGCGATGTCGTCGGTGTAGAGCTTCAGGCGGCGCTGCGTGTCCGCCGGGAAGAAGCGCTGCATGTACGC